>JALZFC010000007.1:66766-108306 GCA_030861725.1 Actinomycetota bacterium | reverse complement strand
GCGGTGGAAGGCAGCTCGCGATGACCTTCGGGTCGGCCGGGCTCCTCAGCGACCCGTCGACCTCAGTTCCTATTCGGATCACCTCCTATTCGGATCACCCGGCCCTCAAGGCACTGCTGGCCTGGCCGCCGGCAACGCCGTATGGGGTCGCTCTAGCCCTCAGGCTCGGGCTGCGGCAGCCGACGACGTGGAAACGTCTCGCAGACCATTGAGCACGAAACCCGGCCACAGCAGTTGCGGCGCTTCCAGCGGCCAGCGCCCTTCCCTTCTGGTCCGCGGCGTGCCGCAGCTGCCGCGAGGTCGCGCACGCGGGATCGAAGACGCTCCGAGCACGACCTTGCGGACAAAACGGGCACGTGGTACGAAAGCGACAGGGCTGGGCGTGAACGCCTGGCGCTGCGGGTTCGCAGGGGTTGGGTGGCACAGCAGCTCGCATAGGTGGCGGACGAAAGGGGATGCAGCATGCGTAGACGCATGGCTGTGCTAGTTGGAGTTACGTCGTTGTTCTGCGCGGCCGCGCCAGCGGCTCAGGCCGAACCGGTCGGGGTCTGGGTCCAAGAAGACGTCCAACCAATCAGCGTTACCGTCCCGATCGGCCAGTCGGCCGACAGTGGGTTGGTCGGAGTCTGCGACCATTTCGACCGCTGCACCGGCTTCAGCATTTCAGAGGCGACGTCGGACGTCGCTGCCGGGACCACTCCGGGAAGCATCGAGCTTCTGGCGTATGTGTGCGTCCACGAAAGCGGCCCCCCGTGTAGCGCGACGGGATACCCCTTCACGGGGGTCAGGATCGAGAAGCTATTCCTGGACGTACCGGAGGCGTATGTCATGCCGTTCTTCGTCTACGCGAAGGTCTGCATCTGGGTCATGGCGCCGGAGGGCTATCCGACGAGGTGCATCGACACGCCGGTCGCGAACATCAACATAGAGCCCGATGACAGCGGTAACGTGCTCCCCGGCGTTCCGTCTGGTATCGGGGTCGAGCTCTCGGGCTGACTCGACGTCGGGCATCGCTGTGATGCCCGCATCGGCGCCGTATCTCCGGCCGCGATAAGTCGTTCAAGCTGGCGGCGAGCTTGGAATATCGAAGCTCCCCCTGACGACAAATCGGGCCTCGAACGGCGCCGCATCCTGGGGCGGAATGGAGGATGCGACGGCGTAGGAGTATGAAGGGCGTCCGGAGTGCCGGTGCCTACAGGGGGATGACATGTCCAAGCGCGCGTTGATAGTTGCCGTCTGTGTCTCTCTGGTCGGAGCCGTCGCCCTCGTGCCTGCGTCCGCAACCGACGACCCCGTGCAGACGCTCTCGGCGTACGGCCTGAACTCGAGCGTCGTGCAGGTGGGCATCGACGACGCCGGCACGGCCACCGCGGCGTGGTCCGAGGCCGGCGCGCTCTTGGTCGTGCGCCGGCCGGAGGCCGGGAAGTTCGTCGAGCCTCAGTCGCTCGCCACGTCTGGTGTGAGCGAAGCGTCGCTCGACGTCGCCTCGAACGGGAAGGCCGTCATCGCTTTCAGCGGCGGCATGGCCGGCGGCGAGCTCATCGTCGCCGTCCGCAACGCCGCCAACTCCGACTTCGGCCCCCCCGAGGTCCTCGTTCCGGAGGGCGACCCCAGCTTCGTCACCGGCGCGGAGGCCAAGATCTCGGAGTCGGGCCGGGCCGTCGTCGTGTGGACCAGCAACACCACGGGCGAGCCCACGCGGATCATGGGCGCGCTCAGCGACCCGACGGGCGACTTCGGGTCCTCCGACGTGATCGACAGTGGCGCGAACCTCCAGAACCCCGAGGTCGACGTCGACGCGACGGGGAGGGCCCTGGCGGTGTGGGATCACACCGCCGCGTCGGTCCCGGACGAGATCGTTGCGGCGGCCGCGGGTGCGAGCGGGGACTTCGGCGCGCCGAGGGTCATCGAGACGCTCGAGCAGGGGCCGGGCGCGCCGGACGTCGCGGTGAACGCGTCCGGGGACGCCGTCCTCGCGCACGTCGACTTCACGTCCGAGGGCGAGGGCGTGTCGCGCGACAAGGTCGAGGCGCGTTACGGGAGCGTCGACGGTACGTTCGGCGGGTTCCAGAACCTCACCGATCCGTCCACACCGACCGCCGCGAGCGAGGTCGAGGCCGCGATCGACGACGGGGGTCGCGCCGCGGTGATGGCATCCCTCACCGTCCAGGGGGAGCACGGCATCTACGTCGCGGTGTCGGACACGTCCGGGACGTTCGCGGCGGCGTCGATGCAGCCGGTCAGCCCCCACGACCGCGTCGCGGGGCCGGGCGTTCCGCGCCGTTCGTACGAGATCGCGGCGGGCGGCGGCGAGTTCACCGCGTTCTGGATCAACGACCACGACGACGACGCCGCCAACGAGGTGTGGACGGCGACGAGCACGAACGGCGTCTTCGGCTCCGCCCATCGACTCTCCCCCGAGGACGACGACTCCCCCGATCGCGCGCATGGAGCGCGCAACGCGAACGGAGACGTCGTAGCGGGATGGTTGTTGTTCGGCGACGCCCTGAGCGTGCAGGTCTCCCCGGTCGCGCCGGGGCCGGACCCGATCTTCGGCGACGACGGCGACGACACGCTCACCGGCACCCGCGCGGGGGAGGCGATCTACGCGGCGAAGGGCAACGACGTCGTGAACGCCGGAGGAGGAGGCGACGACGTCTTCGGCGAGCAGGGCAACGACCGCCTGGCCGGCGAAGCCGGCGGCGACGGGCTCTTCGGCGGACCGGGACGCGACACGCTGATCGGCGGCCCCGGGACGGACTCGTTCGACGGCGGCGGGGGCCGCGACACGTGCGTCCTGTCGAGCAAGAGCGAGCGGAGTCGCGCGAAGAGCTGCGAGCGGATCCGCGTCCCTTAGAGCGCGCGGACGCTAACGCGGTAGACGCGCCGAACGAGCGTCGGCGGACTTGTGGAAGACGAACGCGTGCCGGCTTCCATCCGAGCGCGTCGGGGCGGCGATTCGCGACCCGAAGCGCCCGCGTCGGAGAGAAATTTGGGGAGAACGAGGAGAGCACCACCCGACTACCTTGACCAATGCGTCGGCGGGACGTCCACGACAGGGATGGGACGTCCAGCGGCCGGAGACTGGTTCGCTCTAGATGCTTTGCGGGCGAAGGTCGAGGTCGCGACCGGTTCGACGATCGCTCTGTCGACGCGTTCGATCGCCGCGCACCCTGACGGCGCTGCGCGAGGAGTCGTCGGGCGCCCGGGTCGGCCGGCGAAGGGTCGAGTGAGGTCTATGGACAGGGCGGGTCCATACCGAGCACCCTTCGCACGATCAGGACGGGAGCGTCGCAGGGACACGGCGTGTCGGGATCGCACGACGGAGTCGCGGACGCGGGGGCCGCTCGCGGGTTTGGGGGCTCCCTACGGAGTCACACACCATCGCGACTCGTCCGCAATTTCTGTCGAGAGCCCTCGCCGCCGTGAACAGAACCGGGGAGCGGGGCAAGCCTTTAACAAAGCAAGGACGTTCATATCGACCCCCAGCCACCGAGGGGCGCTCAGTGACCGGTGGGATTAGCTTGACCACCGGCGTTCAAGTGAAGAGGTCTTCCGGCCGGAAGCCCAACTCCTCGATCTTTGGGGGGGACATAGCCATACTGGCTGGAGGCCACGGCGAGTCTCTCGGTGATCTCCTTCGGTAGCGGATGCGCGGGGCCTGGGGTTTCGATGAGGGCTACGTTGCCGTCGGGCGGTTCACGTTCGTCAGTGAAATGCCACCCAAAGTTCGTCACGAAGATGATGCTTAGCTTGGACGCGGCCTCCAGCACCTGGCTCTTTTTCAGGGACTCGTCGACGCGGCGTTGCCAGTCTGCGACCTCCACCTCCGGGGGCAGGTTGAGGTCATTGAACACAACGAACGGCATGTTCTCAGGCGCCTGTTCGAGCGCCCGCTTGATGTGGTCTCCGAGCTTGACCTTCATCTCATCGGGGGCCGGCGGAATGCCCGGTTGGTGTAGTACTCCCTCGCGATGGTAACTCTTCGCCTCGAAGCCGACCTCGAGCCCGGACCGGTTATCTCTCGCGACGAATTCGCAGTGCTTTTCATGGGCGTTGAGCCACTGGAGCTTCAACCCGCACCTTGCGACTATCGCAGCAACCGCCATCTCGTACCTGGCCCCCTGGAACTGGTTCCGGTCCTTCAAGCGATTGACCAACTTCGGAAGGATCTTGCCGGTGTGCATCAGGGAGTAGACGTCGTACCCCAGCGAGAGCAGCGCTTTGACGCCTCCCGTCATCACCACCGACCGGACTGCTTTACCGAGATCCTCGGCCCTCGACGCGAACAGCTCGTCTTTCTCTAGGGACCACCGCACGATCAGATGCCGCTCGGCAGGATTCTTGGCGAGCTCCTGTTGGATCCACTCGTGAGTGAGCTGATCGCGCAGAAGTCGCAGCACGAACTCGTGAAAGGACTCGTCGAGAGGCCCGTAGTAGAGCCGTCCGCCCACTGCCCGGAAGCGGTACCCCTGGTGCTCAGTATCGATGAAAGGGCGACCCGTCAGCACGCCCTCTTCCACGAACGGCTCCGAGGGCAGCACGACGGGGGCGACGTTGCTTTCCGCCTGGCGGTCGGCCTTGAGGTGGCAGCGCTTGTACTTATGTCCCGAGCCGCAGTGACACGGCTCGTTTCGCCCGAGCTTGCTCACGCATCCACGGTACCCAGCGCGGGAACCCGTCAGAACTCGGCCACGAACGGCGTATCGGACAGACCGCGAGGAACCTGAAGGCGATGCGGTTATCAGCCGGAGCCACCAGGTCGAAGGCGCGTAGGTCCTTGTCATCCCGAAAACGGCAGTGCATGTTTCACGCCGCGTCCCTGTCGGACGCACTGCCGCGGCACTCTCGGTAGCCCTTGTCGACGAGCGACATGAAGTCGAAGATCGATGATCGCTCGGCGATCCGCGCGTACTCGCGGATGAATCTGCTCCGAAACGCCTTCAACCAGGAACGTGTGGTCGCGGCGGCGCTCACATCAGCGGCCCCGGCGCCCGAGGATTCCGGATCGGACGGATGAGCCCGGACGCTCGGCTCCAGCCACGGCGAGGGGGCCCGAGCGAGCCACTCGGAAAGTCGACGCCGCGACTTCCGCGCTGCCACTTCCACTCGGAGTCCAGGTGGAGGGGCTCAAAAAGTCCGCAAGAAGTCCGCAAGAGGACAGGAAGCAACAGTGAACGACCGGAAGCATCGGTGAGCCGACGGCTGGCGCCAGAAGCAGGAAAGACACGGCAGTCGGAGAACCACCGGATCAAACCCACTCCGGGAGGCGGTCGTGCGCGGGCGATTCATGCTGTCGATTCCCACGTTCATCTGCACGTTGCTGATCATTCAGCTCGCGCTCCCCGCGCGCGCTCTCGTGCCGCCTTCTCTTGCTGCCAATATCGACCCTCGCGTCCAGGAATGGATGGCTGACCCGTTCGTCCAACGGGCGCTGAGTAGCTCGGACTTCGCCGAGCTGGAGGCCGAACTGCGCGGGCTCGACGGCTACCTCGCCGTCTACCCGGAGACGTCGGGAACGTACATCACGCATTGGGAGGGGCAGGTCCCCGCCGAAGCACCAAGCCGTAGTCCCGAGGGCCACGACGTTCGCCATATGAGCAACACGCGGGTCGAGCCGCTCATCGCGCGCCCTTCGGCGGAGATCACTCCGATCCCGCTGCACGATCTCGAACGCCAGATAGCTGCGAGCTCGGCACAGCCGATGACGCCCGGTCCCGTGCAAGGAATCGGCCCGGGGGGCGCCATCCGAATGACCAAGGCCGATGCGACGGGACAGGTCCTCACCTACATCTGTTCGGCGAGCTACGTCTTCCACAATCCAGCGACGGACACCTATTACCTCGCGACCGCGGGACATTGTCTCCTCGACGAAAACGTGGTCGCGTCTTCGGACGACCCGAACGGGCGGGCTCGATCGATACAGCTTTGCTACGCGGACTGCGCGAACAACTCGATCGGTCTCGGGAGATACGTCCAGCTGCGCCCGGGTGATGCGTATCCCGGGTATCACCCGGTGGCCTGGGCGGAACAGGGTGGGATCGGTCAGGACTTCGGCTTCATCGAGATCCCCCGGAGCCTGAACTCCCTTCTGAGGCCGTCGCTGTGGTTGTGGGGCGGGCCGACGGGCTTCAAGCGTCCGACGCTTGGGACCCCGATCGTCCACTACGGGTTCGGGACCGGACTAGGCCAGGCGTTTCCGACACAGGGCCGCGCTGCGGTGACGATCCTCTCCTCGAAGACAGGAGGTCACGCCGCAGTCGGTTGGGTGAACGGTGGTGACTCCGGGTCCGCATTCGGCACCGCATCTCCTCGCCTCGACGAGATGCTCGTCGGGGACGGGGCGAGCGGAGCGATCACGCACGCGATCGTCGGTGTCGGGCTGCCGTTGATGTGGGGAACCGACCTGGAGAACGCGCTCGACCGGTCGCAGTCGGCCTTGGGTTCCCGTCTGCTGCTCGTGACGGAGGACAGGACGACGCAGTCACCGCCCCCGAGCGCCGCTCCGGAGCCCAGTTCAACGCCGTCCCCGTCACCAAGCTCCTCGCCGACACCGACGCCAGAACCGGCTGCGACGCCAGAACCGACACCGACACCGGTGCCAGAAACAACGCCAACGCCAACGCCAACGCCGGCACCGCCCTCGTCTCCCGCTCCTTCGAGCCCACCGTCACCTTCGCCGACGCCGGATGTACCTCCTACCGACGACGGCCCGGCCGAACGGGACGTTTCCTTGCGATCGACGCGCTCGGTCATCGAAGCCGGTGATCGTGTCCGGCTCCGCGGATCCATCTCGAGCTCGGCAGGGTGTGACGTTGATCAACCGGTGAAGGTGCTCGCACGAAAGGGATCTGACAAGAGGTTCCGGCGCATCAGGCAGACGACGACCGCTCCCGACGGCGGTTTCGTCGTCAAGCTGCGCCCGCGCAGCACCCGTTCGTATCGAGTCGTCGTCCCTGCCGACGAAGATTGCGCGCGGGCGAAGTCGCGTGTGGTGACTGTCAGGGTGGCCGCATAGGAACTCGAAGGAAAGATTCTCCGGACCGTCGCAAACCTTTCTATCCGAACGCTGCGGCCTCCTTGTGGACCACCTGTAAGGGTCGTCCGTAGTGCCACTTCGCTGCTAGAACCAGTCATGTATCTCGATCCGCAAGAAGTCCGCGAGACGACGGAAAAGCACCCGGAGTGACCGGCAACATTCAGCAGTACAAGCTGCAGTCCCCGGCTTGGTTCAGCGATTTCCGCAGGCGTGACAATCACGGGTTCGGAAGGAATCGAATTCCTAACCCTGGTGGGAATCGTGTCGGAGGCACGGGGCGTTGGGCTTGGCTTGATGCCGATGTTGCGTAATCATCTAGCTTCCCCGCCGTTGCGCAATTCGGTCCCTACGAAACGCCACCGGGATCGTCACCATGGAAATCCGAAAAGTCACAACTTGTCCGGTTTCTTTGCAGGATGTTCAGCCCGAACATCGAAAAACTGCCGTGAGGGGTTTGCGAGCGCGTCTTCCGGCGGACGAACTAGAAAGGAACATCAAATGAAGAAGATCAAGCTCATAGCCGCGCCTGCGGTTGTGTCTATGCTCGGGTTGGCACTTCCCGCTTCACCGGCTCACGCCGCTGTATCGGTCGGCGCTAGTGCGACGTGCGATCCGAGCGGTGTTTACTGTGTAGCAACCGAGGTCGCCGGTGCAGGCGCGGGGACCACGGCGACGAGTCCGAGGGGTTACTTCGCCGCAGTCTGCAAGGCGGAGACCACCGGTGCGTTGACGACGAGCGTCACCTGTTCCGCCGAAGGTAGCAGCCGGACGGTCTCGGTTCCGGGCCCTAACGGCGCTTCCGCGGTACTCACGCCCACGGACAAGCTGACCGGACATCAGATCTGCTGGTCGTCCACGGGGTTCTTCATCGACCCCCTCGGCGGCGTTGTCACCGTCACGGACAGTGATTGCGCAATAGTCACGCTTTGACCCAAATGTCATAGAAACCTCCGCAGCACAGGCAGGGGCGCTCGCGAACCCACCCTTCAAATGTCCGGCCATCGAATCAGGCCTTCGAGACGCTGTCGCGGCGGCTTGCCTCGCAGGAAAAGCAGCTGCGACAACGAAATTACCCGTGGGGGCCGATCCCCTACGGGCAACGAGATGGGGAGGATCGACTGTGTTAGTTAGGAAACGCTTCGTGATGCTCGCTACGGGAGCATTGATGATCTCGGCCGTAGCCGTGCCGGTCGCGCAGGCGACCGTGAGTGCCGGTCTGTCGTTCAACTGTGACGTCGACAACCACTGTGTCGAGGGAAAGGCTTACTCGAGCAACGGCGGGGTCAACCTCGTGCCGGGTGTCGAGAGCGGTGCAGCCCTCGCGATCTGTCACGGGACCGGGTTGCCCGGTGCGACCCTGATGGAGATCACCTGCAGCCTCGGCGAGATCAACGGCAGGGGTGTCGAGGAGACGATGTCCTTCCCCGGTTCGACCGGGGCCGTCCCGCTCGCGACGACGACGAACGCGCTCGAACGTCGCCCCGTGTGCTGGTCGGTTACAGGGATCTTCCCGACGCTGCTGGGTTCGCCGCACACGGTGACCACCTCGGACTGCGCGCAGCTGGCGTTGTGATGTCACGGATCGGTCGTGGGTGGATCGCACTCCTGGCTGCGGCGGCGCTGTCCGTCGCCGTAGCGCCCGCGTCCGCCCGCGCTCGATCCGTAACCCAAGCGACTGGCTCGATGAAGGTCTCCGGCGCCGGGATCGTCTACACCAACCTGCACGTGCCGGAGCCTGTGCAACTCTCGCTCGACTACTGGCACGCCAAGCGGCCGACCCCCAAGTTCTCGAAAGGTAGGGGGTTCGCCGCAGTCGTGATCGCCCCCGCCGAGCGGGGAGCCCAGAGTTACATCGCCGCGCGCATTCCACAACCGAGCGGCATCGACCAGAAGCATGTTTCCCTGGGTCCGGACCTCTGCCACCTGGACAAGGTTTGCGACGTTCCGGCCGGCCACTACCGGCTGTACCTCGTGACGGAAGGCAAGGTCACCGTAGACCTGCGACTCCAGGGGCTTGCCGGCTCGTCGCACGTCGAGGCGTCCACTCCAGCCGTCGGCGAAGTGAGCCGGGAGACGGAGTCCTACTACCACTCCACACCGGATGGCCTGGTTCAGATCGCGGCACACGGGGCCGGCTTCTCCCCCGAGCTCACCGGCGAGTCGAACATGCTCTTCACCATGTTCTGGTTCCACGGGCCGACCGAGGACGCGGGACCCCCTCCGATCGACCGCCCCCTGCTGCAGGTGGGCGACGCTGGGAGTTGCTTCTACGACGGTCCACCGCCCGCCGATGCATACGTCCCGGGCTGCCCGGGTGGCCGGGAGCGCGCCAACATTTCGACGTGGAGGGCACTCAGCGACTTCCAATACCTGCAATGGGGGTCGTCGTCGAACATCGGCGCGGGTGAATATGGGTGGGGCTATTTCGCCGTCCACTCAGGGATCCGCGACCCGGGTTTCGTGGGTTTCTGGCTCGACATCACGTAGCGGGCGTCCCAGGGCCGCGCCCTCGCGCCCGTCGGCGTCACCCGTGTGAAGAGATGCGTGGCGGCACATCGACCGATCGAAGATCATCGAAGCGGTCCGCAAAAAGTCCGCGAGACGACGGATAACAACGGGAAAAGACAGAAGCACACGTGAGGCAAGACCGCAGGCCAGACGGCGCTGGCATCGCATGTCGTCAGGTCAGGCAATCGAGCCGAATCGAATTCCTAAGCCTGGTGTCGCAGGTTCGAATCCTGCTGGGGGCACGAGCACAACTACGGACGATCGCTCCGTGGCATGCCATTCCGCAGCGTCAGTTTCATATCGCTTTCACCGGCCCGCTGGCGGGATCGAGCCCCCTCGCCAGGACCTGCGCAAGATGGAGCGTGGTTCGTTCCGTGAAATGCTCCACCTGCGTGCGACACGAGAAGCCGTCGCTCATGATGAGGGTGTCGTTCGGCGCGTTGCGGACGGTCGGAAGGAGGACCCTCTCCCCGGCCTTGACCGAGACGTCGTAGTGGTCGCCCGCCTCGAAGCCGAAGGACCCGGCCAGTCCGCAGCAACCCGAGTCGATGATCTCGTAGTCGGCGTGGGCCTTGTTCAGGATGCGCTCGTCCGCGCGTAGGCCCATCACCGCTTTGTGGTGGCAATGACCATGGACGAGGACGGGGGTCGTCAGCCGAGCGGGCTCGTAGCCGATCTTGTCGAGGAACTCCGCGAGGGTAAAGAACTGAGAGGACAGTCGCCGCGCGTCCTCGTCGTGCGGGAAGAGGTCGACGAGCTCGTCGCGGAACACCGCGGTGCAGGAGGGCTCGAGGCCCACGAAACAAACCCCGCCCCGGATCTCGGCTTGCATGGTCACGAGGATCTGGCGAAGGAGGCGCTTGGCCGTCGGGAGCATCCCGAAGTCGTAGAGCGGACGGCCGCAGCACAGCGGTCGTTTGGGGATCTCTACCCGGCAGCCGGCATCCTCCAGCACCGTGACCGCCGCCTTGGCGACCTCGGGATGGAAGTAGTTGTTGAAGGTATCGGGCCACAGGACGACCCGCCGCCCTTCGGTGTCACGCGGAGCCCGCTTGTCGAACCAGTGTGTAAAGGGGCTTCGTGCCAAACGCGGGATCTCCCGCTGTGGCGCCACGCCGCCGAGCGCCTTCACCACGCGAGACAGACCCGGCGCGTGGGCAAAGGAGTTAGCCAGTCGTGGCGCCTTGGAAGCAAGACGCGCCCACCAGTAGACGAGCCCCATCGCGTAGGCCGCACGAGGGCGCAGACGTCGCTTGTAGTAATGGGAGTAGAACTCCGCCTTGTAGGTCGCCATGTCGACGTTGACGGGGCATTCGCTCTTACACCCCTTGCATGCGAGGCAGAGCTCCAGGGACTCCTTGACGGCGCGGTCGCGCCACCCCCTCCTGAGCGGATCCCCCTGGAGCATCTCGAAGAGCATCCGTGCCCGGCCGCGCGTGGTGTGCTTTTCCTCGCGCGTCACCATGTAGCTCGGACACATCGTTCCGCCGTCGTGCCTGCGACACAACCCCACCCCCACGCACCGCCCCGCGGCCTCCGCGAAGCTTCCGCCTTCGTCGCCAAAGCTGAAGTGCGTGGCCAGCGTCGGGGGGCGATAGCCGGTGCCGAGACGGAGGTTCTCATCCAACTTGTAGGGCTGGACGATCTTGTGTGGGTTCATCTTGTTGTCGGGGTCCCAGATCGCCTTGAACCGGCCGAACGCTTCCACGAGCTCGTCGCCGAACATCTTGGGGAGGAGCTCGGCGCGCGATTGTCCGTCGCCGTGCTCCCCGGAGAGCGACCCGCCGTAGGAGACGACGAGATCGGCGGCCTCCTCGACGAACGACCGGAACTTCGCGATCCCGTCCGCCGTCTTGAGATCGAAGTCGATGCGCGTATGGATGCAGCCTTCGCCGAAGTGTCCGTAGAGCGAACATCCGTAGCGGTAACGGTTCAGCAGCGAGCGGAAATCGCGCAGGTAGTCACCGAGACGATCGGGAGGGACCGCGGCGTCCTCCCAACCCTCCCAGGTGACGGGCTCGCCGGGGACGACCGCGGTTGCACCCAGCCCGGATTCCCGTATCTCCCACACCATGCGCTCTTCGTCGGGGTCGTCGAAGAGCTTCGTCGACGGCGCGGCCGCCTGTCTGCGGAGGTCTTGAACGAGGTCGTTCGCGCGGTCACTCGCTTCCGCGCGCGTGTCGCCGCCGAACTCGGCCAGCAGCCACCCGCCGCCCTCAGGGAGCAGCTCGACGTCCTCGCGGTGAAGACCCTTCTTGTGCATGAAATGCACGAGGCGATCGTCGATGCCCTCTAGTCCGATCGGCTCGTACGCGAGCACGTCCTGGACGTGGTCGGCGGCGCGGTAGACATCCGGGTATCCGAGCACGAGCAGCACGCGCTGCGGCGGGCTCGGGACCAGCCGGACGGTTGCTTGCAGCACGAGGACGCACGTGCTCTCGCTGCCCACGAGCGCGCGCGCCACGTCGAGGCCGTTTTCCGGCAGGAGCTGGTCGAGGTTGTAGCCCGAGACGCGCCGGGGGATGTCGGGGTAGCGCGCCCGGATCAGGTCGCCGTACTCGCCGGCCAGCGAGGAAAGATCTCTGTAGATGCCGGCGCGGCGACCTCCTTCCTTGACGATGCCGGCCACTTCCGCCTCGCTCGTCCGGGCGACGTGGAGCTCTGTCCCGTCGTAGGTGAGGACGTCCAGCGCGACGACGTTCTCGGCCGTCTTTCCGCCCATGAGCGAATGGATCCCACAGGAGTTGTTCCCGATCATCCCGCCGAGCGTGCAGTAGCGATGCGTCGAAGGATCGGGAGCAAACGTGAGGTGGTGCCGTTCGGCCGCGTCACGGAGGTCGTCGAGGACGAGGCCCGGCTGGACGGTCGCCGTGGCTTCGTCGGGATCGAGCTCGACGATGCCGTTCATGTACTTCGACGCGTCGATGACGACCGCGACGTTGCAGCACTGGCCTGCGAGACTCGTACCCCCGCCGCGCGCCAGCACGGGGGCGCCGTATTCCCTGCAGGCGGCGACCGCGTCGACGATGTCCTGCGCGTCGCGCGGGACGACGACACCGATGGGAACCTGCCGGTAGTTCGAGCCGTCGGTGGCGTAAAGAGCCCGGCTGCCGGCGTCGAAACGAACCTCACCGTCCACCGTCCTGCGCAGACGCGCAGCGAGCGCAGTCGCCGTTCTTTTCGCCTGCGTCGCCACGGTCACGTCGAGGACTCGACGAGGTAGCCACGCGCGTCGGCGCGGCGCAGCTCCAAGCCCATGCCCGGACGCGTGAGGTCGGGCACGAGGTGCCCGTCCTGTGGCTCGAGGACCCCGTCGAAAAGCAACCGATCGGCCCGTTCGTGATCGGCGAAGTACTCGATGTGGCGCAGGTTCGGGACGGCACAGGCGGCATGCGCGTGCAGCGACTGTGCGGTGTGGGCCGAAACCTCGAGCCCGTGCGCGGCGGCCACGGAGCACGCCCGCAGCCACTCGCTGATCCCCGCGCAGCGAGACGCGTCGACCTGCAACACGTCGACCGCCGGCGCCATCCGCTCGAAGTAGACGAGGTCGTAGCCGTACTCCCCCGCGGCGACATCGGTATCGGTGGCGTCGCGAACCTGCCTGAGGCCGTCGAGGTCGTCCGACGACACGGGTTCCTCGAACCACGTGACCCCCTCGGCCACGAGCGAGCGCGCCATTCGGATCGCCTGCTTGGCCGAATAACCACCGTTGGCATCTACGTAGAGCTCGGCGCCGTCGCCGATGATCTTGCGGGCGAACGCGACGCGGTCGAGGTCACGTTCGGGGCGCCGACCCCGGTCCTGGCCGATCTTGATCTTGACCCGGGGGATCCCCTGATCCCCCACCCACCGCCGCAGCTGCTCTTCGAGAACGTCGTCGCTATAGGAGGTGAACCCTCCACTTCCATAGATGGGGACCTCCTTCCGGACCGTCCCCAGGAGTTGCGCGAGCGGAAGCTCGAGGATGCGCGCCTTGAGGTCCCACAGCGCCGAATCCACAGCCGCTATCGCCATCGACGTGACGCCGGCGCGCCCGATGTTGCGGATCGCCTCGACCATCGCGGTCCATGCGCCTGGGACGTCGACCGCGGCGTGGCCGGTAACGACAGGCGCAAGCGTGTCGTGGATCACCGCCGCGCAAGCTCTGGGGCCGTAGGTCATCCCCAGTCCGGTTACCCCGCCGCCGGTCGCCTCGACGACCACCACGGTGGTCGAATCCCACGTCAGGGTCCCGTCGGACTCGGGCGCGTCGTTCGCGATACGGTAGACCGACACTTCGAGTCGATCGATCTCCGTGGCTTATCCCTTCAACTGGTCGATCTTGTCCCTGAACAACGTCGAGGCGATCGACGCGCGGCGCGGCTGGCCCTTGAGGAAGGACTCGGCGAAGCCTTTCGCCTCCTCGTAATGGACCTTCGGGGGCATCGGGGGCTCGTCGGGATTCACGGCGACGTCGAGCAAGGCCGGGCCGGGATGGGCGAACGTCTCCCGGACCGCCGTCTCGAGCTCCGAGGCCTTCTCGACATGGACGCCCCTGGCGCCGCACGCTTGCGCCCACGCCGCGAAATCCCCGGCGCGTTCCCAGCGAACGCCGAACTCCGGATACCCGAGCGTCATCTGCTCCCACAGGATCTGCCCGAGCACCGCGTTGTTGACCACGAAGATCTTGACCGGGAGCTCGTAGCGCACGGCCGTGAGGAACTCCGCCATGAGCATGGCAAAGCCCCCGTCGCCCACGAAGGCGATGCACTGGCGGCCCGGGTAGGCCACCTGAGCCGCGATCGTGTACGGAAGCCCCGGCGCCATCGTCGCGAGGTTCGCCGACAGCATGAACCGACGGTCGCCGCGGATGTCGAAGTGCCGCGCCACCCACGTCGTGATCGTCCCGGAGTCGGTCGACAGGATGGCGTCGTTCGACGCGAAGCGGTCCACCAGCGCGGCGAGATACTGAGGCTGGATCGGATCGCGGTCGGGGGCCGCGAGCGCGGCCATGTCTTCGCGCCATGCGCGCATCCCGGCCTGAGCCTTCTCGAGGAAGCTCCGGTCGTCCCGGGTGGAGAGCAGCGGGATCAACGCTTGCAACGTCGCTTTCGTGTCGCCGACGAGAGGGACCGCCACGGGCAGGCGGTTGCCGATGCGCGTCGGATCGATGTCGACCTGGACGACCTCGGCCTTCTCGGGCAGATACTTCGTGTAGGGGAAGTTCGTCCCGACCATCAGGAGGGTGTCCGCGTCCTCCATGGCCTCCTCGGACGGCCGCGTTCCGAGAAGCCCCAAGCCGCCGATGACCAGGGGATGGTCGTCGGGCGCGGCGGCCTTGCCCGGAAGCGACTTGACGATCGGAGCGGCAAGCGTCTCAGCCACGGAAAGAAGCTCCGCTTGCGCCCCCAGCGCACCGACGCCGGCTAGGACGACCGTCTTCCGACCGTCGTTGAGCAGCTCTGCCGCGTGCCCAAGGTCGTCGCCCTCCGGCACGACGCGGGGCGGGTTGTAGGTGCATGCCGTGTCCGGCGGACGCGCGACTCCGAGGCCACCTTCGTAGGGCACGAAGTCCGCGTCGGCCTCCTGGATGTCGACCGGAAAGGTGATGTGGCTCACCGTCTTGCGAGACAGCGCGGTCCGGACGGCGATGTCGACGAGCGTGGGGATGCTGACGGGCACCTGGACCATCGCGTTGTACTCGGCGACATCGGCAAACAGCTTTTCGAGGTGGACCTCTTGCTGGTAACCCGTTCCGAGTTGGGACGTTGCTTGCATGCCGGTGATCGCGAGGACGGGGGTGTGATCGAGCTTGGCGTCGTAGAGGCCGTTGAGCAGATGGATCCCACCGGGGCCCGAGGTCGCAAGGCAGACTCCGAGGCGACCCGTGCTCTTGGCATAGCCCGTCGCCATGAACGCGGCCGCCTCCTCGTGGTGGACGAGCACGAAGCGGATGCGGTCCTGGTGGCGGCGAAGCCCTTCCATGATCCCGTTGATGCCGTCTCCGGGAAGGCCGAACACCGTGTCCACTCCCCAACCGATGAGCCGCTCAACCAGTAGCTCCGACGCGATCGTGCTCATCTACACCTCCTCGTTCGCGCGCGGCACGCGATTGGTGCCGGGTAACGCGTCGGTCCGGGGGCAGGCCAGGTGCGTCCGCCGAGCCTGGCGCGACCTCGGTCGATTCTCGTGCAAGGGCGCGGGGCTTGCTCCTCATGTCCGATTCGCCCGACCTTCTTGTGCCCATGGATATGGGTGTTAGACTACGCTCATGAGTCCGTTCCGGCAAGCGGCGGACTCTCTCGGCGCACTCGCCGACGACCTCCGCCGCGAGATGTACCTCTACATCCGGCGCCAGGGGCGCCCTGTGGGTCGCGACGAGGCTGCGGCGGCCGTAGGGATAAGTCGCAAGCTCGCGGCCTTCCATCTCGACAAGCTGGTCGAGAAGGGTCTGCTCGAGGCGCACTACGCGCGCCTTACCGGAAGAAGCGGGCCCGGTGCCGGAAGGCCATCGAAGCTCTACGAGCCGTCCGAGCAGGAGGTCTCGCTGTCGATCCCGCACCGGTCGTACGACTTCGTCGGCAGCATCCTCGTCGATGCCGCCGAATCCCGTAAGCCTCACGAAACGGCACGCGATGCAGCGCGCAGAGTCGCGTGGGACGCGGGGTTGGAATTGGGGAAAGGCATCCGGCGTGAGACGCGCCGGCGCCCGTCGAGCGCAGCACGAGCTCTGGCGGCTGCCACAGAGACGCTCGAGGAATGTGGCTACGAACCTTACGTTGATGCGGATGGTGATATCCGGTTGCGCAACTGCCCTTTCCACGCACTGGCGCGCAAGTCGCCAGAGTTGATCTGCGGTCTCAATCAGGCCCTGCTCGACGGGCTGGTAAAGGGGCTGGGGAGCACCGATGCCGAAGCGATGCTCGATCCGCGACCGCGTGAATGCTGCGTCCGACTCACGAAGACCAGGAACGTTGCATGAGCGCGTCGCCGCGCAGGAGTTCCTCCTCACTCGTCGGATCCACCGGACCCTGAAAGGAGGCACACGATGCGCAGGTTCTCGTTCCGTCCGGCGCTCGAATTCCGTGGTCGGAAGTTCAAGGGCTTGCGCGGGTTCGCGGGCAAGCCGTTCCACCCGCCGCTGACAGACGTCACGACCGGCGCCTACGTCATCGCTCCGATCCTTCTCGTCGTCGCGTTCCTGTTCAAGGACTCGAGCTGGGCCGAAGATGCCAACAAGGCCGGCGCGTGGGTGTTGCTGATCGGGGGTATCAGCTCGGTGGCAACGGCGTTGACGGGTTATGCCGACTGGCTCAACACCCAGAAGGGCACGCAGATCCGGCGCATGGCCAACGCCCACGCGTGGACGATGATCACGCTCACCGTCGTCGTTCTGTTCACCCTCTGGTACGTCTTCCTGGCCGAGGACGGCGAGTACTTCGCAGAGCCGTCGACCCTCACCGCGATCCTTGCTCTCGTCATAGCCGGCCTCGTAACGATCGGCGGAACGATGGGCGGATCGCTGGTCTACGACTGGGGTTTCAACATCGAGACTGCCAAGGACCATCCCGTGTGGCACCCCAGCGAGCGAGACATCATCCATCCCCACGACGTGGCCACAGAGGACGACGAGTCGTAGAAGGAGGAGGGACATGGAAGCAGGGGCAACCAGAACGCCGGGACAGCTCTACGCGGCCGTGATCGGAGCGGTCTATCTGCTGGTAGGCGTGGTCGGGTTCTTCGTCGCCAGCGAGTTCACCAAAGGCACCGCCGACGACGAGCTCATCATCTTCAGGCTCAACCATCTGCACAACATCATCCACGTCGTGCTCGGGGCGGGGTGGCTCGCCGCGTCCAGGACGGCTGCCGCCGCAAAGAGCGTGAACACGCTCTTCGGCGTCGTCCTGCTGCTGGTCGCGGTCCTCGGCTTCACCGGGATCGACCTCGTGCACACGTTGCTGAACATCACCGAGTCGACCGACCCCGACAACTTCCTGCACCTGGTGACGGGTGGTCTCGCCCTCTACTTCGGGACTGCGGGAGCGACGGAACGACCTGTCGCGACAGCGTGACCTCGAGTTGAGCAACTCATGGACAAGCGCCGCATCTCGAGAGCGCTTGCCAAGTACGTCGTCAACCCGGTGGTCACGCTCGTCGCGGGTTACGTGCCGTGGTGGGCGCTGCTGGAGACGACCGGCAGAAAGAGCGGTCACCCCCGGCGAAACCCCGTGGGGAACGGCCTGGACGGCGACACCTTCTGGATCGTGGCGGAACACGGCCATGCAGCAGGTTACGTAAAGAACATCAAGGCGAACCCGCGCGTGCGACTTCGCGTCGGGGGCCGGTGGCGTACAGGAGTCGCCCATGTCCTCGAGGCCGACGACGCTCGCGCGCGGCAACGGATGCTTCGGCGGGTCAATGCCGCGTTCGTGAGGCTCATGGGCACCGACCTGTTGACGCTGCGGATCGATCTCGATCGATGAGACCGGCATCGATCCGGAGTCTCCCCGTCCGACACGCTGGCAGCCGGGTGGCGCGTGGACCGCCGACGGCTGCCGTCGACCTCGTGCCGGCTCGGATCCTGCGTTAGCCGAGCGAGCTCTTTGGGCATCCTCTGAGAAGGTGGCGCGAGAAGTCGCGCCTTCCCGAGTTGAAGACGGCGGATCACACAGGAGGCCCCAGGTGCGACGAGCGACAGCACTCCTTCCCGTTCTTCTGATAGCAGCCTTGGTCGGTCCGATGAGCGCGCGGGCTCAGGAGTCGCCCGAAGCGTTCGAGGTCGTCGGGCACGATGCGCTGATGAACCGCGGGATGAACGCCGCGCTCGCGGTCCACGGCGACTACGCCTACGTGGGGAGCCGCACCGACGGGAAGGCCGGGAACGCGAACCACGCCGGCGTCTTCGTGGTGGACGTCTCCGATCCCGCAAAACCAGAGACCGTTCACGAGATCGGACCCCCAGACGAAGGCAACGCAGGAGAGACGTCGCGCGAGATGCGGATCTGGCCCGCTCAGGACCTCCTGATCGTGATGAACCTGTTCTCGAACTGCAGCGAGCTCATCCACATGTGCCACCCCGCGCCGGGCGAGGACAACTTCCGCTTCTACGACATCTCGGGGAAGAACGCCTCCAAGCCCAGGCTCGTCGCCGAGTACACCCCGAGCATGAACCCGCACGAGTTCTACCTGTGGCAGGACCCTCGAGACGAAGACCGCGCCCTGCTGTTCATCTCCACTCCGGGGGAAGAGGCGCAGATGATCGTCACCGACATCTCGCGGGCGCGCGACGAGAAGTTCGAAGAGGTCGCCAAGTGGAATGCGCTCGCCGACGATTCTCTTCACTCGGTGGCGGTCTCGTACGACGGAGCTCGTGCGTATCTGTCTCACCTGACCGCCGGCGTCCTGATCGCCGACACCTCCGAGGTCGCGCAGGGGGAGGCAAAGCCGGAGATCCGGACGCTGACCGCGCCGGAGAATGCGGCGAAGTGGGAGGGCGTGGACGTCCACAGCGCCGTCCCCCTGTTCGGGAAGGACTACCTTCTGACGACCGACGAGAAGTACGGCGATCTGCTCCGCGTGCTCGGGTCCGGCGGGTGCCCGTGGGGCTGGTCGCACATCGTCGACGTCTCCAGCGAGACCAAGCCCAAGACGACCGCGGAGTACAAGCTGCCCCAGAACGAGCAGAGCTTCTGTACGACAGATCCACCTCGCCCCTCGTCGAGCTACTCCGCCCACAATCCGACGCTCACCAAGAACCTTGCGTTCGTGACGTGGCACGCAGGTGGGCTCCAGGCAATCGACGTCTCGAACCCGCGCAAGCCACGGCAGGCGGGCGAATTCGTTCCCGATCCGTTGCCGTATGCCCTGCAGGAGGACCCTGCGCTGACCGCGGGCCAGGACAAAGTGGCGATGTGGAGCTATCCGATCGTCAAGGACGGCCTGATCTACGTCGTGGACGTCCGAAACGGGCTGTACATCCTCCGGTACGAGGGCCGCTTCGCAGCCGAGGTCGACGAGATCTCGTTCATCGAGGGGAACTCGAACCTCGGCGACGCTGTGCGCCTCTCTCGGTAGAGGCAGCCTCCGGTGACGGCAGCCTTACGCGTGGAGACCGCGCTGCTGAGGCCAGTGGACCCGGCCCGTGTTCGAGGGAGGTGGGACACCGGGCGCGAGGCGCGACCGGACGGACGCTAGACGAGCGCAGCGATCCGGTCTTTCGACACCGCAACCAGTATCGGAGGCGGAACGAGCTGAGCGTGTGGGTCGTCTAAGGTGGCCACCGGCGCCGAGCGGATCGCCGCTGCCAACGTCGAGGCTCGCCCCACTATCAGGGGCTCGGCACGGCATATGTGGACTGGTCACCGGACGGCGCCCACATCCTCTTCCTCCGTACCCACGACGGGGACGGCTCCGTCGACCTGTTCGTCATCGATTCACAGGGTGTGACGGAGACGCAGCTGACGAGTGAGCTCGGCGAGCACGACGTCGGGCCCTCCTGGTCGCCCGACGGAACGAGGATCATCTTCCGGCACGCGAGCGAAGCGACACATCCGGAGACCGGGACCGCGTGGTCCTGCATCGTGGAATTTCCCGGCGACGGCTCGGAGCTCGAGTACACGCACCACCGCCGGGACTGCGGACCGAGGAAGTCGTCGAGCTCGACTACGCCTGGCAGCCGCGCTAGGGGTCGATGACGAAGGGAGACGAGCAGGCAACGTAAAGGGCCACGTCTTGTCGAACAGGTTCAAGCGAGTATCGGGGCACCCGAGATCACAACCACCAGTCCGGCACCGACGAGCACGACGGCCAACCCACGCGTGACGGCGGTTCCCGACGTCAGCACCTTCTCGGCAAGGACGACCGCCGCTACGGCTGCCATCCACGCCAGGTTCATCATCCCTATCAACACCAGCACGGTCATCAGGGCCCAGCAGCATCCGAGGCAATACGCGCCGTGCACGGCTCCTACACGAAGGCGACCGATCACCCCGCTCTGGAGCGTGCGCGCATGCTGCATCAGCAAAGACAGCGGCGAACGGCACTGGCGGAGGCACGTGTCCTTGAGCGGGGTGAGCTGGTAGATCCCCGCGATGACGATCAGCGCTCCCCCGAGACGCATCAGCGATGGTCCCCCCACGAGCCTGCTCTCGAGAAACGTCAGCAGCCCATACGCCATTAGCCCGGCCGAACCCCAGAGCGATAGGTATCCGGCTACGAAAGGCACGGTGATCCGGCTCCCAAGACCCCGGCTGGTCGACCACCGGTGCACCAGCATCACTACCGGCACGATCGCGGGGAACATCATCGCAGCCATCATCACGAGCCACGTCACCATGAACAGGGGCAGAGCCATGGCGTGGCCCTCCATCCCCATGGCGTCCATGGAAGTCGAGCCGGTCAGGATCCCGGCGCGCATCTCGTGGCCGGCGAGCTGTGAGGTCAGCAACCATGAGACGAGCGACAACCCCAGCAATGCCGGGATCGCCGCCGACTCAGGACTCCGAGGACGTACGCGTAGCTGCACGATATCTGAGGAGGTTCGCCTAGAACCTTCCGGCCGCGGTCGCGGGTTCCATCCGATTCTCACTCGACCACTCGACCTCGGCGTAATACGCGTTGTTGCCGGCGTGGTCGAAGCTGACGCCGTCCGCGTTCGCCTTGTTGACCGAGGTGGTGCAGATCTTGCCGTCGGTGAATATGAACCCTCCGGGCAGGACCATGTGGGCTTCGTGAGGCTCACCGCTCACGGGGTTCGTGAAGCTCTCCATCTTCACTTCGATCCTGTCTCCCGCGCGCACGTGCGAATCCGTGCCGTTGTCCTCGATCTCGACCGTCTCGAAGAAAGGACCGGCGATCTCCGACACCGTTGCAGCGAGAATCTCCCACGGAAGACCGGGGTCCTGCGCGGTGAGGATCGCAATGATGGCGTCCCTCTGATCCTCTTCGGCGTCGATGACGACGGCCATCTTGCCGTTGCCTTCGTGGATCGCGCCGGGCCACTTCACTGCACTTGCGACCTTTATGCCCGCGAGATCGACGCCATCCTTCTGGCCCTCGAGGACATGGATCCCGATGGCGCCTTCGCAGTTGCCATGGGTGGGGAAGCCGTTCATGTTGCAGGGACAGCCGTAGGCACAGTTGCATGCCTCGTAGTACTTAGCCTTGATCGTCCAGGCCACAGATCCCTCCTTCTCTAGAGGATTGCTCTGCTACTAATTGCATAGATCGGTGATCGGGACAAGAGGCAGAAACGGGGATCGGCCGTCGTGAGGCGGTCCAGCAGGCAAGAACCCCCCGCCGCCGGGTGTGGCGAGGCTCCTGGCGGTTTGGACGCTCGTGAGAAGTGACCGGCGCGTGACCCCACTGTGACCGGCTCGTTGCATTCGACCCGTTTCCTCTGGTGAGGGGCGATGAAAGCCCCGATCGATTCGCTACGGGAGGTGACGGATGCACCGCTCACGAACGCAGAACCTGCGCAGCTCGTGGTTCACCGGCATCGTGGCTGTGGCTCTGGGAGTGGCCGGGATCGCTCCGGCGGCAGCCAACCACGGCAACCAGCGGCTGGAGGTGACGCCGGAGACCAGCTCCAGGCCTGCGGGGAGCAGTCGGACGTTGACGGCGACCCTGTATCAAGGCAACACGAACACGACCGGCAGCGCCAATCAGACGACCGGGCCCATCGTGGTCGACTTCACGGTCGAGTCGGGACCGAACGCGGGTGAGGTCTACAGCTGCACCATCGTCACCGGGACGAGTCGCTGTTCGATCACGTACACGGGCGACGAGGGCGTGGGCCGCGACGGGATCCGAGCTGCAGTTCGCGGCCACACAGACGCTGCGGAGGGTCGTTACGCGGGGCCGTCGGATTGTCCCGCGCCGCCCGACCCGAACGAGCCCGGTCAGACCTCACCGAACAACGAAGCCGGCTGCCCCGAGGGGTCGCCTCAGCCGGGTGATAACCCCGAGGACCAGGGGGACGGAGTCGACGTCGTGGCCGTTCGCTGGACGCAGTCGCTGACCGGCGAGTTCTGCCTCGACGCAGAGCCGAACAGCGCCACCAATCCCTCGGGGACGAGCCATCAGATCCAGGTGCAGGCGACGTCCGGCATGAGATTCGGCGACACGAGCGGCGAGCTCAACTGCAGTGGGAACCCGCGCGTGGGTGTCTTGGTGGACCTTCAGCTGAGCGACGACGACCCGAACGCGTTCTTCGAATCGGTCGACGGCCAGCCGACGGGAGGCACCGGCGGCGGTCCCGATGTCGTCACATGCACGACCGACAACACCGGAATCTGCAGGGCGACGATCAGAACGGTGTCGAACACCGCCGAGGGAACGAACGGCGTGACGGCGCGCCTACAGGGTGATGCTCCAGACGACACGGTTCCCACGGACAATCAGGAGACGGTAACGAAGACCTGGCAGCGCAGTGGGGAGATCGCCGCGATCGACGCGTCGCCGAACATCGACACGAACGAGGTCGGCAGCTCCCACCGGGTTGCCGCGACGGCCACCGATCGGTTCGGGAACCGGGTGGCGAGCATTCCGATCAGCTTCCAGGTGACCGCCGGACCCCACTCCAACAACGATCTCGACTCGAACGTCAACACGCCGACCGGCTACTTCGGTCAATGCGTGACCGACGACTCCGGAAGGTGCTCGCAGACCTACACCGGCACCGAGCTGGGCGACGACACCATCGTCGTCTTCCAGGACGACGACAACGACTTCCGCTACGACGCGCCCCTGGCCGGAAGCGGCGGTGACCAGCCGTCCGACCAGGTGACGAAGACGTGGGTCTCGGCCGGGCAGGCCACCGCCAGAGTCCGGATCGACATGGAGACGGACGCGAACAACAACAACGTCGACGAGAACGGGGCATGCGACGGCGACAGGCAGCCGCCGATCGAGGCGAGCCGGTGGGACCCGAGGGCCCGCGCCAACCAGGTAGGGCGCAACTCCGCGCACAAGATCTGCGCCGAGCGGTTCGATGCCAACGATGCGCCCGAGGCGGGCCCCGTTACGTTCAGCATCGTGTCGGGTCCCGGTCATTTCACCGACGCCACCGGCCGGACCGACCTCGGGAGGGATATCACCGTCGAAGAGGATGCCGACGGCTTCAACGTCGTATTCCTCTCGTCCACCGCGATCGGAGAGACCGACGTCCGGGCGACCGCGAGCGATGCGAGCGCGACTGGAACAGCGCCTTGGACGGCCGGACCGGCGACGGCAAGGAACATCGAGCTCTCGCCCGACGGCGGGACGCGCGAGCCCGGCACCGAGCACGAGGTGACGGCGACCGTGACGGACAAGTTCGGCAATCCCGTCGGAGGCGTGAACGTCACGTTCACCGAGGACGGCGCAGGCCGGTTCGTCGAAGGCGGGTCCCAGGTCACCAGGACCACGGACGCGCAGGGACGCGCCACGGCGCGAACGACGGCCGCGTCGAACGAGTCGGGGAACGAGACGATCACAGCGCGCCTAAACGCCGGCACGACGGAGTGCGACGAGCCGGCCGGCCGCCCCGAGCAGGGTGACGAGGCCGGCAACTGCACGGACTCCGTGACCGT
Organism: Actinomycetota bacterium; assembly: GCA_030861725.1. Classification (GTDB taxonomy): domain Bacteria; phylum Actinomycetota; class CADDZG01; order CADDZG01; family WHSQ01; genus JALZEG01. The sequence continues at coordinate 84,210 of JALZFC010000007.1, read as the reverse complement.
CACCTGGCAGGAAGAGCAGGACGGCGGAGACGGAGGCGAGCAGCCCGCCGTCTGCAGTGAAGAGGGCGTCATCTGCGGCACCGACGGCGACGACACGCTGGTCGGAACCGAAGGCGACGACATCATCATCGCCTACGGCGGCAACGACACCGTCGACGGACGCGGCGGGGACGACGTCATCAGGCTGGACGACGGAGACGACGTCGGAGTCGGAGGCTCCGGCAACGACATCGTCCGAGGCGGCCCCGGTGACGACACCCTCAGGGGCGGACCTGGAACCGACGAGCTGCGCGGGGGCGGAGGAGCGGACACGTTGGGGGCAGGCCACGACAACGACACGCTCTACGGGGGGAACGGGCGAGACGTCCTACGCGGCAACAAGGGCTTCGACACCCTGAACGGTCAGGGGGGCCGCGACCTACTCCACGGTGGCCGAGGGCACGACACCCTGAGCGGCAACAAATGGCACGACGCCCTCTACGGCAACCGCGGCAACGACACGTTGAACGGAGGGGACGGTCGCGATTCGTGTCGCGGCGGTCCCGGACGTGACCGAGTCCGCAACTGCGAGCTCTGATCTCGACGCTGATCGAGGAGGAGACCACGATGACGAACACTTCGTACAAGATCGACCTTTGGCATGGTCCGTCGACGACGCACGTCGTAGGGGCGTCTTCGTTCCTCGAGCCCGAGCGGGAGCCCAGCCGCGACTACGAGATTCCGCGCGAAGTCGCGGACGCGCTGAGCGACGTCATGGGTGAGCACGAGCTCTACGAAGCTTTCTTCTGCGAGCCCGTCAGGGGCACCGTTTGGGACAAGACCGGCTGAGGCCGAGCCCCTCCGGAGTGACCGATCTGCGACCAAGTTGTGACCGTCCTGATGCATCCACCGGGGACACCCGGACCTGAGGCCACGAATGTGCCGGCCCTACAGCCAGGAGGTGGCAAGAATGAACCGATCACGAAACAAGCCGATGCGGCTTCCGTCGATGTCGACCATCGTCGCGCTGTCATTGCTCGCCTGGGGAGGCCAGGCGGGCGCGAACGCGGGTAGGCGGCAGGTCGACCACGCCGAGACGGCTCAGGTGGACCAGCAGACAGAAGACTGCAGCGACCCACACGTCATCTGTGGGACCGAGGGCGACGACCGGATCGTCGGGACCAACGCCCACGAGACCATCATCACCTACGGCGGTGACGACTTCGTCGACGGACGCGGCGGAGACGACGACATCCGCCTCGGCCCGGGGAACGACGTCGCCGTAGGCGGAAACGGACATGACGTCGTCCGCGGGAAGTCGGGGGACGACACGATCCGGGGCAACAGCGGCTGGAACACGCTGCGCGGCGGTGCCGGCAACGACATCCTCAGGGGCACGGGAGGCAACGACGTCCTGTACGGATGGAACGGTGCCGACATCCTTCGAGGCGACGGGGGCCGCGACAACCTTCACGGAGGAAAGCACGCCGACATCATCCGCGGTGGTGACGACGACGACATTCTCACCGGCGGCCGCGGCAACGACGGCCTGCACGGCAACGCCGGTGACGACACTCTCGATTGCGGACGGGGCCGCGATACCGGGCGCGGCGGAAAGGGCCGCGACGACGTACGCAGGTGCGAGAGGTAGGCCGGCGCTAGGCGCGAGCGAAGAGCTCATGGGTGGAATAGACCGGCTCATGGGCTCTTCATCGTGACGGAATCGTTACGCGCTCGACCCTCGAAAGAACACGAGGCGATACACACTGGAAACCATGAAGATGTCAGACCTCATCTCCTCCGAGGAGATGGGCATCGCGGACGTCGAGCGGCTGGGGCGGTTCCTGCTCGACCACGGCGTGGACCTGGCGACGACTCCGGCTCCTGAGGCGCTCGAGCGCGGGACTCCTGTGTACGTGGACGCCGGGGCTGATCCTCTCGAGGTCCAGAGACGCATGGCCCAAGCGCTCGTCCGGATGCTCTTCGTTATCGACTCCGGCGCAGTGATCGGCGTCGTCGACACAGCCGAGCTGACGAGGAGGTCGGATTCGCTTCCCTGGCCGGTCGGACCCCTCCCGCGGGGTCGGCCGGGATGAACGCCTGAGTATGCTCGCGCGCGTGGATGAGCACGTCCTGCTGGTCGAAGATGATCCCGCGATCGGCGAGATCACAGCGCGCGGGCTCGAACAAGCGGGCTTCCGCGTGACGACCGAGCAGGACGGCAGACAGTCCGTCATCAGGTTCCGGCAGGCGCACTTCGACCTGGTCGTCCTGGACGTCATGTTGCCCTCGCTGGACGGACTCGAGGTCTGCCGAGAGATGCGGGCTCACAGCCCGGTACCGATCCTCATGCTCACTGCGAAGGCCGAGACCGCAGACGTAGTGCTGGGGCTGGAGGCGGGTGCAGACGACTACGTCACGAAGCCTTTCGAGATGCCCGAGCTGGTGGCGCGCGTAAGAGCTCTCTTGCGACGCGTCGGCAACGGTCCGGAACCGGACACACTCGCCGTGGCCGGCCTCGAGATAGACGTGCCGGGACACAAGGTCTCCCGCGACGGCTCACCGGTAGAACTCACCGCCACCGAGTTCAAGCTCCTGGTCGCGCTGGCCCGCCACGCGGGGCAGGTGATGACCCGAGAGATGCTCCTCGAGCTCGTCTGGGACTACGACTATCTCGGTGACTCCCGCGTCGTAGACATGGCGATAAAGCGCCTGCGCGAGAAGATCGATCAGGGCGGACCGACCGATCGCATCATCCAGACCGTGCGCGGGGTGGGTTATCGAATAGACCGCGGCTGATGGCGGGGCGAGCGGTCCCGACGGGGCAGTTCCGGCGCCGGCTGACGATCACCTTCGTCCTCGTCGCCGGCGTCGCTGCAGGCACGGTCGGGCTCGGGGCGTACCTGCTCGTGCGTGACGTCCGCTCCGACGACTTCCTGGAGCGCTCGCTTCGCGACGCGGAGGCGAACTTCCTCAGCCTCCAAGAGCGGGCCGAGTCCGTCACCGATGGCGACATCAAAGCGGTCGTGGCACGCCTGGAACGGCGCGCCGCCGAGGCCACCCTGGTCGTGCACGACGGTGGCGTCTATTCCTCCGACCCTGCGATCGATCGCACTGACGTTCCTCCCGATCTCGTGGCTCCGCCCAACTATCAGGAAGGCGGAGGACTTCCGCACGAGGACGTGACGGTTTCGCAGCAGGAGTACACGGTTGTCGCGACGCCGCTGACAGAGGCCGGCACTTTGTACTTCTTCTACTCGAAGACGGCGATGAAGGAGGGTTTGCGAGACCTCGCGCGGATCACATGGCGGCTGTGGCTCGTGGTCGTCGTGGGCGCGGCGCTGGTCGGACATGCACTGGCTCGCCGGACGCTGCGGCCGGTGTCGCGCGCGAGCAAGGCCGCCCACTCGTTGGCGGAGGGCTTGCTCGCGACGCGGCTCCCCGTCGAGAGCGAAGACGAGTTCGGAGCCTGGGCAGTCTCCTTCAACGAAATGGCGGAAGCCCTCGAGACGAAGATCTCGGAACTACTTCAAGCCCGTGACCGGGAGCGGCAGTTCACCTCTGACGTGTCACACGAGCTGCGTACCCCGGTGACGGCATTGGTCAGCTCTGCGTCGATCCTCGAAGAGCGGTTGGACGCCCTCGACCCGGATAGCAGGTGGATGGCAGAGCGGATGATCACGGAAGCCCGCCGAATGCGAACGCTGGTCGACGACCTCCTCGAGATCTCCCGTCTCCACTCGACCCGCGAGGTGCTGCGGCTGACAGAGGTCGACCTGGGACGGCTGATCGAGAGCATCCTCGTCAACCAGCGTTGGGACGGGGTGGTTGAGTTCCGCCCGGCGGCTGTTGTCGTCCGAACCGACAAGGCGCGCGTGGAACGGATCGTGGTGAATCTTGTCGGAAACGCGATCGAGCACGGGCGGAAGAAACCGCAGGTCACGATCACGAGGGATGGTGAGGCCGCGATCGTGGTGGTGCGCGATGCCGGGCGCGGCATACCGGCCGCCGACTTGCCTCACGTCTTCGAGCGCTTCTACAAGGCCGATCCGTCGCGTCCCCGAGGGAGCGGACTCGGTCTCGCCATCGCGGGAGAGCATGCCCGGCTTCTAGGCGGATCGGTCGACGTTTCGAGTGTGGAAGGCGAGGGCTCGACGTTCACGCTGCGCCTGCCACCGCAACCCTCCGAGGACGAGGAGCGTCGCATTGATAGCGCGTCGTTACAGACGTGAGACGCAACTGTGACCGAGTGGTGCCATCCTTGCTTTCTCCAGGGAGCTCCAAGAAGGAGGGCGCGTGGTCGGGTTCATCGTCGCGGGGGTGGTCATCGGCCTGCTGGCCCGGCTCATCCAACCCGGGCGCCGGCACCTGACGTTCGGGACGACCGTCCTGGTGGGCCTGGTCGGGTCCCTTCTCGGCGGTATCGTCGCAAACGCCATCGGGACGGGCAACATCTTCGAGCCGAACGTACTCGGGTTCTTCGTGGCTGTCGGTTCGGCCATCCTTCTCGTAGGCCTATCCGACCGGATAGCGCGGCGGGACACAGATTCGTAGCGCTTCGAGCCCCGGTAGAAGGATTGATGACGGCGAGGCGCGAGCTCGAGGCGAGCGGGCCGTGCCGTCGCCGTGCCGCCGGACGTGTCCGACGCAGCGTCTCTGGAGCCCGTCGCGGCGGCCGTGGTAAACGCGCTTTGTGGCAGCGCCGTTGACCAACAGGATCGAGGATTACGCGCTCATCGGAGATACGCACTCGGCCGGGCTCGTCTCGAAGGCCGGTTCCATCGACTGGCTGTGCCTGCCGCGCTTCGATTCGTCCTCGCTGTTTGCCGCGGTGCTCGATCCCGTGCGGGGAGGCCACTGGCTCATCGCGCCCTCGGACGACGTCGTGTCGGTGTGCCGTCGTTACATCCCCGACACGGTCGTGCTCGAGACGACGTTCGACACGGCCTCCGGAACCGTCACGCTTACCGATTGCCTCGCGTTCGAGGAAGGCTCCCGGCCGGACGCGCCCGAGTCCGTCTACACGAAGGACGTGGTCGTGCGCGTGGTCTCCGGGGTTCGCGGTTCCGTGGCGATGCGTGTCGAATACGCGCCGCGTTTCGACTACGGCAACATCGTTCCGTGGTTCCGTCGTCGCCGTAACGTGCTGGAGGCGGTCGGCGGCCCGGATGCGGTGGATCTCCACTGCGACGTCGAGCTCGACTTGGATCGGGCCACCGCGATGGGCAGGTTCGCGATCGCGGCCGGAGAGGATGTCTCTTTTCTCGCCGCCTACCACCCGTCTCACGAGTACCGCGACGTCGAGTTGTCCCACGAGGTGTGCTCACGACTGATCGACCGCACGGTCGACTTCTGGCGGCGGTGGGTCGAGCGCTGCTCCTACCGGGGTCGCTGGCGAGAGCAGATCCTGCGCAGCCTGCTGACGCTCAAAGCACTCACCTACTCGCCGACGGGCGGGATTGTCGCCGCGCCGACGACGTCACTGCCCGAGAAGATCGGTGGCGTCCGCAACTGGGATTATCGCTACTGCTGGCTGCGCGACGCGACGTTCAGCCTCGACGTGTTGCTCGAGAGCGGATACACCGCCGAAGCCGTGGCGTGGCGCGACTGGCTGCTGCGCGCGGTCGCCGGTGACCCGGAAGACCTTCTGATCATGTACGGGCTTCACGGAGAGCGACGGTTACCGGAGCTCGAGCTCGAGTGGCTCTCGGGTTACGCAGGATCACGGCCGGTTCGCATCGGTAATGCCGCGGCGGGACAGTTCCAGCTGGACGTGTACGGCGAAGTGATGGACTCCTTCCACTCGGCGGCGCGCGCCGGCATCGAACCCATGGACGAGGCCTGGGCCCTGCAGAGAGAGATCGTGGATTTCGTGTGCGCGCATTGGGACGAACCGGACGAGGGCATCTGGGAGGTCCGGTCGGGGCGGAAGCACTTCGTGCATTCGAAAGTGATGGCCTGGGTCGCAGTCGACCGAGCGATAAAAGCGATCGACCAGCGCGGTCGCGAGGGGCCGCGCGACGGCTGGATCGAGACCCGCGACACGATCAAGGAGGAAGTGCTGCGGCGCGGTTACGACGAGGGCCGTGAGTCGTTCATACGAGCGTACGACGAGTTGGAGCTCGACGCGAGCCTGTTGATGCTGCCTCTCGTCGGCTTCATCGACGCAGGCGATCCTCGTATGACGTCGACCATCGATGCGATCGCACGCGAGCTGATGCACGATGGCCTCGTGGCGCGCTACCGTACCGAAGACTCCGATGACGGGCTCCCGCCGGGAGAAGGCGCGTTCCTCTTATGCACTTTCTGGCTCGCGGATTGCTATGCGCTGCTCGGTCGTGTGGAAGAAGCCGAGACGATCATGGAGCGACTCGTCGGCCTGTGCAACGACGTCGGGCTTCTGTCCGAGCAGTATGACCCGATCGCACGGCGCTTCCTCGGCAACTTCCCTCAGGCGTTCTCCCATGTGGCGCTCGTCACTACAGCGATGACGCTCGAGGCGGCGGCCCGCGTGCCACGCGGAGATTGATCGCTGCCGGAGGAGCTCCAGGTTGAACCGTCCCTCCCAGTCGGTCCATTCTTCTTCGTCTCTCGCGCTGTGTGACGGCGGTCTAGCAGTTGATCGGGATGACGTTGATCTCTTTGCCGTTGACGGTGACGGTTCCACAGCAATAGACGGGGTTGTCGATGCACACGATCGCGTTGGCGGGCGCGGGCATCGCGAACGTCATGCCCACCGCCGAGGCTCCGACGATGATGAACGATCTCACCTTGCGCATGGCCGTCTCCTCCTTTTTGCAGCCCGGACGCGCGGCAACGATAGGACAAGACGACCCAACGCACGAAGTCGACCCTGGGAAGCCTCAGGGCCGGCTCCGACGGCTGCGCACCGGACGGGCAGGGGTCCGGGCCCGAGCCGTCGAAGTCCTGCTCCTGAGGTGGTCTCGAGAGGAGGCACGATGGATCTCAGGAAAGTGCTCGTGGGCGGGCTGCTAACCGTGCTGGTCGGGAGTGCGATCGCACCCGCCGGCGCCGGTCGCGCCGAACGGCCTCGCACCGAGTTCGAGGAAAGCGAAGGGGCGGACTGGACCTCCCACGCCGGCGAGCTCTCGTTCCTGGCCGCAGTCGACGAGGCCTCCGACCGCGTCCAGGTAGAGACCATAGGCAGGACGAAGCAGGGCCGGCCGCTGCAGCTCGTACGTCTCGGCTATCCCACGCCGGCGCCGCGCGCCGTCGCGTTACGCCGCCCGACGACGTTGTTCGTGTGTACCCAGCACGGTAACGAGCCGGCCGGTCGAGAGGCCTGCCTCCAGCGCCTGCGCGATCTTGCCTTCACCGACGACGCCGAGCTGATCGCGCAGCTGAAGGAGCAGACGATCCTGTTCGTCCCTACCGCGAACCCCGACGGGCGTGAGGCGAACGGACGCGGCAACTCCGACGGCACGGACGTCAACCGCGACCACCTGAACCTCGTGACTCCCGAGGGCCGGGCGATGGCAGAGGTCGTGCGCGACTGGCAACCGGAAGCTGTCGTCGACCTCCACGAGTACGGTCCCTCGATCCCCGCCGTCTACGACGACGAAGTGCTCGTGCTGTGGCCGCGCAACCTCAACGTCGACGAAGACATCCACGACCAGGCCAAGGAGCTCGCTCTCGACTTCATCGCCGAGGACGAAGAGGAGGCCGGTTACTCGACCGACGAGTACGGGATGTACGAGGTCGCCGACCAGGACATCCACCAGGCCGCCGGTGACGGTGACGAGGGCATCGCGCGCAACGCGATGGGATTGCGCCACTCGCTCGGGATCCTCGTGGAGACGCGGGTCGACGGTGACGCCCGCAACGGTCCTCAAGAGCTCGAGGAGCCGGAAGTCAGGCTGCGGCGCGTCGCCGCCCACATCGTCGCCGTGGATGCAACCCTCCGCTTCATGCGCGAGCGCGGCGACAAGGTCGCCCGGGTTACCGCCCAGGCGCGCACGCGCGCCCCGAAGGAGGGCCGCCTGCGCAGCGAGCCCGTCTACTTCGGGGGAGCCGACAACGAGGAACCGACGGAGGATCAGATCCAGGATCCCCCGCCCTGCGGCTACGAGCTCTCGAAGGAGCAGCGCGAACAGGTGAGACGGACGATGTCGCTGCTCGGGATCGACACGCGGGGCGCGTACGTGCCGATGGCCCAGGAGGCGGAGCCGTTGATCCCGCTGTTACTGGACGAGCGTGGAGCACGCCATTCCGTGGCCGCGAAGCCCAACATGAAGTGCTGAGCTCGCGCTAGGGACGTCGTTCCGCCGGGTCTATCGCTTCGACGGCGGCCCCCGTGCGTCACGCGATGTCCCGCCTGCGGAAGACCATCAGGGCGATGCCGGCCAATCAAAGAGGTGCGCGAGCTCTTGCGCCGCCTCGGCGTGCAGGGCCGCACGGTCTTCGTATCGAGCCATCTGCTCTCCGAGGTCCCAACAGACGTGTGATCGCGCATCGTCCACGCGGCTGCCGACAACCTGGCAAACGTCCCGGGAGCGACGTCGGCCGGCGCCGAGCGCTACCACTCGCACGTCGACGGCGTCTTCGGCCCGGACACCGCCGCGAAGGCTACGGGCGACGCAGGGGCCCGCTTCGGGTGCGGGGTCATCGAGAAGCAGAGCACCAACTAGGCGTGGAGCGGCCGGGGCCCCTGTTAGGGAGGCCCCGGCCGCCGCGCGTGGTCCCACGGGGTGTGCCGCGTCTCGGTGTGGTTGCATCTACGCGTCGGGTCGTGCCTTAGGGAAGGAGAGACGTGATGACACGACGGAAGAAGCTCGTCGCCACCTTGTCGCTTGCGGTGATCGCGGGAGGTATCACGCTCGTCGCGGTGGGACCTGCGGGAGGAGCAGAGACGTTGAGGTTCCGCATCGGGTTCCGAGCCTCCGAGTTCCACGGGATCGACAACAACTCCGATGGCGACGTCGACGACGCCGGCGACCAGGAGACGGGAAGTATCCGGCTGAAGCGGCGTGGAGAGAAGTCGGGACACCTCAACTTCATCTGCGTCAACAGCGAGGCGACCCCGCAGCGTGACCTTTGTTCGGCCACCATTCGCATCACGGGTAAAGGCACCGTCAGCGCGCAGGGAATCGGGCCTAACGACACGAATCGATTCCGAGGAGCGATAACCGGGGGGACCGGTGCCTACCGCGGAGCAAGCGGAACGTTCGAGCTCGCCTTCCGCAAGCCATCGTTGACGTTGCGGATCATCAACTAGTTCGCCCCTTTCCGGCGAGCTAGGGGCAACATGCGGCTCTCTATCGTGCCCGACAATCGCTACGATTGAGGATGTCCTTCAGAGGCCCGTCGTGACCAGGGACGACGTCGCGCGGTGGCTGCAGAGGTACGTGGACGCGTGGCGCAGCTACGATCCCGATGCCGTCGGCGCGCTCTTCAGTGAGGACGCCGAGTACCGCTACCACCCCTACGACGAGCCCGTCGCCGGCCGCGGCGCGATCGTCGCGTCGTGGCTCGAGGAGGACCGGCGCGACGATCCCGGAACCTGGGACGCTCGCTACGCCCCGCTGGCGATCGAGGGCAACGTCGCGGTCGCGACGGGGACGAGCACGTACCTCACCCCGGGCGGGGAGATCGACCGTGTCTACTACAACAGCTTCGTCTTGGAGTTCGACGGCGACGGACGCTGCAGATCCTTCACCGAGTACTACATGGAGAAGCCTAGAGCCGGGGATGCCTGACCGAGGCGGATTACCTCGCGACCTCTGGCGCGACCCCGGACGGGAACCTAGAATGTCCGTATGGACGTCTACCAGTGTCCTGACTGCGAGCTGCGGTTCCGGTACGCCGGCGAGCTCGAGGGGCACATCGCCGCCGACCATCCCGGCTTCAGCGTGACGCCCAAGACGATCGAGGACGCGCTGATCCCCACGGCGCGCAAGCACGGGCACAGGTCCGGGTACAGGCCCGTGCCGGACACGAACGCCGGCTGACACTTCCGCTGCGCTGCGACCCATTCTCTGAGCTCACGAACGAGCTCGACGGTCGTGATCATCGTGTCGCACGGCGACGAGAGGACGCCGCGACCTGCCGCTCGACCGCTTCGATCACTACCGGCCCGAAATCGATCCCGGTGAACCTCTCGATGCTCACGAACCCGGCGGGCGATTGGACGTTCACCTCGACGACCTTGTCGCCGACGATATCGAGCCCGACCAGGAACATCCCGTCCCGGCGGAGGCGTGGACCCATTGCACGAGCGATCCTCAGCTCGGTGTCACCGACCTCGTGTGCCTCCGCGGTGCCGCCCGAATACATGTTGCTGCGGAGCTCCTCGCTCGCCGGCCTGCGACGGAAGGCGGCGAAACGCCCCTCGTGGCGCAGAGGCTCGCCGTCCAGCATGAAGAACCGGACGTCTCCTTCGGAAGCCGCTTCCAGGAACTCCTGCGCTACCAGGTAACCGTCCTCCCTGATCGCGTCGATCACCTGGTTCAGGTTCGGGTCACCCGCTCCCGAGAGGAAGAAGACCTTCTCGCCCTTCGCGCCGAGAAGCGGTTTGAGGACGACCTTTCCGGAGACGGCGTCCACGAAGGACTTGATCGCATCGGCGTCGCGCGCGATCAGCGTCCGTGGCCTGACATCCGGCGGGAACTCCTGGAGGTACGTCTTGTTCGCCGCCCTGGCCAATCCCGCGGGATCGTTGAGCACCAGGACTCCGCGTTCCTTGGCCGCGTGGCCGAAGACGATGCCGAGGTCGACGGCCCAGGGACGTTCGGTGGCGTCCTCGGCCGGGTCGTTCCGCAAGATCAACGTGTCGAGCTCGTCCACGCGTATGGCCTCCGGCGGCCCGGCCTTCACCTGCGTGACGAAGTCGTCGAAGTCGCGACCGCGGCCCCCGGGGGCGCGCCGGGCTACGGCGCCGAGGACCTCAGCCGAGCCGTAGACGAAACTCTCGGAGTCCAGGTAGAAGACGTCGTGTCCGCGTCCCACTGCGGCATGGGCAAGACGTGTCGTGGTGTGGGTCGCGAGCTCGCCGTCGATGCTGCTGACGAACAGCCCCACCCTCATCCGGTCTTCACCAGGTCCAACATAGTCGTGTCGGGCCCGATCGCCTCCAGGCGTGCCGCCCCATCGTGGACCCATCGAGGACGTACCAGGGGCGGTCGTAGCACCGCACGCTCGATCAGCTGCTCGATCGCCGGCACGTGGACGAGGCCCATCTTGCCGACGAGCAACGGGTCCAGCGTGGCCCCGCCCTTCAGATGCTCGAGCACGTTGACCAGCCCCCGAAGATAGATGACGTCCTTCGTGAGCCCCCCGGAACGGGCGACGCGGGCGGTGACGGACCAGGCGGTGTGATCGGAGAAATCGTGCTGGACCTTCAGCTCGTCGAAGATCTCGACGAACGATGCCCCCTCGATCAGTCGGTGGATCGCGACGACCCGCGCTGCGAGCAGCCGCATCCTTTCCGCGTCCAGGCCGTCGACGGCATACTCCGCCAGCACTGCGATGCCCTCCTGGGTCTCTTCGTAGCCGTCGAGCCCGATCCTCAGGAGAGTCAGCGGTTGTCGGGTCGCGTTGAAATACGTCACCACATGCGTCCCGATCTCGTGCTGGAGCAGCGGCACGACGCGCTCGTACCGGACGGCTGCCGACGCGCCGATCAGGACGTTGCCCCGGTTGACCATCAGGTCGACCACGTCGTGCCTGACCTCGACCTCGCACGTGAACGAGTCGACGAGTGAGTGGTAGTACGACAGCTCGTCGAGCGCGCGGCGGCGCATGTCCTCGGCCGAGACCCGGTCACCGCCGTCGGAGCTCGACGGCAGCGCCGACAGAAGCCCCAGGGCGCGCTCCAGAAGCGCCGGCGTCACCCGGCCGAAGAGGCTCATGCTCGTCTCCAGGAAACGCGGCGTGTTCCGATTCTCGAGCAGGTCCAGCTCGAGCGCGATCTCACGTCGCTTCGATTCGAGCAGCCCGGCGACGAGCGGTTCGTCGACGTCGTCGGTCCCGACGCGAGCCAGACGGCGGCGCATGTCGCCGATGTCGAACTGCGGGTCGCGGTACACGAACCGCGGCGCCACGAGGCACCGCGACGCTTCGAACTCCTGCCAGGCAGACGCCGAGTTCACGGGCGTCAGGTTCAAGAGGAGGTCGAGGTCCTGAGCGATCGCGGCGAGCTCACCGTCCGCCGTCCACCTCATCGGAGCGCCTGCCGGAGCCCGGGCAGAGTCGACGCCAGCGCCTCCTTGAGCTCTTGCAGCCTGGGATGATCGACGTCACCGGTGTGCTCGTCCATGAACGTCTTCTTGAACTCGACGGCGAGACAGCAGCCGGTCTCGGGGAAGGTCTCGTGCACGAAGCGCGCCATCCTCCGGCCCCTGAACTTTACGTTCTCCCGAACGTCCAGGCCGCGACGCGACAGGTCGGCGATGAAGCGGTCGACGAGCCGGCCCCACCGTCGCCGGTCCATGCTGCCCGTCCCGACGTTCACCTCGGGGTTCTCCGCCAGGTCGGCCGGTGGCGCGTGGGGGCCGGCGCGCCGGTGGTTGTAGCTATGGAGGTCCAGGACGACGAACCGGCCGTGACCGCGCTCTACGTCGGCGAGCAATGCCTCGAAGTCGCGATAGAAGCGCTCGTAGAGCGCCCGAGACTCGTGCAGGAGCTCGTCCGCAAGGGGCTCCTTCCAGACCCGCAGGTCCCAGCAATCCTCCGGGACGACGCAGATGGCCTCGTCGCGATCGCGGTTGAGGTCGATCTCGAACCGCGACCGGCGCACCACGATCCGCGTGGGTGCCACCTCGGTGAGGACGTCCGTGTACGGATCCTCCTCCCGGCGGCGCTCGTCCTCGCGAAGGAGCACGAGCTCGGCCAGATCGGACCGCATGTCGTGGCCGTTGTGGATCGCGGTCGCGACGACGGGACCCTCACCGCGTACGACGTCCCACGTTCTCGCCATGGACCACCCCGGGCCTCGTCGCGTTTACGCATATCACCCGCTTCCCGAGGGTAAGCATCCGGCATGGAGACGGCGAGCGAGGATAGAGCGCGAGCGCCGGTCGTTGCCGCCGCAGCAACCGGTGGGGGCGGACCCGAGGATCCCGTCCCGAAGCCCGATCCCCCCGCACCCGTCCCGGGTCGCCCACGCCGCAACGCCTAGCCGGCTGCCGAAGGTCTTCACGGCCGCGACCTGCGGCGTCGTGCTCGTTCGGGTCTTGTAGGACCGGGATCCGGGCTATCCCGCGCCGCGGCAGCGGCCGGGGACCTTGAAGCCGTCGACTCCGTCGGTCTTGCTCTCGAAATCGCCCTGCTTGGCGTTGACCCCGAGGCCGCGCCGCGCGAACGTCCGCCAGATCAGGCACTCGTTCTCGCCGGGCCGGCCGTTCGCTACGTCGCCCGTCAGCGCCGCGTCGGCGGCGATGATCGCGTCTCGGGAGTCCTCGAACCCGGGCTCACAGGGCGCGAACTTCATCCCGTCCACCACCAGCTGGATGGCGAGGTTGTTGCCGCCGGTCTTCCAGGACTCGTACGGGTTCGGGTTGAACCCGTGCTTCTCGACCAGGTTCCAGTACAGGTCCCACAGCATCGAGGCCCAGACGTATCCGACACCATGGGGCTCGGCCGCGGTCTTGATCGTCTCGTACGTCGAGGGATTGACCTTCATGTTCGTGGAATAAGGCGTGATGCGGATGCCCTTACCCTCGCGGCCCTCCTCGTGATAGACGACGTAGGTGCCGATGCCGCGTGGCGTGCGCCCGTCGTCGCCCCGGCGCATCGTGAGGACGTAGGACCAGAAGTCGCTCCAACCCTCGCCCTCGCGCTCGTCGTGCGTTCGCAGGCAGCCGACGTTGTCGGGCCCGCCGACGAGCCGGTTGGAGATGCCGTGCCCGTACTCGTGCGCGATCACGCCGGCGTCGAGGTCGCCGTCACGGACCTGCCCGCTGTACTCGCGGACGACGTCGTCGCGCGAGAGGCCCAGGGAGTCGAAGGCGTCGACCCAGACATACATCTGCATACGGCCCGGGATGCCTTCCGCGGGAGTCGAGAAGTTCGCGTTCAGGGCGCCGCTGCCGTCCTGGGCCTCCGCCTGGACCTCGTCGCCTCCGCGGCCGCGGCCGCTGTAGTTCGAAGCCTGGAAGTTACCCGCTTCCTCGTTGAATCCATAGCGGAACGTCACGTCGTGCACGACGTTGCTCCAGTAGAAGAGGTTGTCCACGGCCGCGTCGCGGTAGACGGCGGGAGTGGCGTCGAAGCTCGGGATCGGGTGGTTGAAGTCGAGCCCCCGGCCGCCGTCCGGCTGGCCTGCCGGATCCGCCGAGTTGTCGTGGGCGCTGTCGGGATAGGCGTTGACGTTGTTGCCCCGAGTGATCGTGAACTCGGGACCGGCGATCCCGTTCGTGTCGTGCCACCCGAACGGAGACGCGATCCTGTCCGCCGGATTCTCCACGATCGACCGCGGCCCGTCGTTGGGGCTTTCCAGGGGCATCGCGTAGACGTTGTAGGACGAGCCGTCGTCGACCTGCTGCGGGGTCACGATCGGTGCGAGGAGAGCCTCTGCCAGATGGGCATCCTCGGCCCGGGCCGTCCTCGCCGCTATCTCACCCTGTCGTTCGCTGTCCACGAGGTCGTAGCGCTGCAGGATCCGGCCGGTCTCTGCGTCGACCGAGATGATCCACCAGTGCCGGGACGTCGTTATCTCCACGTCGTACGACAGCCGTGCGGTGTGGTCGTCGAGCACCCGGTACACGACGACCGGGCTTCCCAGGATCTCTCGACCGGCGGACCGGACGGAAGCGGCCGCGACATGCAGCGCCTCCCGGGCGTCGAGGACCTGGTCACCGGAGGCGTCCTTGGGGTCGATGAAGCGGGACCCGCTGTAGACGACGACGCCGTCCTGGATGTTGACGGTCGCCTCGGCCCCGATCGTCTCGGTCTTCTTGATGACCTGGCGCAGGTAGACGTGCGTGACCCGGTTGTGATCGGACGTGTAGAGGTCGGTCACCGTCACGGACTTGCGGTTCACGCCGAGGTGCTCGACGGCGATCCGCACGGGGTCGTTTCGCCTCTTGGAGGCCTCTGCCTGTGAGCCGACGGCTGCGGGAAGAGCGAGCAGCGACGCGGCCACCAGTAATGCCCATACACGAGTCATCGACTTTGCACGCATAACGCCTCCGCCACAGGATTCGCCCGCCGGGTGTCACAGAGACTTTCGACGTAGATCAGACGGCCCCTGCTATCCCGGCGTCAGGCCCTCACCGAGCCGCGCCCCGCAAGCAGCCTGTCCAGCGCCAGCTCGGCGTAGTCGTGGGACCCGTCCACCGGTACCTCGCCCCGCTTCGCCGCGGACAGGTGCGCGCACGACAGGACGAGGGCCATGTGCGTGAACGCCTGCGGGAAGTTCCCCAGAGCCGCTCCCGTCGCGATGTCGGCCTCCTCGGCGAACAGTCCGACGTCGTTCCCGAGCGCGAGGAGGCGCTGGAGGAGGTCGTCTGCCTCGTCGATCCGGCCTCCGTAGGTGAGGCAGTCGACCAGCCAGAAGGAGCACAGCAGGAACGCGCCTTCGCCGCCGGGCAATCCGTCCTCGGCCAGGTATCGGTAGACCAAGCCGTTGCGGTCGAGGCTCGCGCGGAGGCGGTCGACCGTCGCGACGACGAGCGGGTGCGCGGCAGGCAGGAAACCCGACGCGGGAACGAGCAACCCCGTCGCGTCCGGGACCTCGACCCCGATCGCCTGCGGGAACCATCCGCATCGCTCGCACTCTTCCATCAGGTACTCGCGCAGCGCGTCGCGCTCCGCCTCCCATTCCGGATGGGGATCTCCCAGGGCTCGCGCCATGCGCACGCCCCGATCGAGCGCGATCCAGCAGTTGAGCTTGCTGTGGACGAAGTGCCTCGGGTCGTCGCGCATCTCCCATATGCCGTGGTCGGGCTCACGCCACTTCGCACAGACGACGCCAACCAGCCCGGAGAGGAAATGCCAGTTGTCCCCTGTGAGAATGCCCCCCGCCTTGGCATAGAGGTATGCCGCCTCGAGGATCTGGCCGTAGCAGTCGAGCTGCATCTGTTTGACCGCTCCGTTGCCGATGCGCACCGGCCGCGATCCGCGATGGCCCGAGAGATAGGCGAGGTCGCACTCCGGAAGCGACCGCTCGCCGCAGATGCCGTACATGATCTGGAGGTCCTGAGGCCGCCCGGCCCCCGTTCGTTCCAGCCACGTCTTGAAGTCGTCGGCCTCGTTCGTGAACCCGAGGACGAACAGCGACGTCAGCGTGAGCGTCGCGTCGCGGATCCAGGTGTAGCGATAGTCCCAGTTGCGGATGCCGCCGATCTCCTCCGGTAACGAGGTGGTGGGCGCAGCGACGACCGCGCCGGTGGGGGCATACGTCAGTGCCTTGAGGACCAGCGCGGAACGCCGAACGAGGTCTGCGTGATCGCCGTCGTACCAGAACATCCCCAGCCACTCGCTCCAGAAGGCGACGGTGCTTTCGAGCCGGGCGCCCAGCTCCCGTTCGGACGGCGAATCGCCGGGCGATCTCACGTCGTGTGACGGCGACCATGCCACGTCTACCCAGACCGCCTCGCCGGGACCGAGGTCCCAGCGCGCCGCGACCTCCTCCTCCCGGCACTCCAGCGGCCGAGTGGCCGTGACCCACAGCGCGTCCGCGCCCCCGACGACCTCGACCGTGTGCGCGCTCGTGGCGCGAAAGCGCGGGACGAAGAGGCCGTATTCGAAACGCGGTCGCAGGCAGACCTCCAGGTGGACGCGTCCGGCCTTGCAAGCCATCCGGCGAAGGATCGAATGCCAGGACCGGACCCTCGTCCGGTGGGACTCGTCGAGGGGCCGAACCGGCATGCAGTCGGTCAGCTCGAGGATCCCGGTGCTGCAATGAAACCTGGTGACGAGCACGTTCGTCCCGTCCACATAGGATCGTTCGATCCGTTCCACGCCGCCCGGAACGACCGTGAAGGTCCCTCCGCGTTGCTCGTCCAGGAGCCGCGCGAAGACACTCGGCGAGTCGAACCGCGGGAAGCACGCCCAGTCGATCGACCCGTCTCGTCCCACGAGCGCCGCGGAGTGGCAGTCGCCGATAAGGGCATAGTCGCCGATCGAGTTCATCGAGCCCCTTCTCTCCTGCCGAGAGGCGATTGTCGTATAGATCGCCGCAACACGTCGCGGGAAGCCGAGGCCGGGCATCGCCGGCGTCGCCGTGACTACGGAGATCGACGCTCTCGGTCGGGCCTCGCACACGCAGCGGTCCGTTCGGGGCTTTTCCCCGGTACGATTACCTTGCCCAGAGCAAGGGAGCCGCCGTGGAGCCGGGTTCGGTCATTTCCGTCCATCTCGAGGACCGCTCTGGGCTCGACGCCGTCCGCAAAGCAGCGTGGGTCGCGCGTCACCGCAAGGCGGCCCTGGAGATCGTCGTCGTCTACCGGCCCCCTCCTGTGCGTGCGCTTGCTCGGTGGCATAGCGCCGCGCCACCGGAGCTCCGG
>JALZFC010000007.1:45164-66756 GCA_030861725.1 Actinomycetota bacterium | reverse complement strand
CTCCGGTGGCGCGTGACCGGCTCGGTGTCCGCGGAGAACCTGGCGGCCGAAGCGGACGCCGTGGCCAAGCGCGAGGGTGTGGCTCCCGAGGTCCGGGTAGAGCAGCTCCCACGGCGACGGTCGAGCCGGGCGTGGGTCGACGGTCGAGCGTCGATCCGCCCACACTTCGGCTGACGTCTCCGGGCGTCTACGAGGTCGCCGGCGCCAGCAGCACGTACTGCACGACGGTCAGGTCCCCTTCTTCCCACACGCGGATGGTCGAGCCACAGCTGCCGCCGTTGCAATCGCCGGAATGGTTCTTTCCGCCGCCGCCCTTCGGACCGCCCTTGGCTCCCTTGCCCCCGCCGCTCGCGCCGTCGAGGTGGGCGTAGATCGCGTCGAGCTGCTCGTAGTCGTGGCTGCCGGGGCTGACGAACGCCGGGTCGAACAGGCCGTTGACGTCGTCCATGCACGTCGGCTCCGTGTAGGTGTGGTCGAGGCCGAAGTCGTGGCCGACCTCCTGGCACAGGACGTGCCGCTTCGCGTTCGGGTCGTTGTAGAACTCGGTGTCGAACCAGGTGTCGTTCACCTGCGCGGTCGCCTGCCTGATGTGGTCTCCGTCCAGCCATACCGTCGCGAGCCCGAGCCACGTCGGGTCCGCGTACTTGGCGTTGCAGACGCGGATCTTTCCGCTGATGGGCAGGCACGCCGTCCGCTCGACGACCGAGTCGCCCCCCGGCGTCACGTTGAGCTCGACGACCGACGACCGGTTCCAGTCGGCCACGGCGGGCGTGAGGTAGGAGTCCCACTCACCGACGACGCTGTCGACCACCTCGAGCGTGGCCGGGTTCGCCGCCCGCGCCCAGTGGAAGTTCTCCCAGCTGTGACTGGCGCCGGCAGAGCTCGTGAGGACAACCAAAGCAATCAATCCGGCGAACGCGACCGCGATCCGGCTCTTTCGCATCGTGACCCCCTCAGGTCTAGGCGCCTCAACAGGCGTCGATGTCGGAAATATCCCTCTACGTCCTATTCGTCCTTTTCTCGCTGTTCCCTCCATGGCGGGAGCCGGACTCGCGGCCGAGCTAGATGTAACTTCGTGGGCCACGTGCGCCGTTAGATGTGCAACAAGGCCCGGGGCCGCAAGCCGGTGAGCCAGAGAGCGGGGTGGGATGCTCGACGCACGAGAGGTAAGCAGGTTGCTGCGCGCTGCCGCAGGAGACCCGGCGGAGGTGCGTTTGGCGGGCGTGTCCGCGGCCGTGCACCTGCCCCTCGACGAGGACGCGTGGGATGTGGTTGCGCGCGAGGTCCTCGACCTCCTCGACACCGTTCCGCACGACAGCGGCCTGCACGCCGACGTCGTCCGAGTCGCGTCCCTCGTCCCGGTGGACTCCGTCCGTGCCGCGCTGGCAGACGCCGCAGCCGGTGAGGGTCCCGCCGCGGCGCTCGTCAGGTCGATCCTCCACCGCCCGTCGGCCGAGGACGCCGCGGCCCTCGTGGCCGCCGCCGCGGCCGGCGACGTCGCCGCCGCCGAGCACCTCGCTCGCGTCCCGGTGGAAGACTTCGACGTCGACCTGACGCCGCTTCAGGCCGTCGCGGAGCGGGGCGACGCGGAGATGCGCTTCTGGGCCGGACTTACGCTGGCGCGCCGCGACCCGACGGTCTTCGACGCGGTGCTGGAGAGCCTCGACGACGACGAGCCGGCGTTCATGTGGGGCAGTCCGTGGGTCGCCTACGACCGCATCGTTGCGACGCGTCCCCTTCCGGCGGCGCTGATCTCGCACCTCGTCGGCAAGCTCGACGCGCTGGGCGACACGCGCTCGCCGCGACTCGCCATATGGGCGGCAACGGGGATAGCCGACGCAGAGGGGACGCCGGCGATCACGGGTGAACCGGATCAAACTCCCGGTGCGGCCCGGGCGGAGGAGCACGCCGCGGCGGGAGAGACGGAGCCCGCGCAACCGGAGGACGTCGCCTCGTTGCTCGACGAGATCGACCTCGCGTCGCACGAGTGGGATCCCGGGCGGTTGGCGCGGCTCTCGCCGGATGCCGCCGGCGACCTCGTCATCGGATTGCTGACGCGTCTGGCCGACGAGGCCGCAGCCGGGACGCTGGAGGATCCCTTTCCGTACGCATTCGGCAACGGGCTCGTGCAGGTCGTGGCCGCGCTGCCCGGCTCGGTGGACGTGCCCGTGACCGCGCTGGCCGGCCTCGACATCCACGCCCTCACGGCCGTCATCGACGACGCCCAGGTCGCCTACGCGCTGTCGGCGGCGGGGTCGACGCACGTCTGCCGGGCGTTGGAGGGACGCCTCTCCGCGGCCGTGGATCCCGGCGAGAAGACGCGGATGTTCCACCTGCTGGAAGCCGTCGGTGGGTTCGAGACGGGAGAGCGGGACGCGCCGTTGCTCGGAGCGGGGCCGGGTGGAGGCGCGGAGACCGAGTTCCCCGTGACGGCATTCGACTTCTCGATCCCCGCGACCGGCGCCGAACCCATGGCATCGGGCATTGCGCCCCCGGGCGAGATGAGTGAAGGCGGTCCGGGAGCCGGGGTGGGTGAACCCGCTCCCGCCAAGAGGACGGCATGGCCTCACCTCTCGTGCGAGGACGTCGTCGTCGCCGGCGCCGTCTTCCCGGTCGAGGTCGGGCTCCGCGGCGACCGCGACCCGGAGGTGGAGGGAACCGGCGCACTCAGCGTTCCGGCCGGGCCGTTCACGCTCGAGGTGGAGCTCATGCTCGACCCCGACGGGTTCGCGGTTGTGGGCGACCGTGTCTTCTCGCTCGACGTGACGCCCGCGGACCCGTATCCGACGAAGACCGTTCAGCTCGTCGCGATCGCGGGTCAGGGCCTCGCGCGTGACCGGCGCATCGGGGCGACGTTCCGGGTCGGCGGCGAGATCAGGGGATACGCCGCTCGCAACGTCGCGGTCGTCGCCTCGGCCGAGGAGGCCACGTCGACGAAGGCTCCCACGCAACCCGTGCCCGCCTCCCCCAGCGACGTGTCGGAGTTCCCCCCGGGTGAGGCCCCCGACCTGTCGATCACGATCTCGCGCGGTGACGACGTCGCGCGCACGAAGCTGCTGTGGAGCGTGTCCTCGCACCTGGTCGCGTTCGACGTGCCCGAGCAGACGCTGACGAGCGACATCGGTGAGACCCCGCAGGCGTTCCTCGCGCAGATCGTGAAGAAGGCGAACGAGACGTCGTCGCCGCTGAACCTGTTCTCGTGGCTCGAGGGAACGGGGCGGTCGACGATCGCGCCGAAGATCCCTCCCGCGGTCCAGTCGGCCATACGAAAGGTCATTGAGGCGGTCGACCCCAGGCCCCCGACGATCCTCCTGGTAACGGAAGACCCGTACGTCCCGTGGGAGCTCGCGGTCCTCGATCCACCGTCGCCAGACGCAAGCGCGTCGCCGTTCCTCGGAGCGCAGGCGGTGATCGGGCGCTGGCCGCTGGACGAGCGGCAGAAGCCGCCCCCGCGGCCCCCGCAGCAGGTCGCGGTCGCAGACCAGGCAGTCGTAAGCGGCGTGTACGAGGGCGTGCCGGGGTGGAACCGGCTGAAGCGCGCGGAGGAGGAAGCGGCCGAGCTGCTGAAGAGATGGCCGCGTGCCAAGCCCGTGAACGCCTCCTTCGAGGAGGTCCTGGCGTGCATCCGCGGCGACCCTCCGGCCGACGTGCTGCACTTCGCGCTGCACGGGCGCTTCGATCTCGACGGAAGCCGCGACGGTCTGATCTTGATCGCCCACCCGGAGGGGAAGCCGGACGAGAACATCCCCGAGTACCTCCAGCCCGGCAACGTGGACAGCGGGGAGCTGGGCGAGCGCAGACCGCTCGTGTTCCTCAACGCGTGCCAGGTCGGAGCGTCGAACCTCGTCCTCGGCGACTACTCGGGGATGTCGCACTCGTTCCTGTTCGCCGGCGCCTCCGCGGTCGTAGCCGCGCTGTGGTCGATCGACGACGCCGTCGCGAGCGAGGTCGCGCTCGGGTTCTACGAGCGGTCGCTGGGCGGCGACCGGTTGGGGCCGGCGGAGATCCTCCGGGCGGAGAGGGCAAAGGTCACCGAGGACGGCATCAAGCGCAAGGACAAGGAAGCTTCGGTGGCGCGGCTCGCGTACCAGTTCTTCGGCCACCCGAAGATGCAGCTCGTCGAGCGCGACCAGACCTAGGAGGACCCGATGTCGCAATCGCTCCGCCCGGACGGATTTCCGATCGAGGTAGACGGAGTCGAGATCGCGACGCCGGGGCTGACGGGGGAGGTCGAGGTCCACTACGCCCGCACGCCGGGGACGAGGGCCGCGGACGAGGCGACGCCCGTGCTGGTGGAGGCGCTCGACGCGACCGGGGCGCGGGAGCAGCTGACGATCGCGATCCGGGACCACGCGGAGGAATGGCAGCCGCCCGGCACACTCACCCGCTCGACGAGCAGGGGTGAGCCCGCGATCGCCGTCAAGGTCCCCGGTCCCGGGTCCGGGATGGGGCAGGTTCTCCTCGCCGCGGACGAGGACGGTGTCCTCCGATGGGTCGCTCCCGACGACATCCCGCCGGAGGAGTCGGTCACGCGTGGCGGCGACTCGCGGACGTACACGGTCCCGAAGTCGGTCGTGCCCGCTCCGGACTCCGGCCGGCGCGGCCTCGTCGGCGCGCTCGGGAAGAAGGTGCTGAAGGTCCTCGCGTTCAAGCTGATCGACGCCGCTGCAGGAGCTGCCGCGCAGCTGTTCGCTTCGAGATGGGAGAAGGACAAGCACCCCCACCGCCTCCGTTCGTTCGAGCGCGGGACCTATCGCACGGGAGACGTCCCCGCGCTGACACCTGCTGAGGTCGCGTCGCTGACGGGAGGTCCCGCGCTCCTGCTGGTGCACGGCACGATGAGCGTCACGCACGGGGCCTTCCGACGGCTCCCGGAGGACCTCGTGCAGCGCCTCAACGACGCCTACTCCGGGCGCGTCTTCGCCTTCGACCATCCCACGGTCTCGGTAACGCCCACGGAGAACGTGAAGTGGCTGGCCGCGCAGCTGCGCGACGCGCAGCTGACGGTCGACGTGCTCGCGCATTCCCGGGGCGGGCTGGTCGCGCGCGTGCTCGCCGAGCACCCCGAGGAAGCCGGTCTTCCGCCGGGCGCGCTGAACGTGCGCAAGGTCGTGATGGTCGGCACCCCGAACGCCGGCACCGCGCTGGCGCACCCGCAGCACCTCGGCGAGCTCGTCGACACCTGGACGAACCTGCTCGAGCTCGTTCCCGACAACGCGGTCACCGACGTCCTCGCCGTCATCGTGAGCGTCGTCAAGCAGCTCGCCGTCGGGGCGCTGGGGGGCCTCGACGGGATCATGTCGATGAACCCGAGCGGGTCCTACCTGTCGGAGTTCCTCAACGGCCCGAATGCGTCTCCGTTCCCGGGCCCCGGCGGCGCGTACTTCGCGGTCGCCTCGAACTTCGAGCCGGCGGAGGGCGATCCACTCGGCCGCTTCGCCCGCGACCGCGTGACCGACGCGATCTTCGAGAAGGCGCCCAACGATCTCGTCGTCCCGCACGACGGCGTCTTCTCGAACAACGGCTCCCCGAGGTTCCCGATCGCGGACCCGGTGAAGATCGGGGCCGCGGACGCGATCGACCACAGCAGCTATTGGGTCTCGGACCCCGCGCTGAAGCTGTTCGCCGACGTCCTCAAGCCCTAGTTGATCTGATCGCGCGGGGGGATGAGAAGCGACTGCGGCCTCGAGCGATTGTCCTCGTCGGAGGCCTCGTCGATGCGGCACGGCGGGTCGGGGATGTCCTCGGCAGCGCAGCTGTCGGCCACCGCTGTTACGGACACGTGGGCTCCGCGAAGCTCTCCGGGGAACCGTAGGTAGCCTGTAATCGGGATCGTCTCCCCTGCACCAAGCCCGCGCACGAACGCAAAGGAAAGAGGCGAGGGCGCGAGCTCGGCCTCGGAAGGAACGGAGAACGGTACGAGCGAGGGCGAGGCCGGTGGCGACGCGGTCTCGGGCGAGGCCGTCGCGACGTGGACGTACTCGAACGCAACCTTGAACGCGCCCGCGTCCGTCGTCCCGGTGTTGGTGACGGAGGTCGTCACCGGGGCCACGTAGGCGCCGGCATCGGTGATGTCCCCCTCATGCAGGACGAGGTCCCCAACGATCACGTTCGGCCGCTCGTCGACCGGCGACTTCCGCGTCGCGACTCCTCCGAGCGCACGCGACGTCTGCTGCGCGTCCGTGGGGACTGCCGACGGCGTGGGGGCCTCCTCGTCCGCGGCGTAGAAGAGCCTCACGCCCGTCCCCGCGAGACCGGCGGCGACGAGCACGAGGACGAGCGCCCCGGTCCACGGAGGCAGGCGGCGTCCCGGGCGCCGGCGTCGGCCGCGGCTCCGCTTCTGCGGCGTTGGTTCGAGAGCGTGCTCTGCTACCTCGAGGTTGTGCCGCGTGAGCGCGGCCCCCTCCTCGTCGTCGACTTCGAGCCTCATCCGCAGAGCGGTGGCGAAGCGCCCCACCGCCCCGGCATAGTCGCCCTGCCCGTAGGCATGCGCCCCGAGCTGGTGCAGCACGCGCGCTTCGCTCGGCGCGTGGCCCCAGCCGGCTTGCCGTTGCAAGAGCTCTCTCCACGCATCCCAGCGACGGCCGACGATCAGTGCGTCTTCGAGCGGCCCGGCGATCGCGTCGTAACGCTCGTCCGCGACCGGGGTCCGCCGCAGGAGGCCCAGGAGGGCGTCGGCATGCTGGAGGACGAGCCCGGGGTCGCCTGCATGCGCGCGCGTCCACCTCGCGAAGCTCGTCAGGACCTGCTCGTGGAAGAGCTCCGGGTGGGACTTCGCCGCAGACTCGGGATCCGTCACCGAATACCAGGGGCTGCCCGCGCGCAGGAGGTGGCGTCGCTCCAGGTGCTCGACCACGGGAGCCGCATGCTCCACCCCGGACGCGTCCGCGATCCGGGCGACGTGGACGCCGTCGCCGCCGGCCGCGGCTACGACCGCCAGCGCGACGCGGTCCTCGTCGGACAGCCCCACGTACGGGGCCGCCGCGGCTCCGAGATACCGCACGTGCGCGAGCGCGTCTTCGAGGGGCAACCCCTCGTCACGGACGAGCGCGGCAAGCTGGAGCACGCGCAGCGGGTTTCCCTCGAGCGCGACCGCCAGGTCCTCGATCAGGCGGCGCTGGGGAGCGTCGCACGATCGTCGCAGCTCCTCTTCGAACAACGTGACGCAGTCGGCGACCGGCAGGGACGGCAGGGAGACCACCTCGACGTCCTCCCAGGCGTTGCGCTCGCTCGCGGCGAGCAGGAACGTCGCCCGGGGAGCGCCGTCGAGGAGCGCCTCGATCTCCTCGCGCGGGAGCTCCGCGTCGTCGACCGCGAAGAGGACGCGGCTGTCCTGGAGATGGCGACGGCGTTCGGCTTCGTTCGGGAGGTAGTTCCGATCGGTCTCGACCAGCGCGTCGAAGAGGTAGCTCAGAAGGTCGTTCGCGCCGCGCCCGCGGCCCCCGACGTGCACGACCCCGTCCGCGGGGAGGGAACCGAGCTCGTGCACGAGATGCTTCAGAAGCAAGGTCTTCCCGCTCCCGTTCGGCCCGACGAGCTCGACCGATCGGCCGGAGCCGATCAGCTGCCGCGCAGCCTCCATCTCGCCGGCGCGATCGAGCGGGACCCGCGGGCGCCGGGGAAGGAGGACGGCGCGTCCGCGCCGGCGCAGCTTCGGAGATTCGGTGTCTTCCTGCAGCACCGCACCGTGGACCCCACCCGGTTCGATCGTCCCGGCCTCGGTCGAGACGCGGTTCGCGTGGTTCCTCGGTACGAACAGGACGCCCCGCCGCATCCTCGTGAAGAGGGCGGGAGACGACCACGTCGTCTCCTTCCGGGCGAACGCCACCTGCCGCGCCTGGTTCAGCGCGACGTCGATGACGCCGTGATCCGACAGCGCGGCATAGAAGTCGTGCGTCATCGCGCGCGCCACCTCCACCGCGACCACACCCTGCATCGCGACGACGGCGGGCACGCCGGCGCGCACGAGCTTCGGCCCGAGCGCAAGGAAGGGATGGATGCCCTCGGCTCCCGAGGCCGACTCGCACGCCGCGAGGAAGACGAGGTGTGGCAGCGGGTGCGCGGTCGCGAGCTTCGCGACGAGCTCCGCGTCGGTCGCGGCGTCGACGCTCCCGTCGGCGCGCTCCAGGAACAGCGCGGACTGCCCCGGCGAGCCGCCGCCGTTGCTGCGGAACCTTCCGTGCGCGAGTAGGTGTAGCGCGTGGTGGCCGGGCAGCCGGCGCCACAGCTCGTCGCGCGTGGTCGGACCGGCGGCGATCTCGTAGCCCTGTGTCGCGAGCTCGCGGCTCAGGTCGGGCGACAGGCCCGTCCTGCCGGGCAGGATCGTGACGGAGATCTCGGCGCGCGTGCGCAGGTCGCCCAGCGCGGCGGTCACGCCCTCGACCTCTCGCTCCACGTCGATCGGGTTCAGCCCCGGGGGGAGGTTCGCGGGGTTGGAGACCGCGACCAGTATCCGGATGGGACGCGTCGGCACCGGCGGCGGCGGGACGGCTTCGACCGGGACGAACCGCGCGAAGGGCGTCTGCACGGACGCCGCGAGCGGCACGAGCGCGCCGTTGCGGAGGTGACGGAGGCGCTCCCAGCGCAGCGCATGGACCTCCGTAAGGTCGTCGTCGATCCAGAGCAGCACGCGGACCATCCCCGACGGTCCCGCGCGGCCGACGGCCCGTTCGTACGCCGCCGCTATCCGGCCGCTGAAGAGGGACTCGAAGAGCCGGCGCCCGTATGCCTCGGGATCCAGCGCGGCGGCTCTCAGTCGGGCGAGGTCGGCGATCGCCTCGGGATTCTCGTAGCGGCTCCCGTCGTCGAGCTCGGCCTCGACGCGGTACCGCCCGGCAACGCCGGCACCGGTCGCCTCGGCGAGCGGTCCAGGACCAGCACCGCGGACGCGTACGAGGATCTCGACCGGGTCGGTCATGAGGGCGCGGCGGCACCCGGGAGCCGCGCGGCCGGGTCCCCGATCACGACGTAGTTGCGAGCGTCGGTCTTCGCCGTCCATAGGTGCGCGACGCGCGCGTCGTCGGGCACCGCGCCGTAGGCGGCCTCCTCCTTGAGGCTCTCCAGCTCCGAGGTCAACGTCGCATACCGTGTGTTGAAGAACTCCATCGCGAGGCCCACCGGCGCCCCGCGGAGCAGCTCTCCGAGCGCCGACTCGAAGACCTCGACCTGCCGGTCGAGCCCGGGCCAGGCGAACGAGTACGACCAGGCACGGTCGACGTGACCGGCGACCGCGAGCGCGCCGGCGTCGAGCAGCCGCTGAGGGAGGCGCCCGACGAAAGCGTGTGGGGCGACGTTCCGCGGGACGCGCGGGTCCCGGTTGAACTCGTCCGTCGCCGGGGTCCCCGCGCCGTAGCACGCGAACAGGAACGCGATCAGGCCCGCGGCCGTGGTGTCGGGCGCGACGTCGTCGCCCGAGAAGTAGAAGTCCTCCGGGATCGCCTGCTTCCAGGCGCGGCCGGGCCAGTCCTGGCACAGCAGCGCGCCGGCGTGGGGGACCTGCCTGCGGTCGCCGTTCGGGAACGTCATCCCGTGCGTAGCGGTGAACAGCAATCCGGTGCGATCGCTCCCGCCGATCAGGTCGCCGAGCCGCGCCTTGGTCGCGCCCTCGCCGGCGACGGCCTCGATCGTCCAACCGTCCCCGGCCGCGAGCCTCTCGTGCAGGGGGCGCACGAGGTGGTTCGCGCTCAGGTGCGTTGCCGCGTCGCCCGCGTTCTCGGCGCCGAAGAGCACTGCTCTGCGGTCGCGGGGTGCAGGACCGCCTTCGGCTGCGACGACCGCCGCGGCGTAGCGTGCATACGAATCGACGTCGTCGAACCAGACGCGTCCGGTCGCGTAGATCACGTCGAGCTGGTACTGGAACCGGAACGGCACGGCTTCGGGCGATCCGACGATCAGCAGGTAGTAGGGCATCCGCTCGGGATTCGCGGGTTGTCCCGGCGCCACGCCGTGACGGACGAGGAAGTCGAGGCTCGACTCGCCCGTGCGGTATCCGTCGGCACCGGCGAGCTCGCGATAGAAGCGTCCGTCTCGTCGGGTGGCCGCGGCCTTGCGATGTTCCAGCAACGGCGACAGCGCGTCGCGCACCGCGGGGGCGGTATCGGACGCGAAGACGACGCCCCACCCCGCCTGGGCGAGGTCGTAGGCGTCGACGCCGGCCATGACACCGAGGTGATCGACCGTAGCCTGGGCGTGCTTCGCCTCGAGCTCGTCCAGGACCCCCGGCGGGAGCGTCTCGCCCCGCGCGAGTGCCGCGACGGCCGCGGGATCGAGAGGGCCGATCGCGTAGTCGCCGGTCGCTCCGTCGATCCCGTTGAGGACGACGGCCGGCGGTGACGCCGCGTCTGCGATCACGACGCCACTCGAAGGAAGGGGCCGGCGGGTCCGGCGCGACGGCGCGGCGGCGTCGCGAGCCGCGGCCCCCGGACCTCGTCCGCCCGGCGGAGTGACCGCCCCGACCTGCCCATTGCGCCCCCGGTCGTCTACAGGTGTGGACGGATTATCTCCGACGCGTGAGCGCGGTTCAACATCCCGGTTAACCGCCAAGGTGCTGCGGGCGAGAGGCCGGTCCTAGACGCCTTCGGGGAACGTCTCCGGCAGGTCGGCCGGGGCCGGGTCGGGCGGTGGGGGAAGCGCGCGGATCGCCGCCGTCGTGTCGAAGTGGACGACGCCGTCGAACTGCTCCGGCAGGACCGCCTCGAAGTAGTGGCTGGCGCGCTCGGTCTCCGGACGATAGATCACCCCTATCGCGCGTTCGAGCCGCGGGTCCGACAGCGACTCCGCGACGCGATCCTCCCCCAGCGGCAGGAAGAAGTCCCGGCTCCCCGCGTGGTGGAACGCAGCCTCGTAGCTGCCCTCGAGGGCCGGCCGGACCGTCTTGACCTCCGCGTCCGCGCCCCAATCGGACGCCGCGCGGACCGTCCCGTCGAACGTCGTGAACCCGATCAGGACGACGTCGTCGCCGTAACGTTGGCGCGCGAGCTGCCCGACGTTGAGCTCCCCGCGCCGCCCCATCGCGGTGGCACGGGCGTCGCCGACGTGTGAGTTGTGCTCCCAGACGACGATCTTCGGAGGGGTCCCGTCGCGCCCGAGGTGCCCGTGCAGCGCGGCGAGCGTCTCCGCCATGTGAACGTCGCGCAGATTCCACGACCGCACGTTGCCGCGATACATCTCCCGGTAGTACTGCTCGCCCGCGACTACGAGGCGAGCGTTCTGCTCGGCGAAGAACTGCTCGTCCTCGGCGATCCGGCCGTCGCGCGCGGCGTGCTCCCCCGCGGCCCTTTGCAGCGCGACGAGCTGGTCGACGACCTCGTCCTCGCACGAGGACGCCGTCCCGGCGTGCGCCGAATACCCGTACGCCTGTCCGTCCTCGGCGACGGAGCCGAAGCAGCCGTAGCGGAGGCGCGCCCGCCGCGCCTCGTCCGGGTCGACCTTGTCGAGGTAGCTCAGGACCGCCTCGATCGAACGGTGGAGGCCGTAGATGTCGAGCCCGTAGAACCCCACCCGGCGCGTCGCCGACTCGTTGTGGTCGCGCAGCCATCCGACGAGCTCGGACACGACCTCGTTGCGCCACATCCACGTGGGGAATCTCCCGAACGACGCCAGGGCGCCGTCGGCATCACGATCGCCGCTCCGCCCGCGGACGTAGCAGTTGACCCTGTACGCGTCCGGCCAGTCGGCCTCGGCCGCGATCGCCGTGAAACCGCGCTCCACGATCAGGCGTTTCGAGATGGCCGCACGGGCCGCGTAGAACTCGAACGTCCCGTGCGTCGCCTCCCCCAGAAGGACGAGCGACGCATCCCCCACGAGATCGAGGACGGCGTCGAACGAGTCGTCGACACCCTCGAGCGCGATGACGTGGGGCGCAACCGACCGGCCGAGCGTCCGATGATCGTCTGTCCGCGTGCGCAGAAGGCGCGACGTCACGGCCTCGTCCCCCCGGTCTTATCCCTGCCCTGCCGTCCCGGCATCTCGTCCCTCCGGTCGGATCGCGACCTCGATGATCGATTACCCAACCCCGCGGCACCCGACACCGCGAGAGGCCGGTCCTCACGTCGGAAGCTCGTCCAGCGGAGCCGCGCCGAACGGCGACGTGAACCGGCGGCACCAGATCACGACGCTCTCGTAGCTCTCCAGGTCGGTCCCTTCGGGCACCCGGTAGTTCTGGTTCCCGATGTTGCCCTTGAGCGAGCCGAGGTTCACGAACTCGTCGGCGAACTCGCGATCGTTCGCGGTAGCCGGCGCGGCCGACAGGTAGACGAACAGGTCGGGGCCGTTCTCGGTCGAGAAATCCTCGAGGCGGACGTAGTAGTGCCCATCGCCGGCCCGGGCGACCGTGGCGGTACCGCTGGTCGTGTGGTCGATGCTGCGGAAGCTCCCGGCGAAGGCCATCGCCTCGCCGGCCATCATTCCGTCGTCGTCTTCGGCCATGGCGTCGTCGTCTTTCGCCATAGTGCCCGGAGGCGGCTCGTCGACGCGCGTGTCCTGGAAGAGCTTCTGCGGTTGGAACCAGAGGAGCACGACCGCCACGAGTGCGGCCAGAACCACCATTCCCACGCCGATCCACCGGGGCGTCAAGAACCTGCGAAGTGCCTTCTTGCCGGTCGCCTCCATGGCGGGGCCTCCTCCAGTAGGGGTCCTCACCCTAGGCAGCGGCTCCTTACGAGGACCTTACGAACCGGCGGTGACGAGGAGGAGGTAAGGATTTCTTAATCGTTCGGGCGCACAATCGACGGATGGCTCCCAAGGTCCTCGTCGTCGACGACGAGCCCATCGTGCGCGAAGTGCTCGGCCGTTACCTCGTGAAGGACGGCTTCCGCGTCGAGCTCGCCGAGGACGGCGAGGCCGGCGTCGCCGCGTTCGTAAGTGATCCTCCGGATCTCGTCCTTCTGGACCTGATGCTTCCGAAGCTCGACGGCTTCGCGGTCTTCGAACGCATCCGGGCGGCCGGCGACGTTCCCGTGATCATGCTCACGGCGAAGCGGGAGGAGCACGATCGCATCGCGGGCCTCGACCTGGGCGCGGACGATTACGTGAGCAAACCCTTCTCCCCCGGCGAGGTGGTCGCACGCGTCCGTGCGGTGCTGAGACGCGCCCGGGAGTGGGAGACCGGCGCGTCGGACGTCGACGTCGCCGACTTGCACATCGACGCCGCGGGGCGACGCGTCTACCGCGACAGCGAACCCGTCCCGTTGACGCCGCGGGAGTTCGACCTCCTGTACCTGATGGCGTCGAATCCCGGCACCGTCTTCTCGCGTACGCACCTGCTCGAGGAGCTGTGGGACTTCGCCTTCTACGGCGACCCCGCCACCGTCACGGTCCACATCAGGAGGCTGCGCGAGAAGATCGAGGCTGATCCCTCGGAGCCGGCCCACCTGGTGACCGTGTGGGGCACGGGGTACAGGTTCGACCCGTGAGGCGATGGGGACCTGTTGCCATAGTCACGATCGCGGCATGTGCCGGTGCGCTGACGACGCTGGTCGTGGCGCGCGGCGCCGGGATGCGAGGGGGCGAGCTCGTCCATCTCGTCGAACTGTTGCTGCCGGCGATCGCGGCGACGGTTGTGGCGGCGGCGCTCGCGGCTCCCCTGCTTCGGCGGGCGACCGTCCGGACGCGCTTCGTCGCGCTCGCGCTCATCGGCGTGATCGTCGCCGTCGCCAACCTCGGCGTCCTCTCCGCGCTTATGCTGGTGAAGCACGACGCGGCGCTGATCGCGTCGCTCATCGCGTACTCGGGCGCCGCGGGCGTCGGGGCCGCTGTCGCGCTCTCCCGCTCGTTCCGCGCGGGCGTCGAGCGCGTCGCGGAGGGCGCCGAGGCGCTGGGCCGCGGCGACCTGTCGACGCGGATCGGGCCGGTCGACGGCGGTCCCGAGCTGAGCCAGCTCGGACGCACGCTCGACGAGATGGCGGCACGATTGGAGGAGACGATCGCGGCGGAGCAGAGAGCCGTCGCTATCCGCAACGACCTCATCACGGCGGTCTCGCACGACCTCAGGACGCCGCTGGCGGGGCTGCGCGCGATGGTCGAAGCGATCGACGACGGGGTGGTCGACGACCGCGACACGTTCCGCAGGTACGCGGGCGAGATGCGCCGTTCGCTGGATGCGTTGGTGGCGCTCGTCGACGACCTGTTCGAGCTCGTCCAGCTCGACGCCGGCGCGATACGTGCCGAGAGCGAGCGGGCGACCCTCGACGAGGTCGTGGGATCCGTTCTGGCCGCGTGTGGAGCGCAGGCCGTCGAGAAGGGCGTGAGCGTCGAGACTGCTCTCGGCGGAGCCGAGGCGACGTTCGTCTCACCGCGGCTCACGCGGGTGCTGCAGAACCTCGTGCAGAACGCGATCAGGCACACGCCCTCGGACGGGACGGTGCGGATCGTGGGCCGGCGGGTCCGCGACTCCGTCGAGCTCGCGGTCGAAGACGAGGGCGAGGGCATCCCCAAGGAGTCCCTCGTACGGGTCTTCGAACCCTTCTGGCGAGGTGACGCGAGCCGCGCCGAGAGGGGCGCGGGTCTCGGGCTGGCGCTGGCGAAGCGCGTGGTCGAGGCGCTGGGAGGCCGGCTCGACGTCGACAGCACGGTCGGGCGGGGATCCCGCTTCGCAGTCGTCGTGCCGGCGGCCTCCCGCGAATGAGTCCGGCCGCTACCCGAAGGTGAACGAGTAGACCTCGACGCCTTCCGAGGCCTCGAGTCGCAGCATCCCCTCGTCGTGATCGCCCGAGCGCAGCGTGTAGAGACGGTGCCCGTCGATCTCGATCGTCCGAGTCGTCCCCTCGCCCTCGAGCGTCAGCGTGCCGCCCTCACCCGTTCCGGGACCCACCACGATGTGGACCTCCCGGCCGAGATAGTGCAGCTCGATCGCCGCGTCCGCGCCCGCGACCGCCTTCTCCTCCTCGACGGTCCACGTGCCCTCGTAAGTCCACCAGTTGACGGGCAGCTCGTCGGGTACCTCGTAGGCCGCGCGCTCGTCCGGGACGAGACCGAACCGCTCGCCCACCATGCCGGCGAAACGTTCGGCGCGGCCGTAGCCGAGGTAGGTCTCCGGCGTGCGCGGCGCCAGGTTCGCCGCGTCGTCGGAGACGGACGCGGATGCCGGCAGCGAGAGCAGGTGGCGGATCTCGTTCTCGGTCCGCTCGTACGCGCCCTCGCCGTAGTGGACCGAGCGCAGGACGCCGTGGCGGTCGATGAGGTAGTGGGCCGGCCAGTAGTGGTTGTGGAAGCTCTCCCACGTGCGGTAGTCCGGATCGAGCGCGACCGGGTACTCGATCCCGAAGTCGTCGATCGCCGCGGCGACGTTGCGCGGCTCCTTCTCGAACGCGAACTCCGGCGTGTGGACGCCGAGCAGCACGAACCCGTCGTCCTCGTAGTTCGCGTACCACTGCTTCAGATACGGGAACGTCCGGATGCAATTGATGCACGAGTACGTCCAGAAGTCGATGAGGACGACCTTCCCGCGGAGCTCGCGCAACGTCAGCGGCTTGCTGTTGAACCAGTCGCTGATCCCTGCGAGCTCGGGCGCCGGACCGTAGTCGGCGAGCTCCTCGAGCTCCGGGTAGCCGTTGAACGCGAGCTCCTCCTCCGGGACACGCACGCGCTCGTCTCCCCCGGACTCGAAGCCGGAGCCGCGCGCGAGCGCGCGCTGCTCCAGGGCCGCGGTCGGCGTCGACGAGAGGCCGATTCTGTCCGCGAGGAAGCGGTTGAGGGAGTTGACCCAGCCGAAACCCACCATCGCCGCGGTGAGCAGGAGCACTGCCGCCATCCCCAGCTCGATGCGGCGGCCCCCGCCGAGCTTCGCGCGCAGGAAGTCCGAGAGGCGCCGGCCGCCGAAGCCGATCGCGAGGAGAGGTCCCAGCATCCCGAGCCCGTACGCGGCCATCGTGGCGACGGTCCGCCCGCTGAAGCTCGTCGTGGCGCCGGCGACGGTGATCCCGGCGAGGATTGGCCCCGCGCAGGGCGCCCAGATCAACCCGAGTGGCGCCCCCGCCAGGAGCCCGCCTAGAAAGCCGCTCCTGCGGGGGGCCGAGGACGCGAGCGGAGCGGTGGCTGCCGAGACCGCGGCCTGGAACCGCTCGTGCAACGCCGGAACCACCATCGTGAGCGCGAGCGCGACCAGCAGCGCGGCCCCGGTCCATCGCAGGAGCCCGCCCGGCAGCCCGAGGGCGCTCAACGCGCCGGCGAGGACGATGCCGAGCAGGAAGAAGGAGAGCTCGAGCCCGACGACGAGGCCCAGGACGCGCCGGCGGCCGCCGGCGCCGGACACCGCCAGGAGCGCGGGGAGTATCGGCAGGACGCACGGCGTCAGCGCCGACGCGACGCCGCCCAGGAACGCAACCGCCAGAAGGTAGATGACGACTCCTCCGCTTGAGGATCCCCCGAATCCTCCTACATAAGGTCTTATCCAAGTCTTACGGCCGCCGCCTTCACGCCCGTCCGGTGGTCTACGGCGGGTCTATAGTCGTGCCGCGGTGCAAGGAAGCCGAAGCACGATCTCGAGCGGGAGGTTGCCATGGGCGCGCCGACGCCGGAAAGCGGGACGAAGGACAAGAACTACGACCTCATCACCGTCACGCATCTATGCCTCGAGCACGTCTGGCGCCTGGACCAGTACGCGCAAGACGCCGAGCGAGAGGGCGATCAGGACCTCGCATCGGCGTTCCGGCGCATGCAGGAGCACAGCCGGCGTGGCGCCGAGGAATGCAAGCGCCTGCTGCGTGAACGCCTCAACGAAAACGCCTAGGCAAGCGCGCCGCGGCTAAGGCGTCCGACGCCGAGGCTCCGCCTAGTCGGTCGTCCCAGGCGGGCGCAGAGGCGGCGGAGGAGGTGGCGGTCCCCCGCGCCGCGGCGATGCCGCCTCTCCCGGCGGCGTCGCGACGGTGGCAGGCGAACCGGGCGCGGAGACGCCGCTCGGTCCCGTCCAGCCGACTGCGCCATCCGCCGGCTCGGTACGCCTGCGCCTCGAGCGCACGGTCCACCATCCTGCGGCGAGAGCCGCGATTGCTCCGGCAGCGGCCCCCACGGGGACTATCGGGAACCCGTCCGCAACCTCCACCCCGCGATCTTCCAGGTCGGCGAGCAGCGGGTCGCCGATCGTGAACGTCCCGCTCCACTCGGCGACCTTGCCTTCGTAACTGATCTCGACCCGCGCGTCGTACGTGCCCTCGCGTGGATCGTCCGTCCATTTCACCGGGTAGCCGATCCTCGTCCCGGGGACGAACGTATCGACGAAGAAGTCGCTGACGAAATCCTGATTCGAGATCTCGACGGTCCCGTCTCCTGTCGTCATCGCACTGCCGCGGTTCTCGATCCCGATCTCCAGATACAGCCCATCCGGACGAGCTGCGGGATCGATGCCGGTGACGACCAGCTCGGGCACCTTCGCCCCACCTACGTCGACCTGCACCGCCATGACCCGGCGCGTACGGACCACGACCGAGACCGGTTGATCGCCCTTCTTCCCTTTCTCGTCCCCCGGTTCCCACACCGCGATCCCGGCGATGTGCTCGCCGCTGCC
The DNA here is from genome assembly GCA_030861725.1 of Actinomycetota bacterium. Lineage (GTDB taxonomy): Bacteria > Actinomycetota > CADDZG01 > CADDZG01 > WHSQ01 > JALZEG01. Next base: position 49,256 of record JALZFC010000007.1, on the reverse strand, counting down.
GGCGTCCGGAGGAACCGACACCTCAAACGTCACCGACCGCGCCTCTCCGGGCTCGAACGACACCTTGCTCCGGGAGAGCGTTATCCACGCGCCCGTCTTCTCGACCTCGTCGTCGGGGAGGCCGTAGGAGACTCCACCGAGCTGTCCCGTGGTCGCGTCGACGGCGGCGAGCTGCAACTCGATCGACCGGCTTGATTCGTTGCGCAACGTGACCGACTGGCGGACTCGCTGTCCCGGCTCGGCCTTGATCACGAAGTATCCGCCGGCAGGATCGGTCTCGGACCCCGGCCCGGGCTCGACGGCGAACTGAACCCCGCGCTCTTGCGCGACGGCGTTCGCGGACGACAGCATCAACCCGCAGACAAGCGCTGCGGAGACGATCCAGTGGAATCTGAAGATCCTGCCCCCTCTCGACTCCTGTGACCTCAGCATAGCGGCGCGGAGCATCAAGGACCCGACGTGACCGAAAATGTGACCTCGCTGCGGTACGTCCGCGCGTACGCTCCCGCGACTACCGTGAGCGTTAGCGGACCCGACGGGCTGAAGGTGTACGTTCCCTCGCCCGTACCCGGGGCGGCAGTCGCGATCTTCACCGAGGAGCCGTCGATCGCGTAAGGCCCTGGGGTGATGGACGGCGTGCCTGCGTCGATCGGCGACACCGTCGGCGGGGGCATCGAGAGGGACCCTGCGGGAAGCGCCTTGCCTCCCGGGACGTAGGCGGTGCCGTTCCATTCGGCGAACAATGTTGCCTGAGCCACCACGTTCCAACCTTCACCCGTACCGCGCGAGTCGGTGACGGCGAAGTCGCTCATCGAGGCGGTGGTCGTCGCGACGGAGCCGCTGAGGGATACCGGCGTGAAATCGGACACGGTGGCCGCCGTGATGCCGAGGGACTGCGCCTGCGCGGCCCGCACGCCGAAGAGGAGGATGCCGGCCGACATCGCGACGATCCCCACGCGCTTGATGATGGGTGTTCCCTCCTCCACGGGGCCGAAGCGACCGGACCCCGGTACGTTCTCGGTCGCGGCTCGCAGCGCCAGCATAATGTCCATGTGAGCGAAATCCTTCTGCGTCCGCCCGCGCCGGGAACGGCAAAGAGGGCCCGAGCTGAACCGCCCGGGCCCTCTTGAGAAGTGCGATCGAGACCGTTGCTTACGGACCCGAGACGATCGAGACAGTGACGTCGCTGCGGTAGGTCTTGGCGTAGGCGCTCGCCGGGACCGTCAGCTTGAGCGGCTGCGTCCCCGCGGTGCCGGTGTCCAGGTCACCCTGAGTGAAGGTGTACGAGCCCATCCCGGTGCCGTCGGCCGCGGCGGACGCGATCTTCACGGCAGAGGAAGCGTCGACCGCCGTCGACGAGCCGATGCTGACGGTCGGGAGCGCGGAGCTCGTGGAATCCTTCTTCGCGACCGTCGGAACCGCCAGAAGCATGGAGTTGAGCGGCAGCGTCTTGCCGCTCGCGACGTAGGCGGTTCCGTTGTGCTCCGCGAACTGCGTCCCCTGGACGGTGACGTTCCAACCGGCGCCGGTGCCGCGGGCGTCCGTGGCGTCGAAGTTGTCGAGCGCGGCGTAGGTCGTCTTGACCGAGCCGTCGAGGGTGATGCCGGTGAAGTTGCCGGCCGTTACCGTCGTCAGACCGAGGCTGCTCGCGCCGGTCACCACGACATCGGTGGGATCCGCAGCTGCGGCGGACGTGATCATGCTCGAGACGAGTACTGCGCTTGCCGCTCCAACGGCGGCGATGCTGCGAAGCTTCATCGGCTTCCCTTTCGTTCGGTAGCCCGGCTGACCGATCTGGTCCCGTGGCTTTGCGCCCCCGCCTTCCGAGCGGGTTTGCCCTTTCGCTGACTCCTGAGACATCGGCGGGGTTATCTGCCCGTTTAGCCGATTCGCGGACCATCTTTAAGTAGGCAGCAACCCCGGCTTGACCCTCGTGCCGGACCTCACTGACTAGTCAGGAAGACCTTTCGGTCGACGATGAGGGGCGCGGCCGCGACGCCGGGTGACGGAGTCAGGCCCGGTCTAGCGACGTGATCTGGGTCGCCGCCACTATCGCGGCGGCAATGTCGTCGAGCGGCAGGACGGCGTCGGCGAGGCCGAGCTCTACGGCGCACCGCGGCATCCCGTACACGACCGACGTCGCCTCGTCCTGCGCCACGATCAGCCCGCCGGCGTTCTTCAACTCCACGAGCCCCTCCACGCCGTCGTTCCCCATGCCGGTCAAGACAACGCCGAGCGCGTTCACGTTGTGACAGCGCGCGATCGATCCGAACAGGTACGTCGCCGAAGGCCGGTGTCTGCGTATCGGGTCCCGATCGTCCAGGACGACGCGCAGTCGGTCGTCCACGCCCAGATGACGGTCGTGCGGGCACACCACGACCTCGCCGGGCAGGAGCGGGGCACCCGCCTCGGCCAACCGGACGGGCAGAGCCGAGCCGGCACCCAGCCAGCTCACGAGCCCGTCGTCGAATCCCGCGCCGATGTGCTGCACGACGAGGATCGGGACGCGCAGACGAGAGGGGAGGTCGCGCAGGATCTGCGCCAGAGCGGCAGGGCCCCCGGTCGAGGCGGCGATCGCGACCACGTCGACCTCCGGAGCCCCTGCTTTCGGGAAGGAAGCGCCACGCGTCGCGGTCTCTTTTGCGAAGCGGCGTCCCACCACCCTTATCTCGGCCATCAGCCTTATCGTGTCGACGAACTCGGTGACTTGCGCGGAACTGCCGGCGACGGCCTCCCCGTGCGGCTTGTCAAGCATCGCGACCGCTCCCGCGTCGAGCGCGGCAAACGACATGTCGACCTCGGGGGGCCGGTTGCCGGCGGTGACGAGGACGATCGGAGTCGCGCACCGGCGCATGATCTCCTTCGTCGCCTCCAAACCGTCCATCACCGGCATCCGCACGTCCATCACGATCACGTCCGGCCGGAGGCGCATGGCCGCAGCGACGGCTTCCTTCCCGTCGGCCGCCTCACCCGCCACCTTCAAGGCCGGGTCGCGCTCGAGGACACGCTTGAGCAGCGTGCGCGCCACCACCGAGTCGTCCACCACGAGGACGCGCCACACGGCTATACGAGCCGCCCGATGGTCTCGAGCAGCCTGTCCTGGTCGAACGATCCTTTTACGATGTATGCGTCTGCTCCCACGGCGACACCCCGCTCCCGGTCCTGGGGATCGTCCAGAGACGTGACCAGGACGACGGGGAGGTCCTTGAGCCGAAAGTCCGATCGGATCCGTTCGGTCAGCTGGAACCCGTCCATGCGCGGCATGTTCACGTCCGATACCAGCAAGCCGCACTCCGACTGCTGCAACAGCGTCCACGCTTCTAACCCGTCCGCTGCGACGCTCACCTCGTAACCCGCGGCTTCGAGGATGTTCCTCTCGAGCGTGCGGGTCGTGATCGAGTCGTCGGCGACGAGGATCGAAACCGGTTTCGCGTCGCGTTCCGGCGCCGCGTCAGGCCCTTGCGCCGCGCCGCGTCCCCCCTTGCCCGAACGGATCACCTCCCCCACGTTCAACACCATAACCAGCTCACCGGAGCCCAGGATGGATGCGGCCGCTACCGGGCCCGCTCCACCGAACGGGCGCGGCAGGTTCTTGAGGACCACCTCCTGCGTTCCCAGCAGACGATCCACGATCAACGCCATCTTCTTGTCGCCCACCGCCACGACGGCGGCAGCGTGCGTCGCTCGTCCGTCACCGGTGTTCTCCACCCCGCGCGGGAGGCCCAGGAGATCCGCCAGATGGGCCACGGGAACCGGTTCGCCCTCGACCCTCGTGACCTCACGGCCGTGGGTGACCGAGACGTCGTCGCGCCCCAACCTGGTCGTGCGGAGGACGTTCGCGATCGGAAGGCCGAAGGACTCCCCCGCGGCTTCTACGAGGAGGCTGAAAGCGGACGCGAGCGTAAGGGGCAGGACGAGCGCGAACGTCGTCCCCCGGCCCGGACGGTTAACGACGTCGATCGTCCCGTGCAGTCCTTCCACGGTCCTCCTCACGACGTCGAGGCCGACGCCGCGCCCCGACACGTCCGTGATGATCGGGCTGGTCGAGAAGCCCGGCCGGAATACGAGCCACAGGGCCTCGCGGTCGTCGAG
>JALZFC010000007.1:0-45154 GCA_030861725.1 Actinomycetota bacterium | reverse complement strand
CCCCCACGGCTCGCTCGACGGCCTTGTCGACGACGGCCCGGACGTCGATCCCCGCGCCGTCGTCGCCGACCTCGATCCGGACGGCATCACCGCGCTGCGCCACGCTGACGAGGATCGTCGCCTCCTCGGGCTTTCCCGCCCGGCGCCGCGCCTCCGGATCCTCGATCCCGTGGTCGAGGCAGTTCCGCAGCAGATGGGTCAGAGGCGGTCCCAGCCTCTCGAGCACGCTGCGGTCCACCTCGGTCTCGGCGCCTTCGATCCGGAGGGAGACGGGCTTCCCCAAGCCGTGCGAGAGATCGCGCACCATGCGCGGGAGCCCGCGCAGGACGACCTGGACGGGCATCATCCGCGTGCGCCGGACGTCGTCGTGGAGATCGGCCGTCAGCGCGTCTTGCCGGCGTCCGTCGAGCTCGACGGCCCGGCCCAGGTCCTCCGCACGTCCGACCAGGTCTCGTAGACGTCGCTCGTTGTCCTCGAGGAACGTCAGCAGGTCGTCCCAGCCGGAGCCGGTGGCGCCTATGTCGCGACGCGGGACCGCCGGCGCCGGCGCCGGCGCCAGAAGGAGCGCCCTGTAGACCGGGCGGACCGCCGTCCAGCGCCGCTGCCAGTCGCGCAGATCGTCTATCAACTCGCGGAGCGTGCCCCGGCGGCGACTCGAAAGAGATCGCGCCGCCAGCAGCTCTCCCGCAGATGCGAGCATCGCGTCGAGCTTGTCCGTCGTCACGCGCACGCTCTCGTCCGGTTGCGGCGGCCCGAACTCTGCGGCGGGCTCGGCCACCGATCCGGCTGGTTCGTCGCCGGCGTCGACGGACTCATCGGCCGCGCTCGCTCCCGTCACCGAGCCCGCGGCCGCGTCGAGGCGCTCGCACAATCGTTCGAGGCCGGCCTTCTCCGTGCCGCCACCGGCACTCGCCCCGCCCGCGAGCCTTGCGATTGCGTCGACGGCCTCGTAGATCACGTCGAACACGGACCGGTCGCGGCCTACCGACCCGGACTGCATCCCCAACAGGAGCGACTCGAGACGGTGCGCAACGGCTTCTACGGCCGTGAGGTTCACGGCGCGCGCGGCTCCCTTCAGGCTGTGGGCCTCCCGGAAGATCTCCGCGAGGAGCCGGTCCACCTCCTGAACGCCGAGAGCCTTCTCGAGCGCGAGCAGATGCTCGTTGACGGTCTGGACGCGTTCGCCCGCCTCCAGCGCGAAGACCGCCATCAGCTCCTTCGCCAGGTCGTCCCCCATCGCAGACACCGCCGGCTATACCCGGTATCTGCCGACGGCGTCCTGGAGCGACCGGGCAAGCTTGTCGAGCGACTCCGCCGACTGCTGCGACTGGCGCGCGCCCGCCGCCGACTGCGTCGTCGCCTGGCCGATGTCCTTCATCGCGCGGGAGATCTGGTCGACGCCGGTGCTCTGCTGGGCCGCGGCTGCGGCTATCTGCCGCACCGACTGCGACGCCTGCTTGATCGTGTCGGTGAGCTGGCCGATGACCTCGCCGGCGCGCCGGGCTAGACCCAGGCCCGTCTCGACCACCCCCGTCCCCTGCTCGGTTGCGAGCACGGCGGCGTTCGTCGCCCTCTGGATGTCGCCCAGGATCGTCCGCACCTGGGCCGTGGCCTCCTTCGATTGCTCGGCGAGGTTCCGGACCTCGCCTGCGACCACGGCGAAGCCCTTCCCGTGCTCCCCTGCCTTGGCGGCTTCGATCGACGCGTTGAGCGCGAGGAGGTTCGACTGGTCCGCGATCCCGCTCACGGTCGCCGTGATGTCGCCGATCTGCTGCGTCTGCTCGGACAGCGCCAGGATGTCCTGCGCGATCGCGGTGACCTTCTCGCGTATGTCTTCCATCGCCGTGACGATCGCCGCGACGGCGGACCGTCCCTCCTCGCTCACGACCGTGGACCCCTCGGCCTGGCGCGCGACCTCGTCCGCCTTCTGAGCGGTCTGCTCGGCAGATGCACGGACTTCGTCGATCGTCGCGGCCACCTCGGCAATGGCTGCAGACTGCTCGCTCGCCCCCGCCGCGTGCTGCGTGGCCGCGGCGACGATCTCGGAGCCGGCCGCACCGATCCCCTGAGCGCCCTCACGCACCTGCGTCGAGAGCCTGTTGAGCCCGTCGACCATCCCGTTGAGGTTGTCCGTGAGCGCCGCCAGCTCCGGGCTCCCGTTCGACTCGAGCCGGACGGTTAGGTCACCTTCCGCAACCCGGGCCGCAAGGGTCGAGTATTCGGCAACCGCGGCCTGGAGGGCCTCGGTAGTCGCGCGCTCGGCTTCGATCGAGCGCTGCAGGCGGCCGGCCATCTCGTTGAACGCCTGAGCCAGTGCGCCCGTCTCGTCGCGGCTCCGCACCCGCGCGCGTTGACCCAGGTCCCCCCCGGCAAGGGCCTCCGCGGCGCGGGCCACCTCCCGCACGTTCCCGGCGACGGTGCGCGAGACGAACAGGGCCGTGGCGAGACCCAACACGATCGCGGCCCCCAGCAGCGCGATGACCCCTCGCCGGCCGCCGTCGTAGTCGGTCTGGGCCGTTCGCAACCGGTCGGCGGCAGTACGCTGCGCGCGCGCCGTCAGGTCGGCGAGCTCCTCCGTCACGACGACGAACCTCTCCGATTGCTGGCCGCGGGCGAGCTCCTGCGCTCGCCGGACCCGCCCCGCTCGGCTCACCGGCAAGAGGTCGTCCTCGAGTCCGGACAGGTAATGCGCCCAATCTTCTTGCAGCTGCTCGATCTCCCGCAGCGTCCCCGTGTCCTCCGTCTCCGCGGCCAGGCGATCGAGACGCGCTCCGACGGCGGCGGCGAGATCGTGGATGCGGACCTCGAGCGCGTCCTGCTCCTCGCCCGGGCGGCTGATCGTGTGGAGCAACCCCAGCCGCCGGACCTCGTTTGCATCCGCGATGACCTCGGCGACGGCACTCAGCGGACGCACCTGGTTCCCGTAGATCGAACGCGTCACCTCGTTCGACCTGGAAGCGAGAGAGAGCCCGAAGACGCCCACGGACGTCGCCAGCACGACGACGACGGCGAACCCGGCAACGAGCTTCGCTCCTACGGTCAACTTCATGCATCTCCTCCATTGATCGGGTTGCCTTCGTCTGAGTGGATGCGCGGGTCCGCGAACGCCGCGTCGAGGTCGAGGATCGACGAGAGGTCCGGCGTGAGACGCGTCACCGTGCCCGAGCCGCCACCGGACACGGCAAGCGTCCGGAGGTCCTCGCGCGGGATCCGGACGAGCTCCGGCAGGTCGTCGACGAGGAGCCCCGCGGCGAGGCCTCCTACCGAGACGAGCACCACGACGGCATCCGGGCCGCCGGCCGCCGTGCGATCCGTCCCCTCGATCCCCAGGAACCGCGACAGGTCCAGCACCGGATAGAGGGTGCCGCGCACCGCCACCATCCCGGCCCAGACCGCCGGCGCCGCCGGTACGCGCGTGGGTCGGGCGACGACGCGAACCTCGTCGAGGTGCCGGAGCTCGAGCGCATGACGCTCCGCTCCGACCCGCACTATCGCCAGGTCGACCGTGTCGGCTGCCGAGTCGTCGACCGCCTCCCGGGCAAGGGCGCGGGCGCGCGCTCGAAGGACCCGTTGGAGCTCACCGGCGGGGAGTGAGCGGCGAGCGTCCGGCGACGGGGCACCGCCACGCCCAGTCACCGCCACAGCCCCCTCCTCTGCTCTACGAGGCGGCGGAGCCGTCCGGCAGTCATGCCGTCGCCGCCTTCGACCGGGTCGGCATCGTCGCGGGAGTCGAGAAGCCCGGCGACGACATCGAGCGATCTCAGTGCCCTCTGCCGCCGGCCGAGCGTCTCGAGGAGGCCCGCCATGGCGAAGTGCCCCATCACGAAGTCGGGATCCGCATAGATGCAGCGACGCAGGGCATCCAGCGCACGGTCGCGCTGCTCTTGCTCCTGGAGCACCAACGCGTGCAGGTGATGCGCCGCGGCGAAGAGCGGGGCGCGATCGATCGCGGTCTCCACCCACTGCAGCGCGAGATCCAGCTCCAGCCGGTTCGCGTACAGCCTCGCGGTCGAGTACGCGGCCTCCGCGGTCGCCGCATCCGCGTCGCCCTCTTCGTCGGGGGTCGTGGCGGGCTGCACCGGTCTCTCCTCGCCGGCGGACCACGAGGGCTCGTCCGGCACGGCGCGTGCGGGCGGAGAAGCAACCACTTCGGGCCCGCGGAACGGCGCGACGCCACGATCGTCGCCGAGTGGCTTCCGGTACGCCGTCGTACCCGGCAGGTTGTGGACGTCGAAGAGGCGAAACGTCTCCTGCGAGGGCTCTGCGGGACCCACCACCAGCCAGCCGCCGTCCGTCAGTGCCCGGTGCAACCCGGTGACTACGCGATCGATCGCGAGGCGGTCGAAGTAGATGAGGACGTTGCGGCACACGATCAGGTCGACGGCCAGCGTCCCGTTGAGCAGCGACGGGTACACGTCCTCTGCGAGGTTGAGGTACTCGAACGTCACCATCTCCCGGATCGTTCGCAGGACCTGCCGGTCGCGCCCGGTCCGGACGAAGTAATGGCTCTCCAGGTCCGGCGGCACCTCGCGGAAGGACCATGGGCCGTATAGGCCGCGCCGAGCCTTCTCCAGAGCCTCGACGTCGATGTCGGTTCCGAGCACGGTCACGTCCCAACCGGCGATGTCCGGAAGCGCCCGCCGCAACAGGATCGCCAGCGAATACGTCTCTTCGCCGGTGGAGCATCCGGCGCTCCAGATACGGAGCCGGCGGTCCTTCCTGCGTCTGCCGATGAGGTCGGGCAGGATGCGTCGTTCCAACGCCTCCATCTGAGGCCTGTGGCGGAAGAAATGGGTCTCGCCGATCGTGATCGCGGATACGAGGATCCGCAGCGCGGGGCCGCCCGCGTCGGGATCGCGGAGCAGACGGTAGAGCGCCGCCGGATCCTCCAGGCCCGTCGCCTCGAGTGTCCTGCCGATCGCGCGCTCGAGGTCCTCGAGCCGCGACCCGTGCAGCGCGAGACCGCTCCGGTCGCGAACCAGCCGGGAGAACAGCGACAGGTCGATCTGCTCAAGCACGCGACTCGATCTCGCTCTCTCGGCCGTCCTCCCGGCGCGGGATGAAGCGTTCGAGCGGCACGTCGAGAGCCGCGCCGGCATCGAAGAGCGGCGCCGCATCGAGAACCGCGATCGTCTTGCCGTCCACTCGAGCGATCCCCGAGAGCACGCCGCCGGAATGGACCTCGTCCGGTGGTTCGACGGCTCCTGCCGGCAGCCGCCGCACGTCGTGGGCCGCGTCCACGACGAACCCCATGAGGCGCCCCTCTCGACGGACGATGATCATCGGCGTCGTGACGTCGATGGCCGCCGCGGGGATCCCCAGGCGCGCGCGGAGATCGACGACGGGCACGGTCTGCGTGCGCACGTCGGCGATCCCGAGCAGCCACGGGGGCGAGTCGGGAACCGGCAGCACGGCGACCATCAAGACGATCTCCGCGACGTCCTCGAGCGGGAAGCCGTACTCGTGGCCCGCGAGCGAGAAGACGACGAGATCCGTCCCGTGGCCGCGGGTCAAGTCCGGTCGCTCCACATCACGGCTCGCGACGACGGCGTCACGACCCTGAGCTTCCTCTCCTCACGTTGCCTGTCGACGTGGGCCCGCGTCGCCTCCCATTGCTCGGCGGATATCCCGACGGCTGCCTGGACGATCCGTGGGTCGAAGGACGTGCCGGCCCCCGCAGCGACCTCGTCGAGGGCCTCCTGGAACGAGACGGCGACCTTGTACACGCGGTCGGAGGTCATCGCGTCCAGTCCCTCGGCCACCGCGAAGATGCGGGCGCGCAGAGGGATGGCCTCACCTTCCAGCCCCTCCGGATAGCCGCTGCCGTCCCACCGCTCGTGATGGTTCAGGACGACGTCGAGGGAGTCGCGAAGGAACTCGACGCCCTGGAGCAGCTCGTGGCCGAGGATCGTGTGCCGGCGGACTTCGTGCCACTCGCGCTCGTCCAGCGCCTCGGGCTTCCGAAGGATCGCGTCGGAGATCCCGATCATGCCGATGTCGTGCAGGAGCGCGCCGCGCTCCAGATGGACCAGCTCCTCCGACGACAGGCCCAGCCGGCGCGCGAGCGTGAGCGAGTACTCCGTGACGCGCCAGGAATGGAGAGCGGTGCCCCGTTCGCGCAGGTCCAGAGCGGCGACGAACGCCTCCAGCGTGTCGTCGTACGCGACGGCCAGCGCGTCGTAGGCGTCCCTGAGCTCGTCGACCTTCACTATGAGGTGCCCGCGCAGGCGATTGGCATGGCTGCGGTGGAAGGTGTCCTCGTCCACGATCTCGGTCGGGGACGCCCGGCGGTTGAGGCGCCGGGCGATCGCCTCGCGCACCGTCGTCACGATCGTGACGGGTCCCGCCTCGCTCGCCCGTATGTACGCATCGGCGCCTGCCTGGAGCCCGAGCGATTCGTCTTCGGCCTCGGGGAAGGCGTCGGTGAGAAGAAGGATCGGAACGCTGTCGAACGACGGGTCACGGCGCAGCGCCCGGACCAGCTGGAAGCCGTCCATACGCGGCATCTGCACGTCCGAGACCACGGCGTCCGGAGGGCGGGAGCGCGCGAGCTCGACGGCCTCCTCGCCGTCTCCTGCAGTGGTCACCGAGAAACCGGCAAGCTCGAGGATCGTCCGGTTCCGGACCGCCTTGGTCGCACTGTCCTCGACCAGAAGGACGTGGAGGCTCAACGATCCCGCACCTTGCTCCGGGAGACGATCGCGTCCAGCACCGTCAACAGACGGTCCACGTCGATCGGCTTCGTGACGTAGTCGGCGGCGCCTTCCTCCATCATCTGGGCGATGCGCTCGCGCGACGAATCGGCGCTCAGGACGACGACGTGTATGTCGCTCGTCTGCGGGTCCTCCTTCAACCTCCTCAGAACCTCGCGGCCGTGGATGTCGGGAAGGTTGACGTCGAGCAGGACGATCTGTGGCCGCTGCGCCCGCGCAAGATCGAGCCCGGTGACCCCGCCGTCTGCCGTCGTCAGCGCGAGGCGCGGCCGATGCCTCTCGAGCAGCCGTTCCACCAGACGGCGATTGGCGGGGTTGTCCTCGATATAGAGGACGTGCGTCGTCGCGGCGTCGTCCCCGGCCGTCACGGAGTCACGCGGGTCCTGAGCCCGGGGCAGCTCGACCGTGACGGTCGTGCCGCGGTCGACGGCGCTGTCCACCGATATGCGGCCGCCCATGCTCTCCACCAGCCTCTTCGTAAGAGCAAGGCCCAGGCCGGCTCCGGCGACGTTCGTCCTCTCCGCGTCGAGGCGGTCGAACGGCAGGAAGAGCCGGTCCATGTGCTCCGGCGGGATGCCGACGCCTGTGTCCTGCACCTCTACGCACACCCAGCCGGGGTCGTCGATCCTGGATCGGAGGGAGACCTCCCCCCCGTCTTTGCCGTACTTGATCGCGTTGGAAAGGAGGTTCAGCAATACCTGCTTGAAGCGCTGAGCGTCGGCCGAGACGTAGACGCCGGCGGCGGGGACGTCTGTCTCGAAAGAGATGCCGCGCTGCGCCGCGAGCGGCCCGACCATGGACGCGCTCTCCTCGAACGCGGTGGCCACGTGCACGGGCTCGATGTCGAAAGAGACCTTCCCGGCCTCGATCCGGCTGATGTCGAGCACCTCGTCGACCAGCTCGAGCAAGTGCGCGCCGCCCCTGTGGATCTCCTTCACGCTCTCTTCTTGCTCGCGGTCGAGGTCTTCGAGCTCGAGCAGCTGAGTGAACCCCAGGATCGCGTTGAGCGGGGTTCGGAACTCGTGGCTCATGCGCGAGAGGAAGTCGCTCTTGGCCCGGTTCGCTCGTTCCGCCTCCTCCTTCGCCGCCTGCAACGCGTGGCCGAGCTCGATCTGCGACGTCGCCTCACGCGCCACGATCACCACCGCCCTGGCCGAGGGATCGCCATGGTCGCCCGTCAGGCGGCGCATGCGGCAGTCGATCCAGACGAACCTGCCGTCGGCGTGGCGCACCCTCCAGCGTGCCTCGCTCGGCTCTTCCGACGTCAGCACGACCTCCCACAGATGCGCGAGCTGCGGGCGGTCGTCGGGATGGACCATCAGATTCCAGGGCGAGTCGTCGAATATGGCCTTCTCGTAACCCAGTAGCTCGGTCGCCGCCCGATTCAGATACTCGACACGCCCGTCCGGCGTGACCACGGCCACGATGTCGGGACACGCCTCTAGAATCTCGCTCGGGTGGAGCTCGTTCGTCATCCTCATCCTCGTCTTGGCGTGGGCATCGCCCGCCACGGGGGCGTTCCCCACGCGTAGGTGGCCCCACCCGGCCGAGACTCGGCGCGCGGGCGGTCCCCTCTCCCGCGCGGAGGCTCGGCTCTGCGGTGGGTGGTGCAGTGGGCGGTGGTGACGCTCGGCGACCCTTCCTCGTACCTGTCTTAGGAGCTTCTCCTTCTTCTTCGGCAGCAGCTGTACCCGCACGCTGTTTCTTTCAACCACATTGTCTACCAGTTAAGCAGACGCGCGAGGCCGGGATGGCCGGATGGTGACAACTCTCTCAACTGCCAACTCCCCGATGCCGAATACTGGGTAAGCAGGTGCCTACCGGGAGCCGGCGCGGGATGGACTGGGGATCCCGGGCCGCCGTTTGAGGGAGTCGACTACGTGACCGAGCTCGATCAACGCGCCACGGCCGCTGCGGCGGCATACCCCACAGCCCGGATCCTCATCGTCGACGACGGTGAGCAGAACGTCCGCTTGTTGGAGCGGGTGCTGCGGCGCGCGGGATACGACCGCATCGAGGGCCTCACGGATCCGGCGGCCGGCCTGGAGAGCTTCCTGGAGGAGCCGCCCGACATCCTCCTCCTCGACCTGCACATGCCGGGGCTCGACGGGTTCACGTTCATCGAGCGCGTCACGGTCGCGGGGAGCAGGGCGGCGGACGAGTTCGTCCCGATCGTCATGCTGACGGGCGACGCCGATCCGCAGATGAAGCTCCGGGCGCTGTCCGTGGGCGCGACGGACTTCCTCACCAAGCCGTTCGACCGGACGGAAGTCCTCCTGCGGATCGCGAACCTGCTCGAGACCAGGTCCCTCCACCGGAAGGTGCGGGAGCACAACGCGGTGCTCGAGGAGCAGGTGAAGGAACGAACGAAGCACCTGTGGGCTGCGGTGAGAGACGTCGAAGAGGCCCGCGACGGATTGCGGCGGTCGCAAGAGGAGACGGTGCGACGGCTATCCATAGCCGCCGAGTTCCGCGACGAAGAGACGTCGCAGCACATCCATCGAATGAGCCAGTACTGCCTCCTGCTTGCTCGCCGGGTGGGGTTCGACGAGGAGAAGAGCCACCAGATCCGGGTGGCGAGCCAGATGCACGACATCGGCAAGATCGGGATACCGGACGAGATCCTCCTCAAGCCGGGGAAGTTCACCCCGGAGGAGAGGTCGATCATGGAGGGCCACGCCGCGATCGGTCACCAGATCCTCGGAGACTCGGAGTCGAAGCTCCTGCAGCTCGCGGCCTCGATCGCCCTGCACCATCACGAGCGCATCGACGGCAAGGGCTACCCGAATCGCCTCGCCGGTACCGCCATTCCCGTCGAAGGTCGCATTGCGGCCATCGCGGACGTCTTCGATGCTCTCACCACCGACCGCGTCTACCGAAAGGCCTTTCCGGTCGCGACCGCGCTCTCGATGTTGCGCGAGGGCCGCGGCACGCAGTTCGACGCGGACCTACTGGAGGTCTTCTTCGACCTGCTCCCGGAGGTACTGACCGAGAGGGAGCGACTCCAGGACCGCGAAGGGTCGCACCACGCGGCGCTGCAGAGGGCCGGCGAACGAAGCTCCCGTTAAGGGCGCGAGCCTTCAGGAGCGATCCCCGGCGCCTCCCACCACCGCGACGCCCCGGTCGAGCAACTCCTCCATCGCATCCGGATCGAGGGGCCGAGCGAAGAGATAGCCCTGGCCCAGCGCACATCCGAGCGACCGAAGATGGTGCCGCTCGGCGGAGGTCTCGACGCCCTGCGCCACCGCGCCCAGGCCGAGCGCGTGCGCGAGGCCGATGATGGCGCGCGCCAGCTCGGACTTCGCGGGATCTTCGTGCGCGGCCCTCACGAACGACTGGTCGATCTTGAGGACGTCGACGGGGAACCGGACGAGGTCGCTGAGCGACGAGAACCCGGTCCCGAAGTCGTCGATCGCCACACGCGCGCCGGAGGTCTGGAGCTCGTGCAGCCGGGCGGCGACGGCGTCGGTGTCGGTCATCAGCGCCGCCTCGTTGAGCTCCAGGACGATGCTTCCCGAAGGCAGGTCGTGAGCCGCGAGAGCGTCCGCGACCGCGGCCGGCAACCCCGGTTGGAGCAGCTGACGCCGGGATAGGTTGACCGTTATCCGGCGCACCCGATCCGGGCCGTGCGTCCGGCGCCACATGCTCAGCCGGCGGCACGCCTCTCGGAGGACCCACTCCCCCACCCTCACCATCTGGCCGGTCTCTTCCGCGACGCTCAGGAAATCGGCCGGAGGGATGAAGCCGAGCTCCGGATGGTCCCACCGGATGAGCGCCTCGGTGCCCCAGATGCTCCCGTCGCCCATGTCGAAGATGGGTTGGAAGTGGAGCACGAACTGATCCCGTTCGAGCGCGACCTCCAAGCGATCCTTCATGACGGCCCGGTGTTGCTTCGCCTGCAGCATCTTCTCCTCGAACACGACGAAACGGCCCTTGCCGCTCGCCTTCGCCGAGTACATCGCCGCGTCGGCCTGGTTCATGAGGACCTCGGCATCGCCGGCATCGCTAGTCGAGACCGCGATGCCCACGCTGGCTCCCACGAACGCCTCTCTGCCGCCGAGGTGGATGGGCCGCATGAGGTCGTCGACGATCCGCTGAGCCACCGTGGGAGCGTCGTCGTCGCTCTTGGTCCCGGCGAGGAGGACGGCGAACTCGTCCCCGCCTAAGCGCGCGACGGTGTCCTCCGGCCGGAGGCATGCCTCGAGCCGCTCCCCGACCGTGATCAGGAGCCGGTCGCCGGCATCGTGCCCGAGCGAGTCGTTGACGGCCTTGAACCCGTCGAGGTCGATGCCGAGGACGGCAAAGCGGTCACCGCTCGAAATGGCTTCCTGCAGCCGGAGCTGGAACAACGACCTGTTCGGGAGGCCGGTCAGGGCGTCGTGCGACGCGCGATGCTCGAGGTCCTTCTGGATCTCGTTCACCTCGGCAAGAGACTCTTCGAGACGCCCCTTCTCGAGCGAGGTCCCCAGGTGCTGAGCGAGCGTCTCGAAGAGGCGCAGGTCCTCGGCGTCGAACGTCGAGACGTCGCCCCGGCGGTTCAGGACGAGGAACGTGCCGATCATCCCGTCGCGCCCGAAGACCGGGCCGACGATCCCGTCGCGGACCCCCGGCGTCCCTCCTCCCTCACCCGCGTCGCGCTCGTCCAGGAGGCGCGCCTCGCGTCCCACGACGAGGGAGGCGAGCGCGCCGGCTCTCGCCGCGCCGAGCGGTTCCATGAACGTGTACCCGTGCGGGTCGAGCGACGTCTCCAGAGCCGGATCCTGCGGCGCCTTCGGCAGGAGCACCAACGCGGCGCCCTCACTCCGGAACATCTCCCGGGCATGGTCGAGGAACGCTTCGAAAGACGCTGCGACGTCGGCGTCGTCCTGCATCGCAGCGGCCGACCTCCGTAGCAGCTCGATCCTTTCTTCCTTCTGTCGATCCTTCGTGTACGCGCGGTAGGCCAGCAAGAGCACGACGGAGGGCACCGCGAGAAGCCAGGTGGCCGCGGGGTCGTGCCACAGAAGGAGAACCCCGACGAGCGCCAGGCTTGCGTTCGTCGCCGCGATCACGAGCCCGGTCGCGATGCCTCCCATCAGCTCCCGAGGAGAGAGCTCCCCCTCCGACAGCAGGATGGCGGCCGCGACGAGGACCTCGCCGAGGGCGGCGCTGGACCCGGCAGCGAGCAGAGCCGCGATCCATCCGCGCGCAGAGGTGGGATCTTCGTCGCCGAGGACGACGAAGAAGACGGTGGCAGCGACGACGGCCTCGAGCGCGTAGTGAGCGACGTTGAAGCCGACCTTGACGGGGCTCTGGCGCCTGTGGAACACGAACGCTCCGGCGGCGCCGACGATCTGTGCGAGCACGAAAGTCGCCGGGCCGCCGAAGAACAGCGCCAGCGTCATCGGCATCTCGCCGAGCGAGAACGAATGCGCCTCGCGCCGGAGCTCCAGGTGCACCACGTGCGACTCCGCGAGGTAGAAGAGCGGGGCGAGAACCACCCACGACAGGTGCCACGGCGCGGCCACCGGTCGCAGGTCTGCCACCACGGCGGCGTACAACCCGCCGCTGAGGATCGCGAGCGTCGTCGCGAGCAGCCATATCCGCCGCGCGGGCCGCGGCGTTCGCGCGGGACTAGACGTCATTCCCTATTCCCAGCCGCTCCGCGACCAGCCGTCGCCGCTCCACGAGGTCTTCGACCACGCGTCCGACGACCACGACGTCTTCGACCACGAGGTCTTCCCCCATTCGGTTCCGGACCACGACGTCTTCGCCCAACCGGCATCCGTCCACGAGTCGCCCGACCAGGACGTCTTGTTCCAGGTGCCGCCGGTCCAGCTCGACTCACTCCAGCTCGTTTTCGTCCACGTTGCCGGATCCCAAACCACGCCGAAGATGTCGGCCTCGCCCACGAGCGGCTGCCCGTCCATCTCCAGGTGGTTGCTCCCCCGGGCAAGCTCCAGCGATCCCGTCCCGGTTGCGAGCGGCCACGTCTGCGCCGCGCGCGGGGTCGGGGCCCTCGACGCGTCCTGCAGGTTGACGAGACCGGAGCCCTGAGCGACCCGGTCGGCGGCCGGCATCGGCACGGCGGTCGTCATCATCAGTCTCTTCACGTCGTCCGGCGTCAGCTCCGGCCGTTCCTGAAGCAGAAGGGCTGCCGCGCCGGAGACGATCGCCGCGGCCTGAGAGGTCCCGCTCGCGCGCATGAAGCGGTCGCCGACGTGGCCTTCGGGGTGGGAAGTGTCGGCCTGGGAGCCGGGGCTCCTCAGGCTCACGACCGACTTGCCGGGAGCGACGACGTCCGGATTGCGCGTCCCGTCGCCGCGGCTCGACCACGCCGGGACGACGTCGTCCTTCACCGGATAGGTGCCGTTCGTGTCGGAAGCGCCGACTGCGATCACGTACGGGTCGTACGCGGGATTGTTCAGCTGCGCGCTGCCGAAGCCGCGGTTACCGGCCGACGCGACGACGACGATCCCCTTGCGCCACGCGACCTCGGCCGCGTACGTCAGCGGATCCAGGCGGTAGTCCTGGACACCGTCCGTTCCGAACGCGAGGTTCAGCACGCGGATGTTGAGCCCGTCGCGGTTGCGGTGCTGGACGACCCAGTCGATCGCAGCTATGACCTGCGAGACGTCGGTGGCGCCGGATGCGGGAGCGGCCTTGACGCTGACGAGCCGGGCATCCGGCGCGACCCCGAGGAAACCCTGCGCCTCCTTCGCCTCCCGGCCGGCGGCGATGTCGGAATCCCTGCCGGCGATGATCCCGGCCAGATGCGTCCCGTGCCCGTTGGTGTCGAGGTACCTGATCTCCCGGTTCTGCGACTCCCAAGAGAGGTCGGGTCCGTTGACGATCTTGCCGGCGCCGGTCAGGCCCTCGACCGGGGCGACGCCGGAGTCGATGATCGCGACGTCCACGCCGCGACCGGTGATGCCGCGTTCCCACATGTACCGGGCCTTGACGACCTCGGCTGCGTTGAACATCGATCCGGGATCCGTCCGGGGGTCGTAGTGCCCGTTCGACGACGGCGACCCGGCGAGGGAGATCGCACGATCGACGGTCACGGACTCCACGCCGGCGGCAGCCTCGAGCGACCCGACGGAGCCGCGGGGGACGGTGGCGACGAAGCCGCCGATGATGCCGATGTGGTTGCCGACGGTTCCTCCGGCCGCTTCGACCGCGGTCTCCGCGGCATGACCCGAACCCGGGGTCTCTCGAACGATGACCGACATCGCCGGCTCGATCGCCGTCGGCGCCGCCGGCGGGGTCGCGGGAACGGCCGCGACCGCGACGACGGCGAGCGCAAGCGCTCGTTGCGTCCATCTCTGACGAACGTTCATCTTCCTCGTCCTTCCTCTTGCGTAGTGGCGGGGTCCGCGTACTGCTCCTTGACGCGCAGGACCTCGGGCAGCGCCTCGAAGAAACGGTCGAGGAGCGCGTGGTTGAAATGCGTCCCACGCTCGGAGCTCATGAACTCGACCGCCCCTTGAACCGACCACGCAGGTCGATAAGGCCTGTCGGTCGTCAGGGCGTCGAAGACGTCGGCGATCGCAGCGATGCGGCCGGCCGGGGGGATCTCGGAACCGAGGAGGCCGTGCGGGTAGCCGGTCCCGTCGACGCGCTCGTGGTGCGTGAGCGCGATCTCCGCGGCGAGATCCAGCAGCGGTGACTCCGATCCCGAGAGGATCCGATGCCCGATCTCGCAGTGCTCCTCGGCGACCTCCCTCTCTTCCTCCGTCAACAGCGCCGGGTTCGTGAGGATGCTCGCAGGCAGAGCGCTCTTCCCGACGTCGTGCAGCTGGGTCGCCAGCCGGATCTCCTCACAGCGGGCTTCGTCCATGCCGAGCCGGCGCGCGAGGATCGCGCTGTAGCGGCTCATCCTCTCGACGTGGAGGACGACCCCCTTGTCGCCCGACTCTGCGTCTAGGACCCAGCGGCGGATCGTGTCCTCCTGGAACGGCTCGACGCCGGCGTCGATCCCTCTTTCGAGAGGTGAGCTCTCGACGAGAAGCACTCCGTGGCCGGGGGCGGACGCCAAGCTGCTCGTCTGGCTCCTCGTGGTTCCTCGTAGTGCATTCATCCCGTTCCCCTCTGCTTGTGAGCCGCGCCGTCGTCCTACTCGTTGACCTTCGGTCGCCGGACGGGCGCGGCCGGGCAGGGGTGGGGGCAAATCCACGTAGTCCCGTTGTCCGATTCGACGGCTCCCGCGACCGCGGGTGACTAGTCAGTGCCCGGGGGCCGGACCGGACGCGGGATTTCCGCGACGAGAAGTTCGGGGGGTGCCCCATCCGCTGAGCGCGTAGCACGGGCTCTACGCGCCCGCACTAGGATCGCGCCCATGAGCAGCGGCGCGCGCCCGACCCTCGTCTGCGTCGCGTGGCCGTATGCGAACGGCCCCCTGCACCTCGGACACGTCGGCGGCGCCTACCTGCCCGCCGACATCTTTGCCCGTTACAAGCGCCAGCGAGGCCATCGGGTCCTCATGGTCTCCGGCAGCGACGCCCACGGGACCCCGATCCTCGTAAAAGCGGAAGAGACGGGCGTCGAGCCGCAGGACGTCGTCGCGAGATATCACGAGGACTTCCTTGCGCTGTGGTCGGAGCTCGGCATCTCGTTCGATCTCTACACGACGACGCTCACCCACAACCACACGCGCGTCGTCCAGCAGTTCCTGTTACGGCTGCACGAGCGCGGCTACATCTACACGGCGGAGACGGAGCAGTTCTACGACGTCGAGCGCGAGCAGTTCCTGCCGGATCGCTACGTCGAGGGGACGTGCCCGCACTGCGACTATCCGGCCGCGCGCGGGGACCAGTGCGAGAACTGCGGCAAGACGCTCGACCCCGAGGACCTGCTCGACCCGAGGAGCCGCCTGTCGGGGGTGCGTCCCGTCCTGCGGACGACCGAGCACCTGTTCTTCCGCCTCTCGGCGCTACAGGAGGACCTCCTGGCGTGGCTGTCGGCGACCTCCGGCTGGCGCCCCCACGTCTGGAACTGGTCGCACGCGTTCGTCGAGGGCGGGCTCAAGGACCGGGCCATCACGCGGGACCTCGCCTGGGGCATCCCCGTCCCCCCGGAGCTCGGTCTGGCCGGGACGAAGTCCATCTACGTCTGGTTCGAAGCCGTCATCGGCTACTTGAGCGCGACGACCGAGTGGGCGGAATCGAATGCCTCGCACGACTGGCGCGAGTGGTGGACGGCCCCGGAAGCCGACGCCTACTACTTCATAGGCAAGGACAACATCCCGTTCCACACCGTCATCTGGCCGGCGATGCTGCTCGCGCACGGCGAGCTCAACCTGCCGACGGACGTCCCCGCGAACCAGTACGTGCTCCTCCAGGGGCTCAAGGCGTCTAAGTCCGGCGGGTTGGGGCAGGCGGCGCGCGATTACCTGAAGGTGATGCCGCCCGACGCGCTGCGTTACGCGCTGGCATCCGTGCTGCCCGAGACGGCCGACACCGAGCTGGGCGACGACGACGTCGTCCAGCGGGTCAACTCGGAGCTGGCGAGCGCATGGGGGAACCTCGTGAACCGGGCGCTGTCGCTGGCCGGTCGTTACTGCGCGGGCCGGATCCCCGGCGCGAAGTTGGACGAGGGCGGAGAGAAGCTTCTCGCCGCAGTCGACCAGGCCTTCGCCGACGCCGGGGACGCCCTCGACGCGGTACAGCTCCGGCGCGCTCTGCGCGTCGTCATGGATTGCGTTCAGGACGTCAACGCGTACGTCAGCCAGCAGGAGCCCTGGAAGCTCGCGAAGAGCGATCCCGGCAGATGCGAGCAGGTGATCGCAGCCACCGTCCACGCGGTCGCGGGCCTTGCCACCGCTTTCCTTCCCTATCTCCCCACGAGCTCGGCCGCCGTGCTGACGGCACTCGGCGTGGACGCGTCGTCCGCCGCGTGGACGCGCCCGTCTCTGGAAGCTGGAGCGTCGCTCGGCCCCCTGGAGCCGCTGTTCCCGAGGCTCGAGCTCCCACTGCAAGGACCCGGGTAGAGAGCCGGCGCGACCAAGCCCGCCGGTACACTACGCGCCGTGTCAGGGATCCGGTATCGGCGCGTCGTCATCAAGCTGAGCGGCCGCGCCTTCGCGGGCGAGGACGCGTTCGGCCTCGACGCGGCGGCGTTCGCGCACGTCGCCGAGGAGCTCGTCGCCGCGCACGACCTCGGCGTCGAGGTCGCGGTCGTCGTGGGCGGCGGCAACTTCTTCCGCGGGAACGCGGCCGGCGAGTGGGGCATCGGGCGCGCCGAGGCCGACAACGTCGGGATGCTCGGCACCGTGATGAACGGGATCCTTCTTCGGGGCGTGCTGACGAAGCAGGGCCTCGACGACGTCCGGCTCATGACGGCGCTGCCGATGCCAGCGATGGCCGAGCCGTTCATCCGCCTGAGGGCGATCGCGCACCTGACCCAGCACCGCGTCGTCCTCCTGGGCTGCGGGATCGGGCAGCCCTTCGTCACCACCGACTACCCCGCCGTCCAGCGCGCGATCGAGCTCGACGCCGAGGCGATCCTGCTGGCAAAGGACGGGATCGACGGGATCTACGACAAGGACCCCCGGCTCGACGTGACGGCGCGCAAGTACCACACGATCGGCTATCAGGACGTGCTGGAGCGGGACCTGCGCGTGATGGACCAGTCGGCGATCGTGCTGGCGCGGGACTACGCGATGCCGCTGCACGTGTTCGACGTCGAGGAGAAGGGTGCGATCGCGGCCATCTGCGCGGGCGACAACAGGGGGACGTACATCTCGCCGGCGACGACGCTGACGTTCTCGCCGGTGTAACCCGGAGCGCTCGCCGGCGAGGTGGTTAAGGCCTCGCCGTCACGGTCGCCGGGCACGTCACGACCGGCTCCTCCGGCTCGGACAGGTCGTTCGCGCCGAAGAACACCGCTCTCAGCTCCTGGTCCGCCTCGTACTGCGCGTCCGCCAGCGGCCGCTCCGGCAGGTCCTCCTCGCCGCGCAGCACCGCGATCGCGGCCTCGACGGAATGCTCATTGATGCCCCCGTAGCCGACCATCGAGTACGCGTCCGCCGCAGCGGGCAGCGCCTTCCACGGCACCGGCGTCGTCGTGCACCCGACGCAGAACGGGTTCGCGCCGGGTCCGAACTCGGTATGGTCCGGCGCCCTCGGATCGCCCGCCCAGTGCACGTCGCCGTCGTCGCGGCCTTCGGACGGAAGGGCTTCCGCGGTGTGCAGGAAGAGGTCCTTCAGCTCCTCGAGTGTGAAGACCCCGTCGTCGAGCGGCCCCTTTGCGACGGTCCCGGCGCGGCCGCAGGCGACGACGCCGTCACGCACGCCGGTGAACCCGGAACCCAGCAGCCGCCGCGCCTCGGCGATGACCGCGAGCGCTCCCCCGGCCGCATACGGCGACGCGGCGCTCGTGCAGCACGCGATCGGGTCGGGGCGCATCTCCTCCAGCGAACGCGCTATCGCGGTCATGCCCGCGTACGCGTCGGCCACGACGTGCGGAGGGGAGCCCGACCACAACGTCGTCTTCCCGTTGTCGTGTCCGCCGACGAGGACGACACCCGGGGGCGCGGTCGACAGCAGATAGGTCGGCGTCGGCGCGACCCCGGCGAGATAGGCAGTGCCGTTGCCGGAAGCCGCGAGCGTCAGCATCTTCGTCGCGGCACGTGAGAACGCCTCGGTGACGCCGCTCGGCGCGGGAGGTGGGACGAGGCTGAGCCACGAGTTCGACTGCACGTCGATCCAGCCCTGGTCGGCCGCCCACTCCACGCTGCGCGCGCCGAGGCCCTCGATCGCCACGATCCGCGCGCCCGGCGCCAGGGAGCTCGGCGCTCCCGCCGCGCGCGACGCCGTCATCGAGCCGTGCCCGTGGTCGTCGAGGATCTTGTGCTCCGCGCACTGCCCCTGCAGGAAGGCCCCCACCGGAGGGACCTGCACCGGCGACGGGCAGCTCGTGCCGCCGGCGCCCATCGAGACCGCGCCGACGATCCGCGTACCCGGGATCCAGTAGAGCTTCCCGCTCTGGATCGACTTCCACACCGCCTCGTCACGCTCGAAGGCCTCCTCGTACGGAGCGCCGAGCGTGAGCCTCAGCGCGATCGCGTCCTTCGGGTAGCCCGGGAGGTACGTCGAGGGGTGGCGCCGGGCGAGCGGCGACGTGTCGCGGAACGCCGGGCTGTACGGGTTGATGCCGGTGTCGATGAGGGCGACGACGGCCTCGGGACGCGGGGCCCGCTTCGGCGGCGCCGCGCCGGCGGAGGGCGCGACGGCGGCGGCCGCCACGAGGGCAGCGCAGACGAGCACGGGCTTCCACCCGACCGACTTCATCTCGTTGATGATTCGGCGGAAGGGGCGCCGTCACCTTCCGGCCGCGCCGCGTCCAGAGCCGCGATTGGCTTCTATACGCATGTATGTATAAAATCCAGCCTCAATGGGAGCTTCGGCAGCAGTGCTGGGTGCATCGGGATACGCGGGGGCGGAGATCCTGCGCCTTCTCGCGCGGCACCCGGCGATCTCGGTCGTCGCCGTCGCGGCCGGGAGCCGGGAGGGCCGGCGGGTCGGCGACGTGCTCCCGCATCTCTCCGGCGAGATCGACCTCGAGCTGACGTCGGTGGAGGAGGCGGCCGCCGCCGCGGACGTCTGCTTCTCCTGTCTGCCCCACGGGACGCTCCCGGCCCACCTCGACGCGGTCGCGGCGGAGGTCGTCATCGACCTGGGCGACGACTTCCGGGCCGCGCCCGGATGGGCGTACGGCCTTCCCGAGCTCGCACGGCCGCGGCCCCCGGCGCGGTGCATCGCGAACCCCGGCTGCTACCCCACCGCGACGCTGCTCTGCCTCGTGCCGTTCGCCCGGGCGGGAGCGATCGACGGCACGGTCGTCGTCGACGCGCTGTCGGGCGTGTCGGGCGCGGGCAGGGCCGCCGAAGACCGCCTGCTGTTCGCGAACGTCACCGGCGGCGCGTCCGCATACGGGACCGTCGCCCACCGCCACGTCGCGGAGATCGAGCGCGGGCTCGCGCTGTTCGGCGGCCTGCAGACGACGGTCTCGTTCACGCCCCATCTCGTCCCGATGGCCCGCGGGCTCCTCGTCACCGCGCGCGCCCGCGTCTCGTCGCCGATCGACGACGATGTCGCGTTGCAGATCCTGCAGGAGGCGTATGCGGACGAGCCGTTCGTGTACGTGTCGCGGGAGTGGCCGTCGACGAAGGCGGTCGCGGGGTCGAACAACGCACACGTGTCCGCCCGCGTCGATCGCCGCGCCGGGTTCCTCGTGTGCTCGGCCGCGATCGACAACCTCGGCAAGGGCGCGGCAGGCCAGGCGGTGCAGAACGCGAACGCCGCGCTCGGCCTCGCCGAGACCGCGGGCCTCGAAGGGATCGCCGTATGGCCGTGAGGTGGCCGGACGGGGTCCGCAGCGCGGGCGTGTCGTGCGGGATCAAGGCGCCCGAGGACCTCGACCTCGGCGTCGTCGCCCTCGATCGTCCCGGCGCGTGGGCCGCGACGTTCACACAGAGCGGCGCGGCCGCCGCGCCGGTCGTATGGTCGCGCAGCCTGCTCGGCGGCGACCTTCGGGCAATCGTCGTCAACAGCGGCAACGCGAACGCCTGCACCGGCGCGGCCGGAGCGGCGGCGGTCGAAGCCACGGCACGCGCCGCCGCGGCGGAGCTCTCCTGCAGCCCCCGTGAGGTGGCGGTCGCGTCGACCGGTCCGATCGGCGTGCCGCTGCCGCTGCCGAAGGTGCTGCGCGGCCTCCCCTCGGCCGCGCAGCACCTCGGCGACGATACGGACGAGTTCGCGCGGGCGATCCTGACGACCGACACGCACCCGAAGGTCGCGCGCCGCAGGGGCCGCGGGTTCAAGGTCACCGGCGTCGCCAAGGGCGCGGCGATGCTCGCGCCGAACATGGCGACGATGCTCGCGTTCGTCGCGACCGACGCGGCGGTCGACGTCGTGACCCTGCAGTCCGCGCTCGGCCGTGCCGTCCGGGAGACCTTCGACCGCGTCGACGTGGACGGCTGCCAGAGCACGAACGACTCCGTCTTCCTGCTCGCGTCGGGAACCGCGGCGGATGCCGCCGAGGACGACCTTCTGGAGCCGCTCACCGCGGTCTGCAGCGACCTCGCGGAGCAGATGGTGCGGGACGCGGAGGGCGGCTCGCGCCTCGCCCGGATTCGCGTGACGGGGGCAGAGGACGAGGCTGCGTGCGAGGTCCTCGCCCGCTCCGTCGCGCGGTCGGCGTTGTGGAGGGCGGCGCTGCACGGCGGCGATCCGAACTGGGGCCGCGTCGTCGCCGCGCTGGGAGCATCCGACCCGAAGCTCGAGCTCGAGCGCGTGACGGTCGCCATCGGGGACGCCACCGTCTTCCACGCCGGCGAGCCCGGCGGCTCGCTCGACGCCGCCGCGGACGCGCTGCGCGCGGACGAGGTGGTCGTGTCCTGTCGCGTCGGCGATACGCCGTACGCGGCCGAGGTGCTCACGACCGATCTCTCGCCCGAGTACGTCACGCTGAACGCCGGGGGGATGTCGTGACCGCGAGCGCGGCGACGAAGGCCGCGACGCTCGTCGAGGCCCTCCCCTACATCCGCTCGTACCGCAACCAGGTCGTCGTCGTGAAGCTCGGCGGCGAACCCCTGGACGATCCCTTCCTCGCCGCGGCGGTGGCTGAGGACGTCGCCCTGCTCTCGCTCGTCGGGATCGCGGTGATCGTCGTGCACGGCGGCGGGCCGCAGATCTCGCGCGCGCTGCAACGCCGCGGCGTCGAGCCGCGCTTCGTCGGCGGCCTCCGCGTCACCGACGACGCCTCCATGGACGTGGTCCGGACGACCCTGATCGGCGAGATCAACGCGGAGCTGGTCCGGCGGCTGAACGCGGCGGGGGCGCCGGCCGTGGGGATCTCCGGGATCGACGCGACCTCGATCCTCGCGGAGGCGGCCGGCGATGCCGAGCTCGGGCGCGTCGGCAGCGTCGCCGCTGTGCGGACGGACCTCCTGCGCGCGCTGCTCGACGGCGGCTTCATGCCCGTCGTCGCGTCGCTCGGCGTCTCCTCGGACGGCGTGACCCTGAACGTCAACGCCGACGTCGCGGCGGCGGCGGTCGCCGGCGCGCTCGGCGCCGAGAAGCTCGTCTACGTGACGAACGTCGATGGGCTCTACCGGGACCTCGGCGATCCGTCGTCGCTGGTGTCGGAGATGAAGCGCGACGACCTCGAGGCGCTGGTCCCGCAGCTCTCCGACGGGATGCGCCCGAAGATGGAGTCGGCGCTCACCGCGCTCGACGCGGGAGTCGCGAAGGTGCACGTCCTCGACGGGCGGGTGGAGCACGCCTTGCTGCTCGAGATCTTCACGTCCGACGGGATCGGCACGCAGGTGCTCCCGTGACGCTCTCCCCTGTTGCCGCGCCTCTGATGGACACCTACCGGAGATGGCCGGTGCGGTTCGTCTCCGGACGCGGCGCGACGCTGGTCGACGACGACGGCAAGCGCTACGTCGACCTCAGCGCCGGGATCGCGGTCGTGAGCACCGGTCACTGCCACCCCGCGGTCACGGCCGCCGTCCAGGAGCAGGCAGGGCGGCTCGTCCACGTCTCCAACCTGTACGACAACGAGCCCGCGTTCGCCCTCGCGGCGCGGCTCGCACGTCTCACGGGCGGGATGCAGTCGTTCCTCTGCAACTCGGGGGCCGAAGCCGTCGAGACCGCGCTGAAGCTCGCGCGCAGGCACGGAGGGTCCCGCCGCACGATCGTCGCGGCCGACGGGGGGTTCCACGGCCGCACGATGGGCGCGCTGTCGCTCACGGGACAGCCCGCGAAGCGCAAGCCGTTCGAGCCGCTTATCGGCGACGTCGTCCACGTCCCGTTCGGCGACGCGGGTGCTCTGGAGCGCGTCCTCGGCCCGCACGTCGCCGCCGTCGTGCTGGAGCCGATCCAGGGAGAGGCGGGGGTGGTCGTGCCGCCCGATGCGTACCTCGCCGCGGTGCGGCGTCTGTGTGACGAGGCGCAGGTGCTGCTCGTGCTCGACGAGGTGCAGACGGGGATCGCGCGGACCGGCCGGTGGTTCGCGTACGAGCACCACGGCGTGATCCCCGACGTCCTGTGTCTCGCGAAGGGGCTGGCGGCGGGCCTCCCGATCGGGGCGTGCCTCGCGCGGCCCGAGGTCGCGGCCGCGTTCCGGCGCGGCGACCACGGCAGCACGTTCGGAGGCGGGGCCGTGCCCGCCGCGGCCGCGCTCGCGGTCCTCCAGGTGGTCGAGGACGAGGGCCTGGCCGACCGGGCGCGCGACGCCGGAGAGCTGCTCGCGGCGAGCCTGGAGAAGGCGTTCCCCGGCGCGACAGTCAGGGGGCGCGGGCTACTGCTCGGCGTCGTCCTGCCGCAGCCGCGGGCGCGCGCCGCGGCGGCCCTTTCCCTGCAGCGGGGCGTCGTGGTGAACGACGTCGCGCCGGACGTGCTGCGGCTGACGCCTCCGCTCGTGATCACCGACGACGAGATCGCCGCCGCCACGTCGATCCTCGGGGAGGTATGGGATGAGATCGGAACGCCGTAGGACGCTGCTGAGGATCCTGCGCGAGGGCCGCGCCGCGACGCAGCAGGAGCTGGTGACCGCGCTGCGGGAGGCGGGCCACGACGTGACGCAGGCGACGGTCTCGCGCGACCTGCACGAGGTGGGCGCGGTCAAGGTCCGGACGGGCGGCGAGGTCGCGTACCGCTTCCCCGACGACGTCCCGCGCCTCCGGTCCCCGCGGCGCGACCCCCTCGCCGAGCTCCTCGAGTTCGCGCTGGACGTCCGCGAGGCCGGGACCCTCGTCGTCGTCACGACGCTGCCGGGCCATGCCTCGGCAGTCGCCCGCGCGATCGACCTTGCCGGGCTCGACGGTGTGCGCGGGACGATCGCCGGCGACGACACGGTCTTCGTCGCGACGCCCGACGCCGGAACGGCCGTCGGTCTCGCCGGCTCCTGGTTCCACACCCGCACGTCCGACAGAGGAAAGGTGTCGCATGGCTAGACGAGTCGTCCTCGCATACTCCGGAGGTCTCGACACCTCCGTTGCCGTCCCGTGGCTGGCCGAACGCGGATGGGAGGTGGTCGCGGTCGTCGTGGACGTAGGTCAGCCCGGCGACCTGCGCGGCGCGACGGCGCGCGCGCTGCGGTTGGGCGCGGTCGACGCCCGCGTCGTGGACGCCCGCGACGAGTTCGTGTCCGGGTTCGTCCTGCCGGCCCTGCGCATGAACGCCCTGTACGGCGGGCGCTATCCGCTCGTGTCCGCGTTGTCGCGTCCGCTGATCGCGCAGGTGCTCGCCGGGGTCGCCGCAGAGACCGGCGCGGACGCCGTCGCGCACGGGTGCACGGGCAAGGGCAACGACCAGGTCAGGTTCGAGGTCTCGCTGGCGGCGCTTGCGCCGGACCTCGAGGTGCTGGCGCCGGTCCGCGACTGGGGCATGGGCCGCGACGACACCATCGGCTACGCACTCGAGAGGGACCTGCCGATCGAGACCACTCGCTCGTCCCCCTACTCCATCGACGAGAACGTCTGGGGCCGGAGCATCGAGTGCGGGGTCCTGGAGGATCCGTGGACGGCGCCACCCGAGGACGTGTTCGAGCTGACGAAGCCCACCGGGGGCGACGTCGCGACGCGGGAGGTCGAGCTGACGTTCGACTCCGGCGTCCCCGTGGCGGTCGACGGCGAGTCGCTCTCGCCGCTCCACCTCGTCGAGGCCGTGGGCAAGATCGCCGGATCGTTCGGCTTCGGACGGATCGACACGATCGAGGACCGGCTCGTCGGCATCAAGTCGCGGGAGGTGTACGAGGCCCCCGCGGCGCTCGCGCTGATCGCGGCGCACGCGGACCTCGAAGCGTTCACGCTCGACCGCGCGTTCGCGCGGGAAAAGCGGCGGCTCGAGGACACGTGGGCGGACCTCGTCTACGAGGGTCTGTGGTACTCGCCGTTACGGGAGGCGATCGACGCCTTCGTCGCGTCGTGCAGCCACGCCGTCACGGGGACCGTGAGGCTGCGTTTCGGCCCGGGCTCCTGCACCGTCGCCGGGAGGAGATCGGGCGTCGCGCTCTACGACCACGCGCTCGCGACCTACGACGCGGGAGACGCCTTCCGGCACGAGGACGCCGCGGGTTTCGTCCGGCTGTGGGGGCTGCCCCTGAAGCAATGGGCGAAGACGCATGGCTGAGGCGCTGTGGGGCGGCCGCTTCGCCGCGCCTCCCGATCCCGACATGCTGCGGCTGACGAAGTCGATCGACGTCGACATGCGGCTGCTCCCGCAGGACCTCGCGGCGACGAAGGCGCATGCCCGCTGTCTCGCGGAGGCGGGCCTGTTGCAGGCGGAGGAGGTGCCGCTCGTCGCCCGCGCGTGCGACGACATCGCGGCGGCGTGGCAGTCCGGTGCGCTGACGCCGGTCCCGGCCGACGAGGACGTCCACAGCCTGGTCGAGCGCGAGCTGACGGAACGCCTCGGCGACACCGGCGCGCGGATACACGCGGGGAGGAGCAGGAACGACCTCGTGGCACAGGACCTGAGGTCCTGGTGCCGCGACGCGTGCGTGCGGCTACGGGCGCGGGTCACGGCGCTGGCCGGCGTCCTCGTGGACCGCGCCGAGGCACACGTGGAAGACGTGATGCCCGGCTACACGCACCTCCAGCGTGCCCAGCCGGTGTCGATCGGCTTCTACCTCGTCGCCCACGCCTGCGCGCTCACCCGCGACCTCGGCCGGCTCCGTGCGGCCGAGGACAGCGCCGGCGTCTCCGCGCTGGGAGCGGGAGCGCTGGCCGGAACGACGCTCCCGCTCGACGCGCACGTCGTCGCAGAGCACCTCGGTGCACGCGACGTCTTCGTCAACGCGATGGATGCCGTCGCAGACAGGGACTTCGCCTGCGACCTGCTCTACGCGTGCGCGCTGACGGGCGTGCACCTGTCCCGCCTCGCGGAGGAGATCGTCGTGTTCTCGACGGCGGAGTTCGGGTTCCTGCGCCTGTCCGACGCGTGGTCGACGGGCTCCAGCATGCTCCCCCAGAAGCGCAACCCCGACGTCGCGGAGCTCGTGCGCGGCCGCGCGGCGGGAGGTGTCGCCGACCTGATGGCGATGCTGACGATGCTGAAGGGCCTCCCGCTCGCGTACGACCGCGACCTGCAGGAGGACAAGAGCCACGTCTTCTCCGCAGTCGACCGGCTGGACGGATGCCTCGAGGCGATGACGCGCTTCATGGAGGTGGTCGAGGTCGACACCGCCCGGGCGGCGGCCGCGGCCGCGGGAGGCGCCGCGTGGGCGACGGACGTCGCGGAGAGGATGGTCATGGAGGGTGTCCCCTTCCGCCACGCGCACGAGCGCGCCGGCCGGATCGTCGCGGCGACCGAGAACGGGGCCGGGCCGGGGCCGGCGCACGATCCTCGTGAGGGCGTGCGCCTGCGGCGGAGCCACGGCGGGACGGCGCCCGAATGCGTGAGGCGACAGATCGCGGCCCTCAGGGCGCTCCTGTAGGCACGCGGCACCTGCGAGGCTAACCCGATGGAGATTCCGCCGACGGGTGCGCGTGCGGGCGCAGACGGTGTCGTCCGTTGCTGGTGGTGCACCGGCGACCCCCTGTACGAGAGCTACCACGACGGCGAGTGGGGCCGTCCGGTCGCGGACGACCGGAGGCTGTTCGAGAAGCTGTGCCTCGAAGGCTTCCAGGCCGGGCTCAGCTGGCTGACGATCCTCCGCAAGCGCGAGGCGTTCCGCGCGGCATTCGCGTCGTTCGACTTCGAGACGGTCGCCCGCTTCGACGCGCGCGACGCCGACCGGCTGATGGCGGACGCCGGCATCGTCCGAAACCGGGCGAAGATCGCAGCGACGATCGACAACGCGCGGCGCTGTCTCGATCTCGTCGAGGAGCACGGGAGCCTCGCGGCGTACGTGTGGTCGTTCGAGCCCGATCCCGCGTCGCGGCCCGCGTCCCTCGACTGGGAGACGTTGACGGGGCTCGGTGTGAGCCGCGAGGCGGTCGCACTCAGCAAGGACCTGAAGCGGCGCGGGTGGTCGTTCGTCGGCCCGACGACCGTCCATTCGTTCATGGAGGCGATGGGGCTCGTGAACGACCACGTGAGCGCCTGCGGCTTCCGCTCGGAGGTGGAGGCCGCACGGGTGCGGTTCACCAGGCCCGGCTCGGACCGCTAGGGCCGCCGGTCTACTGCTGGAAGGCGACGTCGCCTTCGACGTTCTTCACGACCAGCACCGCGGTCTCCGAGCCGCGCTCGTCGGAGACCGTGCATTCGATCGTGGAGCCGACCTCGGTCACGAGCACCGCTGCGTCCCCGCAGTCGACGTCTGCTCCCCGGGACTGCTCGTTGAGCCTGCTGCGGACGAACTCGGTGACGAGCGAGACGTCGATGATCGGCTTCGCCGGCTTCGAGTTGAAGTCGACGGACTCCTCGTCCTCGTCGACGTTGGTCAACGTCACCGTGTACGGAGCGTCGACACCTTCGATCTCGACGGTGCACTCGAACGTGGTGCCCTCCTCGACTTCCACCTCTTCGGGACACGTCGCCCCGCCGACCTCGAGGCCGGGGCTCGCCTCCTCCTGCTCTGCGACGAGGTTCGCCTCGACCTCCGAAAGATCGAGGCCGCCGCCCCCGACCGAGACGTCGACGCTGCACCCGGCGAGGAGGAGGACCGACAACCCCGCGACCGCGACCATGCGGCGATGCTCCAAGCAGGGCGAAAAACTCATGAGGGTGCTCCCTTCGTCGTCGGACCTGAACGGGGTTGAGTGACAGGCGTACCGGCCATAATGACCGCCTGGCGCGCAGGGGCACGTGATCCGGCTGCGCGCCGCTGCCGGTGGAGGACCCGGCAGGAGCGTGACGCTCAGGAGCCGATTGCGCAGCTGACGCCCGTCCCCTTCAGGCCGCAGTAGCCGTTCGGGACCTTGTGCAGGTACTGCTGGTGGTAGTCCTCCGCGTAGTAGAAGGGGCCTGCGGCGGCGACCTCGGTCGTGACCCCGCCGAACCCACGCTCCCGCAGCGCCGCGTCGTACCTCGTCAGCGCGTCCTCCGCGACCCTCTTCTGCTCGTCGGTCGTGTAGAGGATCGCCGACCGGTACTGCGTGCCGACGTCGTTGCCCTGCCGCATCCCCTGCGTCGGGTCGTGCTCCTCGAAGAACACGCGCAGCAGGTCCGCGTACGACACCTTCGACGCGTCGAAGACGACCTGCACGGCCTCCGCGTGCCCGGTCATGCCGCTGCACACCTCTTCGTACGTGGGATGAGGCGTGAAGCCTCCGGCGTATCCGGCTGCCGTCGAGTAGACGCCGTCGAGGCGCCAGAAGAGGCGTTCCGCTCCCCAGAAGCAGCCGAGCGCGAACACCGCGGTCTGGAGACCCTCGGGGAACGGGGGCTGAAGGCGCGTGCCGAGGACGGCGTGCGTCTCGGGCACGACGAAAGGCGTCGAGGCGCGGCCCGGCAACGCCCCCTCCGGCGAGGGGATCTGCGTCTTCTTGCGCTGCGTGAACATCGCTACCTCCATCCTGTTGGGCAGTCCCGCCGAGCCGGCCCTGGCCTGTTTGGCAGTCCCGCCGAGCCGGCCCTGGCCTGTTTGGCAGTCCCGCCGAGCCGGCCCTGGCCTGTTCGGCAGTCCCGCCGAGCCGGCCCCGGCCTGTTCGGCAGTCCCGCCGAGCCGGCCCCGGCGCGAGAGCCGAACGTCCGGCGGGAGTGGTCCAATGAGAAGCCTGCCACGGCGGCGCGACTACCGAAGGAGCGTTTCCAAGTGACCGAGCGCTGCGTCCACTTCGACGAGGCTCAGGTCCTCGACACCGACGTCCGCGTCTGCGCGGAGTGCGTCGCGCTGGGCAGCCGCTGGGTCCACCTGCGGCTGTGCCTGACGTGCGGCCACGTCGGCTGCTGCGACTCCTCGCCCAACCGCCATGCGACCGCACACTTCCGCGCGACCCACGACCCCGCGATCCGTTCGCTCGAGCCGGGCGAGGAATGGGGGTACTGCTACGTCGACGACGCGTTCGTGGAGAAGCTCTGAACGTCTAGCAGAACGGCGTCAGCTTGCACCAGTAAGGCAGCTGCTGGGGCGGGGGGTCGCACGGGTTGTCGGGGTCGGGGCAGGCCGAGGCCACGGAACCCGGCCCGAGCGGCGTGAGCGAGAGCGCGGCGACCAGCGCGCCGACGAACGCGATCTTCTTTCTCATCGTTCGATCCCTCCTTGTGTTCCTGGCCGCTCGCCGAGGCGACCGGTCGTTTGGTCACGGTTTGGTCACGGTCGGGCCGAGAGATTAGGCCAAAGCGTCGAGCAGCGCGGTCACCGGCCTCGCCAGCGCCACACGCTCGGCCGCCGCCACGATGGCCCGCCGCGGCAGGTCCCGGGGCCGCGTCAGGTCGACCGGGGCGAGCGGGAGGTCCGTCGCGATCGTCACCGCCTCCGCCGCGCGGCGCACGTAGCCGGCGTCCCGCCTCACCTTCGTCAACGCGACGCTCTCGGCCGTCTCGGCGGCTTCCAGGACCGCCTCGAGGCTCCCGTAGCGCGTCACGAGGGCCGCGGCGAGCTTCTCCCCGATGCCCTTGACTCCCGGCAACCCGTCGGAGGGATCGCCGCGCAGCACCGCGAAGTCTCGGTACGCGCGCCCGGGGATGCCGTACCGGCGGGCGACGTAGCTCTCGTCCACCACGTCCACCTGGCTCACGCCCCGGATCGGGAAGAGGATCGCGACGGCGGGATCCCGCACGATCTGGAACAGATCGCGGTCGCCGGAGAAGACCAGCACCCGGCCCGGAGCACGTTGCGCGAGGGTCCCGATGACGTCCTCGGCCTCGTAGTCGGGGCAGCCGACGACGGGGATGTCGCACATCTCGAGGAAGCCGTAGAGGATCGGCACCTGTGACGCGAGCCGCACCTCGGCCGCTTCCTGCGCGCTCCCGGGGGCCGCGCGGAAGTCCTTGTACGACTCCACGAGCTTCACGCGCCACGCCGGCCGCCAGCTCTCGTCGGCCGCGCAGGCCAGGTAGTCGGGGTCGTGATCGGCCACGAGGCGCGCGAGCATCCGGAAGAAGCCGTGCGCGGCGTTGATCGGCGCGCCGTCGGGTGTCGTGACGGTGTCGGGCGTGGAGAACAGCGCCCGGTAGAAGAGGCTCGGGGCGTCGACGAGCAGCGTGAGCGAGTCGTCCATCGCCGGGAGCTTAGGACCTTGGGACGGCGACCTCCTGGCCGCGGCTTCGTCCCGGGTGCTCGATGAGATCCAGAGCCGTCAGGGCTCGACGTCGACGTAAAAGAAGAGCTGCTGGCCTCGCGCACGCCTCCGGCCACCACATAGTTCATGCCCAGCCCCCATCGCCCACCGGGCGTGACTTCGGAGAAGTACCCGTCGATGACCTGGTAGGGCTCCGTAGTGGGGGTGGCCTCGGTCACGGCGATCCCCAGGTCCGCCGCGGGGCACCCGGGCGCGTAGGCCACGGGATCCGGTGGCGGATCACCGCTGTAGAAGCAGCCCTCGCGCCGGCTGCTGGCGAGGTTGTCGCCGTTGAAGCGCATCAGCATGATCGCCACGGCACCGGAGCCCGACAGATCGACCTCCTCGCCGAACCAATAAGCATTCTTGCCGGGCTCCACCGACATCCGCACGCTCGGCAGGGTGATCGTGCCGTCCGCGCGCTCCGTCAAGTTGACCTTGTGCCTGCCGGAGAGGCCTCGGAAACGCAGCGTCACCTCCACGGGCGTCTCGTCGGCGATGAGGTAAAGGGTGTAGTCGCCCGGGGGGAACGTCCTCAGCTTGGTCCGCGGATCGTATGGGACGTTTCGGCCGGAATGCCAGAAGAACGGCTCTTCCGAGGAGTGGCATCCGGGCTCGGCACAAAAGCGAGAGAACGTCGTCGTCATCGAGATCCGGTCCTCGAAAGGCACGCCCCGCTGCACGAGGACGTACCCGGCCATCCGGCCCTCGCCCCGGATGCGGATGTCCGGGCTGGACACCCCGGCCCGGATCGTGGCGGGGCGCGGGACGTGCACGTCGATGGCCGAGAGCGTGCGCGCGGTGAAGACGTCCGTCCCCCCCAGCGTGAGACGGGTGGGCTCGCCGAGCATCCCCCTCGCCGTGACGGGCGGCATCTGCACCAGGAGGGTTGCTCCCAGCACCAGGCCAACCAGGCTACGGCTCCAGCTGATCATCTGCTCTCTCACGATCGTCCCGAGAGGCGGGAGGTCCTCTTGCCCCGGCTATTCACCTCCCTTCGCGCCGGTCAACTCGCTGGGCAACTTCAGGATTTCGGCCGGCGAATCGCGAATTCCTGCTCCTTTTTTGACGAAATCTGAACCGACCTGTCCCCCTGCGCTTGGGGGATAGTCCCTCCCAGGAACCTCATCCGACCGGGAGGAACGTTGGACGACCCGAACGTGACGCTGCGCGAGGTGACGCCGGAGGACGTCGCCGTCTTCTACGAGCACCAGCGTGACGACGAATCGAGCCGTATGGCCGCGTTCCCGGCGCGCGACCGCGCCGCGCACGCCGCGCACTGGCGCAAGATCCTCGCGGACGAGACCGTCGTGACGAGGACGGTCCTGCTCGGGAGCCGCGTCGCCGGCAACGTCGTCAGCTGGGACGACGGGACCCACCGCCTGGTCGGCTACTGGATCGACAGGCGTTACTGGGGCCGGGGGATCGCGACGGCCGCGCTGGCGCATCTGCTGGAGCTCGTCCCCGAACGGCCGCTGCACGCGCACGTCGCCGCGCACAACGCCGGCTCGATACGCGTCCTGGAGAAGTGCGGCTTCCGCCGCACGGGTGCCGGGGAGGCGCACGACGGGTTCGTCGACGTCCTCATGGAGCTCGGGGGCTGAGCCCCGGTTCCCAACGGCGCGGCCGGATTCGGCGACGATTCTTCGCGACCCTTTATCGCCGAGACCGGTCCCACGTCACGCGTTTGACCGCCCGCTCCGCCCGTTGCGATGCTCGGTGACGACTCGTCGAGGAAAGGGGTGAGGGGCCTACGGACACGGACGGGCGCGGTGTCGACTTCCGCGCGATCGACGGCAGGCGCAGCTCCCAGAACGCCGGCAGGGCCGTGTTCTCCGAGGCCGCGGCGTCCGTCGACGCGTCGCTGGCCGCCGCCATAACGCGACAGAAGGACTGGCGCAAGAGCTATCTCGGCCCCGTGCGGCAGATCGTCGAGGCGGGCGCGCGCTCGGGGAAGGACGCGCTCAGGATCGCGGGAGAGGGCCTCACCGCCGTCCACCACAACCTCGTGTTCCGGCGTGGCGACGGCGACGTCCCGCTCCACGAGGCGCTCGAGGACGACGGCACCGGGGCGGCGTTCGAGACCGGGACGATCGCCGGCCGCGGGGCGCGTCTGAAAGAGGTCGTCGTCCCCTATCGCGGCAAGTCCCTCCGCGGCGACGAGGTCGCGCGCCGGCTCGACGAGTGGGTCGCCGCCGGCGTGATCGAGCCCTCCTGCGCCCGCAGCGTCTCGGCGGTCATGGAGAACCCGGAGTGGCTCGACCTCTCGGGGATGACGTTGGTGCTCCTGGGGGCCGCGGCCGAGATGGGGCCGCTCGAGTGGCTCTGCCGCTGGGGCGCAGACGTCGTCGCCGTCGACCTGAGCCGCCCGGCCGTGTGGGAGCGGATCGCGACCGCGGCGAACGCGGGCAGCGGGCGCGTGAGGTTCCCGCAACGGGACGGCAGACGCGGTGCCGACCTCCTCGCGGAGACGCCGGAGGTCGCGGCATGGCTGCGCTCGCTCGGAGGGCCGCTCGTCGTCGGGAGCTACGCCTACGCCGACGGCTCGAGCTTCCTGAAGCTCGCGGCGGCGCTCGACGCGGTGACGGTCGCGCTCCAGCGCGACCCGTCCGGCGTGGCGATCGCCTACCTCGCCACCCCGACCGACGTCTTCGCGGTGCCGGCCGAGGTCGCCGAGCGGTCCCGCGGCCGCAAGCTCGCGCCGCCGTCGCGCCTGGCGCGCGCGGTCACGCGCGGGAGATTGTTCGGCCCCAACTACCCGGCTCTGGTCGACGGCGAGAACGGCCGCCGGTGGGGCATCGCCGACTCGCTCGTCCCGCAGCAGGGGCCGAACTACGCGCTCGCGAAGATGCTCCAGCGCTGGCGCGCGATCGTCGCCCGCGAGGAGGAGACGCTCACCTCGGCGAACGTCGCGCCGGCGACACGCACGCGCTCCGTCGTCAAGAACAAGATCCTCGCGGCCGCGTATCGCGGGGCCCCCGCGTTCGGGATCGAGGTCTTCGAGCCGGAGACGAGCCGCGCGCTGATGGCGGCGCTGCTCGTGCACGACCTGCGCAACCCCGCGGCACTCTCACGCCGCGACGCGCCGCTGGACCACCCGTTCGACCTGTTCGCGGACGGCGCCGCGCACGGGGGGCTGTGGAGCGTGCCCTACGCGCCGCGGTCCGTCCTGCCGCTGGCGGCGGCCATCGGCGCCGTCAAGAGGAGGTAGACCCCGAACCGGGGTCAGCGCCCGCTGGTGCCCTTCTTGGACCACAGGAAGGCCCTCGCTCGTCCCTGCTCGCCGTCCCACTCCACGTCGCGCCATTTCCGAAGCCAGCGGTAGAGAAGCACCACCCCGACGACGAATACGAAT
Source organism: Actinomycetota bacterium (assembly GCA_030861725.1). GTDB lineage: Bacteria > Actinomycetota > CADDZG01 > CADDZG01 > WHSQ01 > JALZEG01. The sequence goes on along the minus strand of JALZFC010000007.1, from coordinate 11,934 downwards.
GCGACGATCCCCGGAACGAACATGCGACACCTCTTCCCTCAGCTTCATCGTACGGCCGGAGGAGGTGACCATGTGGCGGTCCGTCCCGGCCCTACCGGAAGATGAGGCGGTTCAGAGCGCCGACCACGCTCGCGGCGGGACGCTCCCCGAGCAGCCGCGCCGCGGCGCAGAACCTCGCCCGCTCCGCCTTCGTGGCGGGCGCGACGACCAGGTGCCGCCCCGAGAGGAAGACCGTCATGCCGAGGTCGGGGATCGAGACGGTTCCGAGCAGCAGGTCGAGGACGTCGCACGTGAGCTCGTCGATCGCGAGCGGGACGACGACCGTCGTCCCCTGCGGGATCTCGACGGGCCTGGCGGCACCGCCGATCTCGGGCGTGCACGTGCCGGTCATCGTTCCGACCGCCGCGAGCTCGTCCTCCACGACGGTGAACCCGGTGATGCTGATCGAGCCCTGGAACGTCCCGGCCCCCGAGTCCCTCAGATCGCACGACGCCGTGATGCCGGCGCCGAGCAGGTTCTTGGGCGCCCACGCGATCCCGGTCATCGACCCCGCAAACGCCGTGACGGCCACGGCGAACGCAGCAATCCTCGTCGACCTTCGTGGCTTCACTCGCAGCACCTCTCTCGTCTTGCTTCGACAGACCCTCTCGCCCCTCTTGTTATCGCCGCGGCACGGCGAAGGAAATACGTAATAGACGCCGCCTCACGCCATCTCCCTGCGTTCGAAGAACCAGGTCGCGAGGAGCAACCCCGCGCCGACCCACGCCAGCAGGACCACGCTCGCCGCGGCCGTGGAATGCTCCGCCAGGCCGAAGTCGCCCGCGCCGAACACGACCCGGCCCATGTTCGGCCCGATGAGCCAGTCGCTCCACGCGGGCTTCCAGCTCCTCAGCAGCGGCTCACCGATCAGCAGGTAGGCGAAGCCGCCTCCGAAGCCGGCAGCGGTGTTCTTGCCGATAGTCGAGAGGGAGAACCCGACCGCCGCCGCGGCGGCGGCGACGAAGGCGACGCGGCCCGCGGCGGCGAGATACTCGCCCCACCACCCGCCGTCCACGCCTGCAAACGTGCCGTTCGCCAGCGCGGCCGGGAGCATCGCGACGGTGAAGAATGCCATGAGGAGACCGACCAGGAGCACCACGAAGACGCCGGTCGCGACCACCTTCGCCGCGAGCACTCTCCCCCGCCGCGGCTCCCACGTCAGCAGCGCGGTGACCGTCCGGTGCTGCCATTCGGCGCCGATCGCGCTGGCCCCGGTCAGCCACCCCACCAGGATCAGGGGGAAGCCTAGGATCTCGACGAGGTTGGACTCCATACGGACGAACCTGAAGCCCTCGGTAGAGGAGCGAAGGAAGAGCACCGCGGCGCCGATCGCTATCCCGAGCGCGACGAGCCCTGCGACCCACCGGTAGAGCCGGCGCGACGCCAGCCGCTGGAGCTCCGACCGCAGGAGCGCGGTCACGTCCCGGCCTCCCCCTCGCCCGTGAGCTGGAGGAAGACCGTCTCGAGGTCCGCCTCGTCGGGGCGCAGCTCGGACGGATACATCCCCTCCGCCGCCAGGGCCCGCGAGACCGCCGCCCCGTCGGCAGACGGCAGCACCACGCGGATGCGGTCGCCGGCGACGGCCGCCTCCATGCCCGCCCGCGTCAGCACGGCGGCGGCGCGGGGGAGGTCGTCCACCTTCACGAACAATCCATGGCCCGTCGTCCCGCGCAGGAGCTCGTCGACCGAGCCGTGCCGGACGCACCTCCCGCGCGAGAGGATCGCGACGCGGTCGCACATGAGCCGGACCTCGCTCAGGATGTGGCTCGAGACGAGGATCGTGCGACCCTCGGCGGCGAGGCGCCGCAGCAATTCGCGCACCTCCCTGATCCCGGCGGGGTCCAGGCCGTTGGCCGGCTCGTCGAGGATCAGCAGCTCCGGGTCCTTCAAGAGAGCGGCCGCTATCGCCAGGCGCTGGCGCATCCCGAGCGAGTACGCCTTGACGAGGTGCCGCTCGCGGCCCGCGAGCCCGACCCTCTCGATCGCCTCGTCGATCCGGGTGGCCGGGATGCCGTGGATCGTCGCGAGCACCTCGAGGTTGCGGCGGCCCGTGAACGTCCCGAACAACGCGGGGGTCTCGACGATCGAGCCCACCCGGCGGATCACCCGGTGGAGGTCCCGCTGCGAGTCGGCCCCCAGGATGCTGCACGTGCCGGACGTGGGCGTCGCCAGCCCCAGCAGGCAGCGGATCGTCGTCGTCTTACCGGAGCCGTTCGGACCGAGGAATCCGAAGACGCCGCCGGCCTCCACCGTCAGGTCGAGCCCGTCGAGGGCTCGCGTCGGCCCGCCCCGCAGCGAGTGGTAGTCCTTCGTCAGCCCCCGCACCTCGATGACCGCCACCCGCGCACGATAAAGCGTCCGGCGGGCGTGTCCCGCAGCTACAATCCCCGCACTCGCCGGAGCGACGTGGAGGAGAGTCATGACTGGGAGCACGGACATCGCAGGACGCCTGGACCGGTGCATCGCGGACGACCGGCTCCTCGACCACCCCTTCTACCGGGCCTGGGCCGACGGCACGCTGACGACCGGCGACCTCAGGTTCTACTCCGCGCAGTACTGGCGCCAGGTCGAGGCGTTCCCCGGGTACCTCGACGCGCTCGCCGAGAGACTTCCGGACTCCGAGGCGCGCCGCAGCGTCCTCGCCAACCTCGCCGACGAGCGCGACGGCGACCACCCCGGGCTCTGGCTCCGCTTCGCCTCCGCGGTCGGCGCCGGCGCGGCAGAGGTCGCCTCGACTCCGGCGGAGGCCGAGACGCTCGCGTGCATCGAGGCGTTCGAGTCCGCGGCGCGTGCGCGGTCGCCTCTGTTCGCGCTAGGGATGATCTACGGCTACGAGTCGCAGACCCCCGGCGTGTGCGAGACGAAGATCTCCGGGCTCCGCAACCTCTACGGCGTCGGCGGCCCCGGGCTCGAGTACTTCGAGCTGCACGGCGAGCTCGACGTCGAGCACGCGGACGAGCTCGCCGCCGCCATCGAAGAGCTGGCCGGCGACGAGGAGGACCTGCGCGCCGCGGAAGAGGGCGCGCGCGCGGGAGCGCGTGCGATCCGCGGTCTGCTCGACGGAGTGGCGCGCGTCCGCGGCATCGGCTGACGCCGCCGCCATGACGCGACGCGCCGCGCGCGTCGCCGCGCTCTACGACGTCCACGGCAACGTCGCCGCGCTGCAAGCCGTCCTCGACGAGGTCCGGGGCGCAGGTGCCGACCTCGTCGTGTTCGGCGGAGACCTCGCATGGGGCGCGTTCCCTCGGGAGGCGGTCGACCTGGTGATGGAGCCGGGGCTCCCCGCCCTCTACGTCCGCGGCAACGCGGACCGCTCCGTGGCGCGGGCGGACGCCGAGATGCCCGAGTGGGTCGGGGAGGTGACGCGCTGGTGCCACGAGCGGCTCGGCGAGCGGCACAGGACGTTCCTCCTCCGGCAGAGCGAGTCCGTGTCGGTGGACGTGGACGGTCTCGGCGCCGTCTTCTTCTGCCACGGCTCGCCGCGCAGCGACGAGGAGTCGCTGACGGTGCTGACGCCCGAGGAGCGGTTGAGGGACGCGGTCGCCCGGGTGGCCGAGCGCGTGGTCGTGTGCGGCCACACCCACATGCAGTTCGACCGCACCGTCGGCGGCACGCGCGTGGTCAACGCGGGCAGCGTCGGGATGCCCTACGAGGGAGCACCGGGCGCGTACTGGGCTCTGCTGTCGCAGGACGTCTCGCTGCGTCGTACCCCGTACGACTACGAGGCTGCGTCGGCCGCCGTCGCCGCGAGCGGGTGCCCGTACGCGGAGGAGCTTGCCGGGGACGTGCTCGCGCCGCCGGCGCGTGAGCCGACTGCGCGGCAGTTCGAGGGCCTCTCCGCGGAGTAGTCGCGCCTAGCGCGCGGAGTAGCTGAACGATCCCTTGACGTCGCCGCGGTCGCTCGGGAGCAGCTCGATCCACGTCGATCCCGGCCGCAGCGTTATCTCCCGCCCCGCACGCGTCTCGTACGTCACCTTGTCGCTCTTGGACTCCCGGACCCATCTGCCGGCCATGACCTTGCCGTCGCGGAAAACGAGGGCGCGCCCCGACCCGGTGACGTCGGCGATCTCGATCGACGGGTTCCCGGCGACGTCGAAGATGCGCGTCGAGTTGTTCACGTCGTGCTCCTCGATGACGACGTTGTCGACCGCGATCTGATTGCCGGACTCGGCGAGGAACTCCTCGCCGCGCTCGCTGCGCCACCAGCGGCCGCCGGCGAACCTGTACGTGATCGAGGTCGCGAGGCCGAACCCGACCGTCACCGTCCGCGCCGGCCGCCACGGCCCGTTCATCTCGCCGAAGGCGAAGATGCCGGCCGGAGGGGGCTTGTCGAAGTCCTCGGCACCGAGCCGGCGGAGCAGGCGCGTGTTGCCGTAGAGCGTGTGCTCGAGCCCGATCCCCGGCCGCGACACGCGACGCATCGCCGCGCCGGCACGATCCTCGTCGATCAGCACGACGTGCGACGAGGTGAGCACGTCGCGGACGATGTCGTTGCCGCCGGCGGACGCAAGGATCCGCGTCGCCGGCGTCATGATCGCGGGGTCGACCTCGCGCGCGCTCCGTACCGGCCCGACCTTCGCGGTGTCGTTGCAGTGGAAGATCGCCATGAAGCGCGTCATCCCGCCTTCGACCTGCTCCTCGTAGACGACCTCGGCATACTCGAGCCCGGACAGCGGATAGGCGGCCGGCGAGTTCTCGACCTTCACCGCGACTGCGGGGCGGGCGGCGTGAGCGGCGGACGGAGCCTCGAGCCCGGACAGGGGGCAGAGTACGGGAGCCTCCGCGCGTCCGCTCCGCGGCGCGGCCGTCCCCGCGTCGCTGCCCGACGCGATGCTGCAGGCCGTGAGCAGGAGCGCCGCGGCCGCGGCGAGAGCCGGGACTCTATTTGGCAACGCTGAACGTCCCTCTCACGTCGCCCGTCTTGTCGGGCAGCAGCTCGATCCAGGTCGTCCCCGGCTTCAGCACCAACGCGTCGCCCCCACGCGTCTCGAACCGCACCGGGTCCTCCTCCGACTCGCGGAACCACTTGCCGGCGAACATCCGCCCGTCGCGGAACAAGAACGCCCGTCCCGACCCGGTGACGTCGGCGATCTCGGGGGACGGCGTTCCGAGCGAGTCGCTGAGCTCATCGGAGTGCTCGACCGTGTGCTCTTCGATCAGGACGTTGTCGACCTCGAGCTGCGCGCCGGCGTCGTTCACGAGCGGCTGCTCGTCGTCGCTGCGCGCCCACCTCTTGCCGGTCCAGTCGTAGGTGACGACCGTGCCCGCGCTGAACGTGAGCGTGACCGAGCGGGCGCGGCGACCCGTCCCCTGCAGGTCGCCGAACTCGAAGAGGTCGTCCGGAGGCGCGTCCTCGTACGACCGGCGCCCGATCTTCCGGATCCCGGCGGTGTCGGCGTAGAGAGTGTGCTCCGACGTTATCCCGGGGCGGTCGACGCGCGTCATCGCGCTATCCGCCCTGTCCTCGTCGATCGTCACCACGCCCGCGTCCTCGAGCGCGGCGCGGACGATGTCGTTGCCGCCGGCGGCGCCCAGGATCAACGTGTACGGCGACATGATGGGGGGGTCGACGATGCGCGCGCTGCGGACCGGTCCTGCCAGCGCCGAGTCCGTGCAGTGGTAGATCGCCATGAAGCGCGTGAGACCGCCCTCCACCGGCTCCTCGTAGACGATCTCGGCGTCCTCGAGGCCCGCGAGCGGGTACGCGACGGGGTTGTTCTCGATCTTGATCGCGACCGCGGGACGGTCGACGAGCGACGGCCGCGCGGGATCGCGCGACGTGAGGGGGCATTCCGGGTCCCCCGCGAGCCCGCCGATCACCGGCACGTCCTCGATCACGTCCTTGTTCAGGAGCACGAAGAAGATCCCGGCCGCGAGCACGAGGACGCCGCCGCCGATGAGCGCCGCGCGCTTCGCAGTCCTCGTCAAGCAGATCCTCCTTCGTCGTCCTCTTGGAGCATCGCCGAGGCGATGCTTCTTCGTCGTCCTCTTGGAGCATCGCCGAGGCGATGCTTCTTCGTCGTCCTCTTGGAGCATCGCCGAGGCGATGCTTCTTCGTCGTCCTCTTGGAGCATCGCCGAGGTGATGCTTCGTCGTCGTCCTCTTGGAGCATCGCCGAGGCGATGCTTCGTCTTGGTGGGCTTACCGGGGGGCCGCGCGACCGGATGCGTCGGCTAGGGGGCGGCGGCGCAAGACGCTATCACGGCGCGCGCGCCATCCGGTGGATTGGTTGCCCCGCTGCACCGGCGCGCGCGGGCGCCGGACGCGGCTTGCTAGTCTGGCTCAGGTGCTGTGGCTTCGAGGGTTCAAGCGGAACAAGAAGATCCTGGGCGCCCTGTGTGCCGTGCTGGTCCTGGCGCTAAGCGCCCCACCTGGTTCGGACACGCCCGCCGGCGCGCGCGAGCGGTATCGCGTCCGGCGCGAGCGCGTGGCTCCGGGCCTCGTCCTCGTACGGATGCACGACCGCCGGGGGCCGAACAGGATCCGCGTCCTGCGCGTGGAGAAGTCGCGCGCGCTGACGCTCGACACCGTGCTCGCGAACGACATGATCCCGGGTCACGAGACCACGAGCTCGATGGCGGAACGCAAGGGTGCCGTCGCGGCGATCAACGGCGACTACACGCTCCTGCCCTCGGACGTGGGAGCGGGCCGCCCGGTCAACCTCTTCGCGACCGACGGGCGCCTCGACGCGTCGCCGCTGATCTGGGGGCGTAACTTCGCGCTGTCGTACGACGAGCAGAGCGCGTACATCGGCCACCCCCGATTCTCCGTCACCGTCCTGCAACACGACTCGGGGGATCTGTGGAAGGTCCGCGACTGGAACGAGCTGGTGACTTCCGGAGCGGGCTACGCGGCCTACACGCCCGAAGGCGGCGCGCCGTTCCGTCCTCCCGAGAACGCGTGCTCGCTGCGCCTGACCGCACCGGGCGCGGTCGCGTGGAACGAGGACCAGACGGGCGTCCAGCAGGACCTCGTCGTCGGGGCGGTCCGCTGCGGCGAGCGCCGCATGGCACGCCGCGGGGGCATCGTCCTGGCCGCGCCGATCGGCACGAAGCAGGCGACCGCGATGCAGCAGTCGATCGCCCTCGGCGAGACCCTCACGCTGACGTGGTCGACGGGGTGGACCGGCGTGCTCGAGACCATCGGGGGGAACCCGACGCTCCTCGAGGACGGGGTCGTCACCGCGGAGGACTGCGACACCTCCTACTTCTGCGACCGCAACCCGCGCACGGGCGTGGGGATAACGGCGAGGGGGAAGATCCTGCTCGTCACCGTCGACGGGCGGCAGGAGAAGTCCGTCGGGATGACCCCCGTCGAGTTCGCCGAGCTCATGAAGTACCTCGGCGCGGCGTGGGCGCTGAACCTCGACGGCGGCGGGTCGACCGCGATGTGGGTCGAAGGCGACGTCGTAAACCGGCCGTCGGGCGGCGCCGAGCGCGCCGTGGGCTCGGCGCTCATCGTGCTGCCGCAGCGGGACCACGAGGAGCCGGTCCCCGCGCCGTACCCGGGCGTGCCGGTGCCGAGCCCGAGCCCGTCCGTCTCGCCGAGCCCGTCCGTCTCGCCGAGCCCGTCCGTCTCCCCCAGCCCGTCCGTCTCCCCCAGCCCGTCGGCCGCCGCGCCGTCCGCCGCCGGGACCGCGTTCACCGTCGAGGTGCTGACGGGATTCGAGCGCGCGCTGCCGCTGCCGCCGGCGGTATCGCCGCGCTGCGCGTCGCTGTTCGACCCCGGCTCCACCGGAGGGATGCTCGACGCGCTCGCCCGCGGCGACCTCGGCCCCCGCGCCCGGCTCCCGCGCTTGCTGCAGCGGGCGCTCGACGTCTACCGTGGCGAGCTGTCCTGCAGCCGATTCCTCCTTCCTCGCACGCCACAGCCGCGTCGCTGACGGCGTGAGCCGTCCGATCCTCGTCACCGGGTCACACCGGTCGGGCACCACCTGGGTGGGGCGCATGCTCTGCGCGTCGCGCGCCGCGGGGTACGTCCACGAGCCCTTCAACCCCAACCGGTCGCCGGGATGGTTCCCGGAGCCGCTCCCCTACTGGTTCATGTACCTGACGGAGGAGAACGCCGCTCCCTACGAACGGAACGTCGCAGACCTCGTCGCGCTGAGGTACCCGGCGCGGGCGCTGCTCCGCTCCCGTTCCCCGCGCGACGCCGCGCAGCAGCTCCCGGAGATAGCGCGCAGCGGGGCGTATCGCGTGCAGCGCCGGCGCACGCTGCTCAAGGACCCGATGGCGCTGTTCTCGGCGGAGTGGCTCGCACGGCGCTTCGGGATGGACGTCGTCGTGATGATCCGGCACCCGGCGGCTTTCGTCGGCAGCATCAAGAAGCTCAACTGGGGCTTCGATTACGAGCGGAACTGGCTCGCGCAGGACCTGCTGATGCGCGACCTGCTCGGCCGGTGGGCGGACGCGTTCGAGGGATACGAGGGTGAGGTCGACCTCGTGGGCGAAGGCATCGTCATGTGGAACGCGATGTACGACGTCGTGCGCGGCTACCGCGAGCGCCATCCCGAGTGGCACTTCGTGAGGTACGACGACCTCGCCGACGAGCCGCTGGCGGGGTTCCGCGACCTCTACACGCGCCTGGGGCTGCCGTGGGACGAGCGGGCGCGCCGTGCGGTCGCCGAGTCGGCGAGCACGGCGAACGTGAAGGACGTCCCGGCGTGGCGCAGGCGGGCGATCAAACGGGACAGCCGTGCCGCCAAGAGGACGTGGGGACAGAGGCTGACGCCGGACGAGGTGGCGCGGGTGCGGCGCGAGGTGGCCGAGGTCGCCGCGTCGTTCTACTCCGAGGAGGACTGGGAGCTCGGCGGCTGACGCAGGAACCGCCCGCCGACCGCGGACTTGACGAACTGCATCTCCTCGACCCTCAGCACCGTCGCCAGCCACAGGTACGACGCGGCCCCGAGCGCGGCGACCGCCGTCAACAGGGCCACGAGGCCGATCCAGGCGGGTTCCGCCAGGACGGACTCCGCGACGCGCCATGTGCCCCACACGACCGCCGCCATGCCCGCGGCGGCTCCGATGACCTTCGCCCCGCTGCGGACGACGTGGCGCACGTCGAAGTCCGGCAGCGCCCGCGCGAGCACGCGCCCCTGCAGGAAGATCGCGACGGTGTATGCCAGCGCGTGCCCCGCGGCGAGACCGACGGTCCCGATCCAGGCGAACATCGCCAGGTTCAGAGCGACATTCACACCGATGACGATCGCGTTCACCACGAAGGGCGTGCGGGCGTCCTGCATCGCGTAGGAGGCGCGGATCAGCACCTGGAAGATCGAGAACTGCACGAGGCCGAGGACGAAGAACCTCAGAAGCCTCACGACGAGGTCGGTCGACTCCGGGGTGACGATGCCGTGCTCGAGCAGGGCCTCGACGATCGGGCGCGCCAGGACGAGGAGACCCGCCGCGCACGGGACGACGAGGAACAGCGTCGACCGGATCGCCAGCGACAGGACGCCGGCCATGCCCTCGCGGTTCGGCCTCACGGCGGCCCGGCTGAGGGACGGCGCGAGCGCCGTCGTTATCGACCACACGAACAGCCCGACCGGCAACAGGAAGAACGTGAACGCGGCGACGTAGGCGGTGAACGCGCCCTGCCTCTCGTTCGCGATCTTCTGGATCGCGAGGAAACCGATCTGGTTCGCGGCGACGAACCCGATCGCGTAGCCGGAGAGTCCGACCACGCGCCGCCACACGGCGCGGTCGAAACGCCACTCCCACCGGTAGCCGAGCCGGCGGAGCGACGGGACCAGCAGCAGGCCCATCGGCGCGACGCTGAGGGTCGTGCCGAGCCCGAGTATCGCAAGCTGCGTCCCCGAGACCGTCCGCAGGTCGGCCTCGTCGTAGAGGACGCCGAACGCGATCAGCGCGCCGATCAGCACGAGGTTGTTGAGGATCGGCGTCCACATCGGGAGGACGAACTTCCTGCGGACGTTCAGGTACGCGCTTCCGAGGTAGTAGACGCCGTAGAGCGGTATCTGCGGCAGGAAGAACCGGAGCAGCGTCGTGATCGCTCGCTGCTGCGCGACGGCCGCCTCCCCGGTGAGGCTCGAGGAGTAGAAGCGCGCGATCGCGGGGGCCGCGATCATCCCGAGAACGGCAAGGACGGAGAGCCCGGCGAGGCACACGTTGACGATCGCGCTGACCGACCGTGTCCCGTCGTCGGACCCGTCGAGCAGCTCGACGAAGACCGGCACGAACACGGCCGTGATGACGCCGCCGAGCACGAGCTCGTACAGGATGTTCGGCGCCGTGTTGGCGAGGTTGTAGGTGTCCGTGAGGCGGCTCTCGGCGACGCCCAGCGTCGCGACGAGCAGGGCCAGGCGGAGCACTCCCGTCAGACGCGACAGGATCGTGCCCGCGGTCATCAGCGCGGTCGTGCGGCCGAGACCCGGTTGCCCCTCCGCCGGAGCGGCTCCCTCTACCGCTACGCCCGTCACACCGTGCGGTCGGTCGTGAATCGATAGAGACGCCGCTCGGCCATAGGGGCAATGGTGCCACGAGGGCTCCCGGCGCCGAACCGGGGGACGGCTGCTAGGCCCCCGGCTCCAGCTTCGCTACGTTCTCCGCCTCCGAGGGGTCGGGCGACGACGAGAACCACGCGTCGAGCATCTCCGTCGCCATCTCGGGCGACGTCAGGCGCAGCCCCATCACGAGCACGTTCGCGTCGTTGTAGCGGCGTGCGCCGGCGGCCGTCGGCGCGTCGGTGCACAGCGCGGCCCTCACGCCGGGGACCTTGTTCGCCGCTATCGACGCGCCGGTGCCGGTCCAGCAGAAGAGCACGCCGGTATCGGCCTCACGGGAAGCGACGGCGGCGCCGACCTTGCGACCCACCTCGGCCCACTCGATGTCCTCGCCGGCGGGCGGCCCGACGAGCTTGACCGAGTGCCCGCGGGCCTCGAGGTCGCGCGCGACGGCATCGGTGAGACCGGTCTTCATGTCCGAGCCCAGGACCACGTCCACGGCCGAATGCTACCGGTCGGCGAAACGCTCCTTGATGCGGATGACCTCGTCGATCGAGCCGAGGAAGAGGTCGAGGAGCCCGGCGTCGAAGTGCGACCCGCGGCCCTCACGCATGATGTCGACGGCCTGGCCCAGGGGGAACGCCTTCTTGTAGACCTTGTGCGAGGTCAGCGCGTCGAAGACGTCGGCGATCGCGGCGATGCGCCCCTCGAGAGGGATGGCGTCGCCCGTCAGCTTGCGCGGGTATCCCGTGCCGTCGATGCGCTCGTGGTGCGTCCACGCGATCGTCGCCGCGAGGGAGAGGACCTCCGAACGTGAGCCGGACAGGATCCGGTAGCCGATCTCGCTGTGCTGCTCCATGATCCGGCGCTCTTCGGGCGTCAGCTTCCCCGGCTTCAGCAGGATGCTGTCGGGGATCCCGATCTTGCCGACGTCGTGCATGACGGAGGCGATGCGGACGAGCTCGGCACGTTCGGCGTCCTCGCCGGCGCGGGACGCCAGCAGGGCCGAGTACCGGCTCATGCGCTGTACGTGGCGGGCGGTCTCGTCGTCGCGGAACTCCGCGGCGATCGACAGACGCTCGACCGTGTCCTCCTGCGCGAGCCGCAGCTCCTTCTCGGCGGCCTCGAGCTTGCCGATCGTGGCCGAGAGCTCGCCCGTCCGCTCGCGGACCATCTGCTCGAGACGCTCGTGGACCTCGATCTCTGACGTGTTGATGTCGGATCTCCTTGACGTTGACTGCGCGGTTGCGCGCCTGCCTCTCCCTACCCATCGGGAGGCCCAGGCGGGGAATTGAGCGGATCCAGGCGGAAAGTTGCCGCTACCGGCCGGCGTCCGAGGCGTGGAGACGAGGCTCGACGCCCTCGCCGGCCCCCCACTCCGCCAGCCCGAGAGTCGCCTCGTCGTGCGAGGCGCCCGGGCCGAGGCCCCGCGC
>JALZFC010000042.1 GCA_030861725.1 Actinomycetota bacterium | reverse complement strand
GGAGGAGCCGGCACGCCAGGCCCCGCCACCGCCGCCGGCGCGCGAGGAGGCGGCTCCCGCGGCCGCACGGGCGGGCGGCGCACGCGAAGAGGTCGTGCCCTGGTCGAACATCCGCCGGCGCACCGCCGAGCACATGGTCGCGGCTCACCTCGAGACCGCGCGGGCGTGGAACGCGGTCGAAGCGGACTGGACGAACGTCGTATCGCTCCGCGCCGGGGCGAAGGCGAGGTTCCGCGAGCTCGAAGGCTTCAACCTCACGTACCTCCCGTTCCTCGCGCGGGCCGTATGCGAGACGCTGCTCGAGATGCCCGAGGTCAACGCGACCTACGACGAGGAGCAGCAGGCGAACGTGCTGAAGCGCTACGTCAACCTCGGCATCGCCGTGGCGCTCGAGGGCGGCGGCCTCATCGTCCCGGTCGTAAAGGGTGCGGACGAGAAGAACCTCGCCGGGCTCGCCCGCTCGATCAACGACGTCGCTACGAGGGCGCGCTCGAAGAAGCTGTCGCCCGACGACCTGTCCGGCGGGACGTTCACGATCACGAACCCCGGGCCGTTCGGCTCGATCATGTCCGTGCCGATCATCCCCCGGGGCCAGACGGCGATCCTCGCCTTCGAGGCGATCCAGAAGCGCGTGGTCGTAACCGACGACGACGCGATCGCGATCCGCTCGATGGGCTTCCTGCCGATGTCGTGGGACCACCGCACGATCGACGGCGCGGAGGCGGCCAAGTTCCTCGCGCGGCTGCGCGAGCGGATCGAGACGACGGACTTCTCGCAGGAGCTGTCGCAGTACCTGTGAGCGCGCAACGGTCCTCCGCCCTCACCGCTTCCTGGCTAGGCCGGGTCGAGTACCCCGCGGCATGGTCGTGGCAGCAGGAGCTGTTCCTCGCCCGGCTCGACGGTGACGTCGGGGACACGCTGATGCTCCTGGAGCACCCCCCGACGTACACGCTCGGACGCCGCGGGACGAAGGAGGACCTCGTCTACGGCGACCGCGACCGCGCCGCGCGCGGGATCTCGCTGTACGAGGTCGACCGCGGGGGCCGCGCCACGTACCACGGGCCGGGGCAGCTCGTCGGTTACCCGATCCTGTCCCTCGGAGAGAGGTACGACGTCGTCGCGTACCTGCGCAAGCTCGAGGACGTCCTGATCCGCGTCGCCGGCGAGCTCGGCGTCGAGGCACATCGCGACGACGAGCACACCGGAGTCTGGGTCGGCCGGAACAAGATCGGCGCGATCGGCGTCAAGATCACCCGCGGGATCAGCATGCACGGGTTCGCATTCAACGTCGCGACGGACCTCTCGATGTTCGAGGGGATCGTGCCGTGCGGTCTCCGCGACCGCTGGGTGACGTCGGTCGCGGCCGAGACCGGAAAGGTCACGCCGCTGAAGGAGGTCGCGACGCTCGCCGCGGTGCAGCTCGCGGAGGTCTTCGGACGCACGCTCGTATGGACGCACCCCCGCTCGTTGCACCACCCTGGTCACATCTCGGCCGGCGCCCTGTAGCGGGACGGAGACGAGAGCAAAAGACGGCGAGGAGGAACGGTTCTATGGCGAAAGGCAAGGACGTACACACCGACCTGGGTCTGAAGGAGGAAGACCTGGTCGAGATGTACCGGTACATGCTCATGGCGCGCTTCTGCGACGAGCGCCAGTGGGGCCTCAACCGGCAGGGCAAGGCACCCTTCGTGGTACCCGTGTCGGGGCACGAGGCCGCACAGGTCGGCTCCGCGTGGGCGTTCGAGAAGGGCAAGGACGTCTTCTGCCCTTATTACCGGGACCTCGCCCTCGTGCTCGTCGCGGGCTTCACACCGAAGGACGTCTTCCTCGGCCTGTTCGGCAAGAAGGACGATCCCTCGTCGGGCGGCCGCCAGATGCCGGCGCACTGGGGGAGCCGCGACCGCAACATCATCACGGGGTCGTCGCCGATCGCGACCCAGTGCCTGCACGCCGCGGGCATCGCCTTCTCGAAGAAGCTGAAGAAGTCCGACGCGATCGTCGGCACGTGGTTCGGCGAGGGTGGCACGTCCGAGGGCGACTGGCACGGCGCGATGAACTTCGCGGGGATCCACAAGCTGCCGCTGGTCTTCGTCTGCGAGAACAACCAGTACGCGATCTCGGTCCACGAGAGCAAGCAGGTCGGCGGACGGGTCTACAAGAGGGCCGAGGGCTACGGCTTCCCTGGCTTCGAGGGCGACGGGAACGACGTGCTCGAGTCGTACCGGCTGACGCGGGACGCGGTCGACCGGGCGCGTGCGGGCGAGGGGGCGACGCTGATCGAGCTCCGCACCTACCGCCACTACGCCCACACCTCCGACGACGACGACCGCACGTATCGGAACAAGGAAGAGGTCGAGGAGTGGAAGCGCAAGGACCCGATCCCGCGCTTCGAGACCTACCTGAAGTCGGTCGACGTCGTCGACGACAAGGCGATCGCGGAGCTGCGGGACAGGACGAAGACCGAGGTCGCCGAAGGCGCGAAGGAAGCGGAGCAGTCCGACTTCCCGGATCCGTTGACTGCGGGGCAGAACGTCTACGCGGATCTGGAGGTGGGGTAGCGCCATGACGGAGAAGAACGTCGTACAGACGATCCACGACACGCTGCAGGAGGAGATGCGCCGCGACGACCGGGTGGTCGTCCTCGGCGAGGACGTGGGCGCGCGAGGAGGCGTCTTCCGCGTGACGATGGGGTTCCAGGCCGAGTTCGGCGAGGACCGCGTGATCGACACGCCGCTCGACGAGTGCCTGATCGCCGGCGTGGGCATCGGCTTGGCGATCGACGGGATGCGGCCGGTCGCAGAGATGCAGTTCGCCGACTTCAGCTTCCCGGGCTTCAACCAGATCATCCAGGAGGCCGCCCGGATCCGGTACCGCTCCAACGGTGACTTCTCGGTGCCGATGGTGATCCGCGCGCCGTACGGCGGCGGCGTCCACGGCGCTCTGTACCACTCGCAGTCGGTAGAGGCGTTCTACGCGCACGTCCCCGGCCTGAAGGTCGTCGTGCCGTCGACGCCGTACGACGCGAAGGGCATGCTGCTGCAATCGATCGAGGACGAGGATCCGGTCATCTACCTCGAGCACAAGAAGACGTACCGGCTCATCAAGGGCGAGGTCCCCGACGAGCGCTACACGATCCCGCTCGGCAAGGCAGTCGTGCGGCGCGAGGGGACGGACCTGACGTGCGTCTCGTACGGGCTCATGCACCACTACTGCGTCGAGGCGGCCGAGAGGCTCTCCGGCGACGGGCTCGAGGTCGAGGTGATCGACCTCCGCTCGATCTTCCCGCTCGACATCGACACGGTCCTGGAGTCCGTCGGCAAGACGAGCAAGGCGATGGTCGTGTACGAGGACAACAAGTTCCTCGGTGTGGGGGCCGAGGTCGCCGCGCAGATCGCGGAGAAGGCCATGTTCGAGCTCGACGGCCCGATCGTCCGCATCGGCGGCCCGCACGTGCCGGCCATGCCGTTCGCTCCGCCGCTCGAGACGTGGTTCATGCCCGACGTCGACAAGATCGAGCAAGAGATGCGGAAGCTCGCGGAGTTCTAGTGGCGTCCGCAGCGGCACCGGTCGCCTCGGCGAGCGGTCCAAGATGAACGTCATCCCCACGATCAGGACGCGCGAGGCGATCGAGCGCGACCTCAGGCGCGGGACGCCGATGCACCAGGCCCCCGGTCCCGACGCTCCGCGGCCGCAGAGGCGGCCGGACTGGCTGAAGGTCCGGGTGAAGACCGGCGAGAACTTCTCCGAGCTCCGGAGCATCATGCGCGAGCGCGGCCTCCACACGGTGTGCGAGGAGGCCGCGTGCCCGAACATCTACGAGTGCTGGGAGGCGCGCGAGGCGACGTTCCTTTTGTGCGGCGACCTCTGCACGCGCCGCTGCAGCTTCTGCGACGTGATGACGGCGAAGCCCCGGCCGCTGGACCCCGGGGAGCCGGCGAAGATCGCCGAGGCCGTGCGGCTGATGGGGCTTCGCTTCGCCGTCGTCACGGGCGTGGCTCGCGACGACCTCGACGACGCGGGCTCCGCCCACTGGGCGGCGACGGTGACCGCGATCCGGGCGGCGATGCCCGGCTGTGGCGTCGAGATACTGATCCCGGACTTCAAGGGGCGGCGCGAGGAGCCGCGGGCGTCACTCGAACGCGTGCTGGCGGCGCGGCCCGACGTCCTCGCGCACAACCTCGAGACCGTGCGGAGGCTCCACCCGTCGATACGGCCGGGCTTCGGCTACGAGGCGACGCTGGACCTGTTGCGATGGGCGAAGGAGATCCGGCCGGACCAGGTGACGAAGTCGAACCTGATCGTGGGCATGGGCGAGCGCGAGGACGAGGTCTACGAGTCGATGCACGACCTCCGCGCCGTGGGCTGCGACGTGCTGACGATCGGCCAGTACCTGCAGCCGAGCGTCTCGTGGCACCTGCCGGTCGACCGCTGGGTGGAGCCGGCGGAGTTCGAGCGCTACAAGGCGTACGGCGAAGGGGAGCTGGACTTCGCCTGGGTCGAGAGCGGCCCGCTGGTGCGTTCGAGCTACCACGCGGGCAAGCAGTTCGCGAGGGCCGCGGAGAGGCTGGCGGCGGCGGGCTGAGCGTGCGCGGTGCCCGGTACACGCGCTGCGCGGCGGCAACTAGAGTCGGGGGGTGTCGACGGGGCGGCTGAACGCGGTCACGGCAGCCGCCTTCCTGGGCCTCGCCGCGTGCAGTGGCGGTGACGGTGCGGCCCCCGGTGCTACCCCCTGTCCGGCGCGTCCCACGGTTGCAGCTCCGGCTTCGCTGCCGCGCGACCTCGACCAGACGCACCACGGTGACGTCGTAGAGGTCGGCCGGCGGCGGGGCTTCAGCGCGGTGACCCTGGTGTCGGAAGAGACGGTGGTGGAGCTCTACCCGCAGCTCGCGCGCGGTCTCCTCGACGGCGGGCACGAGATCCTCGCCGGCGACAACGAGGGCTTCGAGGCGGAGATATTCTTCGGCCTCCGCGATGGAAGGACGGGGAGGTACGTGCTTCGCGAGGGTCCCTGCCGCGACCAGGTAACCCTCCACATCCTCTACGAGGAGGAGAGGTGACCGGGACCTGGGTCCGCCGCCTGACGATCGTCGCGGTGTCGCTGCTCCTCCTGGCGCCGCTCGCGTTCATGGTCGCCGGGTCGCTGCGGCGGCCGGGGCTCCCGCCTCCCGACGGCTTCGAGCTGCTCCCGGACCCGCTGCACACGCGCAACTACGGCGACGTCTCGCTCTTCGTGCCGCTGTCGTCCTACGTCAGGAACTCGCTGATCGTCGTCGGCGTCGCGGTGCCGGTGACGGTCCTCGTGGCGTCGTGGGCGGGATTCGCGATCGCCACCGCGGCTCCGCGCACGAGGCGGTGGCTGATCGGCGTCTCGCTCGTGTGCCTCATGGTCCCGGTGAGCGCGCTGTGGGTGCCGAGGTTCGTGCTGTTCGAGTGGGCGGGGATCCTGGACACGTTCGTCCCCTTGATGCTGCCCGCGCTCATGGCGACGTCGCCGTTCTACGTGCTGCTGTTCGCGCTCGTCTACTCGAGGATCCCGCGGGAGCTGTTCGAGGCCGCGGCGCTCGAGAGGCTCTCGCCGTTCGCGGTCTGGAGGAGGGTCGCGTGGCCGCTGGCACGTCCCGCTGCGTTCGCCGTGGCGGTGCTCGCGTTCGTCTTCCACTGGTCGAACTTCGTCGACCCGCTGCTGTACCTGTCCGACGAGAGCCTCTACACGGTGCCGCTGGGGCTGCGGTCGCTGCACGCGCTGGAACCCACTCTGTACCCGATCCTCATGGCGGCGTCGGTGATCGTTACGTTGCCGGGAGTCGTTGCGTTCCTCTTGGCGCAGAGGGCGTTCTTCGGCAAGACGGTCGGCATCTGAGGAAGGGACGGAGATGGCGTCGACGCACGTCCGAAAGGTCCTCGCAGCGGGTCTCGTAGCCGTGGTCGCGGCAGCCTGCTCGTCGTCTCGTGACGCGCGCGAGGGAGAGGGCGGGGCTGCGAGGATCCAGGTCCAGGTCTCGGGGGAGCCGGAGGAGACCGCGGTCTACCAGTCGATCGCGGAGCAGTTCCAGCAGCAGCACGGCGACGTCGAGGTCGAGGTGATCGAGATCGCGGAGAAGGACGACCACCTCGCGCGCCTCGCGACGACGTTCTCGGGTGGGAACCCTCCCGACGTCTTCCTCGTGAACTTCCGCGAGTACTCGCAGTTCGTCGTCCGGGGAGCGATCGAGCCGATCGCGGAGCACCTCGACGGCGTCGACACCGGCGCCTATTACGAGCCGCCGCTCGAGGCGTTCACGTACCACGGGACTCTCCAGTGCATGCCGCAGAACATCTCTTCGCTCGTCGTCTACTACAACAAGGCGTTGTTCGACGAAGCCGGTCTCAAGCGTCCGAAGGAAGGCTGGACCTGGGACGACTTCCGGCAGACGGCCCTCGGGCTCACGAACGGCGACGTGCGCGGCGCCGGGATCGAGCCGACGATCATCCGGCTCGCGCCGTTCGTGTGGTCCGCCGGCGGCGAGATCGTCGACGACCCGGACGCTCCGACGCGGCTCGACCTGGACAACCCGGGGGCGCGGGAAGCACTCGGGTTCTTCGTGTCGCTCGTCCGCGAGGACCAGGTGGTCCCGACCGAGGAGGAGGTCGCGGCTCAGGACCTCGAGACGCGCTTCGTCACCGGCAAGCTCGGGATGCTGCTGTCGTCCCGGCGCGACACTCCCGCGTTCCGCGAGGTCGCGGGGCTCGACTTCGACGTCGCCCCGCTCCCGGTGGGCGACGAGCCCGCGGGGATCCTGCATTCCGACGCTTACTGCATCGCGGCCGGATCTTCCGCCGTCGACGCGGCCGCCGAGTTCGTGCGCTTCGCGACCGGCGAGGAGGGCCAGACGCTCGGCGCGCTGAGTGGGCGCACGGTGCCGTCGCTGCGAGCGGTCGCCGAGTCGGGTGCGTTCCTCGACCCGGTCCAGCCCCCGCGGCACAGCGAGGTGTTCCTCGACGGGATCCCCCACATCCGGCGCACGCCGGTCCTGCCTACCTGGCCGGAGATCGAGGACGTCGCGGAGCAGATCCTCATCCGGGCCTTCTACGACGACGGCTACACGGTCGACGACGCGATCCGCGACCTCGACTCGGAGACGCGGGGGCTGTTCGAGGAGGCGCTGCAGGAGTGACCGTCGCCGTCACCGACGCGCGGAAGACGTATTCGTCGCGGGCCGGGTCGGTCGTCGCTCTCGACGGCGTGGACCTCGTGGCCGACGAGGGGGAGCTGCTGATCGTCGTCGGGCCTTCGGGCTCCGGCAAGACCACGCTGCTGCGGTCGATAGCCGGGCTCGAGTCCCTCGACGAGGGGGCCGTCGAGGTCGGGGGTCGCGACGTGACGGACGCGCCGCCGGGCGCGCGGTCGGTCGCGATGGTCTTCCAGGAGTACGCGCTCTACCCGCACATGACCGTCGGGGCGAACATCTCGTTCGGCATGCGCGCACGCAGGGAGGGACGCGGCGAGATCGGCCGGAAGACCGAGGCGGCGGCCCAGCACCTCGGGCTCGAAGACGTTCTCGGCCGCCGGCCGTCCGAGCTGTCGGGCGGGGAGCGCCAGCGCGTCGCGCTCGCGCGGGCAATGGTGCGCGAGCCCGCCGCGTTCCTCATGGACGAGCCGTTGTCGAACCTCGACGCGAAGCTGCGCGCGCAGATGCGGTCGGAGATCCGGAACCTCCAGCGCTCGCTCGGGACGACGATGCTCTACGTCACGCACGACCAGGTCGAGGCGATGACGATGGCGGACCGCGTCGCGGTGCTGAGGGAGGGCCGCGTCGAGCAGGTCGCCGCGCCGGCCGAGCTGTACGACAACCCCGCGACGGCGTTCGTCGCGCGCTTCGTCGGGAACCCGCCGATGAACCTCGTCCCCGGCCCCCCGACGGACCCCGACGTCACGATCGGGGTCCGTCCCGAGGACCTTCGCCTCGTAGCGGAGGGGACCGGGCGCCTCGACGGACGCGTCGCCGAGGTCGAGTTCACCGGCCACGAGTCGATCGTGCACGTCGACTGTGGCATCGCGACGGTCCTCGTGAAGACGGGGCGGACTGTGCCCCCCATCGGAGCCGAGACCGGGCTCGACTTCGACGCGGGCCGCGTCCGCCGCTTCGACGGACCGGACGGACAGGCGCTCTAGATGCGCGCCGGCCGCTTCGCCCTCCCGTACGTCGCGGGGCTCACGATCCTCGTGGGCATCCCGGTCGCCGGCGCGGTCGCGCTGTCGTTCACGGATTTCTCGGGGGTTCAGGATCCCTCGTTCGTCGGACTCGACAACTTCGCGCGGCTGTTCGACCAGGGCCCGTTCTGGAGGGCGGCCGGCAACACGCTGGTGTTCATCGCGATCGCGGTCCCGCTGCGGATGGCGGCCGCGATCGGGCTCGCGCTGCTGCTCCACCGCAAGACCGCCGGCGCGGGGGCCGCGCGCGGGATCGCCTACCTGCCGACGGTCGTGCCGGACGTCGCCTACGCGCTCCTGTGGCTGTGGCTGTTGAACCCGCTGTACGGCCCCCTGGCCGCGGCGGCGGCGTCGCTCGGGTTCACCTCGCCCGGATGGCTCACCGAGCCGTGGCCCGCGCGGATCGGGATCGCGGTCATGGGCGCGTTCCAGGTCGGCGAGGCCTTCGTCGTCGCTCTCGCCGCGCGCCGCACGGTCCCGGAGAGCCTCTACGAAGCGGCCCGCGTCGAAGGAGCGCGTCCCTGGTTCACGCTGCGGAACGTGACCCTGCCGGTGATGACCCCGGTGCTCGCGCTTCTCGCGCTGCGCGACGTCGTCCTCGCGCTCCAGGTCAACTTCGTGCCCGCGTTCCTCGTGACCGAAGGGGGGCCGGCGTACGCGACGACGTTCCTGCCGCTCTACGTCTACGAAGCAGCCTTTCAATACTTCCGCTTCGGATACGCCGCGGCGGTGAGCGTGGTGATGTTCGCGCTGACGGCTGCGATCCTTGCGGTGCAGTACGCGATCTACAGACGGTGGAGGGAGGCCAGGTGGAGCTGAGCGGGACGGTCGGGATCCTCACGGGGGCCTCCCGCGGGATCGGCGTGCAGCTCGCGGAGGCGTTCGCCGCGCGCGGCGCCGACCTCGCGCTCGCGGCGCGGGATGCCGGCGGGCTGGAGCAGACCGCGGCGCGCCTGGCGCGCTTCGGCCGGAGGACCATCACCGTCCCGACCGACGTGACGCGCAACGCCGACCTCGAGCGGCTCGTCGAGCGCACGACCGACGAGCTCGGCCCCCCCGGCCTCCTCGTCAACAACGCCGGCATCGAGACGATCGCGGAGCTTCGGACGATGGAGCTCGACACGATCGAGGCGATGATCGCCACGAACCTCGTCGCGGCCGAGAAGCTCACGCGTCTCGTGATCCCGGGCATGGTCGAACGCCGCGCGGGTCACGTGCTGAACATCTCGTCGGCCTCGGGGAAGACCGGCGTCCCCTACTACTCCGTCTACGGGTCGACCAAGCACGGCCTCGTCGGGTTCTCGTGGTCGCTGCGGGCGGAGCTGGCGCAGCACGGCGTCGGCGTGTCCGTCCTGTGCCCGAGCTTCGTCGGCGACACCGGCATGTACGCCGACCGCAGCAACAACCGCAAGCCGCCCCGGACGCTGGCGCTCGTGTCGGCCGGGCAGGTCGCGGCCGCGGCCGTGCGCACGATCGAGAAGAACAAGGCCGAGGTCGTGGTCGCGAGCGGGTTGACGAGGATCGCCGACGTCTTCTACGCGCTGTCGCCCGACCTCGCCATGAAGGTCGCCCGGAAGATGGGCGTCGACGCGTTCCTCGCCACGACGATCAGTGAGGACTGAGCGGGCGCGGCCCGTGGCGGTCGCGCTGCTCCTCCTCGCCCTCGCCGGCGCCTGCCGTGACGGCCGCGGCGATCAGGCCGCCGGGTGTGGGCTCCCGAAGCCCGATCCGGCCGCCGACGCGACGCTGATCCCGCAGGAGCTGCTGCTGGACGGCGACGCCGAGGTCGCCTCCGCGGGTCGCCGCAAGGGCGGGATCACCGGCGTGCTCAACATCCGGATGTCCGTCCAGGACGCGTTCCCGATCTACAAGAAGGCGATCGCCCGGGCGGGCTTCGAGCTCGTCGGCGAGGACAACGAGGGCTTCGAGGCCGAGCTGTACCTGAAGCGGGGGAAGGAGCTGGGATCCCTCCAGATCCGGACGTCGGTCTGCGAGGACGCCGCGGTCGTGTTCGTGAACGTGGTGAAGGGGAACTTCGCCATGCCGATCTCCACCACCCCCACGCCCTCTCCCTAGTCGCTTCGCGTTGCTCCAAGGAGCAACCTTCGGGGTACAAGGGCACAATGTTTTTCCTGGTAAACGGCCGTGCGTGGGTATCATCGGCCCCAGAACTCTTCTCTTCCAGGAGGAAAACGACCATGACGTACGTCATCGCTGAGCCCTGCATCGGCGTGAAGGACCGGGCGTGCGTGGACGAGTGCCCGGTCGACTGCATCTACGAGGGCGAAGAGCAGCTCTTCATCCACCCCGAGGAGTGCGTGGACTGCGACGCGTGCCTCCCGGCCTGCCCGGTCGACGCGATCTTCCCGGCCGACAACGTCCCGGCCGAGTGGACGAACTTCACCCAGCTCAACGCGCAGTGGTTCCAGGAGAACCCCGAGGCCTCCGGCGGCGCGATGGAGAGCCCGTTCGCTCCCGCGGAGGAGCGCGGCGAGTAGCCGCCCCACCACTCCCGCCGATTTCCGGAAGCTCCTCGGCCGGAAGCTCTCGCTCCGGTACGCGCTTCGGGACGATTCGGGCTATTCGAGCACCGAAGCGGTCGGCGTACTGACGTCCGTGACCGATGACGGCCACATCTCGGTCCTCGACAGGCGCGGGAACACCCGCGTCGTGGCGATTTCCGACGTCGAAGCGGCCAAGGTGTTCCCTGCGTGAACTAAGCTAGAGGCTCGGATTCTGTTGCCAGTTGCCGAAGCACCAGCGTGAAGCACCAGCGTAAG
Organism: Actinomycetota bacterium; assembly: GCA_030861725.1. Classification (GTDB taxonomy): domain Bacteria; phylum Actinomycetota; class CADDZG01; order CADDZG01; family WHSQ01; genus JALZEG01. Next base: position 17,275 of record JALZFC010000042.1, on the reverse strand, counting down.
GAGTACCGATGAGCTCCCAGGTGGCGCCGCCGAGCGCGGGCGAGCGCCGAGAGTTGGACCGGGTCGTCATCCGCTTCGCGGGCGACTCCGGGGACGGAATGCAGCTCACCGGTGACCGCTTCACCAGCGTCAGCGCCTCGTTCGGCAACGACCTCGCCACGATGCCGGACTTCCCGGCCGAGATCCGGGCCCCCGCGGGCACGATCGCCGGGGTCTCGGCGTTCCAGATCCATTTCTCCGACCACGACATCCTCACGCCGGGCGACCAGCCCGGCGTCCTCGTCGCGATGAACCCGGCGGCCCTGAAGGCGAACCTCAAGGACCTCACGCGGGGCGGTCTGCTGATCGTGAACTCCGACGCCTTCGAGGACCGGAGCCTCGACAAGGTCGGGTATTCGTCGAACCCGCTGACCGACGGGAGCCTCGAGGGCTACCAGGTCGTCCAGATCCCGATGACGTCGATGACGGTCGAGGCCGTGAAGGACTCCGGCGTCAGCAAGAAGGAGGCCGACCGCTCGAAGAACATGCTGGCGCTCGGCGTCATCTGCTGGATGTACTCCCGGCCGCTCGAGCCGACCGTCGCCTGGTTGGAGAAGAAGTTCGCCAAGAAGCCGCACATCGCGCAGGCGAACATCGCGGCGCTGAAGGCAGGGCACGCGTTCGGCGAGACCGCCGAGCTCGTCGCGTACGAGGTGAAGCCGGCGACGCTCGCGCCGGGCCGCTACCGCCGCATCACCGGGAACCAGGCGGTGGCATTCGGGCTCATCGCCGCGAGCGTCCAGGCGAAGCTCCCGCTGTTCCTCGGCTCGTACCCGATCACGCCCGCGTCGGACATCCTCCACGAGCTGTCCCGGCACAAGAACTTCGGCGTGCGCACCGTCCAGGCCGAGGACGAGATCGCCGCGATCTCGATGGCGATCGGCGCGTCGTTCGCCGGCCACATCGGCGTGACGACGACCTCCGGGCCCGGCCTCGACCTGAAGTCGGAGGCGCTCGGCCTCGCTCTGTCGCTCGAGCTGCCGCTGATCGTCATCGACATCCAGCGCGGCGGCCCTTCCACCGGACTCCCGACCAAGACCGAGCAGTCCGACCTGCTCCACGCGATGTACGGCCGCCACGGCGAGGCCCCCCTTCCGATCGTCGCGTCGTACTCGCCGCCGTCGTGCTTCTGGGCCGCGATCGAATCCGTGCGGATCGCGTTGAAGTACATGACGCCGGTGATCCTGCTGTCGGACGGGTACCTCGCGAACGGCGCGGAGCCGTGGCGGATCCCCGCCGTGGAGAAGCTCCCGGACATCACGGTGCCGTTCGCGGCCCAGCCGAACGCCGGCGAGGACTTCTGGCCGTACCTCCGCGACGAGACGACGCTCGCGCGGCCGTGGGCGATCCCCGGCACGCCGGGCCTCGAGCACCGCGTCGGCGGGCTCGAGAAGGCCGACGGCACCGGCAACATCTCCTACGACCCCGACAACCACCAGCTGATGACGCTGCTGCGCCAGGCGAAGATCAAGGCGATCGAGGAGGACATCGAGCCGCTCGAGTGGGACGCCGACGAAGAGGCGACCGTGCTCGTGCTCGGATGGGGGTCGACCTACGGCGCCATCGGCGCGGCGTGCCGCCGGCTCCGGGCACGCGGCAAGAAGATCGCCCGGGCGCACCTGAAGCACCTCAACCCGATGCCGAAGAACACCGGCGAGGTGCTGGGCCGCTTCGAGAAGATCGTGATCCCGGAGATGAACATGGGCCAGCTGTCGCGCCTGATCCGGGCGGAGTTCCTGATCGACACGATCTCGATCAACCAGGTGAAGGGCTTGCCGTTCCGGGCGGGCGAGCTGGAAGACAGGCTTCTCGAGCTGATCTAGAGGAACAGAGGGACGACATGAGCCAGGAACCGAACGACAGGGGGATCACCGAAGCCACCGGGGGGGTGTCGACGCTCACGCGGAGCGACTTCGTCTCGGACCAGGAGGTCAGGTGGTGCCCCGGCTGCGGGGACTACGCCATCCTCGCCGCGGTGCAGGCCGTGATGCCCGAGCTCGGGATCCCGCGCGAGAAGATCGTGTTCGTGTCCGGGATCGGCTGCTCGAGCCGGTTCCCGTACTACATGAACACCTACGGGATCCACGGGATCCACGGCCGGGCCCCCGCGATCGCGACCGGCCTCGCCACCGCCCGGCCCGACCTGCACGTCTGGGTCGTGACCGGTGACGGCGACGCGCTGTCGATCGGCGGCAACCACTTCATCCACGCGCTGCGCCGCAACGTGAACCTGAAGATCCTGATGTTCAACAACCAGATCTACGGGCTCACGAAGGGGCAGTACTCGCCGACGTCGGAGAAGGGCAAGATCACGAAGTCGACGCCGTTCGGATCGCTCGAGCACCCCTTCAACCCGGTGTCGGTCGCGCTGGGGGCCGAGGCGAGCTTCGTCGCGCGGACGCTGGACGTGGAGCGCAAGCACCTGCCCGAGATCCTGCGCCGCGCCGCCGCGCACCGCGGCTCGGCGTTCGTCGAGATCTACCAGAACTGCAACATCTTCAACGACGGCGCGTTCCTCGCGCTGACGTCGAAGGAGGGGCGGTCTCAGAACCGGATCTATCTCGAGCACGGCAAGCCGATCCGCTTCGGCCCGGACGATACCAAGGGCCTGCGGATGACCGCCGAGGGCCGGATCGAGATCGTGGACGTCGCCGCGGTGGGCGAGGCGAATCTCCTCGTCCACGACGAGCACCGCGACGACCCGGCCCTCGCATTCGCGCTCTCGCGTGTCGCGGCCGGACCGACGTCGCCGACGCCGCTCGGGATCTTCCGCGACGTCGACCGGCCCGCCTACGGCGACGGGATGGAGCACCAGCTACGCACCGCGGCCGAGCAGCAGGGGCCCGGCGACCTGTCGAAGCTCCTGTCGTCCGGCGACACGTGGGAGGTCACGGTGTGAGCGGCTCCGACACGTTCGAGGACAAGGTCGAGCGCCTCGCGGCGAAGCTCCTCCGCAGCGGCGACCCTGCCGCGACCGACGAGGAGGGGGCCCGCCGCGCCGCGCGCCGGATGCTGGAGGACTCGGAGGAGCGGACATTCGACCCCGCGACGCGCGACCCGGAACAGGAGGGCGTGATCCGCAGGAGCTCGTCGGAGACCGCGGCGTCGGGAGACAGTGGAATCACGCGCTGGTCGCACGACGGCGAGTGACGTGACGGAAACGATCAGCGGCGGCGCTGCCGTCGCCGGCGCGCTGCAGGCGCTCGGCGTCGAGCAGCTCTTCGCGCTGACCGGGGGTCACATCTTCCCGATCCTCGACGGCGCCCACCAGGCCGGCATCCGCATCGTCGACACCCGGCACGAGCAGAGCGCGGCGTTCGCGGCCGAGGGCACCGCCCGCCTCACCCGCACCCTCGGCGTCTGCGCGGTCACGGCGGGACCCGGCGTGACGAACGCGCTGAGCCCGCTGGCGCAGGCGGCGTTCAACGCGGCGCCGCTGCTGTGCCTCGCGGGGCGCGCTCCCGAGTTCCGCTGGGGGCAGGGGTCGCTCCAGGAGATCGACCACGTCCCGTTCGTGGACCCGCTCGCTCCCGCGCGCACGGTGACGTCGACAGGCGCGATCGTCCCCGAGCTCTTCGCCGCGGCGCAGGCCGCGTCGACGCCTCCGCGGGGGCCGCGCTTCCTCGACTTCCCGCTGGAGGTCCTCTACGACACGATCCCCGGGGCCGACTTCACCCTCTCTCCCCCGCCCGATCCCCCTCCTCCGGACTTCGCTCAGGTGTCGAGGGTCGCGGCGCTGCTCGCGGCGGCCGAGCGCCCGGTGATAGTCGCGGGGTCGAACGTATGGCTCGACCGCGCCGAGGGCGCGCTGCGCGAGCTGGTCGAGGCCGCCGAGATCCCGGTGTTCACGAACGGCCAGGGACGGGGCTGCGTGCCCGCCGACCACCGCCTGTGCTTCTCCCGCAGCCGCTCCCGGGCGTTCAAGGAGGGGGACGTGATCGTGGTCGCGGGCTCGAAGATGGACTTCCGGCTCGGGTTCGGGCAGGGCTTCGCCCCCGGCGCCGCGGTCGTGCACCTCGACTCGCATCCCGACCTGATCGCGTCGCACGTCGACCTCGCCGCCGCGATCGGCGCGCCTCTGGACGCGACGCTGGCGGCGATCGCGGCCGAGCTCTCCGCGGCGTCCGATACGAAGGCCTGGGTCGAAGCGCTGCGCACGACGGAGGAGGCGAAGCGCGACGCGGCGCAGGCCGACCTCGCCTCCGCCGCGACCCCGATCCATCCGATGCGCGTCTACGGCGACCTCGTCCCGCTGCTCGACCGCGACGCGGTGGTGGTGTGCGACGGCGGCGACTTCGTCTCGTTCGCCGGCCGCGAGGTGCCGTCGTACGAACCGGGATGCTGGCTCGACACCGGACCGTTCGGCTGCCTCGGCGCCGGGCCCGGATATGCGATGGCGGCACGGCTCGCGTACCCGGACAGGCAGGTCGTGATCCTGTACGGGGACGGCGCGGTGGGCTTCTCCGGCATGGAGCTCGAGACGTTCGTGCGGCTCGGTCTCCCCGTCGTGTGCGTCGTCGGCAACAACGGCATCTGGGCGCTCGAGAAGTACCCGATGCAGGCGCTGCACGGCTACGACGTCGCGACCGACCTCCGTCCCGGCATCCGCTACGACAAGGTCATGGAGGCGTTCGGGGGCCGCGGCTTCCTGGTCGAGGCGCCGGACGAGCTGGCGCCGGCTCTGAAGGCGGCGCTCGATTGCGGCGAGCCCGCGCTCGTGAACGTGCTGACCGACCCCGGCATCCCGTACCCGCGCTCGTCGAACCTCGCGTGATGGAGGAGCTGCTCGAGACCGCGCTCGACGCGGCGGCGGCCGCGGGCGCGAGCTACGCCGACGTGCGTTCCGTGGAGGCGGAGTCGGAGGCGCTGTCGGTGCGCGGCAGCGTCGTCGAGGCGCTCGAACGTTCGGACTCCGCGGGCTTCGGGGTCCGCGTCCTCGTCGACGGCGCGTGGGGCTTCGCCGCGTCGTACGAGCTCGAGCGCGGCGCGGCGTCGTCCACCGCCGCGGCCGCGGTCGAGATCGCGCGCGCGACCGCAACGGCGATCTCGCGGCCCGTCGAGCTCGTCCCCGAGCCCCCGCACCGCGCGACCTGGTCGTCTCCGGTCGAGATCGACCCCTTCTCGGTGAGCCTCGAGGAGAGGGTGGGGCTGCTCGTGTCGGCGACCGGAGCGATGGCGGTCGCGCCCGAGATCCGGGCCGCGCGCGGGACGATGGACGTGCTGCGCCAGCGCAGCATCTTCCTCTCTTCGGAAGGGGCCGCGATCGACCAGACGGTCGTGCACACGGGCGCCGGGATCGAGGCGACGGCGGTATCGGGGGCAGAGGTCCAGACCCGGTCCTATCCGGGCTCCTTCCGCGGCCATCTCGAAGCCGGCGGCTACGAGGTCGTCCTGGCGATGGACCTCGCGGCGAACGCGCAGCAGACGGCGGAGGAGGCGGTCGCGCTGCTGAGCGCGCCGGCGTGTCCCGCAGGGGAGACGACGGTCGTGCTCGACGGCCACCAGGTGATGCTCCAGGTCCACGAGTCCGTAGGCCATCCCACGGAGCTCGACCGGGTCCTCGGGATGGAGGCCGCGTTCGCCGGCACGTCGTTCGTCGGGATCCCCGACGTCGGCTCTCTCAGGTACGGCTCGGAGATCGTGAACATCCAGTCCGACGCCACCAGCCGCGGGGGGCTCGGCACGTTCGCGTTCGACGACGAGGGTGTCGAGGCGCAGCGCGTCGACCTCGTGCGCGACGGGATCCTCGCCGGCTTCCAGACGTCGCGCGAGACGGCGGCGGCGATGGGGGCGGAGCGCTCCAACGGGACGATGCGTGCCGAGGGATGGGAGAACTTCCCGCTGATCCGCATGACGAACGTCAATCTGCTGCCGGGGGCCGGATCGTTCGAGGATCTTCTCGCCGGCGTCTCCGACGGGATCTACATGGCCACGAACAAGTCGTGGTCGATCGACGACAAGCGCAAGAACTTCCAGTTCGGATGCGAGATCGCGTGGGAGATCCGCGACGGCCGTCTCGGCCGGATGTTGAAGAACCCGCGCTACACCGGGATCACGCCGGTGTTCTGGGCGGGCTGCGACATGATCGCGGGGCCCGAGGCGTGGCGGATGTGGGGCACGCCGAACTGCGGCAAGGGTCAGCCCGGGCAGACGATGCGCGTCGGGCACGGCACGGCCCCGGCCCGGTTCCGGAACGTGTCGACCGGCACGTCGCAGTGAGCGGGCTGCGCATCGGCGCCGGCGAGGCGCGCGCGGCGGCGGAGACGGTGCTCGGGTGGCCCGGCGCCGACGGCGTCGAGGTCGTCGTGAACGCGTCGAGCGCGGGCGTCACGCGGTACGCGAACTCGCAGATCATCCAGAACACGGGACGGGACGAGCTGCGGGTCTACGTGCGCGCGGTCACCGGGGGCCGCTCCGCCACCGCCACCACGAACCAGCTCACCCGGGAGCACCTCGAACGCGCCGCCCGCGGCGCGCTGGAGGCGGCCGAGTCCTCGCCTCCGGACGACGACTTCCCCGGCCTCGCCCACCCGGACATGGTGGGGCGCGCGGAGGCGATCGGGCGTTGGGACGACGCGACGGCCACCATGACGGCCCTGGATCGTGCCGCCGCAGTGCGGAGCATCCTGGCGGCGGCAGGCGACGGAAGCGCCGCCGGCATCGTCGAGACCGGCACCCAGGCGTACGGCGTCTTCAACTCGAACGGCATCGACTGCTTCGACACGTACACCCGCTCGGTCGCGACCGCGCTCGTCGACGACGGCGAGGCGACGGGATGGGCCGAGTCGTCGTCGCACGCGGTCGCGGACCTCGACTGGGAGGCCGTCGGGCGGGTCGCGGCGGAGAAAGCCGCGGCCGGACACGACGCCGGCGACGCGGCCCCCGGCGAGTACGAAGTCGTCCTGGAGGCGCCGGCGGTCGCCGTGCTACTCGATTACCTCTCGTACGTGGGCTTCGGCGCGAAGCAGGTGGTCGACGGCGAGAGCTTCCTCGCGACCTGTGCCGGCCAGGAGGTCGCGGCCCCCTCGGTGACGGTCGCGGACGACGCGTGGCATCCCCGCTCCGTCGGGATCGGCTTCGACTTCGAAGGCGTCCCCCGCAAGCGCGTCGCGGTCATCGACGACGGGATCGCGAAGGGGCCCGTGACGGACCTGCGGACCGCCCCGCAGATCGGGGGGCCGGCGAGCGGCCACAACTCCGGCTCGAACGAGTTCGGCCCCTATGCGTCGAACGTCGTGCTCGAGGTCGGGGACCAGACCTACGAGGATCTCGTCGGAGGCGTCTCCGACGGCCTGCTCGTGACGAGGTTCCACTACGTGAACGTCCTGGACCGGCCGTCGACGCTGTTGACCGGCATGACCCGCGACGGGACCTTCCGGATCCGGGACGGCGCGATCGCCGAGCCCGTGCGCAACCTGCGCTTCTCGCAGAGCGTCCTCCACGCCCTCGCGTCCGTCACCGGCATCGGACGCGACCCGGCGGCGTTCGCCCCCGATTTCTCCTCGTTCGGGTCGACGGTCACGCCGGCGGTCCGCGTCGGGCGATTCCACTTCTCGTCCGGCACCTCGCATTGACGGGCTGGCACCAGGTCTGGCACGTGAGCGTGCTGGCGGTGTCGCTGCTGGGTGGCGCCGCCGTCGCCGTGCTCGCTCTGTCTGCGCTGGCGTTCGACTCGCCGCCGCAGGGCCTCCTCCGCGCCCGGCCGTATCTCCTGGGCCTGGGCGGAGCCGCGGCGGGCCTGCTGGCCGTGGAATGGCTGGGAGTCCATTGAGGTTCCATATAATCGAGAGGTCCCAGGCCGGCCGATGCGCCGGGCACACCTGGTGATACCCGGCGATACAAGGAGGAGCACGTGGCCACTCAGGAACTGACCGAGACGACGCCGGGCATCGGCATGACGGTGACGGCCGCCTCCAAGGTGACCGAGCTGCTCGAGCGCGAGGTATCCGCCGCTCCCGAAGAGCATGCCGGCAAGGAGTACTCGCTGAGGGTGGCGGTCCAGCCGGGCGGCTGCGCCGGGCTCCGCTACGCGCTGTACTTCGACGACCGCAAGCTCGACGACGACAAGGTCTTCACCGCCCACGGCGTCGAGGTCCGGGTGGACAAGATGAGCGCCCCGTACCTCTCGGGGGCCGAGATCGACTACGTCGACGGGCTCCAGCAGTCGGGCTTCACGATCAACAACCCGAACGCGAAGGGGACCTGCGCCTGCGGCGACTCCGCCCAGTTCTAGGGAACCTGCAGTAGGAAGAAGGCCCCGCCTCCGGGCGGGGCCTTTCCGCGTGCGCGGATGGGAGGCGAGATGGACGTAGCGATGCTGGAGCGGGCGGTCGAGTCGACGGGACGAGTCGTGGCCGGGGTCTCCCAGGACGACCTGGACCGCCCCACGCGCTGCACCGAATGGAGCGTGCGCGACCTGCTCAACCATTTAATCGGGAGCTACGAGGCCGTCGCCGCGGCGGCGGGGGCCGGCGTGACGAACTCCCCGGCGACCGACTTCACCGCGTCCGATCACGCCGCGGCCTACCACGGCGCGGCCGCGAAGGCCGTCAAGGCTCTCGCCGCGGCGGGTGCTCTCGACCGGACGTTCGAGATGGCGTGGGGCGCCACGCCCGGACACATGGTGCTCGGCCTGACGATCGCCGACACCGTCGTGCACGGCGACGACCTCGCGCACGCGACGGGACAGGGCTCGCCGGTCGAGCCGGACCTCGCCGAGGCCGTCTACGGGATGACGACGAACATGATGGAGCCTCAGGGGTCGTTCCCGCGCGGCTCCGCGTTCGGCCCCCCGGTCGAGGTGCCGGACGACGCGCCGATCCAGGACCGGATGCTCGCGTACCTGGGCCGCCGCCCGTAGTCGCAGCCCTCCGCCCCCGGCGTTCTATGATGGGTCCGCTCATAGAGAGCGGGGGAGGGTCCGGCCCGTCGATCCCGCCGCAACCACCGAGGTCTCGACGGCCCCGGCAGGTGCGAAACCCGGACGGATGAGCGAGGTCTCGAAGGCGGAGCCTTCCCGTCCGGGAAGGCTCTTTCGCGTTACGGGGCTCGACCAGAGGAGGACGGTGCGGTGACGATCCAGACGACGGTGGTCGGGGCGTATCCCAAGCCCCCCGACGAGGGCGGGACGTTCACGGTCCGCAAGACGCTCCACGCGCTGGAGCGCGGCGACGCGACGCCCGACGACCTCCAGGCCGCGCGCGAGGCCCTCGTCCGCGAGGTGATCGCCGAGCAGCAGGATGCCGGGATCGACCTCGTCACCGACGGCCACGCCTTCTGGGACGACATCGTCACGCCGTTCGCCCGGAACATGAGCGGGTTCGAGATCGGCGGCCTCATCCGGTTCTTCGACAACAACGTCTACTACCGGCGTCCGGTCTGCACCGGCCCCGTCGAGTGGCGGGGGCCGTCGTCGGTCGCGCAGTGGCAGTTCGCGTCGTCGGTCGCGGACGTGCCGGTCAAGGCGGTCATCCCCGGCCCCGTCACGTTCGCGCGGCTCTCGGTCGACGAGCACTACGCCGACCACGAGGGCTTCGTCACCGCGATCGCCGGCGTGCTGGCGCAGGAGGCGGCCGAGCTCGTCGCCGCGGGGGCGAAGCACCTCCAGATCGACGAGCCGTCGCTGCTGGAGGCGCCCGAGGACCTCGGGCTGGCGCGCCGGGCCCTCGACCAGATCACCGGCGAGGCCGCGGGCGCGGAGGTGACGCTCGCGACGTACTTCGGCGACGCCAAGCGGCTGGGGGCCGAGCTGTTCACGCTTCCCGCCGACGTCTTCGGGCTCGACCTGATCTCCGGCCCGGACAGCAGGAACCTCGTCGCCGACCTGCCGGCCGGCAAGAAGCTACAGGCCGGGATCGTCGACTCGCGCAACACGAGGCTCGAGGACCTGCAGGCGCTCGTCGTCGCCATCGGGATGCTCGCGGAGCAGGTGGGGCACGAGAACCTGAGGGTCTCGCCCAGCGCGAGCCTCGAGTTCCTCCCCCGCGAGAAGGCACGTGCCAAGCTGCAGCGGCTCGCCGAAGCCGCCCGGACCGTAGACAGATAATCGGTCGCCTCGGCGAGCGATCAGACAACAGGAGGCTGAGGATGAGCACCGTCGACCTTGCAGGGCCCGGCCTCTGGACGACCTCCGTCGGGAGCCTCCCCAAACCGTCGTACATCACGCAGGCCCGCAGCCGCTTCGCGCGGGGCGCCATCGGGCGTGACGAGCTGCGGGAGCTCGAGCGACGCGCTACCGCGGAGTGGATCGCGTTCCAGGAGGAGATCGGCACCGACGTCGTCGTCGACGGCGAGCAGTACCGGGGCGACATGGTCGCGTTCTTCGCGGAGGAGCTGCCCGGGCTCGACATAGGCGGCCTCGTCCGGTCCTACGGCAACCGCTATTACCGGAAGCCGATCGCGACCGGGCCGATCGGTCGCGACCACCCGGTGACCGTGGAGTGGTGGGAGTACGCGCAGTCGCTGACCGCGAAGCCGGTGAAGGGCATGCTCACGGGTCCGTACACGATCTGCGACTGGTCGTTCAACGAGCACTACGCGACCAGACGCGACTTCGTGCTCGACCTCGCGAAGGTGATCCGCGACGAGGCACTCGACCTCGAACGCGCGGGCGCGCGGTTCATCCAGATCGACGAGCCGGCGGCGTCTACGCGGATGGACGAGCTGGACCTGGTCATCGAGGCGATGGCGATCGTGACGGAGCCCCTCAGCGCGCACACGATCACGCACATCTGCTACGGCGACTTCCACAACGCGTACCCGAAGATGCTGGAGATCCCCGTCGACCAGATCGACCTCGAGTTCGCCAACTCCGACTACTCGCTCCTCGAGGAGTTCTCCGACCATCCCTTCACCAAGTACATCGGGCTCGGCATCTCCGACGTGCACACGCACTCGATCGAGCCGGTCGAGGAGATGGCCGAGGGGCTGCGGCGGTCGCTGAAGCTCCTGTCGGCGGACAAGGTCTTCGTGGATCCGGACTGCGGGCTGAAGACGCGGACGGAAGACGAGGCGAAGGCGAAGCTGAGGAACATCAGGGCCGCGGTGGACGAGGTGAAGGCCGAGCTGTAGGTCACCCGCCGCCGCGCGCCGAGCGAGCGACTGTTGGGTCCCATCTGAGACGAGCACGAGGCCCGGTCCGGGGATGGGGACCGAGCCTCGTGTCGCTTCTTCCTGGTCTACGGCCGGGCTACCTGCCTGGTAACGGCCCTGCCGCAGACGTCTTTCGCTACGGGTTCTGGCGAGGTGGGTTGTGGACCGACGAGTCCCAGTAGACGCTCTGGTCCACGTCCGAGGTCGTGAGCTCGGAGATCGTCCAGTTCACGGTCTTGGAGAACCGCGACGCCCGGATGCCGTAGGCGGCGTGGGAGATCGAGTTGCCCGACAGGAAGATGTCGGCCTTGTCGACCTGCCACATGTTGATCCCTGCCATCGACTCCCAGCTCTCCCTCACCGAGGTGGCCGGGTCGGCCGACTCGATCCCCGTCACGGTGTTGTCGACGATCTTCATCGTGACGTCCGTCGCCTGGGCGACGTCGATCCCGTGCCGGGTGCCGAACAGCGTTAGGTCCTGCGACGGCTGGAGGACGATCTTGTTGCTGCGGATCTCGAACAGCCCCCGCGCCGTGTCCTTGTGGCGCTCGTCCTTGGCGTTGAAGACGTCGACGTAGAGGCCGGCGCCGACCAGCTCGTTGTCGTGCAGGAACACCCGCGTGTAGTGGATGTGCGGGTCGTTGAGGCTCTTCTCGGTCTCGGACGCCGCCGTGCGGTCGTTCGCCGAGTGGGCGGTGTCGAGGTACGCGAGGGCGTAGTAGTAGTCGGAGTAGATCTTGTTGCCGTAGATGTGGACCTGGTGGTACCGGACGGTGTGGTCCATCATCGCGTGGTGGTGCGACTCCGGCGACTTGCCGTGGTAGTGGCTCGACTCGGAGAAGCCCGAGCTGTGGTGGTGCCCGTGGAGCCGGGCGTCCATGTAGCCGTAGATCGTGTTGTTCCGGAAGACCGAGCCGTTGAAGCCGTCGAAGTTCACGGCACGCCTGTTGAAGAACGGCAGCCGCATCTGGTCCTTCGACCCCACGACGTTGTTCTGGAAGATCCCGTCGAAGTGCCGCAGCTGGCCGACGACCCTGAACGTGTTGTCCTCGATGACGCCGCTCGTCGCCTCACCCTTGCGGGGGCGGTTCTGGTTCACGCGCAGGTCCCCGACGTCGTTGTCCGTGACCTCGATGCCCCCGCCGATCCAGTCGAGCGTGAGGTGGTCGATCACGTTGTCCGTGACGACGACGTAGGCGTCCGTGTCCTTGATCTCGACCCAGGAGACGTCCCACCCGGAGATTACGAACGGGTCCCGAGCGGTGCCCGTGCCGCTCCGTACGCCGTTCGCGGGGTTGAAGTCCTTCATCTCGTCGATGAAGATGTTGTCGCGCGTCTGCTTCGTGCCGTCGCTCACGCCCGCCGCGTGGGCGGCCGCGGGGAACAGCATCACCATGAGCAGGATCGCCACCGCTCCCGCGAGGCCCGTCCGTCGCATCGTGACCCGCCGCATCTCTTCCTCCTTCTAGAGGCCGCCTGCCCCTTTTGAGACCGTTTGGGGCGTTCTTACCTTCATCTACGCCGTCGCCACGCAGAGGTAACCGGGCAAGTAGGGTGGCGCCAGCGCGGGGGAGCCCCGGATCCTGGATCCGGGGCTGAGAGGGCCACAGAGCCGACCCCAGGAACCTGATCAGGCCAGTACCTGCGAAGGGAGACGCACGTGGCGACTGCCGTGGAGCGGGCGGAGCCCGCCCCGAGCTGGGGCATCGACCCCGTCCCCCCCGATCACCGGACTCTGTCGGGGTTCGACCTGGCCGTCCTGTGGGGGGACCTCGGGATCGGCCTCCTCGTCCTCGTGACCGGGGCGCTGCTCGTCCCGGGCCTCGGGTTCGCGTCCGCCGCGACGGCCATCGTCCTCGGCTCCCTAATAGGTGTCTCCCTCCTCGCCCTCGCGGGGGCCGCCGGGGCGGAGCACGGCGTGACCTCGATGGTGCTCTTCCGGCCGGTGCTCGGCGTGAGGGGCTCGTGGATCCCGAGCGCGCTGAACGCGCTGCAGCTCGTCGGGTGGACGGCGGTGGAGCTGTGGGCGATGTCGTTCGTCGCCGACCTCGTCTCGAGCCGCGTGTTCGGGTGGTCCTCGCGCCCTCTGTGGCTGGCCCTCGCGGCCCTCACGTGCACCGGCCTCGCGCTGTGGGGGCCGCATGCGGTGACCCGGGTCTGGATGGAGCGCTTCGCCGCGTGGATGATCGGCGCGATCTGCGTCGTCGTGACCGTCGCCGTGATGGCGACGGGGGATCTGGCGGAGGCGGTGTCGCGGCCCGGCGCCGGCGGCTTTCCGACATTCGGGCTCGCGCTCGACCTCGTGATCGCGATGCCCGTCTCCTGGCTCCCGCTGGTCGCGGACTACACGCGCTTCGCCCGCCGGCCGCGCGCGGCGTTCGGAGGGACGCTCACCGGATACCTCCTCGCGAACGTGTGGCTCTACCTTTTGGGGGTGCTGCTGGTGCTGGGCGCGGGCGCCGATCCCACGCCCGCCGGGATCGCGACGGGGATCCTCGCGGTCGCTGGAGGTTCGGTCGCGGGAGTCGTCTTCCTCGCGGGGCTGCTCGCCGGCGAGACGGACGAGGCGTTCGCGGACATCTACTCCGGCGCGCTCAGCGTCCGCAACATCTTCCCGCGCGTGCCGCAGACCGCCGCGACGATCGGCATCGCGGGGGTCTCGCTCCTGCTCGCGGCATGGCTCACGATGGAGCGCTACGAGAGCTTCTTGTTCCTGCTCGGATCGGTGTTCATCCCGCTGTTCGGGATCCTGATCGCCGACCATTTCTTCAACCGCCGCCGCCGGATCGCCCTCGGCGCGCTCTACGAGAGGGACGGGGAGTACTGGTACCGCGGCGGCATCCGCGTGGCCGCGCTCGTCCCCTGGGTCGCCGGGTTCGCGCTCTACCACTGGATCGCGCCGACGGGGCCGTCGTGGTGGCTGGAGTGGAGCGACGTTCTCTTCGGGACCCCGTTGTCGGCGCGGTTCCCGTGGCTCAGCGCGTCGCTGCCGTCGTTCGGGATCGCCTTCCTCGGAACGCTCGTGATCGGCGGGGGAGGACGGCGGAGGCCGACTATCATGACCGGCACCTCACGAGCGACGAGAGAAGGAAGCACATGAAGATCGAAGCGACGTGCGATACGTGTGAGCGGACGTTCTTGCTCAGCCAGATCGGGCCGGACTCGGACGCGCCGGGCCGCTGCCCCTTCTGTGGAGCCCGTTTCGCCCGCCACTACTCGACCGTGCTGACCGAGACGGTCCGTGAGGCCGAGAACGCGGCGCAGCGATTCTCGGCGATCCTCGGGCGGCTCCAGTCGATGGAGACCGGCTTCGACATCCATTTCGAGCGCATGCTGAGGTCCCTCGACGAGTCCGTGCGCGCGCACGCGCAGCACTCCACCGGCTGAACCCTCTCCGATGGCTGCCACCCGCGGCGTGCTCGTGGTCACGGACGACCCGGCGCTCGGGCGCGAAGCAGCGCTTGCGTTCCCCCCGGACTTCGACGTCGTCACCGTCGCCGACGCGCGCGAGGCATGGAAGGAGCTGCAGCTCTGGACGCCGGCAGCCCTCGTCGTCGACCTGCTGTCGGGAAGCGCGGGCGGGTTCGCGCTGGGCAGCGACATGTCGCAGGACCCGCGGCTGCGAGACGTCCCGGTCCTGATGCTCCTCGACCGTCATCAAGACGAATGGCTCGCGCGTCAGGCCGGCGCCGCGGCGACGCGGACGAAGCCGGTCGAGGCCTTCGACCTCGTCGCGGCAACGCTTGATCTGGTGGGGGAGAACGCAAAGTAGCAGGTCAGCGCTATTGCGCCCTTCAAATTACATGCTTAGAATCACAACAATGTGATTCGGGGGCATCTTCCGGAGCACGATGCAGGTGCGGGTGGCGCGGATGGGCGCGACGGCGCGCGAACGAGATCAACGCTCCGGCATCGCGAACCGGAAAGCCTCTCGGATCCCCACGGGGAGGACGAGAGGAAAGGTCGGGGGCATGCAGCGCATCACGACGAAGCTTCTTCAACCTGTCGAGTGGCAGACGCACGCGCGCTGCAGTGAGGCCGATCCCGAGATCTTCTTTCCCGAACGCGGCGGTTCGTCGAAGGCCGCGCGCGCGGTGTGCGCGCAGTGCGAGGTGCGCGCACAGTGCCTCGAGTACGCGTTGAACAACAAGGAGCAGTTCGGCATCTGGGGTGGCACCTCGGAACGCGAACGGCGCCGGCTTCGCAAGGAACGCACTCTGCGGAGGCTGCGCACGGCGTCCTGACATCCTTGCGTGCGACCGCAGCGCGCACGCGGTTCACTGCCGGAAATGCTTGCACCTTCGTGATCAATCGTGCCTAATAGCTAGTGAATGCGCGCGCCGACGCGCATTTGCTGCGTGCGGTAACGGTGTAGTTGCAGATCCGGATGGCGCGAGAGACGCGTTCATGCGGATGGGGATGACGGGATCGAAGGTCCCGTCCGAAGGAAGAATGGAGGTGCCGGGGTGGCAGCAAAGAAGACGACGGGAAGGAAGAGGTCGACTGCACGCAAGTCGACTGGCGCCCGTAAGACGGCTGCGCGCTCGACCGGGGCGCGGAAGACGACGGGACGCAAGAAGACCACAGGCCGCAAGACGGCGGCCCGCAAGACCACAGGTCGCAAGAAGACCACCGGTCGCAAGAAGACCACAGGTCGCAAGAAGACCACAGGCCGCAAGACGGCGGCCCGCAAGACCACAGGTCGCAAGAAGACCACCGGTCGCAAGAAGGCCACGGCCCGCAAGACGGCGGCCCGCAAGACCACCGGTCGCAAGAAGACCACCGGTCGCAAGAAGGCCACGGCGCGCAAGACCGCCGGTCGCAAGAAGGCCGCCGGTCGCAAGAAGGCCACGGGTCGCAAGACCGCGGCCCGCAAGACCACCGGTCGCAAGAAGGCGACCGGACGCAGGCCGGCCGCGCGGTAGGTCAACCTCCCGCCAGCGCAGCCTCCAAGGAGCGGCCCGGCCCGATCAGGAGCCGGGCCGCTTCCGCGTCCGGATCGGGCATGAACCGCGCCGGCGGAACCCCCACGAGCTCCGTGGCCTCGACCGCCGCGCCCTCGGCCGCGGCGAGCGCGGCAACCGCGTCGTAGGCGCGTTCGACTCCGGTGCGGTGGGGACTGGTGAGGTTCATCGAGACCTGAGCCCGTCCGTCGCCGAGGTCCAGCCCCAGAGCGCGGACGCCGGTGAGGTCCGGGTGCGAACGAAGGGTGCCCGCGATCTTTCTCACAACCGATGCCTCGCACCGAAGCCAGACGTTGAACGCGACCAGGACGCCGCGCGCCCCGACGCACACGACACCGCGCCGCGGGTCGATCGTGGCCGGTCCGAAGTCGGGCGGCAGGTCGCGGCGGCTGCGCTCGATCAACCGTTCCAGCCCCCCTCGCCGGAGATCGGGCAGGTGCTCGCACTCGCGCCGTGTAGCGGCGTAGCCGTAGAGGTACACGGGCGTTCCCGCGCGGCCGGCGATCGCGGCCCCCGCAGAGCGCGCTACGTCGACCACCGTCGCGACCGGCGCGCCGTCCACGACGAACGGGCAGACGTCCATCCCTCCGAGACGCGGGTGCACGCCTTCGTGCGTGCCGAGGTCGATCGCCGTCGCACGTTCGGCGAGCGCTGCCATCGCGTCGACGAGCTGTCCGGGCTGCGCAGCCGCCGTGATCACGCTGCGGTTGTGGACCGCGTCCGAATGCACGTCTGCGACCCTGGCGCCGGCCCTCGTCACGGCTTCGACGAGTCGCCCGACCAACGCGACGTCCCTGCCTTCCGAGACGTTCGGCACTGCTACGAGCGTCACCGGCCGGCGGGGAGCATCCGGAGGGCGCATAGCGCGTTACCGTAGAGGAGATGACCGAGTACGGGTACACCGTCGAGGTGCCGCAGGGTTACGACGAAGCCGTGGTGAGGGCCCGGATGGCGCTGCGGGCCCACGGTTTCTCCATCCTCAGCGAGATGCACGTCGGCGGGATGCTCGGCCCCGAAGCCGGCAGCGAACGCCAGTACCTCTTCATGGGCGTGTGGAACAGCGCCGTCGGCGAGCGCAGGCTCGACCGGGAGCTGCAGGTCGCGGTCCACCTCCCGTGCAACCTCGTGGTCCAGGAGACGGGATCCGCGGCGCTCGTCGCCGCGCTGGACCCGGCGGACGC
>JALZFC010000006.1:79691-115962 GCA_030861725.1 Actinomycetota bacterium | reverse complement strand
GCGTCGGCGCGGTCGTCGAGGAAGCTCGCGAACGCCATGCCCGCGGCCGACATCGCCATGACGGCGGCGCCGAGCATCGCGACGGCTAGCGAGCGGGCGAGACGCATGCGCGTGATCCGCTCGCGCCGGGCGGCGCGGGCGACCTTGACCTCGTTGACCTGCTCGATCAGGGCGACCTCGTTGTCGCGGACCTCGGCCTGGACCTCGGCCAGGAGCCGCTTCGCCGCGCTGACCTCGCCGGCGCGCATGAGAGTCGCCGAGAACGAGAGCTTGTCGTCGACGACCTCGCGCGTCTCCTGCGCGAAGCTCTGAGCCGAGACGGCGAGCTCGAGCTTGTCGTCCTCCTCGTGGCGCTCGTCGTCCGCGACGAGCTCTTTGAGGGTGCCTGTGACTTCTCGGAGGTCCCTGATGAACTGCATGAAGGTTGGGTTCGCCTCAGGGCGTCACTCCCCTGCCACAGCAGGCGGATCAATCCGTCCGATTTCGACCTAATCCCAGCCGTATTCCAGCCGTGGCCGGGGGGGCCGCGGGTGTCATGGCTACACTCCGCATATGTCCACCCAGGAACTACCCCGACGGCAGCAGACGCGCGCGATCGACGAGCGGCTCGAGGCGCTGGGCTCGCTGCGCGAGGAGGCACGGCGCGCGGGCGGCGACACGGCGATCGAGCGCCAGCACGAGCGAGGCAAGCTCACGGCGCGGGAGCGCATCGAGAAGCTCCTGGACGCCGGCTCGTTCGTCGAGACCGACATGCTCGTCCGGCACCGGTCGCACGGCTTCGGGATCGAGAACAAGAGACCGCTGAGCGACGCGGTCGTGACCGGTTGGGGGACGATCGACGGCCGCAAGGTCTTCGTGTTCGCGCAGGACTTCACCGTGTTCGGTGGCTCGCTCGGCGAGGTGATGGGCGAGAAGATCTGCAAGATCATGGACCTCGCGCTCGAGACCGGAGCGCCGGTCATCGGGCTCAACGACTCCGGCGGCGCCAGGATCCAGGAGGGGGCGGCGTCGCTCGCGGGGTACGGGTACATCTTCGACCGGAACGTCCGCTCGTCGGGCGTCGTCCCGCAGATCTCCGCCATCATGGGACCGTGCGCGGGCGGCGCGGTGTACTCGCCGGCGATCACCGACTTCACGTTCATGGTGTCGGAGACGTCGCACATGTTCATCACCGGCCCCGAGGTCATCAAGGCCGTCACCGGCGAGACCGTCTCGCAGGAGGAGCTCGGCGGCGCGATGAGCCACGCCTCGAAGTCCGGTGTCGCCCACTTCGTCGCCGGGAACGACGAGGACTGCCTCGCGCAGGTCCGCTACCTCCTGTCGTTCATCCCCTCGAACAACTTCGAGTCCCCGCCGTACTTCCCGCCGGTGGACGACCCGATGCGCTCGTGCGACGACCTGCTCGACCTGATCCCCGACTCGCCGAACAAGCCGTACGACATGCACTCGGTGATCTCGTCGGTCTTCGACGACGGCGAGTTCTTCGAGGTGCACAAGCACTGGGCGCAGAGCATCCTGTGCGGGTTCGCGCGGCTCGCGGGGCACCCGGTAGGCATCGTCGCGAACCAGCCCCAGGTCCTGGCGGGGACGCTCGACATCACGTCGTCGACCAAGGCCGCCCGTTTCGTGAGGTTCTGCGACGCGTTCAACGTCCCGCTCGTGACGTTCGTCGACGTCCCGGGCTTCCTGCCGGGGACCGAGCAGGAGTACGGGGGCATCATCCGTCACGGCGCGAAGCTGCTGTACGCGTTCAGCGAGGCGACCGTGCCGAGGGTGACCGTCATCACGCGCAAGGCGTACGGCGGCGCGTACGTCGTCATGAACTCGAAGCACATCCGCGCGGACGTTTCCTTCGCGTGGCCGACCGCGCAGATCGCGGTGATGGGGGCCGAGGGGGCGGTCAACATCATCCAGCGCAAGGAGATCGCGACGGCCTCCGATCCCGACGCGCGCCGCGCGGAGCTGATCGCGGACTACGAGGAGCGGTTCTCGAACCCCTACATCGCGGCGGAGCGCGGGTACATCGACGACGTCATCGAGCCGCAGGACACGCGGCGCAAGCTCGTCAAATCACTCGAGATGCTCCGGTCGAAGCGCGAGACGATCCCGCAGCGCAAGCACGGCAACGTCCCGTTGTGAGACGCCGGCGCGGCCCCCGCAGGCCTCCCCGGTTCGAGATCGTCTCGATCGGCGGCAAACCGACCGACACCGAACGTCCCGCGATCGAGGCCGCGCTCCAGAAGGCGCTCGAACGGGAGCAGGCGGCGACGGAGCCGTCGCTGTGGCTGCGCGCCGCCCGCTCTCAGGGCCGCAGGCTCGGCATGTACGACTACCGCGACCGCTTCGACCGGGACGACGCGTGGCGGCTGTCGGTCCGGATGCCGTCCGGGGGCCGGGAATACCAGGGGCTGAACGGCCGGGGCGACGCGAAGTAGCTCGTCTAGCCGGACATCGTCAGGCCCCCGCTGACGCTCAGCACCTGACCCGTTACGAACCCGGCCTCGTCGCTCAGGAAGTAATCCACCGCGGCGGCCACCTCGTCGGGCTTCACCAGCCGCTTCAGCGGCGTCGCCGCCTGCAGCTTCTGGAACATCTTCTCGCCTATCTCCGTCTCGCGGATCGCCGCCGTCATCGGCGTGTCGGCCGGGCCCGGGCACACCGCGTTGACCGTGATCCCGTAGCGGGCGAGCTCGCGCGCCGTCGACTTCGAGAACGCGATCACGCCCCCCTTGGCCGCCGAGTAGACGGCCTCTCCGGACGAGCCGACCCGGCCGGCGTCCGAGGCGACGTTCACGATGCGCGCGTAGCCCGTCTGCGCCGCCCGCACGATGAGCAGCGGCGCGATCGCATACGTGCAGTTCAGCACGCCCTCGAGGTTCACCGCGATCAGCGACCGCCACGTTCCGGGATCGGTCTGGAGGAAGAAGCCCGGCAGATCGAATCCGGCGTTGTTCACGAGCGCATCGATGCCGCCCGTCCGCTCGGCGGCGGCGTCGACGGCCCCGCGTACGGCGTCGAGGTCCGACACGTCGCACTCGACGAAGAACGAGGTCTCGTTGAGGCTCGCGGCGGCCTCGGGGCCCGCCGCCGTGTCCACGTCGGCTACGACGACCGTGCCTCCTTCGCCGGCGACCCGCCGGGCGATCGCCAGGCCGAGGCCAGACGCAGCTCCGGTGACGAACGTCACCCTCGTGCTCACGGCGTCACCCCTACGCAAGCGCGCGGGGAGGACGGTTTCGATGGGGGTGATGGTTCCGCGAGGCACCACCTACCCCATCGCACCACCGGCCGCTGCGCCACCAGGTACGAGATCCGCCGGCTACGCCGAGTAGTCGTAGAAGCCCCGGCCCGTCTTGCGACCGAGGTATCCCGCCCGCACCATGTGCTCCAACAGAGGGGCCGGCGCGTAGCGGCGCTCGCGGAACTCGTCGTGCAGCGAGTCCAGGATCGCGTACGTCACGTCGAGCCCGACGATGTCCATGAGCTCGAACGGCCCCATCGGGTGGCCGCACCCGAGCTTCATCGCGGTATCGATGTCCTGTGGCGTCCCGTAGCCCTGCTCGTGCATGTGGACCGCGTCGTTGAGGTAGGGGAACAGCAGGAAGTTGACGATGAACCCGGCGCGGTCCCGGCACCGGACGGGACGCTTTCCCAGCGCGCGGGCCCAGGCGGTCGCGCGCTTCTCGGCCTCGCCGGAGGTCGCGACGGTCCGCACGACCTCGACGAGCTTCATCACGGGGGCCGGGTTGAAGAAGTGCAGCCCGACGACGCGGTCCGGCCGGTCGGTTGCCGCGGCGAGGTCGACGACCGGCAGCGAGGACGTCGTCGTGGCGAGGATCGCCTCGGGCTTCGTGGAGCGGTCGAGCTCACGGAAGATCGACTCCTTCACCGGAAGATCCTCCGCGACCGCCTCGATCACGAGGTCGACCTCGGCCATGTCCTCGAAGTCGAGCGTCGTCGTGATCCGGTCGAGGATCCCGTCCGCGTCCGCCCGCTCCATTTTGCCCTTCGTAACCGCGCGGTCGAGGCTCTTCGCCACGACGGCCTTCGCCCGCTTGATCGACGCCTCGCTGCGGCCGCGGAGGATCACGTCGTTCCCGGCCTTCGCCGCGACCTCGGCGATCCCCGACGCCATGAGGCCGGTCCCGACGATCCCGATCGTCGTCACGTCGGAGGTCGCCACGCCGGACCCGTTCCCGTCCCCTCCCGCCTCCGCGTCGACGACCTTCGAGGACTCGGGGGCCGCGTACTTGTAGAAGCCTCGTCCCGTCTTGCGGCCGAGGTAACCGGCCGCGACGTACTGCTTCAGCAACGGAGCCGGCGCGTCCTGCGTGTCGCGGAACTGCCGCCACAGGGCCTCGCAGATCTCGTAGCCCGAGTCGATCCCGATGAGGTCGAGCAGCGCCAGCGGCCCCATCGGATGGCCGCAGCCCAGCTGCATCGCGGCGTCGATGTCCTCGCGCGACGCGTAGCCCTGGTCGAACATGCGCACGGCCGAGTTCAGGTAGGGGAACAGCAGCAGGTTCGCGATGAAGCCGGCGCGGTCGCGGCACGCCACGGGCGTCTTGCCCAATCCCTCGGCGAACTCGCGGGCGGCGATCAGCGACTCCTCCTCGGTCGCGACCGTGTGCACGAGCTCGACGAGCTTCATGACCGTCGCGGGGTTGAAGAAGTGGAAGCCGATCACCTTCGAAGGGCGCTTGGTCGCGACCGCCATGTCGATGACCGGAAGAGACGACGTGTTCGTCGCGAGGAGGGTCTCGGGGCCGAGGACGCCGTCGAGCTCGGCGAAGACCTGCTTCTTCAGGTCGAGGTGCTCGGGCACGGCCTCGAAGACGATGTCACAGCCGGCGAGGTCGGCGTTGTCCGTCGAGCAGGAGATGCGGCCGAGGATCGTCTCCGCCTCGCCCTGCTCCATCTTGCCGCGCTCGACCGCGCGGCTCAGGCTGCGCGCAATGCGGTCGCGACCCGCTTCGACGGCCTCGGGGGTGATCTCGGTGAAGACGACGTCGTAGCCGCCGCGGGCGCAGACCTCGCAGATGCCGGACCCCATGGTCCCGCAGCCGACGACGCCCACCTTCTGGATCTCTACTGCCACTGCTTCTCCTTAGGAGTCCGGCAAGGGAGGCGAGCCTAAACCGGCTTACGATTCCCTCATGGAGCGACGCGAGCGCGACCGGCCCTGGATCTTCCGGACGTACGCCGGCTACGCCAGCCCGGCCGCGACGAACGCGCGGTTCAAGGCGAACCTCGCCAAGGGCCAGACGGGCCTCTCGGTGGCCTTCGACCTCCCCACCCAGACCGGCTACGACTCAGACCACCCGATGGCGCGGGGCGAGGTCGGGAAGGTCGGGGTACCGGTCTCGCATCTCGGCGACATGAAGACGGTCTTCGACGGCATCCCGCTCGGCGAGATGAACACGTCGATGACGATCAACGCGCCGGCCGTGTGGCTCCTCGCGCTCTACGTCGCGACGGCCGACGAGGGGGGAGCCGCGCGCGGCACGCTCGCCGGGACGACGCAGAACGACATCCTGAAGGAGTACCTGTCGCGGGGGACGCACATCTTCCCGCCCGAGCCGTCGATCCGGCTCACGACCGACCTCGTCACGTGGACGTTCCACGAGGTCCCGAAGTGGAACCCGATCAACGTCTGCTCGTACCACCTGCAGGAGGCGGGGGCGGACCCCGTCCTCGAGGTCGCGTTCGCCCTCGCGAACGCGGTCACGGTCCTCGACGCCGTCACGGCGACGGGGGCCGTGCCCGAGAGCGACTTCGGCCGCCTCGTCGGGCGGATCTCCTTCTTCTGCAACGCCGGCATCCGTTTCGTCGAGGAGACGTGCAAGATGCGCGCCTTCGGACGGATGTGGCGCCGCATCGCGACCGAGCGCTACGGCGTGGACGACGACCGTTACCGGCGCTTCCGGTACGGCGTGCAGGTGAACTCACTCGGGCTCACGGCCGCACAGCCGGAGAACAACGTCTACCGGATATTGCTCGAGATGCTCTCGGTGACGCAGTCGAAGGGCGCGCGGGCGCGCGCGGTCCAGCTGCCGGCGTGGAACGAGGCGCTCGGCCTGCCGCGGGAGTGGGACCAGCAGTGGTCGCTCAGGGCGCAGCAGATCCTCGCTTTCGAGACCGACCTGCTCGAGCACGACGACATCTTCGACGGCTCCCACGTGATCGAGTCGGTGACGGACGAGATCGAGCAAGGCGCGCAGGAGGAGCTGGAGCGCGTCCTCGACGCGGGGGGGTCGGTGGAGGCGCTGGGGTACATGAAGGAGCACCTCGTCGCCGCCCACGCAGAGCGGCGCCGGGCGATCGAGAGCGGCGAACAGACGGTCGTCGGCGTGAACGCGTACGCCGAGGCGGAGCCGTCGCCGCTGGTCGAGGGCCTCGACGAGATGGCGTTCGAGAAGGTCGACCCCGCGGCGGAGGCCGCCCAGATCGAGCGGCTGAGCGCATGGAGGGCGGAGCGCGACCGGCGCGCGACCGCCGCGGCACTCGATGCATTGAAGCGAGCCGCCGAGGCAGGCGACAACCTGCTGCCGCCGTCGATAGAGGCCGCGCACGCGGGTGCGACGACCGGCGAATGGGCCGACGCCCTGCGCGAGGTGTTCGGCGAGTTCCGAGCCCCCACGGGAATCGGTGCGCAGACGGGCGGCGGGACGGCTGGCATCGAGCGCGCGCAGGAGGCGGTGCGGGACGCCGCCGCGCGCGCCGGGGTGCCGAAGCTCCGGATGCTCGTCGCGAAGCCCGGCCTCGACGGACACTCCAACGCAGCCGAGCAGGTCGCGGTGCGCGCGCGGGACGCGGGGTTCGAGGTCGTCTACCAGGGGATCCGACTCAGTCCCGAGCAGATCGCTCGCGCGGCCGCGGAAGAAGACGTCCACGTGGTGGCGATCTCGATCCTGTCCGGCGCGCACGGGCTGCTGGTGCCGGACGTCATCGACTGCTTGAAGGCGGAGGGCGTGGACCCGCAGGCGGTGCCGGTCGTCGTCGGCGGGATCATCCCGGACGACGACGCGGCGAAGCTCGCCGAGCTGGGCGTCGCCCGCGTCTACACGCCGCGCGACTACGACATGACGGGGATGATCGCCGAGATCGCAGCGCTGGTCCCCGCCCGCTCCTGAGGCGATGAGGATCCTCTTCCTCGGCGACGAGGACCGGGCCCGCGAGCTGCTCGGCCGCGGCGACGACGTGCACGTGGAGACGACGGAAGGGCTCGGCGCGGCACTCCGCCGGCTCGACGAGGAGGCCTTTGACGTCGTGGTCGTGGACCTCACGGCCGGGGGCGTGACCGATCCCGTCCCGGCGATCGCGGGGGCCGCGCCGAAGACGCCCGTCGTCGTCGTGACCGACGAGGACGCCGAGCAAGAGGGATTGCGCGCGATCCGCGCGGGCGCGCAGGACGACTTCCGGCTCGGAGAGCCCGCGGGCCCGGCATTCGTGCGGAGGCTCCGGTACGCGGCCGAGCGGAAGAAGCGGGAGCAGCTGCTGGCGCGGCACGCGCTCTACGACCCGCTCACCGACCTGGCGAACCGGGCACTGTTCCGGGAGCGGCTCGCGCAGGCCCTCGCGCGCGCCGACCGCACCGGACGGACGGTCGCGGTGCTGTGGCTCGACCTCGACGGATTCAAGGCGGCGACGGAGGGATGGAGCCGCGAGAAGACCGACGAGCTGATCCGGCAGGCCGGCGTCCGCGTCCACCGGTCGGTGAGGCAGGTCGACACCGTCGGCCGCCCGGCGGGAGACGAGTTCACGATCCTGCTCGAGGGGCTGTCCGGTCCGGCCGAAGCCGAGCTCGTCGCGCGCAAGGTCGCGTTCGCGCTGAGGGAGCCCCTGCTGAAGGACCCGGACGTGACGCTCTCGGCGAGCATCGGGATCGCGGCGTACCCGGGAACCGCCGCGGACGAGATCCTCACGGGGGCCTTCGCGGCCCTGCGTGAGGCGAAGCGCAGCGCCCGGGGCGGCTACAGGCTCCACCGCACGTAGAGGGATTCTCCCGGTACGGGTCGAACCCGTCAGGAAAGGCAACCGAACCCGAGACGGAGGCACCTCAAGTGCGGAAGATCGCGTACCTCGCCGCGGCCCTGGTGATGGCCGTGACCGGCGCAGCCCAGGCGGCACCGG
Organism: Actinomycetota bacterium; assembly: GCA_030861725.1. Taxonomy (GTDB): domain Bacteria; phylum Actinomycetota; class CADDZG01; order CADDZG01; family WHSQ01; genus JALZEG01. The sequence goes on along the minus strand of JALZFC010000006.1, from coordinate 107,829 downwards.
ACGCACGGGCCGTCCTCGGACCGTCGGCCGGCGGCATCTCGTCCGAGAACGTCGAGTTCGTCAAGAACATCCCGCTGTCGATCGACGGCGTCGGCGGGCTCGTGATCGGCGACTACTTCTACACGAACGACCAGCAGAAGGTCATGATCTTCGACGTCACGGACCCCCTGAACCCCGAGATGACGGGCTTCGTCCCGATGCCCCAGGAGGTCCTGTTCTCGCGCGAGGACATCGACGGCAACGGCGACATCCTCGTCGTGCCGAACACGGTCATGCCGAACGCGGAGGAAAGGGAGACCAGCAGACTCGCCGGCGCGACGTACATCATCGACGTCGAGGACAAGTCGAACCCGACCGTGGTCGCGAAGCTGCCGGCCTCCGCGCAGCACACGATGAGCTGCATCCTCGACTGCAAGTGGGCGTACGGCTCGAACGGCAACATCATCGACCTCCGCAACCCGCGCAAGCCGAAGCTGATGGAGAAGAGGTGGGGCGAGAGCCTGCCGGCGCAGGGGGGCCACGACGTCAACGAGATCGCGCCGGGCCTCGTGCTCACCTCGACGCAGCCGATCATGCTCCTCGACGTCCGCAAGGACCCGCTCCGCCCGAAGCTCCTGGCGACCGGCTCCAACACCGACGGCAGGTTCATCCATTCGAACGACTGGCCGAACAAGGGCACGGACAAGTTCTTCCTCGCCGGCGGCGAGCGCAACTTCCAGCCGCGGTGCAACGAGAACAACGGCGCCTTCATGACGTGGGACGCCTCGAAATGGCGCAAGACCAAGACGTTCACGATGATCGACGAGTATCGGATGAAGAACGGGACCTACGCGGACGGCTCGCCTGCGGTCAACGCAGTCGGCTGCTCGTCGCACTGGCTCGAGGCGCACCCCGACTTCCACGACGGCGGCATCGTCGCGGCGGCGTTCTTCGAGCACGGCACCCGGTTCATCGACGTCAGCCCGAAGGGCGAGATCAACGAGGTCGGGTACTTCATGCCGCACGGTGGCTCCACGGGGGCCTCGTACTGGATCACCGACGAGATCGTCTACTCGGTCGACTACACGAGGGGCATCGACATCCTGCGTTTCACCGGCAACTAGCAGGAGGGCACGCCGGGACGTCGAACCCACAACCCGACGGACGCAGACCAAGCAGGAGCCTTAGACATGCGCAAGCTCGGTACCACCCTCATCGCAGGAGCCTTGCTGCTCGGCCTCATCGGCAGCGCCCACGCGGGCAAGCCGGTTACGGTCTTCGAGGACGCCGCGAACGACGCCGGCAACACGGAGCAGGGGCTCGCGCTCCCGCCGGCGACGGCAGCCGGCCTCGACCTCATCTCCGGCACGGTTGCGAAGTCCGGTACCGACCTCGAGTTCACCGTCACGAACGCGGCCGCGCTGCCTCAGATGGGAAGCGCCGGCGAGGCGTTCCGCCTGCTGTGGCACATCAACGTCGCCGGCGAGGAGTACCGCTTCACCGTCAAGAGCCTCGACGTCGGAAAGCCGGACGTCCTCGCCCAGTCCGGCACCGAGAGGGTCGGCAAGGTCTACCAGGGCGTCGCCCGCCTCGAGCAGTGCACCGAGGAGGCCCTTCCCGCCGTCCTCAGGCTCGTCAACTGCAGGGCCAGCGAGTACTTCGAGGCGGCGTTCGACCCCGCGGCCGCCACGGTGACGTGGAAGGTCCCGCTCGCGTCGCTGAAGGCGAAGACCGGGACGGTCATCGGCGGCGGCACGAGCGGCGCAGCGTCGACGAACTGCCAGATCTGCTGGGTCCCCCACTACGCCGAGCGGTCGCTGACGCCGAGCACGATCGTCGACCAGGCCGTCATGGCGACGACGTACAAGGTCCCCAAGAAGTAAGTACCGCGAGACCTGCCTGTATCTTCTTCAGGAGCCCCTTCGGGGGCTCCTGATTTTTTCCGGGAGGTCGCGTGGCTTTCAAGATCGGCGTGGGGCTGTTCACCGGGCAGGTGCCTCCCGGCTCCCCGCGCTCCTTCCACCAGGACTACTCCGACGCGATCGCGCTCGTCGAGGTCGCGGAGGAGGCGGGATTCGACTCCGCCTGGGTGTCGGAGCACCACGGCTCCGGGGACGGGTACCTGCCGTCGTTGCTCCCGCTGCTGGCCGCCTTCGCCGCACGGACCGACCGGATCGAGCTAGGGACCGGCGTCGTCCTCGCTCCGTTCCACGACCCGCTCCGGCTCGCCGAGGACTTCGCCGTCGTCGACCAGATCTCGGGGGGCCGCGTGATCTGCGGGCTCGGCATCGGCTGGCGGGACGAGGAGTTCCGCGCGTTCGGGATCGACGCCGGCTCCCGAGTGCGTCGGCTGACCGAGATCGTCGAGGTCCTCAGGCTCGCGTGGGCGGGCGAGCGATTCGACTACGACGGGAGGCACTACGCGTACGATGCGGTCGCGGTGACGCCGAGACCGGCGCGACCGATCCCTGTCTACGTCGGCGGGTTCGTCGACGCGGCGATCGCGCGCGCGGGGCGCATCGCCGACGGATACATCTCGTCGCGGGCCCAGCCCGAGCGCGTGGCGGAGGCGTTCCGTCTCGCGAGCGAGGCCCGTCGCGAGGCCGGCCGTGCGGGAGAGCCGCTCGCGGCGCTGCTGCAGAACGCGTTCGTGACGGACGACCCGGAGCGCGACTGGCCGATGGTGGCGAGGGGGATCGGCCACCAGCTCGGGGTCTACGCGGGCTGGCGTGCGGGGACCGACGTGCCGGGGGTGCCGCTCGAGGTGATGCCGCCGGACGAGGCGACGATCCGCGCGACCACCGCGTACGGCACGCCCGGCGAGGTCGTTCGGTTCCTCGAGCCGCTCGCGCGGATCCTCGGGAGCCACCCCGAGTCGCATCTCATACTCCGCTTCCACTACCCGGGCATGGAGGCGGCCCCCGCCGCGGACGCGATCCGCCTCTTCGGGCGTGCGGTCGCGCCGCGCCTGCGCGAGGCCGCGTCCGCGCCGTGACACGGGTCGAGGAACGGCAGCGGGGAAAGCCGCGGCGCGCCGGGCTCGCGGCGGTCCTCGCGCTGCTCACCGGTCTCGCGGGGATCTTCCTGTGGGTGTCGATGCTCGCGGGGCCGCTGCGCCTCGCGACGGGGCTCCTCGACGCGAAGGACCATCTCGACAGGGCCGAGAACGCGCTGTCGAAGGCGGCCACGAAGGAGGCGCGGTACGAGACGCTCGCCGCCGTCGCCGCGGCCGACAGGGCCCGCGCCGGGCTCGAGTCGTCGAGCCCGCTGCTCGTGCTCGCGGAGGGCGTCCCGGTCGCCGGCGACGCGCTGAAGGAGGTGCCGCATCTCGTCGCGGCCGCGGAGCACTCCGCCGCCGCGGCCGAGGGGACGCTCGACGTCGCGCAGAACGCGCTGCGGGGGCCGGACAAGGTCATCGCGAAGGACCCCGATGATCCCGCAGGCGGCGGCCGCATCCGGCTGGACCGGATCGAGGCGATAGCCCGCACGATCGCCGGCGTACAGGACGACATCCGTGCCGCCAAGAAAGAGCTCGAGGCCGTCGACCTGCGAAACCTCCCGAAGCGCGCCCGCAAGGCGATCGACGACGGGATCGAGCGGGCCAGAAAGACGAACGAGATCCTCGCGGACGCCCGCGACGGTTTTGCGATCCTGCCCGCGGTGCTGGGGGCCGAGGGCACGCGCACGTACGTGCTCGGGATGCAGAACTCCGCGGAGCAGCGCGGGACCGGAGGCGCCCTGCTGCAGTTCGCGGTGCTCAGGATCGAGGACGGCAAGCCGCACTTCGAGAAGGAGAGCAGCACGGTCTACGACGTCGACGAGGACCGGCAGCAGCTGTCGATCCCGCTGCCCGATGACGCGTGGTACGTCGCCGGGATCCCGGACGCGCAGCGGTTCGGCAACGCGAACTGGTCGCCGGACTGGCCGCTGTCGGCGAAGCTGACCGTCGACTACGCGCGCGCGAGCGCGGCGGTGAATCCCGAGGCGGCGACGCTCCCGCTCGACCGCGTCGACGGGGTGATCGCGGTCGACCCGGTCGCGATGGAGAAGCTCATGCCCGGCGTCGGGCCGTACAAGGCCGGCCGCAAGGAGGGCCGCACGGTCTACGTCACCGCGAACAGGCTCGTCGACTTCGTCCTCTACAAGGCGTACGCGAAGTACCCGATCCAGAACTACCGCCGCGCGCGGCTGCGGGACATAGTCGACGGGTTCTACGAGAACGTCTTCAAGCCCGAGCACCCCAGCGAGCTCGTCGAGGGATTCGGCTCCGCCCTCGCGGAGAAGCACATGCAGATCTGGATGTCGGACGCGGCCGAGCAGGCGTTCGTCGAACAGATGGACTGGGATGGGGCGATCCGTGTCGCGCGCGACTCGGACTACCTCTACGTCGTCGAGCAGAACGTCGGCGGCAACAAGTTCGACTACTTCTCGACGAACGCGACCACGGTGGACGTCACCGTCGAGGGAGCGGGCGCGGTCGTGTCGAGCGAGGTACGGGTGCGCAACGGCGTCTTCCTGCCCCAGCCGCGCTGGTCCGCCGGCGACTCCGCGAAGTCGGGTCTGCACCGCCCGATGATGAACTTGTACGTCCCGCTCGACGCATCGCTCACCGCCGCGACGTACGAGGGCACGCGCATCGCCTCGCCCCCGAACCTGGTCGGTCTGTCCGACGCCCCGGCCGAGCACTTCGAGAAGGGCAAGAAGGTATGGTCGGCGACGTTCGAGATCCCTCCGGGGCAAGAGGCGGCGATGCGGCTCGACTACCGTGTGCCCGGCGTCGTCCGCTCGCTGGAGGGCCGTAAGGTCTACAGGCTGATCGTCCAGCATCAGCCCAAGGTCCGCCCGGAGCAGCTGAGCGTGACGCTCACGCTCCCGGACGGCGCCCGGCGGATCGAGGCGCCGGGCTGGAAGCGCAAGGGGAACGTCCTTCAGTGGATCAAGCCGCTGAAGACCGACCTCGACCTGGAGGTGTCGTGGCAGGAGTGAGAGCAGTGGTCCTCGCGGCAGGACGCGGCGTGAGGATGGGGGGCGGGCTCGTCCCGAAGACCTTGCTGCCGATGGGCGACGAGGAGCCGCTGCTGGCGTACATCCTGCGGGGGCTGCAGAGCGCGGACATCCACGACCTGATGATCGTCACCGGCCACGGACGCTCGCACGTGGAGGAGTACGTGAACGAGCACTGGCGCGGCGACAAGCCCACCTTCGTCTTCAACGCCCGCTTCGCCTCGTGGGGGAACTTCCACTCCGTGCGCGTCGCGCTCGACCAGTCGCCCGGGAGGGAGGTGCTCGTCGTGAACTCCGACGTGGTCGTCGCTCCCGAGGTCTACGCGCGCGCGAGCGCGGCCGAGGGCGACCTCGTCCTGGCGGTCCAGAAGCGGACGCGCCTGGAAGCGGAGGACATGAGGGTGCAGCTGGACGGCCGTTCGGTGCGCGGGATCGGCAAGGCGCTTCCGATGGGACTCAGCCACGGCGAGTTCGCGGGAATCTCGCTGCTGCGGCCCGACGCCGCACGCGCTTACCTGAGCGCGGCGACCGACACCGAGTGGCGCAGCGTGACGCACATCTATTACGAGGACGTCTATGCCGCGATCATCCCGCTCGTGCGCCTGACGGCCGTGCTCGTGCGTGACGGCGAGTACGCCGAGGTAGACGAGCCGTCGAACGTTCCCGACGCGATCAAGGTCATCGCCACCCATCAGGGGGCCTGGACCGCTTCCGCATAGGCGTGGACTTCCCCGAGATCCACGTATTCGACGACTCCCACGACGAGATCGAAGCCGGCCGTGGCCTCGCACGGATGCTGGCGGACCTCGGGATCGAGGAGCCGTTCGTCGTCGCGTCCGTCCACGGCAAGACTCTCGCCGCGGGTGCGGGATCGCAGCATCCCGTCGAGGTCCCCGTCGCCGGCGCCGACCAGTCGTGGGCGGTCGAGACCGGGGCACGCGCGCAGAGGCTCGGTGCGGACGCGATCGTCGCGATCGGAGGCGGCCGGTGTCTCGACGTCGGCAAGCTCGCCGCGGGCCGGGCCGGGCTGACGGTCGTGACGGTCCCGACGCAGCTGACGCACGACGGCATCTGCTCCCCCGTCGCGGTCGTGCCGAACGACGCCGGACGGCCGGAGAGCGTCGGGGCGATCGCCCCTCGGGCCGTGTTCGTTTCGGTCCCGACGGTGACGACCGCGCCGCGTGACTCCGTGAGCGCAGGCGTCGGCGATCTCCTCGCGAACCCGCTGGCGCTGCGCGACTGGTCGCTCGCCGTCGAGCGGGGCCTCGAGGATGCGGACGCGCGCGCCTGGGACATGTCGGCCGAGTCGTTCGCGCTCGTCGAGCCGTTCCTCGACGACGACCCCGCCGCGCATTCTTCCGACCCCGCTTTCCTGAAGACGCTGGCCGACGCGCTGGTGCTGTCGGGGATGGCGATGATCCAGGCCGGCACGTCGCGGCCTGCTTCCGGCGGCGAGCACGAGGTCAGCCACGCGATCGACGAGCTGTTCGGGGGCAGGGCGCTCCACGGCGCGCAGGTCGCGTTCGGGTGCATCCTGTCGGTCCACCTCTACGGCGAGGACCACGAGCTGTTCCGCGAGCGGCTCCGGCGCCTCGGGCTCCCGCAGCACCCTGCAGACCTCGGGCTGTCGAAGGAGGACACCGTGCGCGTGTTGCTGCACGCGCCGGAGACGCGGCCCGGCCGTTTCACGATCGTCGAGGCCGCCGGCCTGGACGAGCCGGCGGCGCGCAAGATCGTCGATGAGCTGTGGGACGAGCCATAGACTGCCGCTGATGTCGCCGAAATCGGTGGCCATCGGCCTCGACGGGGCCGCCTGGCACCTACTCGACCCGATGCTCCGGTCCGGTGCGATGCCCCGCCTGGCGGCGCTCAAGGAGAAGGGCGCGTGGGGCACGCTGCAGTCGACCGTCCCGACGTACACCCCGCCGGCATGGACGTCCGCTGCAACCGGGGTCAACCCCGGGCGCCACGGCGTCTACGGGTTCGTCGCCGGCAACGCGCAGAGCGAACGCCAGGAGCTCGTGCACTCCGGGATGATCAAGGCCCCCGCCATCTGGGAGATCGCGAACGAGCAGGGGGCGCGTGCAGGGATATACAACCTGCCGCTGACGTATCCGCCGCGCCCGCTCGACGGCTGGATGGTCTCGGGGATGATGACGCCCGGCTACGGCGAGCACCTGAAGGGCTTTGCGTCGTGGGGCGAGCCCGGGACGAACCAGGAGCTCGAACGGCACATCCTCGAATGGGCCCCGGGCTACGTCGTCGACGTCTCCGCGAACTACGAGCAAGACTGGCGCGACGACGGGCTCGCCCGGCGGGCGCTGCACTCGATCAGCCAGCGAGAGGCGGTGCTGCGCGGGCTGTTGGAGCTCGACCCGCCCGACGTCCTATTCACGGTCATGGAGGCCCCCGACCGCCTCCAGCACGTCTACTACCGCTACATGGACCCCTCGGACGAGCTGTACTCGTCGAGCGAGGGCGCGCGCCTGCGCGACGCCGTGACCGAGTGCTTCACCGCGATGGACCGGATCGTCGGGCTGCTCGAGGACTACGCGGGAACCGGCGGCGGCGTCGTCGTGTGCTCCGACCACGGCTTCACGGCGTGGGAGGTGTCGGTCCACGTCAACGCCCTGCTCGAGCAGTGGGGCTACCTGAAGCTGAAGGGCGCCGGCAAGGCGGTGCAGTCGGGCGTCGCACGCCGGATGATCCCGGTCGCGAAACGATTCCTCCCGCGCAAGCTCGCCCGCGCCGTGAAAGGCCGGACGTTCGCCGCGATCGACTGGGCGAGCACCCGCGCGTTCGCGTCGCCGATCCCGCAACAGGGTGTCTTCGTGAACGTCGCGGGGCGCGAGCGGTTCGGGATCGTCCCGCCGGCGGAGCTCGAGAGCTTGAAGGACGAGATCGCGGCGCGCTTCGAAGAGCTGCGGGACCCGCGCGGCGAGCCGGTGACCGACCGCGTGCACCGCGCCGAGGACGTCTTCCACGGCGACGCCCTCGAGGGGGCGCCGGACGTCCTGCCGGTGCTCCGCGACCACCGCTACGAGCTCGACGACGAGCTGTTCCACAGGGAGGCGTTCACCGACCTGCGTCACCTTCCGCGCGGCGTCCACCACCCCGACGGGATCGTCGTCGTCGCGGGGCCCGGGGTACGGCCCGGCCGGGTCGAGGGCTCGGTGATGGACGTCACGCCGACGCTCCTCTACCAGACCGGCCTCAAGGTGCCGGAGGGTCTCGACGGCGGGGTGCTGACGGCGGCGTTCGAACCCGGCTTGCTCGCAGGGCGGCCCGTCGCGACCACGGCCCCCCTATCATCGAGCGAGAAGGACGAGAGCTCGCCGTACTCGCAGGAGGAGGAGGCCCTCATCGAGGAGTCGCTGAGAGGCCTCGGGTACCTGTAGCCGTCCGGCAGCGCACAGCCCCACCGGCAAGGAGCCGAATGGCCCAGATCGCAACGAAGCCCGAGCGCGCGAGCGTTCCGGCGCCCGCGCCCGCCCCTCGCACGAGGACGGCAGGCCGCCGCATCGCGCTGCGCGTGCTCGCCGACGCGGTCGCGGTGTCGGCCGCGCTCTTCCTCGCGAGCGCGATCCGGTTCGAGCTGTTCGAGGGCGCCCCCGCCGCGCGCTTCGACTACACGTCGATCACGCTCGTCGCCACCGCCGTCTGGATCGTGCTGTTCTGGCTGTACGGCCTCTACGAGCCGCGCCAGGTCCTCGGTCCCGTCAACGAGTTCAAGCAGGTCTTCCACGGCATCGTCGCCGGCACCGCGGGGATATTCATCGCCGACTCGTTGCTGACGCTGAACCTCGCCCGTCGCTGGGCCCTGCTCGCGTTCGTCTGCGGGATGGTCCTCGTCGGGGGCGAGCGGCTCTTCGTGAGGAAGGTCCTGCACTTCATGCGGCGCCGTGGTGGCGACACGACACGGACGATCGTGCTCGGGACGAACCACGAGGCGCGGACGGTCGCGCGGACGTTGCAGCGCGAGGCGTGGCTGGGATACCGCATCGTCGGGTTCGTCGACGACGCGGCCCCCGCGGGACACGATCTGGCGGACGGGCACGTCGTGCTCGGGGGCACCGCCGATCTGAAGGACCTCATCCGCGAGCACCGGGCGGGTCTCATCCTCGTCGCCGCGACGGCGTTCGACACGGGGAGGCTCAACCGGCTGTTCTGGGAGCTGCAGGACTGCGACGTCGACCTGCAGATCACGTCCGGCACGATCGACCTGATGGCGTCGCGCATGATCGTCCAGTCGGTCGCCGGCGTCCCGCTCATCTACGTCCGCAAGACCGGCATGGACAAGATCCAGCGGACGTTGAAGCGGTCCCTGGACGTGGCGGGGGCGCTCGCCGGCCTCGTGGTCCTCTCGCCGGTCCTCGCCGGGATCGCGCTGTGGATCCGCCGCGACTCCCCCGGCGGGCCGTTCTTCGGTCAGGTCCGCGTGGGCCGCGACGGCGAGCTCTTCAAATGCTGGAAGTTCCGCACGATGTACGAGGACGCGGAGGCGCGGAGGGCGGAGCTCGAGCATCTCAACGAGGGGCCGGGGCTGCTGTTCAAGCTCGCGGACGACCCGCGCGTCACGCGCGTCGGGAAGGTCTTGCGCCGCTACTCGTTCGACGAGCTGCCGCAGCTGTGGAACGTGCTGCGGGGCGAGATGAGCCTCGTGGGGCCGCGCCCCGCGCTGCCGAGCGAGGTCGAGCAGTACGACGACTGGATCCGCAACCGTCTGAAGGTGAAGCCGGGGATGACCGGGCTGTGGCAGGTGAGCGGCCGGACCGAGACGAGCTTCTCCGACTACGTCCGCTACGACCTCTTCTACATCCAGAACTGGTCGCTCTCACTGGACCTGTGGATCCTGTGGCGGACGGTGCGTGCTGTCGGGACCGCCGAGGGGGCTCACTAGCGAGGCTCGCGGGCGCGGCCCCGCGAGCGGTACGCTCGGCTCATGCTCGAAGAGATCATGATCGCGATCAACGACGACCGGCCCGGGATCCTCGCGGAGATCGGCGAGCTGCTCGGCCGGGCGGGCGTGAACATCGGGACGCTCGCCGCAACGAACATCGACGGGAAGGGCGTGGTCCACCTCGTCGTGGACGACGGCGACGACGCGGGAGAGGTCCTCGTGTCCAACGGGTTCGACGTCCAGGGTTCCCGCCCCGTCCTCACCGCGACGCTCGAGGACCGCCCCGGCGAGCTCGGCCGCTACTGCCGCCGGCTCGCGGAGGCCGGGGTCGCGATCTCGTCCGCTTACGTCGCGAAGCGGGGCGGCGGCGAGAGCGAGCTGATCATCGCGGTCGACGACTACGAGGCAGCCAAGCAGGCATGAAAGAGGGACCCCGAAGGGTCCCTCTTTGCCGTCGGTTCGATCAGGCCATGCGAGCCCGCGCCGTCGCCTCGGCCCCCGCGGTCCCGAAGAAGATCGCCAGGGCGGCCGTCCCGAGGTGCAGGAACGTGTCGGCGGTGTTGTTGTTCAGCAGGTCTTCGACGACGACGCCCCCGGCGAGCCCGAGGATCCCGAGCAGCAGGTAGACGACGCCGACGATCAGGTTGATCGACTTCGCCGCGTCGTGGCTGCGGGAGCCGGCGAGCAGCAGCGCCCCGACGCCGAGGTGCGCGATGTTGTGGAGCGGGTTGATGTCGAAGATCAGCAGCGACTTGTCGGTCTCCTTCGCGAAGTCGTCGAACCCCGTGATCGCGAAGCCGATCAGCCCGACTGCGACGTAGACCACGCCGAAAGCCAGAGCGAAGAGCTGCGCGTTCGAGCGGTTCCCCGTAGCGGTTGTTGCCAAGAGAGTCCCCTTTCCTCACCCGGTAAGACCTCGAATAGGTATGACGCTTCCCCCTTCGAACGCGACCTATTCAAAAGATGGGTCGTGATCTAGGGCGACCGCAGGCGAAACCGGGTTACAGATAGCCCAGGTTCCTCAGGGACTCCTCGATCGCGGCTTCGTCCTCGGCCGAGTACGGCGACGTCTCGGCCCCCGAGCCCGCCGCCGGCAGGTCCATCGCCCCGACGGCCGGGGGCGACGCCGCCACCATGTCCGCGGGAAGCCACTCCGTCAGGACCCGGCCGTCGACCTCCGGGACCTTCAGCCCCGCTAGGTACAGCGCGGTCGGCATGATGTCGTAGAGGCTCGCGTTCAGCCCCCCGCGGGGCTCGATCCCCGGCCCCGCTATCCCGAAGATGCCGTCCATGTGGTGGAACCCCCGCGGCAGCGCCCCGTAGTCGTCGAGGATCCCCGGCGAGTACAGCCCGTCGGAGAGCTCGTAGGAGTACGCGCGGCATACCGGGAAGAGGTCCGGCGCGTCGGGCGCCTGCGGCCCCGACACGACCTCCTCGCGCCGGTAGATCCGGTCCAGCACCGGCTTGCCGTCGTCGGGATCCACCAGCTCGGAGAACCGGGCGACGATCTCGTCGCGCACCGCCTCGTACTCCGACTGCGGCACGACGCCGTGCGGCTCCCGGCCCTGGAGGTTCACGTAGATGCCCTGCTGCGGGATGGGGGCCGAGAACGCCTTCGTCCGGCTCCAGTCGATCGACGCCTGAGCCGCCCCCTTCGCCTTCTGCCACACGGACTTCGGCAGCACCTTCTTCGCCTTGCGGGCGAGCGTGCGCACACCGGCCGACTTCGTCACCGCTCCGGCGCCGCCGATGGCGAGCAGCCCCCACTCGCGCAGCGCGAGGTTCACGTTGACGCTCTTCTCCTTCGGCCCGAAACCGTGGTCCGACATCGTGACGACGTACCCGTCGTTGCCGGCCCACGCCAGCATGTCGCCGATCGTCGCGTCCATCTCGTCGAAGAACGCCCACGCCCGCTCGCGGATCGGAGCGGCCTCGGGACGGTGGAAGTGCTCGCAGCGCGGGTCGATGTACTTGTAGTGGACGTGCATTAGCCGGTCGGGTGCTTCCAGCACTCCGAAGAGGAGGCCGAGGTCCTCGTGCCGCTCCATCAGGTGCGCCAGGGCGCTCCGCTTCTTCGCCAGGTTCGCCGAGAGCCGCTCGATGATCGCGGTCGACTTCCAGTCCTGGTCGTAGTCGACCTCGATGTCGATCTCGTAGCCCGGGGCGACGCCCTCGATCGCAGCCCGGAGCTCGACCGGGTGCGTGAAGTTCTCCGGCGTCCTGCCACCGCCCTCGGGCGTCAGCATCCCGGAGACCGCGAACCCGTCGACGGCGGGAGCGGGATACGTCATCGGGATGTTGAACAGCCCCGTCCGCACGCCCTGCGCGTTCGCGGCGTTCCAGATAGCGGGCGCGGTGACGCGGTCGAGGCTGACGAGGCCCTTCGACGACTGGACGTTGCCGAGCGTGAAGCCGAAGATGCCGTGCTTGCCGGGGTTGACGCCGGTGAAGATCGAGGTCCATCCGGGCGGCGTGTACGGGGGCACGGTCGACGTAAGGATGCCGGACGCGCCCTTGTCCAGGAGCCTCTTGAACACCGGCATGTGACCGGCCTCGAACGCGGGGTCGAGCACCGAGTACGTCATGCCGTCGAGGCCGAGCAGCAACACGCGCGGCTTCGTCATCGCAGCCGCCTCCACACCGTGAGCAGGATCGCCGCGGTCACCATCGCGATGCCGGCGCCCAGAGCGGGCACGACCAAGCCCGTGATCGGCCCGATGATGAACACCACCGCCTGCACGTCGGGCATCCCCGGGTTCGGCAGCAGCCGGCGCTTCGCCAGCGCGCCGGAGACGCGCCCCGCGACACCCCCGGCCGGCTCGCCCTTCTCGGCTCCCGAGATCTCGACGAAGTAATAGGCGAGCACCGCGTACACCACCACCCAGAGGACGCGGTCGTTCGGCACCGCGTCCGACCGCCACGTCCACAGCGCGAGCCCGAGCGACGCGCTCGCGCGGCGCCCGCCGTCGGCGAGGTGGTCGAGGGCCTCACCTTTCTCGCTCGTGACGCCGAGAGCGCGCGCGAGCTTCCCGTCCACGCAGTCGAACAGGAACGCCAGGTAGAAGAGGATCCCGCCGGCGACGAGGCCCGCCCGGGTGCCGGTCGCGAACGCCGCTCCTACCGAGAGACCCGACACGAGCGCCAGCGCCGTCACCTGGTCCGGCGTCAGCCATCTGCGCCGTGCGAGGAAGCCGGCGAGCGGCACCGCGACCGGGTCCGTCGCGAGGACCGTCCACCAGTAGTCGCGCTTCTTCGCGCCCGGGGGTGTAGGCGAGGGCGCCGCCTCGGCCCTCACGCGTGGGCCTCTGTGGCCTCCGCCGCGGGGTCGACGAGGCCGCGGCCGCGGACCTGCTCCCAGGCTCCCGCAACCATCCCCGTGACGAGGCCCGGGTCGCGCGTCTGCAGGGCTTTGCCGGCGTTGAGGATGAAGAGGCCGATCCACGCCCACCACAGCGCGGCCTTGTGGAACGCGGTCTGCGGCATGAGCTTGCGGTGCAGGTAGAACTGGTTGGCGAGGTTCATCCGCTGGAGCTGGTGGGAGCTAAGCCGCGACGCGCCGCTCTTCAGGTGGTCGCAGCGCGCCTTCGGAGTCTGCACGAGGACGTAGCGGCGCGAGACCCGGTACGAGAAGTCGATGTCCTCCTTGTAGCCGTAGCCGGCGAGCGCCTCGTCGAACCGCTCGTGCTCGAACACCTCGCGCCGGAAGGACATGAACCAGCCGTTGAAGTACTCGAGCCGGCGGACGCCCGCCGAGTCCGAGACGCCCTCCGCGTAGAACCCCGGCCGGATCTTGCCCGACGCCTCGGGCCACCAGCCGCCGATCCCGAACAGCTTCCGGTACAGCCGCGTCGGGAGCGACGGCCGTGCCGGCCGCTTGGGGGTCGCGCGGACGCCGCCGAGACGCGTCTGCTCCGACCGCTCGTCGAGCCGGCCGGTCGGCCCCCAGCGGGCGTATTCCTTCAGGACCTCCTCGTGGCAGTCGGGATCGAGCCACACGTCGTCGTCGACGAAGAACACCGGGTCGCCGGAGGACCGGTCGATCCCGGTGTTGCGCTGGATCGTCAGGCCCCGGGGGGCCGGGTGGTGGTAGTCGAGCTTGATCCCCGCGGACGAGCAGACCTCTTCGATCGCGGGACGGGTCGGTGTGTCGTCGCTGGAATCGACGATCACGAGCTCAGCGGGCAGCACCGTCTGCGCGGCGAGGCTCCGGACCGTGTTCAGCAGGTCGTCGGGCCGGTTCCGGGTCGCTATGACGAAAGCCGAGTCGGCTTGAGCGCGGGCCGCCTCGGCGGGACGCTCGACTTGAGCGCGGGCCGCCCCGGCGGGACGCTCGCCTTGATCTGTCTTTCGGGACACGGGAGGCAGGGTACCGTCAGAGCGGCCGGGCCCGAGGGAACCGAGAGCCCGGTTCGTGCGTGGAACCCCCGGTGGCGCATCCACGCGGAGAACCCGACACGACCACAGAGCAGACGACCCGGGCAGGTGACGATTTGCGGGGAAGGACCTGGCGTAACCGCGTCCTGTTACCCGCGTCCATAGTCCTCCTCGCGGCCTGCATAGTCACCGCCAGCTTCGCGCTCGAAGCGGCGCCCCTTCCGCCGAACGAGCGGGAGGCCGGGTCGCCGCGCTACCGGTTCCGCGACGTCACGAGGGCAGCGGGCGTCCTCGATGCCGGCCGGACGTGGGGCAGCTCCTGGGTCGACTTCGAGAGTGACGGCGACGCCGACCTCTTCCTCGTGCGGCACTGGCGCGAGCCGATCCTCTTCCTGAACGACGGCGACGGCGCGTTCGAGGCGCTGCCGACGCCGCCGGATCTCGTCGGGACGCACATGGACCGCCACCAGTGCACATGGGGCGAGGCCAACCAGGACGGGCTACCCGACGTCCTCTGCACGCAGGGCGCCGACAACGGGCAGGGCGAGGGACCAAACCAGATGCTCATCAACACCGGCGACGGCTTGAAGGACCGTGCGCGGCAGCTCCGGATCCAGTACTCGAAGGGCCGCGGCCGGACCGTCAACTGGGTCGACTACGACAACGACCGTGACCTCGACGCCTTCCTCGGCACCACCGAGCGCTCCGGCTATCCGATGGAGCTGTACAAGAGGGGCCGCGAGAACTTCCGTAAGGCACGCGTCGGCCTGGCGCACGAGCTCTCGATCCTGTCGTCCGCGTGGGCGGACTGGGATCGCGACGGTGACAGGGACCTGCTCGTCACGCAGCACCACCCGCTCCCGACGCTCGCGTACGAGAACGTCGGCGGCACGTCGTTCCGGCAGGTCGACCTCCCCCGCGTCACCGACAAGAAGTGGATCTCCGCGAGCTGGGGCGACTTCAATGCCGACGGGTGGATCGACCTCCAGATGGCCGGGAGGAAGCGGCTGCGCATCTACCGGAACCGCAGGGGGCGGCTGCGTCCGGTCTTCAAGACGATGCTGAAGCAGGGCCGCGCCGGCACGTGGTTCGACGCCGACAACGACGGCGACCTCGACTCCTTCGTCGTGCAGGGCGCGCGCGGCAACCAGCCTCACCCCGACTCGGTGAACTGGCGGGACTTCCTCGTCGTGCGCCGCAAGGGCGGTTTCAAGCGCGTGGAGGGACGCTCGTTCCGCGGCCCCCGGACCGGGAACGGAGAGCAGGCGACGATCTCGGACTTCGATCGTGACGGCCGGCTCGACGTCTTCGTCACGAACGGCCTCCACTATTACCAGGGCCGGACGGTCCTCCTGCAGAACCGGTCGCGCGCCGGCAACTGGGGCGGGATCGACCTGGAGGGAAGCCGGAAGAACCCACTCGGCTACGGCGCGGTCGTGAAGTGGAAGCTCGGCAAGCGCGTTCTCAAGCGCCAGCTCACCGACGACGTGGTGTTCAAGGGCCAGAACGAGGTCGGCTACGTGCACCTCGGGTTCGGCAAACGCAGGGCCGCCGACGTCGTCGTGAAGTGGGCCGACGGGAGGAAGGACTGCACGCGACTTCCCACGGGCACGATCCTCACGATCGAGATCGGGAGCCTGGACTGCCCATAGGGTAGGCGCCATGCGGTCACGGAGCGTAGGGCCTCGACGTAGCTCCGCGCCCGCGCTCTCGTTCAAGAAGCGGCGCCGCAGCCGCGTCGTGCCGTTCCTCCTAGTACTCGTCGCCCTCGCGGCGGCCGGCGGCGGCTATCTCCTCTTGAAGCCGTCGGCGGACGAGTCGAACGCGAGGGAGAAGCTCGTGCGTGCGTGCGAGGTCGACCGCGCGATCCTCGAGCGCATGTGGAACGGGTACGTGCCCAACCGCTCGGGAGACGTGCTCGCGGTCGAGCATGCCCCGAACCAGTACAGCACCCGGCACTCCTCGCCGCACCCGTACCACCAGGACGTCCCGCTCCTCCTCTACGGCCCCGGATTCATCCGCTCGGGCCGTTCGGTGTCGCGCCCTGTGACGGTCGCCGACCTCGCGCCGACGTACGCGAAGCTGCTCGGGTTCGACGACTTCCCGGAGCGCGACGGACGCGTGCTGCAGGAGGCGTTGCTTCCGGAGCGCAAACGCGACGGGGTCCCGAAGCTGATCTTCACGCTGGTGTGGGACGGGGGCGGCGACAACGTCCTCGAGCAGTGGCCGGACGACTGGCCGGAGCTCGCGGCGCTGACGCCGCTCGGGACCGACTACACCGAGGCGACGGTGGGATCGACGCCGTCGATCACGCCGTCCGTGCACGCGACGATCGGCACCGGCGCGTTCCCGCACACGCACGGGATCACCGACACGCGGATGCGCGTCAAGGGCAAGATGAAGGACCCATGGGAGCAGAGCTCGCCGCAGCGGCTGCGCGCGCAGACGCTCGGCGACCTGTGGGACGCGGCGGCCGGCAACGTGCCGCTCGTCGGGATGATGGCGCGCGACGCGTGGCATCTCGGCATGGTGGGCCACGGCGCGTACCTGCCCGAAGGTGACCACGACATCGCGGTGCTCGACGAGCTCGGAGGCATCGAGTTCCGCACGAACGAGGACTACTACGCGCTGCCCGACTACCTGCTCGGGCTAGAGGGTCTCGAGGACGCGGTCGCCGAGGTCGACCAGCGCGACGGCGAGTCGGACGGCGAGTGGCTCGGCAACCCGATCCTGGCGTACGACGCGCAGGTCCGGTTCACACCCGCGTGGTCGATCTTCCAGACGGAGAAGATGATCGAGCTGCTCGAGAACGAGGGCTTCGGCGCCGACGACGTCGCCGACCTCTTCTACGTGAACTACAAGCCCGTAGACCTTGCCGGCCACTACTGGAACATGGTGGAGCCGGAGGTCCAGGAGAACCTGCGCGAGACGGACGCCCAGCTCCCGGCGATCGTCGAGGCCCTCGACCGGATCGTCGGCCCCGACTCGTACGTCCTCGCGCTCACGGCCGACCACGGGATGACGCCGTACGCGCACGTGTCCGGGGGCTGGGACATCGAGACGCGGGACATGAGCGCGGACATCGAGAAGCGCTTCGACAAGGTGACGCCGGGGAAGCCGCTGATCCTGTCGAACCGCGGCTACCAGATCATGCTGGACCGCGACGAGATGCGGCGCAACGACGTGACGGCGGCCGAGGTAGCGGCGTTCGTGCGCGACTACCGGATCGCCGACAACGTGACGGACACGAACAAAGTCCTGCCGCGCTTCGAGGACCGCACGAACGAGAGGCTGTTCCTGACGGCGCTGACGCCGGAGGCCCTGGAGGAAGCGCTCGATTGCGCGCGGGGCGCGAACACTGAATAAGAGCTGCCCCCGAACGTTGCTCCGTCTATTGCCGAGGGTTTAGGCCCTTGTTGCGGCATGGGGCAAACACAAGTAGTTTTGCCTCCAACGGGTTGGACCGGTGGGAATGGTAAGGGGGACGCATGCTGGTCGATGAGCAGTGGCGGTCTTTCCCGGCGGGATCATCACCGTCACACGAGGGGCGAAGACATGGGGCAATATCGTCGAGACGAAGGTCGCTCCCCAGTCTCTTGGAGACGAGCCAGGTGGACATATACCTCGATCTCGCTCGAGCTGCGGTTCGAGGCAGTGCTGTCGATCTCCAACCACTGCGTGACGGCGTCCACCGAGTATCTCGTCGATGCGATCTTCTAGAATGGAGCCACCCAGATGAGGGGACACGTTCCCGCAAACCGATGCGCTAGCGCGTCCGAGTTGATCACGTTCGACTCCGGGTTCGGCACGAGTACCGGCGCGCCTATCAGGGTCACTTGTCACAGCGCGCTCCGCCCGCGCCTTCAGCTCGCGCTCAAGCGGGCGCGCAACTTCTCCGCGTTCGGCCGAAAGGATCGTGTGAACCGCATCGACTCGTTCAACTGCCGCGTGATCGCGGGCACCTCGACGCTGTCGAACCACGGGCGCGGCGCGGCGTGGGACATCTTCGCTACCGATCCGGGCGTGCCTCCTCCCGGAGGCGTATTTCAGCCCGACGACACGTTCGGCAGGGACTTCGCAGCGTGCTTCACCGATCTTGGGTTCCGATGGGGCGGCGAGTTCGACCGGCCTGACGATCCGCACATGGAGTGGCCCGGTGAGTTCGTGCCGCCGCTGACTATGCGGGAGCGTGCGAGAACGCGGCGGCTCGCAAAGGAGCGGGTGGGCCAGTGAGCGAGATCGTCGTCGCCACGCTGGAGGAGCGCGCGCAGGGTGTCCGACGGACTCATCACCGTGCGCTTCCCACGATCCCCCTAGGGCTCGTCTGGAAGATCGGACCATCATCGTCGCCGCGGATTCCGCCAGGGACACCGACGCCCGCACCTACCGCAACAGCCGGACGTCCTCTATCCGGAGCCTCCGAATCCACGCGTGCACCGCGTGCACCAGTCTAATCCGGGGGTCGAGGTCGGCCCCTAAGCCGGGCCCTCAGCACCCGCGCCAGGAACAGCGGGTTCCCCAGGACGTAGCGGCGCCACATGCGGCGCGGCTCCTGGAGCAGCCGGTACAGCCACTCCAGCCACAGCCGGTTCATCCACGCCGACGCCCGCGGGACGACGCCCGCCGAGAAGTCCAGGAACGCCCCCACGCCGATCCCGAGCCGCGCCCCCGTCGCCTCCAGGTGACGGTTGAGCCACATCTCCTGCAACGGGTTCCCCAGCGCGACCATCAGCACACCGGCTCCGGCCGCGGCGACCTCCCGCGCGACCTCGTCGGAAGCGTCCTGCGGGAAATAGCCGTCGCGCGTCCCGCAGACGATCAGGCCCGGCACCTGCTCGGACAGTCGCCGCGCCGCCTCTGCGGCGACGCCGGGGCGCGCGCCGAGGAAGAACACCGGCCACCCGCGCGCGGCAGCTTCTTCCAGGATCACGGGGTTGAAGTCGGAGCCGTTGAGGTTGTCCGGGAACGGCCGCCCGAAGATGCGCCCCGCGATCGCCAGCCCCGCGCCGTCGTTCAGCACGATGTCCGCCGACCGGAGGACGGCCCTGTACGCTGAGTCCCTGCTGGCCAGGTTGAGCGTGTGGGCGTTGGCGTAGGCGACGAGGGCGGGGCGTTCCCGCTCGTAGAGAAGGACCAGCTCCTCTCGGGCGGCGGCAGCCGTCAGCCGGGCGACCGGCACGCCCAACACCTCGACCTTTTCCACGGTGGTGCAGTGTGACGTATCGCGCCGCCCGGAACCGACGACGACGCTCGGGAGTGACAGGACGGATGAAGAGGATCCTCGCCACCGCGGTGGCGCTGCTGCTGGCTGCGGCATGCACCGGCAGCGGCGCCGACGAGCCTGAGCCGCGGGCGGAGGAACCGACCCGCGCTGCCGTACAGGGCCGGATCGAGATCGCGTCCCCAGAGCCGGTGACGGAAGCTCCGGACGGCTGGTTCGAAGCGGCGTGCGACCTCCCGATCGAGCAGCTGAAAAGGATCCGGCGCGGTTACGTTCCCGGACGGTCCCCGGAGCTCCTCGTCGTCCCGCGCGAGCCGAACTACTTCGGCAGCTTCGCGTCGTACACGCACTCCGGGCCGTGGGACTACGTCCAGTCGATCCCGCTCGTGTTCTACGGCCCCGGCTTCATCAAGCCCCAGGGCGAGATCACGCTCGACCGCGAGACGACGATCGCCGACCTCGCGCCGACGCTCGCGGAGCTGCTCGACACGCCGTTCCCCGGCGGCCGCCCCGGCAAGTCCGTGAGCGAGGCGCTGCTTCCCGAAGACGAGCGGAACGGGATCCCGAAGGTCGTCGTCACGGTCGTGTGGGACGGCGGGGGCTGGAACGTCCTCGACGCGTGGCCGGAGGCGTGGCCGTACCTGCGCAAGCTGATGGAGAAGGGGACGTCGGTCGCGAACGTCGAGGTCGGGTCGTCGCCGTCCGTCACGCCCGCCGTCCACACGAACCTCGGCACGGGCACGTTCCCGAAGCAGCACGGCATCGTCGACATCCCCGTCCGTGAGGGCATCGAGATCTACGGCGCGTACGACGGGTTCACGCCGCGCTTCCTGCAGGTGCCGACGCTCGCCGACCTCTACGACCGCCGCACCGGCAACGCGGCGAAGATCGGCATGTTCGCCTACAAGCCCTGGCACCTCGGGATGATCGGGCACGGCAGCTACGTTCCCGGAGGCGACAAGGACATCGCGTTCATCTCCGAGAAGTTCGCCGGCGAGCTGAAGACGAATCCCGACTACTACTCGCTGCCGTCGTACCTGGAAGACGTCGAGGGCTTCGAGGAGGACGTGCGAGAGGTCGACCTCGACGACGGAAAGATCGACGAGATGTGGATGGGACACGAGGTCCTGAACGACCCCAACAAGCTCCGTCACACGCCCGTCTGGGCGCTGTACCAGACGCGGTTGCTGAAGGCGGTGCTCGAGGGCGAGGACTTCGGCGGCGACGACGTCGCGGACCTCTTCTTCGTCAACTACAAGCAGATCGACGACGTGGGCCACGACTGGAACATGCTCAACCCGGAGATGCGCGAGATCCTCGAATACTCCGACGACGAGCTGCGCAAGATCACGCGCTTCCTCGACGGCCTCGCCGGCAAGGAGAGCTGGGTCATGGCGTTCACGGCCGACCACGGGCAGGGCCCGGACCCGCTGACGGTGGGGGCATGGCCGATCGGGCAGGCGCTCATCGAGGAGGACATCGCGCGGGAGTTCGACGTCGATCCCGCCGAGCTCTTCCAGGACCGGCGGCCGGTCGGGTGGTGGATCCATCCCGAGGTGTCGGCGGAGACGGGCGTCACGGCCGAGGACCTCGCCGACTTCCTCGTGAGCTATCGGCTGAAGGACAACAAGCGTCCGGACTCGGACATCCCGCCGGAGTACCGAGGGATAGAGGACTCGCTCCTGTTCTCCGCGGCGTTCCCGAGCGAGGCACTTCCCCGCATCTGGCACTGCGCGAAGCAGAAGGCATGACGGAGGCGCGTCACCGTCGCCGCACGCGCGCGCTGCCGATACTGATCGTCGTGCTGGTATTGATCGGCGGGGGAACGTACGCGCTCACGCGCTCCGACGGCGATACGCGGGCGATGCCGGAGCCGACCGCCGAGCCGCTCAAGACGGACGACGGCGAGCCCGAGGTCGCGCTGCCGAAGAAGGCGTACCTGCGCGATGCCTGCCGGATCCCGCCGAAGTGGGTCAAGCGCATCCACCGCGGCTGGGCGCCCGGGGGGGTCCGCGACTACGACCTCGTGATCGTCCCGAAGCCCCCGAACTACATGGGCACGTTCGTGAACACGTCGCACTCCGCTCCGTACGACTTCCTGCAGAAGGTCCCGCTGATCTTCTACGGCCGGGGGTTCGTCGAGCCGGCAGGACGCCTGACGCTCGACCGCGAGCCGACGATCGCCGACCTGGCGCCGACGTATGCGGAGCTGATGGGCTTCGATGAGTTCCCCGACCGGACCGCGGAGACGCTTACGGAGGTGCTGAAGGAGACTGCCGAGCGGCCGAAGCTCATCGTCACCGCGGTGATCGACGGCGGGGGCTGGAACGCGCTCGAGGAATGGCCGGACGCGTGGCCGTTCATGAAGCGGCTCGTCGACGAGGGCGCGAACGTCGAGGAGGCCATCGTCGGGTCGTCGCCGTCGATCACGCCCGCGACGCACACGAACCTCTCGACCGGCACCTTCCCGCGCTACCACGGCGTGACCGCGATCGCGGTGCGAGCCGACGACGGGTCGATCGTCGGGTCCTTCTCGGAAGTGCCGGGGAATCCCGGTCCCGCGGTCATGGATGCACGCGTGACGATGACGAAGACGACGCTCGCCGACCTGTGGGATCGCGCGAACGGGAACGAGCCGCTGATCGGGATGCTCGCCGCCGGCAACCTCCAGCTCGGGATGATCGGCCACGGCGCGGCCCTCGAAGGCGGCGACAAGGACATCGCGGCGATCCTGTCGCGCGGCGAGTGGGCGACGAACCCCGAGTTCTACTCGCTGCCGGGATACGTCAACACCCAGGTTCCCGGGCCGGAAGGTGACATCGACGCGGTCGACCGCGCGGACGGGCAGGCGGACGGCAAGTGGAAGGGCCACGCGGTCGAGCCGCTCGACGGCTCTCCGGCGTTCGCGCCGTGGGAGAACCGCACGATGTTCGCGATCATGGAGCGCGAGGGCTTCGGCGCCGACGACGTGACCGACCTCTTCTACGTGAACTACAAGGCCCCCGACAAGGCTGGCCACACGTGGAACATGATCGCCCCCGAGCAGGAGGACGTGATCCGCTCGGTCGACGACGCGCTCGCGGAGCTCGTCGACTGGCTCGACGCGAACGTCGGCGAGGAGGAGTACGTGCTGGTCGTGACGGCCGACCACGGGCAGACGCCGCTCGGGGGCTGGGCGATCAGCCGCTCGGAGATCTCGGCCGACATCGGGCGCGAGTTCGACGGCATCGCCAACGAGAAGGGCGTGATCGGCCGGACGTCGGCGTCGTCATTCTTCAGCAACCCGGACGAGATGGAGGCGAACGGCGTGACGCCGGAGCAGGTGTCGTCGTTCCTCTCGCGCTACACGATCGGCGACAACATCCCCGAGGGGGCCGAGGTCCCGGAGGGCTTCGAGGACCGCCTGGACGAGCGGATCTTCGACGCGGTCTTCCCGGGCCGCAAGCTGCCGAAGATCGTGGAGTGCACCGACGCGCTGGCCGAGGGCTGAGGTTCTCGTCCCGCCACCGCTCGGAGGTCCGTGCGACCCATTGCGCCGTCAATCGAGCCCCGACTCGAGCACCCACCTAGCGGCTTTCAACCAGCGGGGCGTAGCGTCGTCGCCCTCGGGCGTCAATCGATTCGCGAGGTCGAGCCGCCGGCGGAGGTCACCCCGGAAGGATCAATTGCCGGCATCGTTCGCGAACCGCGAGTTGTCGGATCCAGGAAACCTGGGAGGCCGCAGGAGGAACCCATACCTCGAAGGAAACAGCAGTCGTATGCCTGCCTCCTTCATGATCCGCTGGCACTTTCCATGTCCAATACCATCCGCGAGATGATTCGGTCCTGTGCCCAGCTGTTCGGATAGCCGGCGGAGGTCAACTCAATTTTTTCCCCGGTGACTTCCTTCCACGAACTGACCCACCCGACGCCCGTCTCGAGCGGTCGCCCTGAGGCGTCGTGTCCATAAGTCACGCAGAAATCGATCAGGCGTCCGTCGCGCGCACCGATCACTCCGCACATGACTTGCTGACCCTCGGCCTCCCACGTTGCTAGGACTGCATCCCGGAGGGAGATGCCGCTTGCTTCGAGTCTCCGTCGAGCATCCACCCACTGTGGCTTGGTATTGGTCCTGAGCTGGCGCGTTCCCGAGACTGCACGTTCGAGTTCGTCGCTTCTGGGTCGCCAGTCCGTCACCAGTCCTGGTCCTCGCCGGGACGACCAGGATGCGCAGTGACCAGATTCCCAGTGTACTTGTCGGTAACGACCGTGTAGATGGTTGTGAGTCTCTCTTCCCCGGAGACGTATTCGTAGCCCACTACCCAACGGTAGTCGATAACTCGTTCACAGCGATCAGCGCGGCTTCCCTGAATCGCCTTGTACCTCATTGCGTAAGGCCAGACGAGATCCTTCCAGGGCGCGTCCTCGCTCCATCTGCTAGCACGGGCGGTTGATTCATAGCCATGCCGTTCTTCGATTTTCCAAGCGATTGCCTCGACGCTCCATGCAGGGATGTTCTGCACACACTCAGTCTCGGTCTCCCAATCCTGCCGCACAGGCGGAACTTCCGAGTCGGGCCGTGGAAAGGATTCCGGCAAGAAATCTGTAAACCTCGCTGGTCCAGGCGCGTCGACGATGCTCTCCAAGACTCTGACGATGGTGTATTCGGCAGCCGCGACCGCCGCCTCACAAGCGATGTACTGATCGGTCAGCGTGCTCCTCAAGTGGTGCGTTCCAGCTCGTAGGAGGAACCTCGTGCAGAAGAAGCTCCGATTGCGCGTCAGTACAGGTGCGAGAGCAACCGCCGCCGTGGCCAAGTCCTGGCCCTTGTAAACGTAGTCCGAAACCGGGATGAGGGCGGTCGTGTAGGTCTCCCAAGGGTCCCAGCACCAGTATTCAAGATTGACACCGCAGATCGAGTCCAAGGTCGCCTTCAGGTGCGTGAACCGCCCGGATGTCGTTCCAGCCACCGTACGGCTGAAGGACCACGTTCCACCCGGAAGTTGCTCAGAGCTGAGCTGGCCCCTACTCCCGTTTTCGTCGAATACCTCGACCCTCCATTGACATGCTTTCTCGTGGCACGGGCCACCGACCTGAGCCGCTCCTCCGGCGCCAACCTTCAGGTCGTACGTGATGACACCGGTCTCGGGATCTCGCTGCCAGCGATTCACCGCCAATGAGATGCTCCCGGTTGGATAGGGATCGCGGACCTTGATCCAGCCCGAGTCGTAGCGCGTCCGAGCTTGATTGCATTGGTATCCGTCGCAAGAGCCTGGCTCAACGATCGTCCTGATCTCCGTGGCTTCCATCCACGCAACCCCGGATACGGCTTCGTTCATCGACGACGTATTCGATGCGAGTGTCCCGGATCCGAAGGCTCCGAAGTTGCTCTGGATGGTTCCATTCGAATAGCGGCTCTCGACTCTCCACGAGCACGCAATCTGGTAGCAGGGACCCGCCACGTCTCCAGGAGCGTTCAAGGCAGCCGCGTTCACCCTCAAGCTGTAATCGACTCTGCCGGTTTCATGATCGGCACTCCACCGACCAATCGTGGGATACGTGCCGCCGATCAGGAGCGTGCGGCTCGCCGGAGTCGACGTCCATTGCGAGTAATTGACGCCGTCGAAGGCGCGGGCGCGCCATGTATAGGTTCGGCCCCCCTGCAGCGTGCCCGTAGGCATCTGCCACGTCGCCGTCTCCCCGTGTCGGACGACGGGTGATGATCCGGCCGCGTTCGACGCCACGAGGTTTGCGTCCTGGTAGACCTCGAACTCGACCCGGCCATCATCGAGTGGGTTCGGATCCTCGAACGTCGCCGACAGCGTGGGGGTCGAGGTGGTGACCGCGGCTCCGTCGCCTGGCGCGAGGTTGCTCAGGAATGGTGCGGCGGGATCCTCACACGCGTCTCCAGCCCCGTCTCCGTCTGCATCCTCCTGAGTTGCATTGGCCATGATCGGGCAGTTGTCGACGGTGTTGGGGCGGCCGTCGGTGTCACGATCGGGACCGAGAACGACCTCGTCCAGCACGCCCGTGAAATGCAGCGTCCCGTCGGCTCCGGTGCACACGCTCTTGCCCGCGACCAGTGCGACGTTGTTGTTGATGTTGGTCACGCCCGGGGTCGACTTCGTCATCTGGACTCGCCCATCGACGTAGAGCCACGCGGTTGTGCCTTTGCGAACGACGGCGACGTGATGGAATGCTCCGTCGTTGACCAATGCGGTGCTGCCGAGACTCTTGTAATCCGTACCCGTCGTGCTGCCGTCGAGCTCGACGTGGATCGTCCCGGTGGGATTAAGCCGCACGTCGAACATGCTGCCGTGCATGCACTCCGGTCTCTTGCCGATGATGCCTTCCTTGCGGCCCGAGGAAGTCGTCTTGACCCAGAAGGCAAGGGTGAAGTCGGCCGTCCCCACGTTGCCGGCGACGCTGCCGAAGGACACGTGGTCGTCGATCCCGTCGAAGCTGAACGCCTGGCCAACCTTGCCGGACGTGAAGGCCGTGCCGTTCACGAGCGTTCCGTGCTGGTTTCCCCCGACATCGTTGGCATTGCCGTTCGCGGGCCAATTCGTGGTGGTGATTTCGGCCGCGGATGCCTCGAAAGGCGCTCCCACCATTAGCGTGGCAGCAAGACTCATCGTCAGGACGAGAGCTTTCGCCCTTCGCATCTGCGAGAGGGCGCGCTGAGAAGAGCTGATCCTGGACATGAATTACCCCCGAGGACGTATGAAGAACGATGTCGCAGACGTCACCGCCTGGTCCGGAAGTTATCCGGCGCGACCACTTCGGGTCGATAGTCTGAACGGGCAGTTTCCGCACCACGTCGCCTGACCTGCCGTGACTACACGGTAACTCAGTAGTTACCGCAGCGCGCGCCTCTTCGTCCGATCAGGCTCCCGTTACCTCGACGTCCGCGCGGCGGCGTGGGGCCGGGGGCTGCGGGTCGCCCGTCTCGCATCCGTCGAAGCTCTCGCCGTTGACGCAGCGATCCGTGCCGGGCCCCCCGACGAGTAGGTCGCTCCCGATCCCACCATCCAGGTCGTCGTCGTCGTATTCGCCGAACACGCGGTCGTCGCCCGGGCCCGCGTCGACCATGTCGTTCCCGCTGCCGCCCTCGACGTAATCCGACCCGTCGCCGGCGACGATCCTGTCGGCGCCGCCGGTGCCCTCGAGCTCGTTGTCCCCACCGTCGCCCGTGAGGTCGTCGTCGTAGCCGGAGCCCAGGAGGCCTTCGACGCCGGCGAACGAGTCGGAGCCCTCACCGGTCGCGGCCCCCGACTCGAGGCTCGCTTGCACCGGCGCATCCGACACTAGGAAGGCGACGACGTCCGGCCCCGTCCCGCCGTCCATCGAGTCGTCCCCCTCGCCACCGAGAAGGAGGTCACGACCGTCCCCGGACGAGAGCCGGTCGTTCCCGTGCCACCCCCAGACGATGGACGAGGCGGGACCGCCCTCGATCACGTCGTCGCCCGCGTCGCCCCACAGGACCTCGATGAACGAGCTCCCCCCTCGGATGACGTCGTCGTGCCGCGACGCGTAGACGCCCTCTACCGCCACGAGGCGGTCGTTGCCGTAGCCGGACGAGCGGCCGGAGGCGAGGTCCACCTCGACGGGCCCGGGGGCGGAACGGAGCACGACGTCGTCGAACTGCGGCCCGCCGACGATCGTGTCGTCGCCGGGGCCGCCGTCGAGCCGGTCGTGGGTCTCGCCGCCCCGCAACACGTCGTCGCCTCCGTTCCCACAGATCCGGTCGCTGCCGTCGAGGCCGCGGATGACGTCGTCTCCCCCGCGACCCGCGATGACGTCGTCCCCGTTGGTCCCGCGCAGGTGGTCGGCCCCAGGGCCGCCGACGATCGTGGCCCGATAGCCGTCGCACCTCGGGCGGCGCGCGCCCGCCTCGGCATGCCCGATCACACCCGCGGCGAGCAACACGACCGTCGCCAGGCCGGCTCTCCACCGGCCGCGCGGGGAGCTCATCGCAGTGCGGTCTCCGGCCACGCCTCTACTCTTCCCACATCCCCGCAGCTCTACGAGCCAGAGCCATCGCCACGGGAGGAAGACCGGGCGAATCGGGGCAAAGGGGAGGAATCGGCCACCCCTCCCCGAATAGCTCCCCCGGGACGGAGACATCGGGTCTCCGGAGGCGGAGGAGGTTCCATGCGCAGGAAGCTGTCACTGCTCGCGGCCGGGCTGCTCGCGGGGGCGACGATCTCGATGTCGGCGGGCTCGCCCGCGTACGCCCAGGACGAGTGCTCGTCTCCTGACCCGGTTATCGGGTACGTCTGCAGCGTCGTCGGGGACGCGGACCCGATCGGGTGGGTCGTCTACTACTACTGGAAGGTGGGCGAGGTCGTGGAGAAGGTCCACTGCACGCTCTGGCCGCCCTGCTCGTAACCGGAACCCATAAGGAGAAAAACATGCGCAGGAAGATATCTATCGTCGCGGCCGGGCTGCTGGCCGGAGCGACGCTCTCGATCTCGGCGGGTTCGCCGGCCCATGCGTGCCACGACGCAACAACCGGCGAAGATCCGGTCGTCAACTACGTATGCGGCACCAGCCACAACCTGCCCGACCCCGGTCCGTGGATCCAGCACTACTACGACGAGGCGGGGAGAGTTGTCTACCGCGTCTACTGCACGCTCTGGCCGCCCTGCTGACAGGGTGGACGTACGTCTAGAGGAGGG
>JALZFC010000006.1:0-79681 GCA_030861725.1 Actinomycetota bacterium | reverse complement strand
ACCGGGGCCGGCCCTCTTCCTTAGGACCTGTCTCACATCCGGCACCCATACGAGTCCCTATGTGAGAGACATCAGCCCTCGACCGGGAGGCTCTTCTCGAACAGCGTCTTCCCGTCCTGCGCGCCGATCACGCGGACCTTCAGCTTCCGGTCCGGCCCCGCCTCGTCGAGGTCCACCAGCGCGAAGCCCCCGACGCCGGTCAGGTTCACGAGCGTGTGCTCGGGATCGTTGTTGCCCTGGCTCCCGCCGTCGAAGTCCGTCCCCGACGAGTTGATCTCGTAGAGCTCCCCGAACTCGAAGTGGTGGATGAGCCTCTGGCCGTGCGAGTCCCCCGACAGGATCACGACCGTCCCGTCGACGGACGAGAAGAATTCCAGTAGCTCGTCGCGCTCGTACGCGTAGACGTTGTGCCAGCCCGGGTCCTCGGGCACCTTGTTGCGGAACACCATCGCCGACGCGACGACCTTCACCGGCGCCTTCGACTCCGTCATCCCGCGCTTGAGCCATTCCTTCTGCGCGAAGCCGATGCGCGTCTTGCCCGGGCCGTCGGGCGCGAGCGGGTCGCTCGCGTACAGCCGGCAGTCCAGGCACCACACGTGCACGTCCCCCCAGACGACCTCGAAATACTCGTCGCCCGGGTTCGCGTGCAGCTCGTCGAACGCCCGGACCGCGTATTCCTGCACGGTCTCGGCCCACCCGTTGTCGCCCTGGTAGTCGTGGTCGTCCTGCCAGAACAGCAGCGGCGTCCGGTCCAGCAACGCCGCGATGTTCCTCTCGCGCAGCATCCGCATCCACCGCGCCTGGAAGTGGTCGCCGCGCCGCGCGACGCACGTGAGGTCCGCATAGCCCCAATCCCCCGAATGGAGGTAGAAGGCCGGGTCGAACGACCGCGCGACCTCGAACGACGGGTACTCGGTGATGCGACCGGACGTGCAGCAGCCGTAGGCGAAGCGGACGGGCGCTCCCGCGGCCGGCGGGGTGCGGAATGCCGCGGGAGGGCCCGGGAACCTCATGCCGTCGCGGACCGCGAGCGGACGCCAGTGGTAGAGCGTGTCGGGCTGGAGGCCCTCCAGCCAACGGTGGACCGAGCCGAGCTTCCCCTCCGGCCTCCGCGAGCGCGTGACGACCGAATCGGCGAAGCCCTCGCCGGCCGAGTACTCGAACGCGACCGCGCCCGGAACCTCGGTGCGCGCCGTGACCCGGGCGCGATCCGTCTGGACGGCTCCGGTGAACCGGTAGGCGAACCGCGGGGGCGCCTCGTCGCGAGATCCCGTTGCCTGGATGAGGACGTCCGAGAACAACGCCCGTCCGCCGGCGAGGGTGGACGCGGGATTGACGAGGACTCCAGCGAACCCACGCTCCAACGGGTCGGGGTCCTCGGCCTCCAGCCGCACGAACGCTCCTTCACCGGCGTCGACCGAGCCGGATACGAGACCTCCCCCGACCTTCAGCACGACTGTCAGCGGACCGGACGAGGCCACGGGCTCCTTCGCGAGCAGCGTCCTGTCGACGACGTCGTACCGGTAGAGCCTCGCCTCGCCCTCACGGACGAGCAGCGCATAACCCTCGTCGTACGTGACGCGCGCGACCACACCGGCTTCGACGGGTCCGTCGAGCTGCACCGTCGCCGCCACCTCCACGTCCGCGGCGTCGAGCGACGGCGCGATCACGGGACGCGCCATGTACTCCGCGACCTTCTTGCCCTCCTGGAGCGCCTTCTCGACGGCCGGCTCGACCTCGACGATCCCCTTGCCGTCCCGCACCGACAGCGGACCCTCGTACCGGACGTTCAGCCACTTCTCACCCCAGCCGGCACCGTCGCTGCGGAAGTGTTCGGTGACGCGCGCTGCCGCCTCGGGGGGCGGAGGCCGCGGTCCGACGATCTCGTCGTCGCACGCTCCGAGGAATGCCACCGCGGCCGCGGAGCCTCCCGCGGTCCTCAGGAAGGCTCTTCTGTCGATCGAACGTGCGATGGCGGTCTCTCCAGGGTGTGGGCGGACGCCCGGTAGGATAGATGCGCCCGCAGGACACACGTCCCGGGCTCCGCGGGAGTTCCACGAAGCACCGCCTCGGCGGTGCTCCCGTCTAGATGACACACGGAGGTCGACTTGGCCGCGCCAAAGGAGTCCAGGATTCCGCCGTCGGCGAAGCCCAACGTGCTGCTCCTGGCGATCGACTCCCTCAGGGCCGACGCCGTCTTCGGCGACCGCATCGCTACGCCGCGGATCGACGCATTGATCGCCGCGGGGGCCGCGTTCACGCAGTGCGTGTCGACCACGACGTCGACGACGCCCTCGTTCTCCTCGATCCTCACCGGCTGCTATCCACCGAAACACGGCGTCCGCGGCCTCCAGGGTTACCGGCTTTCCCCCGGCGTCACGACGATGGCCGAGGCGTTCTCGAGCGCGGGCTACCACACGCACGCCGAGGTGACGGGACCGCTGCTCCCCCAGACCGGCGTGCTGCGCGGGTTCGAGGACGCGCGCCACCGGCCCGGCTACAAGCAGCCTTTCTTCGGGTGGCGCGACGAGGTCGTCGAGCGCATGCGCTCGTACGCCGGCCCCTGGCTCATGCTGCTGCACGTCTGGGAGGTGCACCGCCCCTACCGGTCCCCGCCCGACTTCACGAAGAGGTGGGACAAGGCCGGTTACGAGGCCGCGGTCGCGGCGACCGACGAATGGCTCGCGCCGGTCTACGAGGCCGCCGGCGAGAACACGATCGTCGTCGTCACCGGCGACCACGGTGAGGACTATCCCGACACGCCGCTCGAGCAGAAGATGATCCGCGCGGCGCGCAAGGCCCGCTCCAAGCTCGCGCTCCGCAAGTGGTTCCCGTACGCGGACAAGAAGATCCAGGCGCTCGCCGTCGGTCACGGCTTCGCGCTGTTCGAGCACCTCGTGCGCGTCCCGCTGATCGTCTCGGGGCCCGGCACGTCCACGGTGAAGGTGGACGAGCAGGTCCGTCACGTCGACGTCTTCCCGACGCTTGCCGACCTCTGTGGGGTCGAGGTCCCGCACGGCATCGACGGCCGCAGCCTGAGGCCCTTGATCGAAGGAGGCTCGCTGGCCCCCGAGCCGGCGTACATGGAGGCCGTCGGGGTGAAGCTCGAGGGCAACCGGATCGCGGGGGCCCGGACGCCGGACTTCAAGCTTCTTCGCCGCGGGGACTCGAAGCCTGCGCTCTACCGGCTGAACGGCGACGGCGGAACGGGGAGGCCGAACGAGAAGCGCAACGTGATCAACCGGTACCCCGAGGTCGGGCGCGCGCTGGAGGAGTTCGTCGACCGCGTGCTCGCGACCGGCGTCGTCGCGGAGTCCGGGATGACCGAGGACGAGGAAGCCACCGTCGAGCAGCACCTGAGGGATCTCGGCTATCTCTGACCAGGGCGCGGGTCCCCCGTTCTTCATCGTCGGCTCGGCGCGCTCCGGGACGACGTTGCTCCGTCTCATGCTGAACGCCCACCGCGAGGTCGCGGTCCCCCCCGAGTCGCGCTTCGTCGTGGAGCTCTGGACGGGAGAAGAGCGCGTGCGGGTGCGGGAGCTCCTGGCGAAGCTCGCCTCGCATCCGCGCTTCGAGGCGTGGGACCTCCCGATCGAGATGGTCGAGCACGAGCTCCACGGCATCGAGGAGGCGCGCTACGCGGACGCGATCGAGGCCGCGTACCGCGCGTACGCGCGCGTGAACGGCAAGAAGCGGTGGGGCGACAAGACCCCCCGGTACGTCGAGAGCATCCCGCTGCTCGCGCGGTTGTGGCCCGCCAGCCGGTTCGTCCACCTCGTCAGGGACGGCCGCAACGTCGCGCTCTCGTACGCGGACGTCCCGTTCGGCCCGAAGACGGTCGCGAAGGCCGCGCAGCTGTGGGCGACGCGCGTGCGCAGGGGGATCGAGACAGGACGCGCGCTCGGCAGCCGCTACATCGAGATCCGCTACGAGGACCTCGTCGAGGACGCCGAGGGGGAGGCCAAGGATCTGTGCGAGTTCCTCGCGCTCGACTTCGACTCCGGGATGCTCGACTACACCGAGCGCGCCCGCGGCGCGGTCCTCCCGCGCGCGCAGAAGTACAACCCGCACGTCGCGGAACGCCCGATCTCGAAGGTCAGGTCGTGGGAGCAGTCGATGCCGGAGGCCCACGTCGAGGTCTTCGAGGCCGTCGCGGGCGACGTGCTCTCGGAGCTCGGCTACGAGCGACGGCATCCGCGGGCCGGCCTGAAGGCGCGGATGGTGGCGGGCGCCGGGAGGCGCGGGTTGCCCGTGTCGCGCCTGAAGGGGCGCACGTCAACAAGGCGGGCATAGCGGGGGGACCGGAGGGGTAGGTAGGCCGTACCACCGAATCCCACACGACTACGCCCAAGGGGGAGCGATGACCCTGTCGAACGTCACGATCACGCGTGAGGACCTGACCTCGCTGCTGCAGCCGCAGGAGGGTCTCACGGTGTCGCTCTACCACCCGACGGTGCAGGCGGCGGTCGAGCCCGAGGAGAACTCGCTCCACCTCAAGAACCTCCTCACGCGAGCGAAGGAGGAGCTGTCGGACCGGGGGCTGCCGGGGGCCGAGATCGACGCCCTGCTCGCGCCGGCGTTCGACCTCCTCGACGAGCGGACTTTCTGGCAGCACCAGCTGAAGGGGCTGGCCGTGTTCGTCACGAAGGACGGCATGCGGTACTGGAGGCTGCCGTTCGAGGTCGAGGAGCTCGTGTCGATCGGCGACTCCGTCCATCTGAAGCCGCTGCTGCCGGTGCTGAACCTGCAGGGACACTTCTACATCCTGGCGCTCGCCCAGAACCAGGTGCAGATGTACCGCGCGACCGAGCATTCGATCGAGGAGGTCGACCTCGAGCAGTGGGGTGTCCCGACGAGCCTCATGGAGGCGCTGCGTTACGACGACCTGCAGAAGCCGGAGCTCCAGCACCATCCCGTCACCGGTCCGGGCCGCGGCCAGGCGGGCGCCTCGATCACCGGTGAGGCGCCGGGGCATCGCACGCACGCGTTCCACGGCCACGGCGAGGACGGGGACGACCAGAAAGAGCAGATCCGCCGCTTCTTCAACGTCCTCGACGACGGGCTTGCGAAGGCGCTCGCGCTGGAGACCGCGCCGATGGTGCTCGCCGGTGTCGAATACGTCCGCCCGATCTTCAAGGCGGTCACGAGCTACAACCACGTCCTCGCCGAGGGCGTCGACGGGAACGCCGAGGGGCTGCGGGCGGACGAGCTCCACGCGAAGGCCTGGCGGATCGTCCAGCCGCACTTCCGCGAGCGCATCCGCGAGGCGAAGGACCGCTACCACGTCGGGTTCGGCCGCGGCACTGCGTCCGACGACCTGTCCGACGTCCTGGCCGCGGCGTACGAGGGCCGCGTCGGGATCCTCTTCGCGCTGCGCGGGGACGTGGAGTGGGGCGTGTTCGACCTCGCGGGCCGCACGGCCGAGGTGCACGACGACCGCGCCCCCGGCGACGTGGACCTCGTCGACCTCGCGTGCCGTCAGACCCTGGCGACGGGGGGCGAGGTCTTCGTGGTCGAGGAGCCGGACATGCCGTCGGCGACGGCGATAGCGGCGGTTTACCGCTACTAGCCCACGGCCGCCAATCCGTCGATCTCTCCCGCCAGGCGCGAGAGATCGACGACCCGGACCTTCTTATGCGGGGAGGAAGGACCAGCGCACCTTCCGCTGCGGGTTGTCAACGTTCGTGTCAACGAGCACGAGGCTCTGCCACGTCCCGAGCGCGGGCTCTCCGGCGAGCACCGGGATCGACACCGATGGCGCCACGTAGGCCGGGACGAGGTGGTCGCCCCCGTGACCGCGTGAGCCGTGGCTGTGGCGGTAGCGGTCGTCGCGGGGGAGCAGCCGCTCGAGCGAGTCGAGGAGATCCGCCTCCGAGGCCGAGCCGGTCTCGATGATCGCCAGGCCCGCGGTCGCATGCGGCACGAAGACGTTGACGAGTCCGTCGCCGCCGCTCGACGAGGCGAACCGCCGCAGCTCCGCGGTCAGGTCGAGGACCCTCCGCGACGACGTGTCGTGGGACGTGACCTCAGAGCGCATAGCCGAGCGCCTCCATCGTCGGGCGGAGCAGCGGCACGATCGCCTCGATCTCCGCGGGGTTCTCCTTGCGCCACTTCCCCCGCTCCGGTGGCGTGACGACGTTCACCGGCGTCGTTCGCACCGCAGCGGCCTTCGCACGCAAGCTTCCGTCGAAGGGGACGCCGAGGAAGTCCAGGACGCGCGCGACCTCGTCCTCGGGCGAGTCGACGAGGTCCTCGTAACGGACGCGCACGGAGCGCTCTCCGACCTCCGCGAGGTCGCGGAGCGCGAGGTCGTTCGAAGCGACCCACTGGCGCGCGCACACGACCTCGAGCGGTCCGCGCGCGTCGTCCCTCCACCCCGGATACAGCACGAACTTCCACCACTGGGGGTCCGCACCCGGGATCGCGTGCGGCTCCGGCAGCCGGTAGGTCCGGTAACGCGGAGTCCTCCACGCGTTCAGGAGCGAGTTCACGTTCTCGCGCCCGTCCCGGACGAGGTGGACGTAGCGCGCGTCGGGGAAGAGCGCGTCGACGAACGACACGCGCAGCGCGTTGCGCGGCGTCTTGTCGATCAACCGCCGGCGCGTCCCCGCGACGAGGAAGAACGACCTGCGGATGCGCTCGGCCGCGCGCGGCTCCACGTCTGCGGCCGTCAGCGCGTTCGAGCTCCACCCCCGCAGCGCGGGGTGGTAGTCCGCCTCCCACACCTCGTGCGCCTCGCCGGGCCAGTGCGCGAACGCGGGGGCGGAGCGGAGCACGGAGTACAGCAGCGAGGTCCCCGAGCGCGGCGCCCCGATGACGAACACCGGCCGATCGAGGCGGCGCCCGGCGAGATACGCCGGGAGATGGACGGCCTGACGAGCGCGGAGCAGGGCCCTGTCGAGGTAGTCGCGGGGGCCGGGATCGAAGTTCGTCCTCAGGCTCTTGCGGACGGCGCGGCGCTCGGGGGTCATCGGCGAGCGATCCTAGTCAGCGTGATGACCGGCCCCGGAACGCTCGCTTGCGGATGCGGTCGAAGACCATCCGCTCCTCCGGATCCACGCCGAGGCGCCTGAGCACCGCGAAGTACAGGACGGCCGCAACGGCCATCCCCGTCCAGTCGAGCCACAGGGCGTCGCCGGGTATCGCCCGCCACGCGAGCAGCGCCGCGGCCCCCGCGGCCGTCGCGACCACGGGCTTGAAGAACGACCTCCCGAACGGCTGCACGCCGACCAGGATCTTGGCTTCGACGACCCTGGCGGTGTTGACTACGGCGGTGACGATCGCGTCGACGATCGCCATCCCGAGGACGCCGTGACGCGGCACCAGGACGGCCCCGAGCCCCAGATACAGAGCGACGCCCGCCGCCGAGTTCACGAGGTTCACCCCCGGCCGCCCCGTCATCGACAGGACGTACCCGGTGGGCCCCGTCCCCGTGTAGAACAGGTTCCCGGCCGCGAGCACGGCGACCGCCGTCGCCGCTCCCCCGGCCTTCGGGAAGAACGACTCGAGGAACAGGTCCGGCGCGATCATCAACGCGGCGAACACCGGCAGCGAGAACGTCGCGATCCAGCGGTTGATCGTCTGGTAGAGCGACTCCAGGCGTCCGATCTCGCCCTTCTCGTGCAGGTCCGAGACCACCGGCGCCCAGATGTTGACGATCCCGCCGAGGAATACCGTCCCCGGGCCCTGCAACGACAGCGCGGCCGCGAACAGCGTCACGGCGACGTCGCCGGAGTACGCGCCCAGGACGAGCACGCCCAGTCCGAGCGACTGGACCCCGAGCAGCGACGCGCCGCCTTGGGGAAGCGCGAACCGGATCATCGGCCCGACGGGGGCCGTGGGAGTCGCGGCCCTCTCGGCCGGCGTCATCATCTTCACGAAGTACCAGCCGGCGACGAGCGCCGCGATCGCCACGCTCACCATCAGCGTGACCAGCGCGGCCGCGGCCTGGAACCCGGCGACGAGCAACGCCACGCCGAGCACGAAGCGGATGCCCGGCTGCACGACGTTGCCGGCGAGCACCGACGGGACCATCGTCTTGTACGCCTGCGTGCAGTAGCGCAGCACCTGCAGCAGCGCGAACAGCGGCACGTAGGGGGCCGCGAGGCGGAACAGCGCGGCGAGGTCGGAGCGGCTCTCCCCCACGTCCGGGAAGCGCTCGGCCAGCACCTCGGCGCCGGCCAGGAGCGCGACGACGACGAGAACCGATCCGGCAAGGGCACCGCCGACGCCGACACGAGCGGCCCCGCGCACACCGCCGTGGTCGCCGGTCGCGCGGGCCCTGGTGATGAACCGCATCGCGGCGTAGTTGAAGCCCGCGAGGCCGAGCTGCGCGGCGATCCCGACCACCTGCGCGACGACCCGGTAGACGCCGTATCCCGCGCGTCCCATGAGCTGGATCGCGAGCGCCGTGAAGAAGAAGCTCAGCCCCCGTTGCGTGACCTGGCCGACGATCTGGATCGCGCCGCCCTTCGCAACCGTCCGGACGTCGGCAGCCGCGGCGCTCGACAGCCCCTCGTCGCGCAGTGGGTCCTGGTGTTCGCTCAAGCTGCGGGGGCGGGACGGCGGCGGAACGGCATCACGGGGGCCGCGAGCGACGTCCCCACTGCCATAGCGAGCCCCACGATCACCGACACGACCAGCGTGTAGATCGGCTCGACGTAGAGGCTCAGGATCACGCCGTGCGCGGCGGCCATGACGACCGCCCACGCGGCCGCCGTCGCGAGCTCGCGCTCCCGCCCCTCCTTGACCCGCGCCGCAGCGCGGGCGTGCACGCCGGCGAGCGCGTACAGCGCCAGGATCGCGAGCGCTCCGGGCACGCCCGTCCTGAAGAGGTAGTTGAGATAGGTCGAGTGGGTACCGGCGCGCGGCACGTAGCGCGTCCCCTCCTTGACGGTGCCGGACTGCGTGCGCGGCTTCTCGGTGCCGTAGCCCAGCAGCACGTGGATCCCTCCCAGGTTCGCGAGCGTCTCGCGGTAGAGGTCGTCGCGCGTGTTCACGCTCGCTCCCCCGCCGGCGCGACCCGTCAGGGGGTCGACCCTGTACTTCACGAGGAAGACACCGGTGAGCACGACGGCGGCGGCGACCACGGCGGTCACGACCTGCAGCTTGCGCGGGCGCGCCAGGGGGCCGTCGACGAGCAGGTAGAGCACGCCGATCGCGATCGCGCCCCAGGCCCCCCGCGCGAGCGAGAACCCCGCGCCGAAGAGGCACGCGGCGACCCCCGCGCGGCCGAGAGTCCTCCGGCGCCGGTCGTTCCCCCACGCGAGGAAGAACGCGAACGGGAGCAGCGCCGCGGAGGCCCCCGCATACGTGAGCGCGTTGCGCGGGAACGACCTCATCCGCGGGACGGTGTTCGCCGGCGCGAGCCCGACGTTGTCGTAGAGGAGCGTGACCCCCGCCTCCTCCAGCTCCTCCTCGTGAGCACGCGCCGAGCCCTCGAAGCGGACGACGAGGCTGTTCTCGTACGCCTGGAACTTCGGGCGGAAGACGGCGAACTCCGGCAGCTCCGGGTTCGCCTCGGCCACCCTCGTCACGCCGCGTCTGAGCTCGAGCGACCCCGCGTTGACCGACCGCGCGTACTTGATCATCCCGATGTTGTTCGGGAAGGCGTCGACGCCGTAGGCCGCCTCGACGCGGCGCCGCGCGCTCGAGTCCTGGAGGCTCTCCACCGGCAGCCCGATCCACTGCAGGAAGACCGCGACCGACAGCAGCACGACGAACGCGACGAGGCCCGACACGAGCTCCACCCGCGCCTCGTGCGTCCCCAGCACGTCGACGACCATCAACAGCGCCGCGCTCGCGACGACCTGGATGCCGAGGAGCAGCAGGAAGTGCTTGAAGTCGAGCGACGAGATCACGACGACGCCGAGCGCGGTCCACACGACGAGGGCGGCGGGGAGCCAGATCCAGCGCCCGCCGCGCGGGAGGCGGCGCTCACGGAGGAGCTGCAGCCCCCACCGTATCGAGACCGCCGTCCATCCCGCGAGGACCACGAACGGGAGCATGTCCACGAGCCATCCCGCGACGCCCATGAACAGCGGCGACACGAGTGCCCACGGCAGCGGGAGCACGAACGCGAGGGCGACGGCGGCGACCGTGAACGACCAGAGGCCGACGACCCCGGGACCGACCCCGCCCACGAGAGACGCCACCAGCCCGACTGCGACGCCCGCCAGCGCGAGACCCCACAGCGGACGCGGACCCGATCCGATCGTCGACACCCCGGCAGGCTACCGGGAGGTCAGCCGGCGGCCGTGGAGCGGCGGCCCTCTTCGTCCTGCGGTCCGGCCGAGGCCGCCCCCTGTTTGTCCTCCGGTCCGGCCGAGGCCGCCCCCTGTTTGTCCTGCGGTCCGGCCGAGGCCGCCCCGCGCAGGAAGAGCAGCCCGGCGGCGACGAGGGCGAGCACGTAAGCGGTCCATTCGAGACCTGCACCGAACGGCGCCCGGGCGACCGCGAGCACCGCGACGCCGGCGAGTGCGAGCGTCCCGGCCGCGAGCGCGGGGACGAGCCCCAGGGCGTCGCTCAGGCCGGCCTGCGGGAAGACGGACCTCATCGCGAGCCATCCGGGAACCGCGAGCAGCGCGAGCACCGCCAGCATCACGAGCACCCGCAGGAACGAGCCGTCGTCACCTTGCTCCTCGGGGACGATCCCCTCCTTCAGGTCGTCCGTCCCCGTCAGGGGCTCTATCGAGCCGGCGCGGGCGATCCAGACCGTGGAGTTGCCGGTATCCACGGTCTCTCCGGATCCCGCCACGAGCTCCGCGTTCGCACCCGTCGCGTTGAACACGCTCGGGACGACGATGATCGGTTCGGTGTTCGACTGCGCGTTGACGCGCCTCACGTCCTCGAGCGACTCGGCGGAAAGGTCACGGTAGTACGTGTCGCCGCCGCGTTCGGACGGCTCGCCTGCCATGTACGACTCGAGGGAGCCGAGGTAGTAGGAGGTCAGGTCCTGAGCGGCGCCGGGCACCGCGTAGCGCGTCACGTTCCCCGCGAGCTTCGCGAAGCCGTAGATGCGGACCTGCTCGGGGGCCTCGTCGTCGACGACGAACACGACCGGTGTGTCCTCCGGGACGTCCGACAGGGCACCGCGCACGGGATCGAGCTCCTGCTGCTGTGCCGGCTTCAGCCAGGCGTCCGTCTCGTCGTTCCAGCGCGACTGCTTGAGCCCCGACGCGAAGTTCGTCCCGACGACGAGGCCGAGCGCGACGAGGCCGGCGAGGGCAAGCTTTGAGGCGCCCCCCCGTTCGGAGACGCCGACGAACCAGCGCGCCGCGAAGTACATGCCCACGCCGACGAGCAGGATCCAGGACAGCGTCGTGTTGAAGAACCGGTAATAGGGATACGTGGCCCCGGCGAGGAACCCGAAGATCCCGGCCAGCGGCGCGAGCCATACGATCGCCGTACGCGTCAGCTCGTCCTCCGCCGCGCGCTTTCCCGCCGCGAGCAGACCTGCGGCGCCGATGAGGAACAGCGGCCCGTTGAGAGCGGGGCGCATCGCCGAGATCCAGCCCCCGAGGCGCGTCTTGAAGAAGTCCGCGTCGGCCGGCGGCGGGAGCGCGGCGTCTTTCAGCGGCGCGGACTTGCCCCAGATGCCGACCTTCCAGATCAGGTACGTGACCACGACCGCGGCGAACGCGGAGACCAGCATCGGGCCGTCGTCTCGGATCACCGAGCGCAGGTCGCGGCCGCGGAACAGCCAGCGCGCGCCGGCCATCGCGCCGAGCACGACGCAAAACGTCACGAGCGTGGTGGGGTGCGTCATGCCCGACAGCACCAGGAGCCCCGCGAAGATGAGGCGCGCCGGCCACGAGCGCCGCGAGGGTTCGATGAAGAACAACGACGCGCCGAGGAAGAACAGCGTGAGGACGTTGTCGAGGTAGCCGCCGAACGGGGGCGTCAGCAGGAGGCTCGCCGACCCGAGCGCGACCGCGTGGAAGATCAACGGATCGCGTCTCTGCCGGTACGCGAACCCCCCGAGCAGCAACGGGATCACCACGCGGAGCCCGACCGCGAGCAGCACCGTCGGGGTGAGCAGAGAGGCGCCACCCATCTCGCGCAAGAACGACGAGATCACGGGCGTCGTGACGCGGTAGCCGCCGGAGTACATGTCGAGCGGCCCCGTCGTCTCGAGCAACGTCACCGGGTCGTTCTCGATCAGCGCCTCGGTCCGCCAGGAGTAGTAGGCGGGGTCGTCGGCGGGGGCCGGACGGCCGGGGTTCGACACGAACGTCCAGCCGAAGACCAGCAGGAGGATCGCGGTCGTGAGCAGGAACGCGAGCGGGTGCGCCAGCCAGCGGTCGGCCCGGGAGCCGGGAGTGGGGCCGGGCCGGGAACGGACGCGGTCGGTCAGGGTCGAGGAAGCCATGGGT
This sequence comes from Actinomycetota bacterium, assembly GCA_030861725.1. Lineage (GTDB taxonomy): Bacteria > Actinomycetota > CADDZG01 > CADDZG01 > WHSQ01 > JALZEG01. The sequence continues at coordinate 67,307 of JALZFC010000006.1, read as the reverse complement.
GGCGGCATCCTAACCGCAGTCCAAATGGGGCAGGATCCGCGCCGGGATCGCCAGCGCGAACACCCGATCTGCCGCCGCAAACCGCCCGCGCTCGCGGCCGTCGGGATCGTTGTCCTCGACGCGGTAGTCGCCCAGCCAACGCGCGACCTCCTCGACGGCGACGCCCTCGCGCTCCATCGCCTCGTCGTCGAGGAACACTTCCGTCGGCCACACGGCGTCGACCACGGGGCCGAAGGCGGCGTCGACGTCCCCCTCGACCTCGTTCGGGTCGATCCCGAACCCGTCGACGGCCGCGGCGTCCGGCTGCTGGCCGTGGTCGGCGGTGACGACCACCACGTACCGGCCGCGCCCGACTTCGACATCGAGCCCGCGGACGATGCGCCCCAGCTCCTCGTCGGTCGTCACGAGCGAGTCGTGCACCTCCACCGACGCCATGTTGAAGTAGTGGCCGACGCGATCGATCTGCTTGTAGTTCGTGAACAGCAGGTCCGTGACTTCGTCGTCGCCGTAGCCGCCGGCGCGCACGAGGTTCAGCAGCGCGTCGGTGTGGTAGCGGATGAATGCCGGCGTCTCCTCGACGCGGTCCGGCGCGTCGAGGATCGCGTTGTCGCGCCACGAGCGGTCGGCCGCCCCGTCGGCCGCGTCGAGCTCGTCCAGGTACCCGTCGAGGCCGCCCGTGGCGGCGACGGGCTCCGGCAGCGTGTAGTGGGCCGGGTTCGTGATCCACACGTTCGTCTCGACGTTCAGCCAGACCGCGTCGTCCCTGTCGCCGCCGGCCCTTTCCGCCCCCTGTCCGATCATCCCGAGGTGCCACGGTTCGTAGCCGAGCATCCCGACGAGCGCGCGGTTGTCGTTGCGCTCGTCCCACCTCTCTCCGAACGTGGGCAGCTTCAGGAACCGCGACGACTCGCCCTCGAGGAACGCGTCGACGACCTCGCCCTCCTCGTCACGCACCGGCACGCCGGTGACGCCCGCGGTCCACGGATAGGAGCCCGTCCCGAGCGTCGAGTGGACCGCGGGCGTGACGCTCGGCGAAGAGCCGACGGTCGCGTGCGTGAACGAGACGCCGCGCCGCATCAGCCGGGCGAGGTTGGGCCACTCCTCCGGCCACTGCCGCAGCGTGTTCCAGCCCCCGCCGTCCCACACGATCGTGACGACGAGCTTCGGGGGCCGCCGCGGCGATCGCGGCACGACCTCCCGGAGGATGTCTCCGTCACCCGCGTCGAACGCCGTCCCGAGCAGCGCGGCCGTGGTGGGGGCGACGTCGGCGATCGTCGCCGGCGTGGTGACCTCGCCCGTCCGCGGGACGACCCCCGGGCCGTAGAACACGAGCGGGACGTCCTGCAGGTACGGCCACGGCCCCGAATGGCTCCACCCGTCCCCGCCGCTCGCCATGTACGCAGGCGTCTCCGGCAACAGTGAGATCTGCCCGGAGCGCGGCTCGTAATACCCGCGGCGGGTCCGCTCGAGCCAGGCGCGCGGGAGCGCACACGCCTGCTCGCGGAAGGACGGCACCGGCCCGAGGTCGATCTCCCTGTAGACCTGCAACCCGATCCCTGCCAGCGACAGCGCGACGACGAGCGCGGTGAGGACCCCGGCGATGCGGCGGGTCAGCGGGCTGCTGCCGGAGCTTCTGCCGTCGTCCGTAGCAGTCCCGCCCTCTTGAACCACGCGCCGAGGGCCGCGATCCCGAGGAGGAACACGATCCCCGCCCCCGCGAGCAGCGCGCCCTTCACGTCGTCGCTCCACGCGATCTTCATGATCCCCGCGGCGAGCACCCAGGCGAGGTTGTACGCGATGTCGTACAGCGAGAAGGCGCGGCCCCTGAAGTCCGCGCCGAGCGCCTGCTGCACGAGGGAGTCGAGCGAGATCTTCGCCAGGAAGAACCCGAGCCCGAGGAAGAAAGCGAGCACGGCGATCGACAGCTTCATCTCGAGCGCCCCCAGGAGCGCGACCGCGAGGCCCGCCACCGTCGACGCTGACAGGACGAGCTGCGCTGTCGAGCGGACGCGCTGCAACAGCTTGCTCGCGAAGAGGAAGCCGAGGGCCGCCCCGACGGCTCCGGCGCCGCCGGTGAAGACCGCGACCTGGAGGTCGTCGTCGGCGAGCAGCTCGCGCGCGGTGAAGCCGATGCCGACGAGCGTGAAGCTCCACAAGAACCGGAGCCAGAAGTACGTGGTGATCGAGGCGCCCGCCGCCGGGGTACGAGCGACCTCACGGAGGCCCTGCGCGATCGACCGGGCGACGTGCGCGACCTCGGCGCGGAAGCTCGTGCGCACCTTGTCCGGGTCCATCCTCTTCATCACGAGCGGGAAGAGCGCGCCGAGCAGGTAGACCGCCGCGCCGAGCAACACGATCGGCTCGGCGTCGACGTACTTCTTCGCGACGAGCGCGATCCCCGCGCCGCCGAGCTGGAACAGCGCTCCGCCGAGCTGCGAGACCGCGTTCGCCTCTACGAGTGAGGATCCTTGCAACGTGTCCGGGAGTGCCGCCGACTTCGTGGCGAGAACGACTCTCGTCGAGCTGAGCGTCAGCAGGAACGCTCCGAACACCACCGTGTCGGGCAACCCGTCTACGCCGGCCAGCGCGATCACGCCGATGACTCCGGCGCGGAACGCGTTGGCCACCATCAGCAGGCGGCGGCGGTCCCACCGGTCGATGACCACGCCCAGGAAAGGGCTGACGATCGTGTAGGGGACGAAGATGTACAGCGCGATCCTCAGCAGGTCGTCCGGCGACTTCGCGCCCTCGAGGTCGAAGCCCTTCTGCCCGCCGAACACGATGCTCGCCGCGAGCGCGACCTGGACGAGGCCGTCACCTGCCTGCGCGAAGAACTGCGCCCCCATGAGGGCGCCGAAGTCGCGGTTCTGGAAGAGAAGCGCGATGCCGCGTCTCAGCACCGGCGCACTCTACCGGCGGGCCCCGCGGCCCACCACGAACTGTCCCTCCGGATACTCGCTCTCGCCGAACGACTGGATCCGGCGCGGGTCGACCACGGGATCGAGCGATTCGAGGAAGCCCGTCGAGAACGCCGCGGCGAACACGCGGTCGTCGAGGCGGCCGTCCGCGACGAGGTCCGCGCCGGGTCTGCCCTCGGGGATGCTGTCGGCGACGGTGTACGTGCCGAGGTAGCGCGCGATGTCGGACGGCTCCCACCCCTCGCGTCCCAGCGCGTCCATGTCGAGGAATATGTCGGCGGGCGTGACCTTCTCGACGACGTTGCCGAAGCGCTCCTCGATGTCCTTCTTGACCTCGCCGGTGTTGATGCGCCAGCCGCCGTGGAGATCGGGCAGCGGCTGCTGGCCGTGGTCGGCGCTGATCACGAGCAGGTAGTTGTCCGGGCCGACCTTCCTGTCCAGAGCGGCCTTCATGCGCGCGATCTGCGTGTCGGTCTCGCGCAGGACGTCGGCCTGCTCGGGACGCACCATGTTCCACGAGTGGCCGGCGTGATCGGGCATCTTCATCTCGACCCAGAAGAGGTCGGTCACCGCGTCCTGCCCGAGCGGCTCGTTCTGGATGATCGCGGCCACCGCGTCACCGGTGAGACGGACGAACGCGGGGGTTCCCGGACGGACGGCCTTGTCGCGCAGCTGCTCGACGGTATGGCCGAACCAGGCGCCGTCGTCGAGGGCGTCCCGCCGGTCGAGCCGCTCCTCGTAGCCCTCGAGCCGCTCGATGCCGATGCCGTGGAGGTACGGGGGCAGCGAATAGTACTCCTCGTTCGTCCACCACTCCTGCTCGTCCCTCTCCCACAGGACCGCGATGTCCCGGTCGCCCTTCTCGCGTTGCGCGCCGTGGCCGATCATCCCGAGGTGCCACCCCTCGAACGAGACGGTCCCGACGATCGGCCGGTTGAAGTTCGCCTCGTCCCAGATCTCCGAGACCGTCGGGGCGTCGAGGTATCTCGGGTCGGCCTCGTCCAGGTACACGTCGACGAGCTTCCCCTCACCGTCGCGCATGACGTGGCCCGGAAGCCCGTGCGTGCGCGGGTAGACGCCGGTCCCGAACGTGGCGTGCAGCGCGCCGGTGATCGAGGGGGCCGAGCCGATCGTCGCGTTCGTGTACGTCGTGCCCGCCTCCATGAGGCCCTGCAACGCCGGCCACGAGTCGGGGTGCTCCTGCAGCGTGTTCCAGCCGCCGCCGTCGATCACGATCGTGAAGATGAGCTTCGGCTTGGTAAGCGACGCGGCAGCGATGCCGTCGAGGGGCTTCGCCTCCGCCGGGAAGTCGTCCATGCCGAGGACCGCGGCGTACGACGGCGCGATCGAGGCGATGTCCACCGGCTCCTCGTCGACGAAGCCGCGCGGGACGCCGCGGCCGTACGCGACGATCGGGACGCGCGTCAGGTAGCTCCACGGGTTCGGGTGAGTGCTCCCGAGCGGCGGCGTGGGGCCGGCGAGCTGCGTCATGTCCCAGTCGCTGATCAGGAAGTGGTGCGGTTTCGGCACCATGAGCACCTCACCGGAGCGGCCGGGGACGTGGCCGAGGTAGAGGTGCTCCATCACCTGCGACCCGACGGCGGCCGCCATCTCCTGCTCGGTGGGGGCGCCGCCGGGGATGCCGGTATCCGGACGCAGCAAGTACCACGCGGCGACCGCGACCACGACCGCGACCGCAGCCACTATCAGGACGCGTTTCGGCAAGGATCCTCCCAGGAGCCGCCCGAGTGTTCCGGCGGGGTCGGAGACTAGTACAGGTACGGGTCCGACGGAGCGTCGACGGCGTCGACCTCGATCGGGTCGAGCACGAAGATCCCGTCGCGCACGGCGAGGTGGCCCCTCACACGGAGCCACTCGTCGTCGCTTCTGCTGTGAGGGTCGACGGTGATGGGAACGGTGTAGGGCACGGCGTCGGCCGCGCAGCACGAGACCTGAAACCGCGTCAACCCGACTGTGCCCGGCGGCAGGCCGGCAGGGTGCGTCACAAAGCCGGTGAGCTCGACCTCCATGCCCTCGGCGATCCCTGCCTCGGCCGCATACGACTCCGACTCGCTCGCGTAATGGACGTCGACGAACGAGACGCGTGCATCCGGGTCGGGCGCCGGGGGGGCGATGGCGCCGACGGCCGCAGCGCCGGCCCCCGAGGTCTTGCGCGACGCGGCGAGCGCACCCAGCTGAGCCGACGGGACCGCCGCCACGACGAGCAACGGCAGGAGCAGCGTCGCCAGGGCCGTCACGTCGCGGCGCTCGAGGCGGTGCGGCGCGCTCGCCCGCAACGTGAGGAGGTGAGCGGCCGCGGCCGCGCCCAGGACTAGGGCGCCGAACACGATCACCCAGTAGGTGCGGGGGCCGAGGTAGCGCGTCTTCTCGCCGCTGAGCTGCAGCCACGCGAAGAAGCCCGCCCAGCACGCGAGCGTGGTGCCGCGGGCGAGCCGGCGCCGATCGATGGTCATCTCGTTCCTGGCCGCTCGCCGAGGCGACCGGTCATCTGCTCGGGCCGCTCGCCGAGGCGACCGGTCATCGAATGAGCACCTCGAACCACAGCGAGCCCGCCAGCACGACCGGTACCGCGACCGCCAGCAGCCGGAGGACGAACCGCCGCCGGAACGTGGCGCCGTAGAGGAACGCGAGCTTCGCGTCGACCACGGGCCCGAACACCAGGAACGCGAGCTGCGACCCGACCGGGAACGGCGTGAACGACACCGCGACGAACGCGTCGGCCTCGGAGCAGAGCGAGAGGACGAACGCGATCGCCATGAGCGCGAGGGAGCCGAGCACGGGCGTGCGCGCGACGCCCGAGACGAGGCTCTGCGGGATCGCCGTCTGGAGCAGCGCCGCGAGACCCGCTCCCAGGATCACGAAGCGCCCCATGTAGAAGAAGTCGGCGGCGAGGTGCTCGACGAACCGGGAGCGCGAGGCGTCGCCGTGCTCGCACGCCGCGGCGTCCGTCCGCTCCCGCAGGAGCTCGTCGGGGCGCACGTTGCCGAGCGCCCATCCGGCCACGACGGCGAGCGCGAGGCCGAGCACCGCCCGCCCTGCCGCCATCTCGAGAGCGAGCCCGCGGCCCCCGTACGCGACGACCGTCGACAGGATCACGATCGGGTTCAGGATCGGCGCCGCGAGCATGAAAGCGAGCCCCGCTCCGGGATACAGCCCGCGGGAGATCAGCCGCCGCGCCACCGGCACCGAGCCGCACTCGCACACGGGGAACGCGAGGCCCCCGAGAGCCGCGCCGGGGATCTGCAGCGCGGACGGGAGCCGCGCGAGCCGCTCGAACGTGCGGTCGGGGACGTAGACCTCGATCAGAGCCGAGACGAGCGCGCCGAGGAGGATGAACGGGAGCGCCTCGACGACGATCGACGTGAAGACCAACACGAAGGTCTCGGTGCCGGCGAGGCGCCCGAGGGGAGTCGCGCGGAGGGCGACGATCACGAGAAGCGCAGCCGCTGCGAGTAACGCTGCGGGCGGCCCCACCCGCTCCGCTCCTCCAACCGGCGCTGCGGGCGGGCCGTCCCGCTCCGCTCCTCCAAACCGTTCTTGAGTCGTCGCTCCGGGGGCGGCCCGCCCCCGCTCCACGAGTGCGGCACGATCTCTAGCCATCGGACTCACGGTAGCGTGAGGCGGATGTCTCTTCGGCGCCGGAACGGCCCGGACAGCCCTCGGTCGCCGGGGCTCGCGGCCGGTCGCCGGACCCTCGTCCTCGTCGTCGCGGTGGCGGTCGTCGGCGCTCCCGCGGGGGTCCTGCGCGCGTTCTGTGCCGGGCACTCGTGCGACGAGCCGGCGAACGCGTCCTCGGAAGTGCCGTTCTGCTCGCTGCCGGACGCCGTCCGGGCGCGGGTTGCCGCCGGGTTCCGCGAGGGCCGCTCTCCCGACGTCCTCGCCGCTGCATCGGGACGCATCGCGGCCGGCGAGGGATGGCCGAAGGTCCCGTGGCCGAGCGCCGCGGACGGCTCCGAGGCGACCCGCGTCCCGCTCGCGTTCTGGGGGACCGGGGTCGATCCCGGCGCGGAGATCCCCGCCGGCACCGGGCTCGACGACGTCGCGCCGACGATCGAGTCGATCCTCGGGTTCGACCGGCCGTTCCCACAGGTGCGGTCCGGCACCGCGATCGAGGGCGTGGCCACGGGTGAGGCCCCCCGGCTCGTCGTCGAGTTCGTCTGGATAGGACGGGGCTCCGAGGACCTGGAGGCCGTCTCCAGGCCCGGCTACCGGTACCTCGATCTCGCCATGGAGTCGGGGACCGCGACGTTCGACGCCGACACGGTCTCGCTCCCGGTCGACCCCGCCGCGGTCCTAACGACGATCGGGACGGGAGGCCGGCCGGCGCAGCACGGCGTCACGGGCGAGATCCTCCGGGACGAGGACGGGCGCCTGCGCAAGGCGTGGTCGGCGCGCAGCCCCCTCTCCGTGATCGCGACGCTGGGCGACGACCTCGACGAGGCCATGGACCAGGATCCGGTGATCGGCATCGCCGCGGCACGGCGCGCGTACCTGGGCGCGATCGGCGGGAACTGGCACGTCGACGTCGACCGGGACGTCTTCCTGAAGACCCAGCGCGGCAACGAGCCCCACGACGGCCTCGCGCTCATGCAGGGCAGGTTCGGCAGGGACGACGTGCCGGACCTCGCCGTGATCGCGATCGAGAGCGGGATCGAACGGCTCGACGCGACCGTGCGCTCCGTGGCGCTCGAGGCGAAGCGGGTCTCGGACGGCTCGGCCGCGTTCGTGTTCACCGCGACCGGGAGCACCGGCGACGACGGCGCGACGGCGGCCGAGTCGATCCCGGGGATGATCCCCGGCGACGACATGGCGTCGCTCGTGGAGGAGGTCGTGCCCGGCGGGTCGTTCCTCGACCAGAAGGCGCTGGCGGAGCGTCAGGTGAGCGAGGACGAGGTCCTTCGGGCGCTGGCGCGGGTGCGGGCGCCCGGGGGTGAGGCCTTGTTCGCCGACGTCTTCCCCGCGATCGCGGTGGCGTTCGGGAGGTATTGCTGATGGCAGAGGTCGCGCTCCGCCGCCCGCGCCCGGCGTCGTGGGCGAACGCGGGCGCCGTCGTCGCGGCGCTGCTCGGCGCCGGCGTCCTCCTTCAAGCCGTGGACCCCGGCCGCATCGCGGGGGTGCAGAACTTCCTGCTCGTCTTCTCGTCGCTGCTGATCGAGGCGGTCCCGTTCGTGCTCCTCGGCGCGGTCGTCTCCGCGACGATCGAGGTCTTCGTCCCGAGCCGCGTGTTCGAGAGGCTGACGGCGCTGCCCCGTCCCCTGCAGCTTCCCGCGGCGGCGATGACCGGCTTCGCGTTCCCGGTGTGCGAGTGCGGCTCGGTCCCCGTCGCGCGCCGGCTTGCGGCGAAGGGGCTGTCTCCGGCAGCCGCCGTGACGTTCATGCTCGCCGCGCCGATCCTCAACCCAGTCGTTATCGCTTCCACGTTCGTCGCATACCGGGGGCGGGACTCGCTCTGGCCGATGGTGCTAGGCCGCGCGGGGCTCGGGCTCGTCGCGGCGGTCGCCATCGGATGGGTGGTGTCGAACAAGACGAAGACCGAGCTGTTGCGGCCTCGCGCGGGCGACGACGCGCACGGTCACTCGCACGGGTCCCGCGGCGAGGCCTTCTTCGCCCACCTCTCCGGCGATTTCCTGTTCATGGGCCGCTACCTCGTGCTCGGCGCCGTCGTCGCGGCGGCGCTGCAGACGTTCGTCCCGCAGTCGGTCATCGGATCGGTCGCGGGGACGCCGGTCGTGGACCTGGTCGCGATGATGGCGCTCGCGTTCGTGCTGTCGCTGTGCTCCGAGTCGGACGCGTTCGTCGCGGCGTCGTTCGTGCAGTTCGGCGTCGGGGCTCAGCTCGCGTTCCTCGTCTTCGGGCCGATGGTCGACACGAAGCTCGGTTTCCTCTATTCGGCGACGTTCACGCGGGGCTTCTTCCGCACGGTCCTCGTGGGAGTCGCCGCGGTGACGCTCGCGGGCACGTTGTGGATCGAGGTGCTGATCGGATGACGGCTGCGGAAGTCACGCTGGAGCGGCCCCGAGAGAGGCACTGGTCGGCGGCGAAGCTCGCCTCGGCCGCCGCGATGGCGGCCTGGGCCGGGCTGTTCTGGTGGCTGCTGATCTCGGGCCGCTCGTTCCTCTACCTCTCGGACAGGACGGACTGGGTCGTGCCGATGGGGGCGATCATCCTCACGGTCGCGGTCGTCGGACGGCTGTGGTCGGCGCGGGGGCCGCACCCGGAGCCGTTGTCGCAGGCAGACGCGTGGAGGCTCGCGGCGATCGTCCTGCCGGTCGTGGCGACGCTCGCGCTGCCGGCGGCATCCCTCGGCTCGTACGCCACGACCCGGCGCTCGAGCTTCGTCAGCTCCGGCTACACCTCCAGCGCCGCCGACATCGAATCGGGCGAGCTGACGCTGGTCGACGTCGCGGGGGCCGTGCGGTCTCGGGACGCGATGAAGGCGCTCGTGCAGCGCGCCGGCTCGGAGGTCTCGTTCGTGGGGTTCGTCGCCCGCGACGCGAGCATGCCGGCCGACGAGTTCCTCCTGTCCCGGTTCCTCGTATCGTGCTGCGTCGCCGACGCGCTGTCGATCCAGGTGAGGGTCGTCGGCGCGCCTCCGGGCGAGTTCGCGGAGGACGACTGGGTGCGCGTCACGGGAGCGATGTACCCGCTCGGACGCGAGGTGATAGTCGACGCGAGCGCGGTCGAGGGCGTCCCCCGTCCGAAGAGGCCCTACCTGAACCCTTAGTCCTTTTCCGGCAGCTCGTAGACCGACACGACCTTCTGCGCCGGCGCCGTGAACGGCTCGCGCTTCCAGCCACCCCAGCGGGAGCGCAGCCGCAGCCCCGCGAGGCGCGCCATGAGATCCATCTCGGGCGGCCACACGTACCGCAGGAAGACGGGGTAGAGGGAAGTCCTCTCCTGGCCGATCACGACGTGCTGCGTGAGCACGGTCTGGGCGACCGGGTCGTGCCTCGACACGTCCAGCGACACCCGGTCGACCTGCACCCTCGTCGCATCGACGCGCTGGCCGCGGTCGAAGCGCGCGACGTCGGGGAAGAACGCCTCGACGACGAAGCAGCCCCCGGGGTCGAGCGCGCGGGCGACGTTCGCGAAGCATTCGACCTGCTCCTCTTGCGTCTCCAGCGCGAAGAGCGTGTTGAAGACGAGGTAGACGAGCGCGAATGTCCCGTCGACCGCGACCTCGGCGAAGTCGCCGATCGTCACCGGGATCGCCTCGCCACCCGGCTTCGACCGGAGCTTCGCGACCATCGCCTGCGACGCGTCGATCCCGTGCACCTCGACGCCCGTCGCGGCGAGCGGCAGGGCGATCCTGCCCGTCCCGATCGCGAGCTCGAGGGCCCGGCCCCCGCCGGCGAGCTCCGCCAGCACGTCGACGACCTCGTCCCGGTCGAACAGGTCCTCGTACATGTCGTCGTACACGTCGGCGATGCGGTCGCCGTACGTCGACGGGTCGTAGCCCTCCATCCACCCAGTCAACCATTCCCACCGCCCCCGGGAGCCGGGGAACGGCCGCCCGCGTCTGCTAGCCTGCTCGGGCCCCTTCCGGGGCGATTCCGCACCGTCTATTTGTCCTTGGAGCACCGCCGAGGCGATGCTCCGGGCAGGCCGACGTCGTCGATCGTCGTCGATGCCGCCGAAGGGAACCTGCGCATGGGTCTGAGGGTCTTCGGAGCGCTGGTCGCCGCGCTGCTCGCGGCGTTCGCGGTCATGCGCTACCGCAAGCGGCAGCTCCGCCGCGGCGAGCTGCTCGTCGTCGCGATCGTCGCCGGCAGCCTCACCGTCGCGGCAGTGGCCCCCTCGCTCCTCGACCCCGTCCTGGCGGCACTGGGCTTCGAGCCCGGCGGCGAGCGCCGCATCATCGGCCTCCTCGTCATCTCCAACCTCTTCACGCTCGGCCTTGTCTTCCGCAGCTTCTCCCGCGACGACCTGCTGTCGAACGAGCTCGGCGACCTCGTCGACTACATGGCGCTGAAGCGCCTCGAGGAGAGCGGCTTCGCACCGCCGGTCGGCGCCTGCATCGTCGTCGTCCCCGCCTACAACGAGGCGGACAACCTCCCCGCCGTCATCGGCCAGATGCCCGGGGAAGTGGCGGGGCTCCCCGTCGTCCCGATCGTCGTCGCCGACGGCTGCACCGACGCGACGGAGGCTACGGCCCACCGCTTGGGGGCCGCAGTCGTCCGGCGCGACCTGCGGCGCGGCTCCGGAGCCGCCGTGAGGCTCGGTTACGAGGCGGCGCTCCGCGCCGGCGCGCACGTCGTCGTCACGATCGACGGCGACGGCCAGCACGACCCGAAGGAGATGGAACGTCTCGTCGAGCCCCTACTCGAGGGCAGGGCACACATGGTCCAGGGGTCGCGAGTCCTCGGCTCGTTCGAGGTCGAGTCGAGCGTCCGCAGCCATGGGGTCAAGCTGTTCGCCCGCCTGCTGACGACGCTCGGCCGGACGCCGATCACCGACCCGTCGACGGGCTATCGAGCGATGACGGCCGAGACCCTGCGCCGGCTCGACCTGCGCCAGGACCAGTTCTACGTGTCCGAGGTGATCCTCGACGCGGCCCGCAAGGGCATGGACGTAGTCGAGGTCCCGATCACGCTGCGACGCCGCGCCAGCGGGACGACGAAGAAGCCGACGACGTTCCGCTATGCGTGGGGGTTCAGCAAGGCGATCGTGAGGACCTGGCTCCGCTAACGCCCGCCCGGCATAACGGTTGGAGCATTTACAAGCGTCTTTGTGATTGATATTATCTGTCGCCGGGACTGATGATATCGGAGTTACAATCATGATCTTCGAAACGCCGCCGGTAGACCCCGACGAAGCTCGCGTTCTGGCCGACATACAGGAGCTTCGGACGCAGTTGCGCCTGTGGGTGGCCGACCGACGGCGCTGGACCGGGGTCCTCCGCCGGATGTCGTTCGCGCGCCAGATTCAGGCGTCCAACAGCATCGAGGGTTACAACTCCACCCTCGACGACGCCGTCGCGATCGTCGAGGGCGAGGAGCCTCTCGACGCGACCGAGGAGACGCGGCGTGCGCTCGAGGGCTACCGGCAGGCCATGACGTACGTTCTCCAGCTCGCCGACGACCCCCATTTCGAGTACTCGACGCATCTCCTCAAGAGCCTCCACTTCATGATGATGAGCTACCACCTGAGAAAGAGCCCGGGGCGGTACCGACTGGGCTATGTCTACGTCCGCAACGACGCCACCGGCGAAATCGTCTACGAGGGCCCGGACGCCGATCGTGTTCCGATCCTCGTGGAGGAGATCGTCACGTCCCTCAACGAACCCTCCCCTGTGCCGGCCATGGTGCGCGCGGCGATGGCGCATCTGAATCTCGCTCTGGTCCATCCGTTCCGTGACGGGAACGGCCGTATGGCGAGAGGGCTCCAAACTCTCGTTCTCGCGAGAGAAGGGATTCTCTCCGCCGAGTTCTCCAGCATCGAGGAGTACCTTGGTCGGAACACCGCCGGCTACTACGCGATCCTCGCGAAGGTCGGGCGAGGATACTGGCAGCCCGAGAACGACGCCCGTCCTTGGGTCCGCTACTGCCTTACCGCGCACTACGTCCAAGCCCGAACGTTGCTCCGAAGGATCAAGGAATCCGACCGCCTGTGGGCGATCCTCGCCGAGGAGGCAGAGAGCCACCGTCTTCCGGAGCGATCGATCTCCGCTCTCTTCGAGGCGGCGAGGGGCTTCAGGGTACGCAACGCGACATACCGGCCCCTGAGCGACGTGACGGAGCAGACGGCGACCAGGGACCTGAAGCAACTCGTGCAGGCGGGTCTGCTGGTACCGAAGGGCGAACGCCGAGGGCGTCATTACGTCGCATCGGATCGACTCCGGGAGCTGCGCGGTAAGTCCCTGGAGGTGCGGGTCCCGATCCAGGACCCGTTCGAAAGAGACGACCGGTTCGAGAAGAGCTGACGTCTCGGGCTAGGCGCTCCCGGCCGAGACGAAGTAGTCCTCGGCCTCGTCGTCCCAGTCCATGTCCACCACGCCCTTCGCCCGCGCGGCCTTCACGAACTGCAGGAAGCCCCCGTAGCCGTAGTCCTTCTCGCTGAAGCCCGGCTTCTTCTTGCGCAGCTGGTCCTTCAGCCCCGAGAGCGGAGGCGTCCCCGTCTTCTTCTGGATCTCGCGGACGGTGTCCTGCAGCAGCTGGAACGCCCGCGCCTGGCCTCCGCCCTCGGCCGGGAAGTCCACGACCGGGTCGCCCTCCGCGCTCCCCGTCGCGAGCTCGACCACGCCGAGCGACGCGAGGTGGCGCATGAGCTCGCCCCACGTCCGGAACCCGTAGTCGCTCTCCGCGAACGTCGGATCCTTGCGGAGCAGCGCGCGCTTGATCATCGACGACAGCACCGATCCGTCCGTCGTCCGCTGCAGCCCGCTCAGCGTGCGCGTCACCCGGCGCGAGATCTCGGCGATGTCGGACGTCGATTCGTCGGTCTCGGCCACGGCCTCGCCGGTCTCACCGTTCTCCGTCGTCTTGCGCCTTCGCCGCCTCCGTGCCGGCGCCGCGTCCGACCCGCGCCCGAGAAGCCCCTCGTAGAACAGGAACTCGTCGCACGCGCCCGGAAGCAGCTCCGACGTGGAGCCCTCGACACCGACGCCGATCACCTTCTTGTTGAGCTCCCTCAGCTTCAGCACGAGCGGCGTGAAGTCGCTGTCGCCCGACGCGATCACGAAGGTCGTGATGAACTCGCGCTGGAACGCGAGCTCGCACGCGTCGACCGCGAGCTTGATGTCGGCCGCGTTCTTGCGGACCATCCCCGTCCGCTGGGGGATCTCGATCATCTCGATCCGCTCGCCGACGAGGCCCGGCCGGTGCTCGGAGAACAGGTTCCAGTCGGCGTAGGCGCGCCGCACGACGACGCGCCCTCGCTCGGAGAGCGCCTCCATGATCACCGCCATGTCGAGCCGTTCGCCGCGATCCCGCGCGCCGAGCGCGAGGTTCTCGAAGTCGAGGAAGAGAGCGATCCTCTCGTCGTCCGCTGCCATGCTCACCTCCTTGCTCGATTCAGACCGGAAGCTCTTCGACGAACGGCGCGCGCGGGATCGCCTTCACCGCGATCCTGCCCTCGGCGAGGGCGACGACTGCGTCGCCCGCAAGCTCGCGCCTCCACCCCCGCATGAGGCGGTGGCGGCGTTCGTCGAGGGACCCGTTCACGACCTCGGCGAGCAGCGCCTCGAGCTCGGAGCGCGTCGACACGAGCTCGGTCGCCAGCCCGGCCTGCTCGCAGCGCGCCCTCACGACCGCGTCGGCGAGGCCCGACAGCATCCGCGCGCGTGCCTGCGCGCCCTTCGGCGGCGCGATGCCGAGGCTGATCGAGGGGGCCGCGCGGCCGGCCTCGACCGCCGCCAGGATGTCGCGCCCCGACCGGTCGGCCTCGGAGGCATTGAAACCCCGGATCGACTTCAGCTGCTGGACCGACGAAGGCGACCGGCGAGCGATCTCGATCATCGTCGGGTCCTTGATCACCCAGCCGCGCGGGATGTCGCGCCGCTGCGCCGTCTCCTCGCGCCAGCGCGCTACCTCCCTCAACACCGCCAGCGCCTTCGGCGAGAGCGTCCCGCGGCCCCCGACCTTGCGCCAGGCCTCGCTTGGGTCCGAGCGGTAGATCTCCTCCGACTCGAGCGCCTTCATCTCCTCGAGCACCCACTCGCGCCGCCCCAAGCGCGTCAGCTCGCCGTCCAGCCGGTCGACGGCGGCGGCGAGGTAGCGGACGTCGTCGGCCGCGTACGTCAACTGCGACTCCGTCAGCGGGCGCTTGCACCAGTCGGTGTACGACTCGCCCTTGACCAGCCGCTTGCCGCACAGGGTCTCGACGAGGCGGCCGTAGGGGAGCGACGCGCCGTGGCCGGCGAACCCCGCGGCGAGCTGCACGTCGAAGATGTTGGCCGGGACCGCTCCCCAGCCCTCGTAGAACAGCTCGAGGTCCTGCCGCCCGGCGTGCAGGACCACGCGCACGTCAGGATCGGCGACGAGTTCGGCGAGGCCCTTCAGGTCGAGCGGCTCGAGCACGTCGACGACGAAGATGTCGTCGCCGACCGCCATCTGCACGAGGCAGAGCTTCGCGCGGTACGTCTTCTCCCTCAGGAACTCGGTGTCGAGCCCGACCGACCCGGCAGCCCGCGCCGCGTCGACCGCCCGGTCGAGGTCGTCCTGTCGCGTGACGAAGATCAAACCTGGCTTTGGGCTGGGACGCGTAGACGATACGTGACCGCGATCGACCCCGAAGCTAGGTTTCAAGCGCTCGGTAACCCCAGGTCGCGCGCGATGAGGATCCGCATGACCTCCGAGGTGCCTTCGCCGATCTCGAGGATCTTCGAGTCGCGGAAGTGCCTGCACACGGGGAACTCCTCGATGTACCCGTAGCCCCCGTGGACCTGCACTGCGTCGCGCGCGACGTCGACGGCGATCGTCGACGCGTAGAGCTTCGCCATCGCCGCTTCCCTCTTGTAGGGCCGCCCCTGCTCCTTCAGCCATGCGGCCTTGTGGTACGCGGTGCGCGCGAGCTCGGTCTTCAACGCCATGTCGGCGATCTTGAACTGGAGCCCCTGGAAGCTCCCGATCGGCGCGCCGAACGCCCTGCGCTCGTTCGCGTACTTGATGCTCTCGTCGACGCAGCCCTGCGCGAGCCCGACGGCGAGTGCGGCGATCGCGATACGGCCGTCGTCGAGGATCTTCAGGAAGTTGCGGAAGCCCTGCCCCACTTGCCCGAGCAGGTTCTCCTCCGGCACGCGGCAGTCGGCGAAGGAGAGCTCGTGGGTGTCGGAGTGCCACCACCCCATCTTGCGATAGGGCTTGCCGACTTCGAAGCCCGGCGTGTCGTTCGGCACGACGATCGCCGAGATCTCCTTGTGGCCCCCGGAGTCTCCCGTCACCGCCGTGACGGTGACGAAGGAGGTGATCGGCGTGCCCGAGTTCGTGATGAACGACTTCGAGCCGTTGACCACCCACTCGCCGTCCTCGAGCCGGGCGGTCGTGCGCGTCGCGCCGGCGTCCGATCCCCCGCCGGGTTCGGTCAGCCCGAATCCCGCCAGGGCCTCGCCGGTGGCGAGCGGGGGCAGCCACTTGCGCTTCTGCTCCTCGGTCCCGAAGTGCCAGATCGGCATCGCGCCCAGGCCCACGGCGGCTTCGAGCGTGATCGCGAGCGACGAGTCGACCCGCGCGAGCTCCTCGATCGCGAGGCACAGCGTCAGGAAGTCGGCGCCGGAGCCCCCGTACTCCTCGGGGAACGGGAGGCCGAACAGCCCCAGCTCCGCCATCTGCTTGACGGCCTCCATCGGGAGTTCGTGCTCGTGGTCCCAGCGCTCGGCGTTGGGGCGGACCGCGTCCTCGACGAACGACCGCATGACGCGCTGGAACTCCTGCTGTTCGGGCGCCAGGTCGAAATCCATCCGGGGCAGCCTATCCGCCGCTCGGCGCGCGGGACTCAGGTGAACAGCTTCGGGAGCTTCGCCTTCGCGGACAGCGATCCGTGCACGCGGAGCTTGCGTTTCAGCAGCGACCAGCGCGGGTCCTCCCGGTCGACGGCGATCTTGGCGAAGTCGGCCGCCGAGGCCTCGAGCCGCAGCCCGGGCTCGCCGGCGCGACCGGGCTTGGCCTCCGCGTGGCCGTTCGTGACGACGATGTGCCACGGCTCCGCGTCGGTGAAGTCCCACTGGATCGGTCCGCCGAGGGAGCGTGCGACCTCGAGGTCGAGGGCCCGCGTCATTCCCTCGAACAGGATCTCGAACGCCTGCGGGCTCACCTTCGGCTCCCGCCTGTCGTCGCCCATGATCCCGTCCTCCAGCAGCACCCACAGGCGGCGCGAGCGGTCCTCGTACGAGAGGCTGCGGTCCTCGCGGGAGAACACGCGGATCTCGGCAGGTTCGATCCCGACGCGGCGGAGCTTCGCCTCGAACCCGCGCAGGCCGAACGAGTAGATCTCGTTCAGCGTGAAGTCGAAGCACTCCGTATAGGAGTGGTCGAAGTTCGGCGGGATGAACACGCCGACCGACCACGGGAGCGCGCGGTCGATCATCTCGAGCGCGGCCGCGCGGCATTCGGCCGACGAACGGATCAGGTCGCCGAGCAGCTTGATCCCGAACGCGACGTGGCGCGACTCGTCGCGCGACACGTTGGCGATCCCCGCGGAGAAGCCCGGGAGGATGCCGAGCTTGTCGACGTAGCGCTGGATGAAGTGCTGTCCCGGCGTCGCCAGCAGACCTTCGACGACCAGGTGGTACAGAGCGACCGTCTGGGTGAGCAGCGCGCGGTCCTTCGGCTTTCGCCGGAGCGCCTCGGTGACACGGTCGAGCTCGGCGAAGACCTGCCGGAAGCCCCAGGTGAGGTGGCCGTCGACCGCCTCGAGCGTCGACCTCGTGTCCGTTCCCTGCCCCGCGACCTCGCGCATGAAGCGGTCGAAGAACACGTGGTGGCGCGCCTCGTCGACGATCTGCGTCGTGAGGAAGATGCTCTCGGGGAACCCGGGGGCCGCGTCCAGGACGGGCGTCAGCGTCCGGGCGACCGCCTCCTCGCCCACGAGGAACATCGCGTAGTTCCAGAGCGCGGCCTCCCGCTGCGTCTCCGTGAGCGTCTCCCGCCACTGGCGCTTGTCGACCGAGAAGTCGATCGCGGTGGCGGACCAGTTGTTCTCTTCCCAGAGCCTGTACAGCCGCTCGTAAGAGATGACTTCCCTCTTCTCGGGGTTTTCGGGCTGCACCGGACCTCCTCATGCCGTGGCGGGCCGCCGGGCGGAGCGGCTCGCTTTCCTGCGCCGTGGGCTATCCTGAAGCATCTATGACTTGACTGGAGAGTCAAGTTCACCACACCCGGAGGCAGGGATGGATTTCACACTCACCGAAGAGCAGCAGGAGCTTCAGAAGTGGGCGCACGAGTTCGCCGAGAAGGAGATCCGGCCGGTAGCCGCCCATTACGACGAGACCGAGGAGTTTCCCTGGCCGGTCCTGAAGAAGGCCGCCGAGGCCGGGCTCTACAGCATCGACATCTACCTGCAGGCGCAGCAGGACCCGACCGGGATGACGCTCCCGCTGCTGATGGAGGAGACGTTCTGGGGCTGCGCGGGGATCGGGCTCGCGATCTTCGGGACGGGGCTCCCGCTGTCGGCGCTCGCGAGCGTCGGGACCCCCGAGCAGCTCTTCGAGTGGGCGCCGAAGATGTTCGGCACCCCCGAGGATCCGAAGGTCGCCGCGTTCGGCGTGACCGAGCCGCAGGCGGGCTCCGACGTGAGGTCGTTGCGCACCAAGGCGGTCCAGGACGGCGACGAGTGGGTCATCAACGGGACGAAGGTCTTCATCACGAACGGGAAGTACGCGGACGTCTACGTGATCGTCGCGACCGTCGATCCCGAGCTCGGCCACCGCGGCCAGGCGTCGTTCATCATCACGAAGGACGACCCGGGGATCCGGCCGGGCAAGAAGGAGAAGAAGCTCGGTATCCGCGCGTCCGACACCTCCGAGGTGATCCTCGAGGACTGCCGGATCCCGCTCGACCGGGTGCTGGGTGGCATGGACCGGCTCGAGTCGAAGCTCGGCAAGGCGCGTTCCGGCGAGTCGACCGGCCGCTCGTCGGCCGCGCTCAGGACGTTCGAGGTGACGCGGCCGTCGGTGGCGATCCAGGCCGTGGGCATCGCGCGCGCGGCGCTCGAGTTCGCGATCGACTATTCGAAGGAACGGCAGGCGTTCGGCGTCCCGATCGCGCAGCACCAGTCGATCCAGAACCACCTCGCGGACATGGCGACCGCGGTCGAGGCGTCGCGGCTCCTCGTGCACAAGGCGGCGTGGCTGGCGGCGAGCGGCCAGCCGTTCACGAAGGCCGAGGGCAGCATGTGCAAGCTGATGGCCGGCGAGACCGCGGTGAAGGTGACGGAGACGGCGGTGCAGATCCTCGGGGGCTACGGCTACATCAAGGACTTCCCGGTCGAGAAGTGGTACCGGGACTCGAAGATCTACACGATCTTCGAGGGGACGTCGGAGATCCAGCGGATGGTGATAGCGAGGGCCCTGCTGGCGTAGGGAGCCGCCGTTTCTCACGGCCGTTTCTCCCGATAAGCGGGAGGAACTTCCCAAAGAAGGGCGCCGCGGCAGCTGCGCCGCGGCCGCGCTGGCTCAGGCCCCCGCGGCTTTCTCTATCCGGCTCATCTCCTCGGCGCTTAGGTCTATCGCACCGCCGCCCAGGTTCTCCTCGAAGTGCTCGATCGAGGACGTGCCCGGGATCGGGAGGATCACCGGCGAGCGTTGGAGCAGCCAGGCGATGCTGATCTGCGCGGGAGTCACGTCGTGCAGCGACGCGACCTCTGCAATCGGGCCGTCGGGGGCCGCAGCGTCGCCAGAGGCCAGCGGGTACCACGGGATGAACGCCAGACCCTCGCGCTCGCAATAGTCCACGACGTCCTCCGACCTGCGGTCCGTCAGGTTGTAGAGGTTCTGCACCGACACGACGTCGACGATCTTCCGCGCCCGCTCGAGCTGCGCAACGTCGAAGTTCGACACCCCGACGTGGCGGATCTTGCCGTCGTCCTGCAGCTCCTTCAGCGCCCCCATCGACTCCTCCAGCGGCACCTTCCGGTCCACGGTGTGCAGCTGGTAGACGTCGATCCGGTCGACCTTCAGCCTCCGCAGGCTCCCCTCGCACGCCTCCTTCAGGTGCTCCGGCCGGCAGTCGGGATCCCACCGGCCCGGCCGCGGCCGCAACAGCCCGCCCTTCGTCGCGATCACGAGGTCGTCCGGGTACGGATGGAGGGCCTCGCCGATCAGCCGCTCGCTGACCTCGGGACCGTAGGAGTCCGCGGTATCGATCAGGTTGACGCCCGACTCGACGACGCGGCGGAGCAACGCCTTCGCGCCCTCGACGTCGGGCGGCTCCCCCCAGATCCCTCGCCCGGTGATGCGCATAGCGCCGAAGCCGAGCCGGTGGACCCTCAGGTCGCCGCCCAGCGTGAAGTTGCCGCCGAGCTCCGGGTGATGGGTCATCTCTCTCCTCTCAGGCTGCGAGCTCCGCCGGCGTGATCGGCAATCGCAGCAGACGGTCGCGGTAGACGGCGATCTCTATCGAGCGGCCCGCGAGGGAGCCGTCCATCAGCCGCTGCAGGTCGTCCATTCCCTCCACGGGAGTTCCGTGAACCTCGACGATCAGGTCCTCCGGCCGCAGCCCCGCGGCTTCCGCCGGGCTCCCCGGCACGACCTGCACGACCTCGATGCCTCGTTCGCGCCCGACCTCGCGTGCGACGCGCGGGGGCAGCGGACGCGACCCTCCGGCGACGCCGAACCATGCACGCCGCACGCGGCCCTCGGTCATGAGCGCCGACACGATCTTCAGCGTCGTCTCGTTGACGGGGACGGCGAGGCCGAGCCCCTGCCCCATCCCGGGCCCGACCAGCGCGGTGTTGATGCCGACCACGGTGCCCCCGGACTCGACGAGCGCACCTCCGGAGTTGCCCGGGTGCAGCGCGGCGTCGGTCTGGATGACGTTCTCGACGAAGCGAGCCGTGCCGTTCGACTGCGTGACGAACGAGCGCCCGACCGCGCCGACCACGCCGGCGGTGACGGTGCCGCCGAAGCCGAGCGGGTTGCCGATCGCGACGACGAGCTGGCCGACCTTGAGCCGCGACGCGTCGCCGAGCTCCGCCGGCACGAGGTCGTCGCTCCGCGCCCGCACGACCGCGAGGTCCGAGAGCGGGTCGGCGCCGACGATCTCGAACGACGTCTCGCGGCCGTCCGAGAACGACGCGTTCCCGCCGTCCGATCCCGCGACGACGTGAGCGGACGTGAGGACGAAGCCGTCGGACGTGATCACGACACCGCTTCCGCTGCCGCTCATCCGCCGGCCCCCGCGCACCTTCCGGTACACGGCGAGGTTCGTGACGGACGGTGCGAGCTTCTCCGCTATGCGCGTGACGATCGTCGAGTACGCATCCAATGCCTCCGCCTCCGAGACGTGACGCGACCGCAGGCTCACGCCGCCGGCCCCTGGGCCCGTGCCTTCTCCACGCCCGACAGCGCCTCGCGCAACGAGTCGATCCACTCCGCCTCGTTCCGGCCGACGAGCCGCACGCACCACGCGAGCGCCTCGCTGCGGCTGCGCGCGACGCCGGCGTCGATCAGCGTGTCGAGCACGGCGCGCTCCCGGAGGCGCAGCCGCGTCATCACCGGGATCGCCATGTTCGTGAACACGCGCCTCACGCCGCCGCACTCGGCCCCCCAGGCGACCTTGCGCCCGAAGATCCGCTCGGCCTCGTCGGCGATCCTCATGCGGGCCACGCGCGTGTCCTCCCGGAACCGCTTGATCCGGGCGAGCCGCGCGGCCCCCGCGGCCTCCTCGGAGGCGTCGGGGCCCAGGTCCACGTCCGCCAGCCGCCCGACGACGAGGATCTCGTCCCTGTCGGCGGTGACGTCGGGGGCCGCCTCGAACCACTCGTCCGGCAAGCGGCCGGTAAACCAGCCGCCGATCTCCTGCTCCATCGTGTCCTCCTGCTAGTGGGATTACAAGATTACATCATTACCAGGAGCTGAATTGACAACGCGCGCCTCGGTTCCGTCGTTCAATGCGACCAGGAGGGGATCGTGAAGAAGCTGGTATTAGCGGTGATCGTGGCGCTCGGCGCCGGGGCGGCGGCCGCGCCCGCGGCGGCGTTCCCCCTGCCTCAGGAGATCCGGGAGGACACGACGTGGGCCCGCGCCGACAGCCCCGTGCGCCTCGACGCGGGCGTCTTGATCCACGAAGGCGTGACGCTGACGGTCGAGCCGGGCGTGCGGGTAGAGGCGCAGCCGTGGGCGGGCATCGTCGTGATCGGCGCGTTGCGGGCCACCGGCACCGAAACCGAGCCGGTCGTCTTCACCGGCACCGACGGCGGGCGTTGGCCGGGGATCGCGTTCGCGGACACCGGACGCGACAGACCCTCGAGCGCCGTCGAGCACGCCCGGGTGGAGAACGCGCGGGTCGGCATCGCGATGAGGCGCGACGCCTTCCCGGTGCACGACACCGTCTTCACCGGGAACGAGACCGCGCTCGAGGTGACGAACCCCAGCGCGACCCTCTCGTTCACGCGCAACGAGTTCTATTCGAACGGGACGGCGTTCTCCGGCAAGACGCAGCGGCTCGTACGGATCTACGAGAGCGACTTCTGGGACAACGAGATCAGCATGCTGTTCCGAGCCCAGAACCCGTACAGGTGCGTCGACGCCCACGGGGTCTTCGACGTCAACCGGAACGACATCCTCAGAGGGCCGGACGCGCCGTGGTATTCCTTCGACGTCCGCACCTCGGACGGGAGCGGCACGAGCAGCATGGTCGTGGACGCCTCGGAGAACTGGTGGGGCAGCACGCACTCCGCCGACATCGCCGCTCGCACGTTCTCCCCGTACGAATGCTGTCCCGCGAACGGCCGCGCGCCCGTCGACTGGAGGAACCCGGCCGCGGCTCCGCAGACACCCGCGGAGCCGCCCGGGCCGGCCGGTGCTCCCGAGCAGGAGCCCGAGTTCCACGGCGATCCCGCGTGGATCGCCAGCGTGCGCGAGCCGGACGACCGCGACTGCCACCCCGAAGGATCGGTGACGCGGATCCACGGGAGGGTCGATCCCGCGCTGAGCGACATCCCGAAGCGTCTGGACGTCTCGCTCGTTCGCCTGGCGCGCGGTCGCTGCCGGTCATGGGACCCGGACGCGCGGCGGTTCGGTCCGCCCCACGGGTGCGGCACGAGCTCGACCTTCCGCGTCCGCGTAGACGAGGTGCACGGCGGAAGGGGCCGGTGGGAGGTCGAGCTGCCGCGGCCGTTGCCGCGCGGACGGTATGCGTTCGCCGCGGGATACGACCTGGTCAGGTTCCGCGTCCTGCCCGGCTAGCGCACCTCCGTCAGGAGCCAGATGGCGCCCCCGAACTTGCCCTGCGCTACGACGCGTCCCGCGTGCTCGCCGGCGAAACCGGGCACGATCGAGTGCGTCGGCGTGAACCCGCCCGCCGCAACGGCTTCGTCCCACCGCCGCGCGAGCTCCGCATAGCGGATCCTCAGGTCGTTGCCGTCGAGCCTCGGGTCGTCGTACGCGGCAAGGCGCGCGCCCGACATCTGGAACAGGGCCCACCGCACCTCGTCCGTGCCTCCTGCGACGACGTCGTCGGGCCCGAGTACGCGAGCGGCCTCGCGGACGAACGACCCGGGCGCGAAATCGTCGCTCCCGTAGACGTAGCCCGCGTGGTGCTCGTCGAGGAGGACCCTCATCCGCCGCGACGCCAGGAGGGGGGACGCGACGGCAACGGCGACGGCGAGCGCGCCGGCGACGAGCGCGGCCGCGCGTGAACGCGCGCTCAACCAGGCGGCGCCGCGGACGACGGCGAGACCCCCGAACGCTCCCGCAAGCAGGTGCACAGGTGGCCACATACGGCCCTGGTGGAGCAGCGTCGCGTTGTTCCAGACGCTCCAGTCGAAGACTTCCCGCGCGACCGCAAGCCCCAGCAGTACCGCGCTCGCCCCCGCGAACACCAGCAGCAGGCGCGCGCGGCGATCACGCGACGCGACGAACGCTCCCGCGACCGCCAGCGGAAGCAGCAACCCGTACGCTCCCAGCGCGGTGGGCAGAGGCCACTCCATCCCCAACCGCGGAGTGATGTCGACGAACCCACCGTGGCTGAGGTATCCGACGGCGACGGGTACCGCCCATAGGGCGAAGACGGCAAGGGCGGGCGCCCACACGTCGCGCAGCACCGCGAGGCGGCTCCCCTTGACGAGCAGCGACGCGGCGGCGGCCCAAACGAGCGCGGTGAACAGCATCGGCACGCTGACGACCCCGACCGCACCCGTCACCGCCCCGGCGAGCAGGCGGCTGCGCCGCGTCCCGGTCTCGACCGCGATCAGCAGGAAGACCGCGGCGGCACCCGCGAGGACGAGACCGACCTCGCGCGGCAGCGCGGGCGGCAGCAGCTCGTATACGGAGTTCGGCGAAGCCGCGACGAGATCGGCGCCGTAACGGCTCTCGCGGGGGCTGGGCTCGAACGACGCCGTGCGCGCCAGAACCCACCCGAAGCCGCCTATCAACGACGTGCACGCGGCAGCCGCAACGCCCGCCCGCCGGTCGACGCGCCGAGCGAGGCACGCGGCGGAGAGCGGGATCGAGACGAGCAGCACGACGTGCACGGCCTCGTGCGCGAGCAATGTCGTCGACGACGGGACGAGGCGGACGAGCGAGGCCAGCAACGCGTGGTAGCCCCACGGATAGGCGTTGCGCGCGTACTCTGCCGCCGGGCCGGCGGGGATTCCCTCGCCCCCGAGCAACTGAGCGGTCCACCCGAGGTGCCACGGCGGGTCCCCTGTCCGCACGCCCGAGCCCGCGAGCAGCACCGGCCACAGGTAGAGGAACACGAGGGCGAGACCCAGCAGCGCGGGCCACATCCACGGCCGCGGCTCTCTCACGTACGCCCACTCGCCGCGCGCCCCGCCGCTCGCGACCCACGAGCCGACGAGGACGATCGCCGCCGCCGGCACCGCGAACGCGTTGCCGAAGACGTGGCCACCCGTGACGACGTTGGCGATCATCGCGAGCAGCGCGAACAACACGAACCCCACGACCACGGCCAGCGCACGCTCGGGAAGACCGACCCCGCGCAAGCGCGTCCAGCGCAGTAACGACGATCCCGCGGCCCATCCGACGGCTCCGAAGGCCGCGACCTGCGCGACGAGGAGCGCGCTGTCGCCCGCGGTCACTCGACCCGGGCCAGGAGCTGTCCTGCCCCCGCGGTCTCCCCCGGTTCGACCGTGATCTCGACGACGGTCCCCGCAAGGGGGGCCGCTATCGAGTTCTCCATCTTCATCGCCTCGAGCACCACGACGGGCTGCCCGGCCTCCACGCGCTCGCCTTCCGCGACGAGGACCTTCAGGATCGTGCCCTGCATGGGAGCGACGAGGTCTCCTCCCGACGCGGCGCCGTGTGTCGCCGCCGCGGCCGATGCCGCCATCGCGGGACTCCACAACCGCACCGGCTTGCCGGAGACCATCAACACGTCCTGGGCCTCTTCCGGCGTCACCGTCAGCTGCGCCAGGACGTCCCCGGCCTCCACCGTCGTCGTGTCGTGCGTCCCCGCGACGAACGACGGCTCCTGCAGCAGCAGCAGATGCGCGGCGATCGTCGTCTCGACGCCCTCGATCCGGTACTCCTCGAGCGCGCGCAGCATCCTCGCCCGCGCCTCCTCACGGTCCGCGCCGCGCGTCACGAGCTTCGCGATCAACGAGTCGTACGCACCGGGGACGTCGTCCCCCGCGGCGTAGCCGGAGTCGACGCGCACCCCCATCCCGTCGGGCTCCACGTACTCCAGGAGCCGTCCGGGCGCGGGCGCAAAGCCCCGCGCCGGGTCCTCCGCGTTGATGCGGCACTCGATCGCGTGTCCGCGGGGCGAGACGTCCGCCTGCGTGAACGGCAGCCCCTCGCCCGAGGCGATACGCAGCTGGCACGCGACGAGGTCGATGCCCAGCACCTCCTCGGTGACCGTGTGCTCGACCTGGAGCCGCGCGTTGACCTCGAGGAAGTAGAAGCTCCCGCTGCGATCGACGAGCATCTCGACGGTGCCGGCATTGACGTAACCGGACGCCTTCGACAGAGCGACCGCCGCCTCGCCCATCTCGGGCACGCGCTCTCCCCACAGCGGCGGCGGCGTCTCCTCGACGAGCTTCTGGTGACGGCGCTGCAGCGAGCAATCGCGCACGCCGAGCCACAACGCCTCGTCCGGGCCCGGCGCGAGCAGCTGGACCTCCAGGTGCTTCGGGCCTTCGAGGTAGCGCTCGACGAAGACGTCGCGGGAGCCGAAGTACGCCTCGGCCTCACGCCGCGCCGATGACCATGCCGGCTCCAGGTCGCCGGGCGACCGCGCGACCTTCAGCCCCCGGCCCCCTCCACCTCCCGAGGCCTTGATCGCGAGCGGATAGCCGTGCTCCGCAGCGAACCGCTCGAGGACCGCGACGTCCTCGACGGGGTCGGTGATGCCGGGAACGACGGGGACACCGGCTTGCTCGGCCAGACGACGAGCGGAGATCTTGTCGCCGAGCGCCCTGATCGCGTCGGGCGGCGGGCCGACCCACACCAGCCCCGCGCCGAGGACGGCATCCGCGAACTCCGCGCTCTCCGAGAGGAACCCGTAGCCGGGGTGGATCGCCTCGGCGCCGGTGGACCGGGCGGCTTCGAGGATCGCGTCGACGTTCAGGTAGGTATCGACCGGCGCGACGCCCGGCAGGTGCACGGCGTTCGTCGCGATGGCCACGTGCCGCGCCCGCGCGTCGACGTCGGAGTGGATCGCGACCGCGTCGACGCCGAGCTCGCGGCACGTGCGCGCGATCCGCACCGCGATCTCGCCGCGGTTCGCAATGAGGACCCGCCGGAACATCAGACGGCTCCCGTCACGCCCCAGCGCGGGCCCGCCTTCAGCACCTTGCCCGGGAGCTCGCCTCGGATGAAGCCCTGCGCGAGCCGGCCCGCCTCGAGCAGCACCTCGAGGTCGACGCCCGTGGCGATCTCCATGTCGGCAAGCATATGGACGAGGTCCTCGGTCGCGATGTTGCCGGTCGCCCCGGCCGCGTAGGGGCTTCCGCCCATGCCCCCGATCGAGGCGTCGAAGTAGTCGATGCCGAGGTCGAGCGCGGTGACGACGTTGGCAAGGCCGGTCCCGCGGGTGTCGTGGAAGTGCATGTTCAAGCTCAGCTCGGGAAGCTGCTCGCGCAGCGCCGTGACGACGTCGGTCACGCGCCGCGGCGTCCCCATGCCCGTAGTGTCCCCGTAGGAGATCGTGTCGATGCCCGTGCCGGCCATCCAGCGGGAGACCTCGACGACCCGCTCGGGTGGCACGTCGCCCTCGTAGGGGCATCCGAACGCGGTCGAGATCGTGCCCTCGACGGGTATGCCCGCGCCGCGCGCGACGTCGACCACGGCCTGCACGTCCTCGATCGAGTCGCGCACCTTCTTGCGGACGTTGTTGAGGTTGTACGAGTCGGTCGCCGCGACGAACACCTGCATCGAGTCGACACCGACCTCTGCAGCGATCTCCGCGCCCTTGCGGTTCGGGACGAGCGCGGAGTAGACGACGCCGGGGCGGCGTGTCATCCCCTCCCACACCTCGCGGGCGTCGGCCATCTGCGGGATCGCCTTCGGCGACACGAACGAGACGGCCTCGATGTAGCGCAGGCCGCTGGCGCTCAACGCGTCGATCAGAGCGACCTTGTCGGCCGTCGCGACCGAAGCCTTCTCGCTCTGGATCCCGTCGCGGGGGCCGACCTCGCGGACCCTGACGCTCATTTGTTCTGCCACTGCGGCGCCCGCTTCTCGTTGAACGCTGCGATTCCCTCGGAGCGGTCGGAGCTCGCGATGACGGTCTCCCAGGCGCGGTGCTCGATCTCGATCCCCTCTTCGATCGGGACGCCCAGCGCGGCGTCGGTCGCCGCCTTCGCGGCGCGGACCGCGACGGGAGACGACCTGCAGATGCTCGCGGCGAGCTCGTCCGTCGCGCGCTCCAGCTCCTCACGCGGCACGACGCTGTGCACGAGGCCGATCGATACACCCTCGGCGGCGTCAAACCGGCGGCCTGTGTAGATCAGCTCCTTGGCCCGTGCCAGCCCGGCTTTCCTCGTGAGCAGCTGCGTCCCCCCGCCGGCCGGGAGGAGTCCGACGGTGGCCTCCGGGAGCCCGAGCTTCGTTCCCTCGGCCGCGACGATCAGGTCGCAGCTGAGCGCGAGCTCGAAGCCTCCGCCGAGCGCGAACCCGAAGACGGACGCGATCACCGGCTGGGGCACGGCGCGCAGGGCCTCGAACATCCCGCGGACCTGCACGCGGTTCCGGTGGAAGTCCGCCACCGAGAACCCCGCCCTCTCCTTCAGGTCTGCGCCCACGCAGAACGCCTTCTCGCCGGCGGCGTCGAGCACCACGACCCAGACCCCGTCGTTTCCCTCGAGTGAGCGGAACGCTCCGGCGAGCTCGTGCGCCATCACACCCGAGACGGCGTTGAGGGACTCGGGGCGGTTAAGCGTGACGGTCGCGACGTGCCCGTCGACGCGGAAGCCGACGAGGTCGCTCACACCGGAGGGACGCCGTGCCGGCGGGAGGAGAACGTGCGGTCCTTCCGCGCCGCGAAGTCGAGACGGCGGACCAGGTCGGCGCGGAGGTCGTCGGGATCGACGACCGCGTCCACGACGTTCTCCGACGCGAGGTGGACGATGTCGATGTCCTTCTCGTATTCCGCACGCTTCTCTGCGACGAAGCGGGCGCGTTCCTCCGGGTCCTCGATCGCCTGGATCTTGTTGAAGAACACCGCGTTCACGGCCGGCTCCGGTCCCATGACGGCGATCCGCGCCGAGGGGAGCGCGATCGTCGCGTCCGGCTCGAAGCCGGGCCCCGCCATGGCGTACAGTCCCGCGCCGTACGCCTTGCGCACGACCACGCAGAACTTCGGGACGGTCGCCTCGGAGACCGCCGTGATCATCTTGGCGCCGTGGCGGATCATGCCCTGGCGCTCGACGGCGGTCCCGATCATGAAGCCGGGGACGTCGGCGAGGAAGACGAGCGGGATGTTGAACGCGTCGCAGAGCCACACGAAGCGTGCCGCCTTGTCGGACGAGTCGACGAAGAGGACGCCGCCCTTCTGCGCCGGCTGGTTCGCGACGATGCCGACCGTGCGCCCCTCGATGCGCGCGAGCCCGGTTATCAGCTCCCGCGCGAAGTCCGGCTTGACCTCGAAGAACGACTCCTCGTCGACGACGCCGGCGACGAACGCGTACATGTCGAAGGCCTGGCTCTCGTCGTCGGGGATCAAGGCGCCGAGCGAGCCACGGTACGCAGGGGGCCGCGCCTCGAGCCTCGGCGCGGGGTCGCGCCACGATCCCCCGAAGTACGAGAGGTAGCCCTTTGCGGCCTCGATCGCGGACTTGTCGTCGGCGACGACCATGTCGCCGACGCCGGAGACCTCGCTGTGCATGCGCGCGCCGCCCATCTCCTCGAGCGTGACCTTCTCGCCGATGACCTCCTCGGCCATGCGCGGGGAGCCGAGGTACATCGACGCGTTCCCCTGGACCATCAGCACGACGTCGCAGAACGCGGGGATGTACGCGCCGCCGGCGGCCGACGGGCCGAAGAGGCAGCAGACCTGGGGGATCGACCCGGAGGCCTGGACCTGGTTGTAGAAGATCTTGCCGGCGCCCCTGCGCCCGGGGAACAGGTCGATCTGGTCGGTGATCCGAGCGCCCGCAGAGTCGACGAGGTAGACCATCGGATGTTCGTTGCGACGCGCGAGCTCGATGATCCGGATGATCTTCTCGACCGTCCGTGCCCCCCACGACCCGGCCTTTACCGTCGGGTCGTTCGCCATGACCGCTACGGGACGCCCGTCGACGCGCCCTACCCCGGTCACGACGCCGTCGGCCGGGAGGTCGCCGGCGAGCGCGTTGACGAGGAGGCCGTCCTCGGCGAACCCGTCGGCGGAGTCGAGCAGGAGCGTGAGCCGCTCGCGCACGAAGAGCTTCCCCTGCTGGACGAGCTTCTCGTGGTACTTGGGCGCGCCGCCCTGCTTGACCCTGGCGGCGAGAACGGCGAGTCGCTCGGTCTCTGCGGTCACGGGCGCATCCTAATTGCGGTCCCGGAGAGGGCTCGGCGGCCGGCCTGGCTAGTCATCTGGCGCCATCGCATCCTTCCTCCGTGGTGGCCCTTCCCGGCAAACATTTGGTTACCGCGTCGGTAAATATGACCCGTCGACCCCCTGTCCCCTGAAGAAACTTCTCCCTAACCTCTCCTCACCGGTTGTTCGAGACGCCTTCGGTGCATCCGGTCCGTGATCCGTCGGACGTGGGGGTGCCGGGTGGGGACGTCAGGGTGGGTTCGTGTACGTGCTGTGGCCGCGATCCTCCTGATCGCGCTCCTGGCTGGATCGTTGCCCGCCATCGCGGCACAGGTCTCCGCACAACCAGCGGACGAATCGGGAGACAGCAGCGAGGCCGTTTACCTTCGGACGGAGACCTCGAAGACGTACCGCAACGACGACGGCTCGTTCACCACGCGTGCCTTCAGCGGCCCCGTCCACTTCCGCGACGACGGGACGTGGAAGGCCATCGACACCAAGCTCGTCCCCGCGGATGCCCCCGGCTTCGCGTACCGCAACGCCGCGGCGTCCTTCGATGCCTTCTTCAGAAACGACTCCCAAGACGGGTTCATGCGTTTCGTCGCGGGCGGCAGGACGTGGTTACGATCGCACCCGACGAGAAGACCTACGCCTACGACGCCTACGGGGGGCGCATCTCGATGACCGACGATCCCACGGGGGCCGCCGGGGTAAAGAGCTACACCTACGGCTACGACGTCCACGGCTCGGTGTCGACGCTGCTCGATGACGCCACGGGTTCGGTGAAGGCGAGCTACGGGTACGACGCCTACGGCGACAAAGACCCTCGTCTGTCCGCCGGCGACGACAGCGCGACCGACCCCCTCAACGCCTACCGCTACTCGACTCGGCGCGGCGCTTCGATACCGACCTCAGGCACGCTCAGTGACTGCCTCAGGGGCGTCGCGCGGCTGCGGCCGTCCGCAGCTTCGCGAACTCCTCCGCCAGCGCCGGCAGCTGGTAGTGCGCGTTCAGCCCACTCGGGTTCGGGAGGAGCCACACCCTCGTCTCGCCGATCGTCTCCGGCTGTGGGCCCACCGCCGCGTCCTTAACGCCGAAAGCCACCCGATACGCCCCCAGCCCCAGCACGGCAAGGTAACGCGGCACGTACCTTCGTACCTTTCGCCGCAGAGAGCGGCCTCCTTCGAGTATCTCCCCGCTCGTCAGCTCGTCGGCGCGGGCGGTCGTGCGGTCCACGACGTTCGTGATCCCGAGGCCGAGCGCGAGCAGCTCCTCCTTTTCGGAGGGATGGAGCAGCCGGGGCGTGAAGCCGGACAGGTGCAGCGCCGGCCAGAAGCGGTTGCCGGGGCGCGCGAAGTGGTCGCCGGTCGCGCCGGAGTAGAGCCCGGGGTTGATGCCGCAGAACAGGACGTCCAGCCCCGGCGCGATGACGTCGGGGATCGTCACCCCGTGCGCGGCCGCGAGTTCGTCCTTCGTCGGCCGCCGGGCGGTCACTATGCCCCTCGGGTCCGCGTGGCCGCTTCCGCGGTCGCTGCGAGCCGGAGCGGCCGCACGCGGTGCGCGCAGCGGCGCGAACG
Organism: Actinomycetota bacterium; assembly: GCA_030861725.1. Taxonomy (GTDB): domain Bacteria; phylum Actinomycetota; class CADDZG01; order CADDZG01; family WHSQ01; genus JALZEG01. The sequence goes on along the minus strand of JALZFC010000006.1, from coordinate 36,215 downwards.
ACCGCACGCGCCGGTCGGCCCCGCGCCTAGCCCAGCAGGTCGCGCAGGAGCGGGTTCCCGAACCGCGACAGCATCTCTTGGGTGTCGTAACCGCCCGTGGCCGCGATCTCGCCAAGGGCATCTAGGAACTCGGGAAGCTGCCCGGCGTAGGCGTGGTCCTTGAGATACTCGAGCGCCCCGATGCCGCGGTAGGTCACGCCGTCCCACTCCTTTGCCCAATGCGGGCGGACGTTGAGAGGCCGTCCATCCGGTCCGGAGAACCCGCAGCACGCGTCCCCGACGGCCTGCCGCAGCTGCGTCCATGCGTCTAGAGGGACGTTGAGAGGCGTGATCACCTCGATCGAGCACGTGCCGAAGCGGTTCCCCTGCTGAGCCGCCATGATGACGTCCGAGCCGCCCATCACGCGCATCTCCAGGGGAAGGCGAAGTGGCGTTCCCGGCACGCGATGGATGGCCTCCATCACGGCCCACCACACCTTCTGAACGAGCGTCCAATCCGGACTTTCCGGGGAGTCGGCACGAGGCGGGATCGGAACCTCCCACTCGGCGCAGTGGACTCTCATGTTCTGGATGCCGCGCTGGAAATGGAGAGCGTCGATCAAGGGCGTGACGATCCGCTTGCCGTGTGGAAGCGCTGCCATCGCCGTTATCGACAGCACCTGCGCCTGCCATTTGCCCGGAAGGACGCGGAAGACGCTCTCGTTGAGGAGCTCCGCAAGGTATTCCTCGGCCGCCTGGACCCGAGCCTCCCAGTTGCTCGGAAAGGCGACCGCCTCCTTCCGGTCGCCGTCGTTCTTCCACGTGTTCACCCAGCAGTCGGATTGGAACGGGAACCAGAACCATTCGGCGTAGTAGTCGTTCTCGCACCGGTCGACGAAGTCGACACGGGCGCGCTGCAGCTCCGAGTCGCTCGGCCGGGTGAAGCCCAGAGCACGGACGTCCACGCCCGGCGGTGGCGGGATCGCCAGCGGAACCGGGATGCGCTCGGGCCGGAGAGCGGCGAACGTCATCCTGTCGAGCTTGATCGTGAGCGCGGTGACAATCCCGAGGACGCCGAACGCGCCGGCCGCGGCCTTGAGCAAGCGGGGGTCGTCGACCTCCTGGAGCTCGCCTCTCGCATTGACGAACTCGACGGCCACGACGAGGTCGCTCAACGTGCGGTTGCGCCAGCCCGCTCCGTGACAGATCGTCGCGTTGCTCCCGCCGATCGTTATCTCGCTCATGATGACGTTCAGCGGGAGTGTCCACCGCGTGTCTCCCCCGCGCCGGTCCACGCACCAGTTGCGGAACTGGTTGTTCGTGGTCGCAGCCCCGATGCGGCAGAGCGCGTGCCGTCCGCCGTCGATCTCCTCGAGGACCTGGATGCCCTGCAGCTGGTCTGCCGGGTCGATAGGCGGCTCCGGGGCAGGGATCTTCTCGACCACGGACGGGTCGAGCATCGACACCAGCACGTCGCCCGAGGACCCGTAGAGGTCGGAGTAGGTGTGTCGATAGCCGGCACAGCGAACGCTCTTTCCTGCCGATGCCGCCCACTTGACGAGGTTACAGAGTCCGGTCTTCGTCTTCGGCACGAACGTCACCGCGGGCTCGAACTCCACGGTTCGTCCCCAGTTCCGGAACGGGCCGCGCAGGCACCGCATGGGTGACCCGTCGGCCTCGAGGATCACCGGGTCCGCACACGGCTCGGCCCTGGCGAGGTCCTCGCGGACCCGCGCGTGGAACCGGTCGTGCGCGAACTCGTCGCCCTCCGCGTCGTGACCCTCGACGATCTCGGCAACCGATGGGTCGAGGCGCAGCCAAGCCCTCAGCTCCTCGCCCGTCAGGCGCGTCGAGAAGTCCTCCGACCGGCGGACGTGGAGGATCTCGTCGAGGTGCCGCTCGAGCGCGTGGGCGAATCCCGAATCGGCGATCGTGCGCGCGACGCCGGCGCGCCAGCGATCCAGCTCGTCCGGGTGAGGCAGGCCCGTAACCATCAAGAACGCCGGTGCGACGACCGGGCCGAACCGGCCGTCAGCCCCTCCACCCACACTCCCGGAGGGTGGACTCGGCGCCGTTCCAGATCGCGCTCTCGGGAACGATCCCCGGCTTCTTGACGATCGTGTATGTGAGGGTGTTCGCCGCCGGATCCTCTACGCACTTCAGCTGGACCTGCCCCACCGGTGTGTCGGTCGTGGCAGTGCAGTTGTCGCCGGCGGAGTCGCTGCAGTCGTATCTCGTTCCGTGCTCGCTCTCGCTCTTGCTCTTCACGCACTGCCAGATGGTCTCAGTCGCGTTGTCGTACGTCTTGCTCGAAGGCATCGTCGTCTCCCTTGGTCGCCTCGACAGGCCGCACCACGCAGTCGCCGCCGCAGCATGTGGAGCGCGTTTAGTTAACTCTCGCAAAATCTACTGTGTCAAGTGCGAGTGAAGCCAACCGGGCGCCTCATTCCGCGGCCCGGATGCGCTCGACCTCGCCGGCGGTGATCGAAAGCGTCTCGCCCTCGGCTTCCACCTGCAGCGCACCGTCCTCACGAAGGCCGGTCGCCGTCGCCTCGACCAGCGTCCCGTCGGAGCGGCGCAGCAACACCGCATGGCCGACCACCGTCGAGCGCGCCGCCGCGACGGCGACGATCTCCGCCCTTCCGTCGGGCGTCTGCGCGCGCCGGTACCGGTCCTCGACCGACGCGAGGATGCGCGCGACGAGGGGGCCGCGCGGCAGCGGACCGGCCCCCGCGGCGGCGAGGCTCGTCGCCCCCGCGCGGATCTCCGGCGGCATCTCGTCGGGCGACCACGACACGTTGACGCCGACACCGGCGACGACGGCTTCGGCCCCCGCGCCCGACGACCGGCTCTCGACGAGGATGCCCGCGACCTTGCGGCCCTCCACCACGACGTCGTTAGGCCATTTGATCCCGCACGTCACTCCCGCGGCCTCCTCGAGCGCCTCCGCGACCGCCACCCCCAGCAACGTCGTCAGCAGAGCCGCCACGCGTGGGTCCGGGCGAAGGACGAGCGAGAGGGAGATCGAGCGGCCGGGCGGCGAGTGCCAGCCCCGGCTCCAGCGCCCGCGGCCCTGCGTCTGCTGGTCCGCCGTCACCGCCGCGCCCTCGGGGGCCCCCGCGGCGGCCCACTCGAGCGCCTCGTCGTTCGTGGACCCGATCGCGCCGCGGACACGGAGGTCGCGGCCGAACGACCCGGTCAGCGCCGCGGAGATCGACTCGATGCTGAGGTCGTCCGCGGTCACCCACTTAGGATACGGACCGTGATCAAGAAGCTGCTCGTCGCCAATCGCGGCGAGATCGCCGTTCGAGTAGTACGCGCCTGCCGCGACCTCGACATCGCCTCCGTCGCCGTCTACTCCGACCTCGACGTCGACGCGGTCCACACACGCCTGGCGGACGAGGCCTACAACGTCGGCCCCGGCCCCGCGACCGAGTCCTACCTGCGCATCCCGGCGATCCTCGACGCCGCACGCCGTGCCGGCGCCGACGCCGTCCACCCGGGTTACGGATTCCTGGCGGAGAACGCCGACTTCGCACGCGCGGTCGTGGAGGCCGGCCTCACGTGGGTCGGCCCCTCCGGCGACGTCATCGACGCGATGGGCGACAAGACGGCGGCACGGCGGGCCGCGGCCGACGCGGGCGTCCCCACCGTCCCCGGAACGGCGGAGCCGGTGACCGACGTATCCGAGGTGAGGGCGTTCGTCGCGCGGAACGGGCTCCCGATCGCGATCAAGGCGTCCGCGGGCGGAGGCGGCAAGGGCTTCCGCGTCGTCGCCGACGAGGACGCGATCGAGGATGCCCTCGCCGGCGCGGCCCGCGAGGCGCAGGCGTACTTCTCCTCTGCCGACGTGTACCTCGAGCGCTACCTCGAGCGGCCTCGCCACATCGAGGTGCAGGTGCTCGGCGACGCGACGGGAGCCGTCCTCTCGTTCCCCGAGCGCGACTGCTCGCTGCAGCGGCGCCACCAGAAGCTCGTCGAGGAGTCGCCGTCGCCCGCTCTGGACCAGAGCGTCCGCGAGGCGATGATGGAGGCCGCGGCACGCGTGTCGAAGCAGGTCGGCTACCGGAACGCGGGGACGATCGAGATGCTGCTCGACGCCGACGGCAAGAGCTTCTACTTCCTCGAGATGAACACGCGGCTCCAGGTCGAGCATCCGGTGACCGAGCTCGTGACGGGGGTGGACCTCGTCAAGGCGCAGCTGTTGATCGCGGCGGGGGAGCCGCTGGGATTCGGGCAGGACGACATAGAGCTGCGCGGCGCGGCCATCGAGTGCCGCGTGAACGCGGAGAATCCCGCGAAGGGCTTCATACCGGCCCCCGGGCACATCGGCCACTACCGCGAGCCGCAGGGGCCGGGCGTGCGCGTCGACTCGGGAGCCGAGGCCGACTACACGATCCCGCAGGCGTACGACCCTCTGATCGCGAAGCTGATCACGAGCGGCGCCACGCGTGAGGAGGCGCGCCGCCGGATGCTGCGAGCGCTCGACGAGTACGTCGTCGACGGGATAAAGACGACGATCCCGTTCCACCGCCTGATGCTGGCCGATCCCCGATTCGTCTCCGGCGACTACCACACCAGCACCGTCGAGAAGGAGACGGACCTCTCGCCGCTGGCGGACGAGGCGATCGCCGCGGCGGGGAGGCCCGGAGCCGGCGGCGCGACGGTCGCGTTGCGCAGCTTCGGCGTCGAGCTCGACGGCAAGCGCTTCGACGTGAAGCTGCGGGAGGTCGTCGAGGACGCCGGGCCGGAGAAGCCGCGGCCCCCGGAGTCCGCGGGGTCCGTCGGGGGCGGCGCGACCGAGGCCCTGTCGGCTCCGATGCAGGGAACGATCGTCAAGGTGCTGGTCGCCGTCGGCGACGAGGTCGAGCCCGGTCAGGCCGTATGCGTGCTCGAGGCGATGAAGATGGAGAACTCGATCCTGGCCGCGCACGCGGGCACGGTCGAGGAGCTGAAGGTCGAGCCGGGCCAGTCCGTCGAGACGGGCGCGACGATCGCGATCATCCGCTAGGCCGCGCCCCCCGCGGCTACGGCTTGACTACGAAGGCCTTGCGGATCCTCTTCTGCCCGTACTCGACGACCGTCGCGCAGGTGGTGTCCGCTACTTCGTTGTAAGCGATCCCGATCAGCCGCGCGGGCCCGGGCCGGACGTACTTGCGCTTCAACCTCAGCTCCGCCACCGCGTGTCCCGCGGCATCCGTCTTGTCGATGTCGAGCACCAGCGCCTCGGGGTACGGAACGATCGCCACGAACTTGACGCCGGCGACGGGAGTCGCGGTGTCGCGCCGGGTCACGGTCGCCTCGACCCGGGCGGTGTCGCCGATCCGGTAGACCTTCCGGCCGACGTCGAGGGAGACGTCGTACGTGCGGACCCATACGGTCTCGCAAGCCGGCGCCGCGGTCGCGGCCCCCGAGAAGAGGCCGCCAGTGACGAGGGCGGCGCACAACACGATCCTCAGCCCTCGTCGCCGAGACGAGACGTTCGTTCGCACGTCCATGGACTCACCCCCGCGCCCGCCTGTGACGCCCTTTTGTCCGATTGTTCCCCATTTTGCGGGGGTTACCTGCGGAACCGGATGGCCGGAATGGTCAGTACTTCGCGTCCTTCACCTTGACGCCGGGACGCTCCCTCCGCATGTCCTCCGTCGCGACCACGATCCTGCCGTCGAGCGTCGAGTAGAAGACCTCGACGTTCCGGTCGTCGTCCCGGTAGCGCGCCAGGACCGCGAGCATGCCGCTGCTCCCGTCGACCCCGCACACCTCGACGTCGTGCTCCGCCGCGATCTCCAACCCGGCCCGCTCCAGCGCTGCGCGGCCGGCGTCCCCGTCGTCCACGAGGAAGTGCAGGTATCCCCAGCGTTCGCCCGGGCGGAGGTCGCCGCAGACGCCCTCGACGGCGACACCCGCCGCGGCGAGAGCGTCACAGGCGGCGATGACCGTGCCGGGCCGGTTGGGCAGAGCCAGCCGCAAGTCCGTGCTCATCCGACAACCTCCTGCTAGTCCGGGTACCCCGAAAGAGTCCGTATCCTCGCCGGGTCCGTCAAGTCGAGGGAGGCCGCCGTGGCGCCGCACCACGTCTCGTACTGGATCCAGTCGACGCCGGAGAAGAGCTTTCAGCCCTTGGCGGCCGACCTCCGGGTGGACTGTGCGGTCGTAGGAGCGGGGATCACCGGGCTCACGACGGCCTTCCTCCTGCAGCGGGCCGGCCTGAAGGTCGCGGTCCTCGAGATGGACGGCGTCGCCCGCGGCGTAAGCGGCTACACGACCGCGAAGGTGACCTCGCTGCACGGGCAGATCTACAGCCAGCTCGAGAGCCGGCACGGTCGCGAGGCCGCGGCGCAGTACGCCGACGCGAACCAGTCCGCGCTCGCCTTAGTCGCGAAGCTCGTGCGCGAGCAAGCGATCGACTGCGACTTTGAGGCGAAGGCGAGCTACACGTACTGCGAGGACCCGTCCGACCTGAGGGTGATCGAAGAGGAGGCCGAGGCCGCAGCGCGCGCCGGGCTCCCCGCCGAGCTCGTCCACGAGACGACGCTGCCCTACCCCGTCGCCGGCGCCGTGCGTCTCGTCGACCAGGCGCAGTTCCATCCCCGCAAGTACCTCCTCCACCTCGTCGAGGAGCTCGAGAGCGGCGGCTGCCTCTTCTTCGACGACACGCGCGCCACGGGTGTCGACGAGGGTTCGCCCTGCAAAGTGGAGACGACCGGAGGCGTGGTTACGGCCGACCACGTCGTCGTCGCGACCCACTACACGTTCCTCGACCGGTCGATGATGTTCCCGCGCGTGCACCCGAAGCGTTCGTACGCGCTGGTCGGCCCGGTCCCGCCCGAGAACGTCCCCGACGGGATGTTCCTCAGCACCGAGCCGACGTGGTCCGTCCGCACGGTGCGCGCCGGCGACGACACCCTCGTGCTCGCCGGCGGGAGCGGCCACAACGTGGGGCAGCACTACGACACGAAGGAGAGGTACGCCACGCTGGAGGCATGGGCTCGCGAGAAGCTCGGGATGACCGAAGTGCGAGCGCGCTGGTCGACGCAGGACGGGTCGTCGGTCGACGGCCTGCCATACGCGGGCCGCCTTACGCCGCTGTCGCAGAAGGTCTTCACCGCGACCGCGTTCGGCAAGTGGGGCATGACGAACGGGACCGCGGCCGGGATGATCATGAGCGACCTCGTCCTCGGCAACGACATCCCGTGGGCGAGCCTCTTCGACCCGCACCGCGCGACGCTGAAGGCGTCGGCCACGAAGTTCGCCAAGGAGAACGTGAAGGTCGCCGGCCACTTCTTCGGCGATCGCTTCAAGCACCCGCAGGCGGGGGTGCCGGGCGACCTCGCGCCGGGCGAGGCGGCGGTGAGCGGCACGGGCGCCGGCCAGGTCGCGGTCTACCGGGACGAGACCGGGGAGCTGCACAAGGTCTCGGCGGTGTGCACGCACCTGGGCTGCATCGTCACGTGGAACAACGCGGAGACGACGTGGGACTGCCCGTGCCACGGCTCGCGCTACGACCTCGACGGCAAGGTCATACAGGGACCCGCGGTAAAGGACCTCGAGCCGAAGGACTGAGGTCTTAGACGGTCACGACGCGGACGAGGTCCGTCCCGCCGGGGCGCGCCGCGGGACTCCCCGCGACGACAACGACGACGTCTCCCGGCGCGATCGTCCCCGCTTCGAGCGCAACCCGCACGCCGACGTCGACGTCGTTCCTCCGCCGTTCGCCCGGAGCGAGGCTCCGCACGGCCGAGCCCAGGGGCACCACGCCCCAAGCAAGCGCGAGCATCGCCCGGGGCTGCGAATAAGGCGAGATCCCGACGATCGTCATCAGGGGCCGGAACGCGGCGACCTTCAAGGCCGTCGAGCCCGTCCGGGTCGGACAGAGGATCGCCGCCGCCTTCAGGTCGAGCGCGGCCTGCACGCCCGCGTGCGCCGTCGCCCACGAGACCGGGTCGTCGTCGTGCAGGTCGTCGCTCGCCGGCGACAGGTGGTCGCGGTGGGAGCGCTCCGCAGCCGCGATGATCCCGTCCATCACCTTCACGACCTCGACGGGACGGTCGCCCACGGCCGTCTCCTCCGAGAGCATGAGCGCGTCGGTCCCGTCGAGCACCGCGTTCGCGACGTCGGCCACCTCGGCGCGCGTCGGCAGGGGGGCCCTCGTCATCGACTCCAGCATCTGCGTCGCGGTGATCACGGGCTTCCCCGCGCAGTTGCACGCGGCGATGATCCGTTTCTGCAACAGCGGGAGCTCGGACAGGAGCGTCTGTATGCCGAGGTCGCCGCGCGCCACCATCACCGCGTCGGCCTCCGCGACGATCCCGGCCAGGTTGTCGACCGCCGAGCGCGTCTCGATCTTGGCGACGAGCATCGGCGGGTCCTCGGCCGGCAGCTCGGCGCGCACCTTTCGGAGGTCGTCCGCGTCGCGCACGAACGAGAGCCCGAGCAGGTCGGGCTTGAGGTCGACGGCGGTCGCGAGGGCCGCACGGTCGCCGGGCGTGAACGCGTCGATGCGGCCCTCGTGCTGTGGCAGGTGCATGCCCTTGCGCGACCGCAGCATGCCGCCGCGCAAGACCTCGGTACGGACCTCGGCCGCGTCGGCGAACACGACCTCGAGCACGATCTCGCCGTCCGCGAGGAAGACCTGGTCGCCCCGCGTCACGATCTGCGGCAGCGTCGCGAGCGACGTGGACACGCGCCGCGCGTCGCCTTCGACGCGCTCGGTCGTGAGCGCGAACGGGTTGCCGGGTTCGAGCGTCACCTCGCCCCCGGCTACTGGCCCGGTCCTGATCTTCGGCCCCGGCAGGTCGGCGAGGATCGCCACGACGCGACCGAGCGCCGCGGCCTCCTCCCGGGCGATCCGCGCCGCCTGCGCGTGCGCCTCCGGGCTCGGGTGGGCGAGGTTCAGCCTGACGACGTCGACGCCCGCGGCGACGAGCTCGCGCAGCACGGGGCGGCCGCGGCTCGCCGGTCCCGCCGTCGCCACGATCTTCGCTCTGCGCATGCCCGCTGGATACCACCTAGATCCCGGTGACGCGGATCCCGCTCCTGTCCGTGTGGTAGCGGTGGTTTATCCCGATCAGGAGGGCCGTCAGCGGCTCGACCAGGCGCGCGTTCTCGAGCGGCCCCGCGTCCACGAACCTCAGGCCGGGGATCGCCTCGACCAGCGCCTGCACCGCCGGCTTCGCGGACTTCGGGCCGCATACGAGCACGTCGCCTTCCATGGCGTAGTCGAGATCGTTCAGCGCCGCCGCCGCGAGCGAGTGGAACGCCGCACACGTCCTCGTGCCCTTCGGAAGGATCGCGGCGGCCTGCTGGGCGGCCGACCCTTCCCAGACACCGAGCGTGTGCGTGACCTTCGCTCCCACCGAAGCCGCGACCGGGACGGTCCCGTCGATCACGACGGAGTCGGGGCGCACGCTCTCGGCGATCGACTTGTAGATCGTCGCCTGCCCTGCGAACGGCACCGTGACCATCACGAGCTCCGACGACGCCGCCGCGGCCGCGTTCACCATGCCCGAGACCGTGGCATCCGGCACGATCTCGCCCAGGCGAGCGGCGGCGTCGCGCGCCCGGCCCTCGTCCCGCGACCCGATGACGATCTCGATCCCGGCATGAGCCCAGCGCGTGGCGAGGCCGAAGCCCTCCTCGCCGGTGCCGCCGACGACTGCGACCTTGTGAGCCGGCACTAGAGCGCCTTCGGCTCGTACTCGCCGAACGCGTCGCGCAGCACGTCCGAGACCTCGCCGAGCGTCGCGTAGGCCGCGAGCGCCTCCCTCATCGGGTACAGGAGGTTGTCGTCGCCGCGCGCCGCGTCCGCGAGCGACTTCAGGGCCGCGTCCACCGCGGCCTGATCCCGCTCGCCGCGCACCTTCTGGGTCCGCGCGACCTGACGGCGCTCGAGCTCGGGGTCGAGCGCGTGCAGCTCCACGTCCTCCTCGCGCTCTGCGACGAACTTGTTGACGCCGACGATGGCCCGGTCGCCCGACTCGATCCCCTGCGTGACGCGGTACGCCGCGTCCTCGATCTCGTTCTTCATCCAACCCGACTCGATGGCCTCGACCGCGCCGCCCATCGTGTCGATCCGCTCTAGGTACTCGCTCGCCAGCGCCTCGAGGTCGTCCGTAAGGGACTCGACGAACCATCCGCCGCCGAGCGGGTCGACGGTGTCGGCCACACCCGACTCGTACCCGATCACCTGCTGCGTGCGCAGGGCGATCGTCGCCGCCTTCTCGCTCGGCAGCGCGAGCGCCTCGTCGAACGAGTTCGTGTGCAGCGACTGCGTGCCGCCGAGAATCGCCGCCAGCGCCTCGAGCGCGGTGCGGACGATGTTGTTCTCGGGCTGCTGCGCGGTCAGGGTCGCGCCACCGGTCTGCGTGTGGAAGCGGAGCATCATCGACTTGGCGTCGGCGGCGCCGAACCGCTCCTTCATGACCTTCGCCCACAGGCGCCGCGCCGCCCGGAACTTCGCCACCTCCTCGAAGAGGTTCATGTGGCAGGCGAAGAAGAACGAGAGGCGCGGCGCGAACTCGTCGACCTTCAGCCCGGCGTCGGTGGCGGCTTGGACGTAGGCGATCCCGTCGGCGATCGTGAACGCGATCTCCTGCGCCGCCGTGCAGCCGGCCTCGCGCATGTGGTAGCCGGAGATCGAGATCGTGTTCCAGCGCGGCAGCCGGTCGCGGCAGTAGGCGAAGAGGTCGGTGATGATGCGCATCGACGGCCGCGGGGGGTAGATGTAGGTTCCGCGCGCGGAGTACTCCTTCAGGATGTCGTTCTGGGTCGTGCCCGACACCCTCGCCGGGTCCACTCCCTGCTTCTCCGCCACGAGCTCGTAGAGCAGCAGCAGGATCGAGGCCGTCGCGTTGATCGTCATCGAAGTCGAGACCTCGGCGAGCGGGATCCGGTCGAAGAGCAGCTCCATGTCGGCCAGCGAGTCGATCGCGACGCCGACGCGACCGACCTCGGCCTCCGCCTTCGGGTGGTCCGAGTCGTAGCCCATCTGTGTCGGCAGGTCGAACGCGACCGAGAGTCCCGTCTGGCCCGCGCGGAGCAGGTAGCGGAATCTTTCGTTCGTGGCTTCCGCGCTGCCGAAGCCCGCGTACTGGCGCATCGTCCACAACCGGTCGCGGTACATGCGTTTGTACACACCGCGGGTGAACGGCCATTCGCCGGGGTTCCCGAGCTCCCCGCCGTGGTCGCGAGGCCCGTACAGAGGCTGTATCGGGATACCGGAATCGGTACGGCGTTCTTGGGTCACGCGGACATGCTAGAGCCTGATCCGCAGGGTTAGGATGCGGCCCGATGGCGACCGTCGAAGAGGTCTACAAGAAGCACAAACCGAAGGCATTCACCGCGGAGCGACGGCCGACGTCGTTCGAGGTGTGGTCCTGGTTCTTCATGCGGCTCTCGGGGATCGTGCTGCTCTTCCTGGTCCTCATCCACCTCTTCGTCATGCACGTCGTCGACTCCGGCGTCGAGCGCGTCAACTTCGCCTTCGTCGCGACGCGCTGGGACAACGTCGGATGGAAGACGTTCGACTGGCTGATGCTGTTCCTCAGCCTCCTCCACGGCGCGAACGGCCTGCGGATCATCGTCGAGGACTACGTGCACAACTCTGCCTGGAGGGTGACCGTCAAGTCGCTGCTGTACTCGAGCACCGCCGTCCTCATGGTCATGGGCACCGCCGTCATCGTCACCTTCGACCCGAACGTGGGCGGCTGAGCGGGTGGCGAGGTTCCACACCTACGACGCAGTCATAGTCGGGGCCGGGGGGGCCGGCCTGCGCGCGGCCCTCGAGGCCGGCAAGAGGTGCAAGACCGCGGTCGTCTCCAAGCTCTACCCCACGCGCTCTCACACCGGTGCGGCGCAGGGCGGCATGTGCGCTGCGCTGGCGAACGTCGAAGAGGACTCGTGGGAGTGGCACGCGTTCGACACCGTCAAGGGCTCCGACTTCCTCGCCGACCAGGACGCCGTCGACATCATGTGCAAGGAGGCGGTGGAAGCGGTCCTCGACCTCGAGCGCATGGGGCTCCCGTTCAACCGCACCCCCGACGGCCGGATCGACCAGCGCCGCTTCGGTGGCCACACGCGCAACCACGGCGAGGCCGCGGTCAAGAGGGCCTGCTACGCCGCCGACCGCACCGGCCACATGATCCTGCAGACGCTCTACCAGCAGTGCAACAAGGAGGGCGTCGAGTTCTACGACGAGTTCTTCGTGCTGGACCTGATCATGGTCGAGGGCTCGTGCGCGGGGATCGTCGCCTACGAGATCGCCACCGGCGAGATCCACGTCTTCCACTCGAAGTCCGTCCTGTTCGCCACCGGCGGGTTCGGCAAGATGTTCAAGATCACCTCCAACGCGCACACGCTCACCGGCGACGGCCCCGGCGTCGTCTTCGACAACGGCCTGCCTCTGGAGGACATGGAGTTCTTCCAGTTCCACCCCACGGGGCTCTACGGCCTCGGCATCCTGCTGTCGGAGGCCGCGCGCGGTGAGGGCGGGATCCTGCGCAACGCCGACGGGGAGCGCTTCATGGAGCGCTACGCGCCGACGATCAAGGACCTCGCCCCGCGCGACATGGTGTCGCGGGCGGAGTTCTTCGAGATCCAGGAAGGCCGGGGCGCGGGGCCGAAGAAGGACTACATCCTGCTCGACCTCACGCACCTCGACGCCGAGGTGATCGAGACCAAGCTCCCCGACATCACCGAGTTCGCCCGGACGTACCTGAACGTCGAGCCGCTCACCGAGGGCGTCCCGATCGTCCCCACCGCGCACTACGCGATGGGCGGGATCCCGACGAACGTTGGCGCGGAGGTCGTGAGCAACCATTGGGGGGACGTGGTGCCGGGGTTCTACGCGGCCGGCGAGTGCGCGTGTGTCTCCGTCCACGGCGCGAACCGGCTCGGGACGAACTCGCTGCTCGACATCGTCGTGTTCGGACGGCGCGGGGGCGTCAACATGGCCGAGTACGCGTCGACGCACCCGCTGCTCGACATCCCGGAGGATCCGCACCTGCCCGCACAGCGGTGGCTTGCCTCCTTCTACAAGACCGGCGGCGTCGAGTCGACGGCCCACATCCGCAAGACGCTGCAGGAAGACATGATGGACAACGCGTCCGTCGTGCGGACCGACGAGTCGCTGGGGAAGGCGCTCGAGAGCATCCGGGCGTTGAAGCAGCGCTACGAGAACGCGCCGGTGCGGGACCGGTCGCGCGTCTACAACACCGAGATCGTCGAGCACATCGAGCTCGGGTTCCTGCTCGACATGGCCGAGGCCCTCGTCGTCTCGGCCAGGGCGCGGACGGAGAGCCGCGGCGGCCACTATCGCGAGGACCACAAGATGCGCGAGGACGACCACTGGATGAAGCACACGTTCGCGACGCGCAGCGGCGACGGCGAGATCAAGCTCGATTACAAGGACGTCACGCTGGGGCGCTACGAGCCGGTCGAGAGGAAGTACTGATCATGGACGTGCAGCTCAGGATCCTGCGTTACAACCCCGAGACCGACGAGCAGCCGCACTTCGAGGAGTACACGGTCAAGGCCGAGCCGATGGACCGGCTCCTGGACTGCCTCCACACGGTGAAGTGGTACCACGACTCGTCGCTCGCGCTGCGGCGGTCGTGCGCGCACGGCATCTGTGGGTCGGACGCGATGGTGATCAACGGCGTGAACGCGCTCGCGTGCAAGCTCCTGGTGAAGAACCTGAAGCAGCCGATCACGGTCGAGCCGATCAGGGGGCTGCCGGTCAAGAAGGACCTCATCGTCGACATGGAGCCGTTCTTCGCCGGCTACCGGGCCGTGAAGCCGTGGCTGATCACGGACGACGACGACAAGGAAGACGCGCGCGAGCGGATCCAGTCACCCGAGGACCGGGCGCGCTACGACGACACGACGAAGTGCATCCTGTGCGCCGCCTGCACGACCTCGTGCCCGATCTTCTGGTCGGACGAGGAGTACGTGGGCCCGGCCGCGATCGTCAACGCGCACCGGTTCATCTTCGACTCGCGCGACCGCGGGGGCCGCGAGCGGCTGGAGATCCTGTCCCGCAAGGACGGGGCCTTCAAGTGCCGGACGGCGTTCAACTGCACCGAGGCCTGCCCCCGCGGGATCAAGGTGACGAAGGCGATCCAAGAGGTGAAGAGGGCCTCGCTCTTCCAGTCGCTCTAGGTTCCGACACTTCCCGGCGGATCGTCCCACCGTCACGAACGGCGGCTACTGGCGTAGCCTCGGAGCCATGCGCCGCTTCCGCCGGTGGCTCGGCATCGTCGCGATCGTCCTCGCCGTGCTGCTCGCCTACCCGGCGTGGCTCGGGTGGCGGATCTGGGACCAGAGCCACAACGACGAGGTCCGGCCCGCCGACGCGATCGTCGTCCTCGGCGCCGCCCACTACAACGGACGGCCCTCGCCGGTCCTGCAGGCGCGGCTCGACCACGCGCTCTACCTCTACGGCGAGAGGCTGGCGGAGCGGCTGATCGTCACCGGCGGCAGGGGCGACGGCGACGAGCTCGCCGAGGCCGACGCGGCCGAGATGTACCTCGAAGCCGAAGGCGTCCCGAGCGGCGCGATCCTCGCCGAGGACGAGGGCACCACGACGCTCGAGAGCCTCGAGCGCGTTCGGGAGATGTCGGTCGACGCGGACATCGACACCGTGCTGCTCGTCTCGGACCCGATGCATTCCGAGCGCATCAAGACGATGGCGAAGGACCTCGGCTTCGACGAGGCATGGACGAGCCCGGCGTCGTACGTCGAGCTGAACCGCACGCGGCGCACCAAGGCGGAGGAGCTGCTGCACGAGATAGCGTCGCTCGCTGCGTACGAGCTGTTCGAACGTTAGGCGGCGCCGGACCTCAGCTCCCGGTGGAGGCGCTCGCCGATCTCGGCCGAGACCTCGAGCACCCGCTCGACGTCGGGCGCCTCGGTCCGGTAGTTGACGATGCACGTCCGCAGACAGAAGCTCCCGCGCAATACCGCGTTGGAGTAGAAGACGCGCCCGTCGAGCTGCGCCTCGGTGAGGATCCGCTCGTTCAGCGCGTCGAGGTACGCGTCGCGGTCCGCGAACCCGCCGAGGTCCTCGGGGACGTACCGGAAGCAGCAGATCGACAACGTCACCGGCGCCATCAGCTCGAAGTCGTCCCGGGCCTCGACCAGCGACGCGAGGTAGCGGGTCAGCGCGGCGTCGTGCGAGATCCGCTCCGCGTACGCACGCCGTCCGTGTGCGAGGAGCGACACCCAGACCTTCAGGCCCTGGAAGCTGCGGCTGAACTGGGGGCCGAGCGTCCTCAGGTCGCGCCCCCGGCTCGTCCGCGCCCGGTCCTGGTGCACGTAGCTCGCCTCGACCTCCCACGCGGCTGCGAGATCTTCGGTACGGGCGACGAGCAGGCACCCGCCGGACTGCGGCGTGTAGAGCCACTTGTGCGGGTCGACGGTTATCGAGTCGGCGCGGTCGATCCCGGCGAGCAGAGGGGCGAGGTCGTCGGTCAGGATCGCGGGGCCCCCGTACGCCGCGTCGACGTGGAACCACAGCCCCCGCTCGCGGCACACGTCGCCGATCTCGACGAGCGGGTCCACGGCTCCCGTCGCAGTCGTCCCTGCGGTCGCGACGACGACGAACGGCTCGTACCCTTCGGCGACGTCTCGCTCGACCGCGTCGCGCAACGCTCCCGCGTCCATCTCGTAGCGGTCGTTCACCGGCACGGCTCGCACCGCGTCCATCCCGATGCCTGCCATGTCCGCGGCACGCGCGATCGTCACGTGCGCCTCCTCCGACGCGTACGCGACGAGGCGGCGGCCGCCTATCCCGTGCGCCCTGATCTCGTTCCGGCCCCCCGAGTCGCGAGCGGTCTTCAGCGCGATGAAGTTCGCCGCCGCACCGCCCGACGTCATCAGGCCCCCCGCCGTGTCGGGGAGGCCGAAGCGCGCGGCGAGCCAACGCGTGAGCGCGTTCTCGATCTCGGTCGCCGCGGGAGACAGCAGCCATCCGCCGAGGTTCTGGTTCAGCGCCGCGGCCAGCAGGTCGGCAGCCGCGCCGGGAACGGTCCCGCTCGCGGTGATGTACGCCATGAAGCCGGGATGGCCGGGATAGATCGAGTGGTCGAGGACGACGCGGCGGAGGTAATCGACGAGCGTGTCGTCGCCGAGCGCCTCCTCGGGCACGTCGAGGACGACCGCGTCGCGCACGGCCTCGGCAGGCGTCGCGCGGCCGACGGGCAGGTCCGGGAGGCGCCGGAGGAGCTCCTCCCAGAGCTCCACGACGTCGTCGCCGAGGGCGCGCGCACGCTCCGGCTCCCAGGCGAGGGCGCGGCGGGGCGAGGGGGCGTCCATCGTGATCTCTCCTTGGGGGGATGGCTTGTTCCGTTGGGGGGTCGAGCCTAGCCGCGGTGGCAGGCGCAGCGAGCCGCGGCTTGCCGTCCCGGCTCCGCTGCCGCCTCGCTCTGCATTTCAACGATGAGAGGTAATTGTCCTTACCCGCGACTACGTTTAACAAATGAGCAACAGGAAGCCGATTCGCGGGCAAGAGAAAATCTTCGATATTCCCGAGGACGAAAAGCGGCGCGTGCCTGTTCGCCCTCCGACAGAACGTGTCTGGACGAGGAACAAAGCGAAGCTGATTGAGAGGTATCTCTTTTACTTCCTCAAGGTAGCGAAGAGAGGCACGTACATCGACGGGTTCGCCGGCCCGCATGAGTCGGAGTCGCCGGAATCATGGGCAGCGCGTCGAGTGCTCGACTCGCAACCGCCAGTTACGAGTAACCGACTCCAGCTTCGTCATTTTCATCTATGTGAAAGGAGTCGCGTCCAACTTCACCATGTTAAGACTCTGCGTGACGAGCACGCAGAGCGCGACATTACGGTGTGGTCCGGTGACTTCAACAAACGAATCGACGACATCTTAAAAGCCGGATCAATAACGGAGAAGGAAGCGACGTTCGTCCTTCTAGATCAGTGGGCATTTGAGTGCGAGTGGTCCACCGTGAAGAAAATCTCTCAGTATCAGAAGCCCCGCGAGTACAAGATCGAGCAATTCTATTTCCTCGCTCAATGGTGGTTCCAAAGATCACGACAGATGGGACAGCGCAAGGGACTCGCGTGGTGGGGTCGCGAGGACTATAAGGAGTTGTTCGGTCTTCGACCCGACGAACGAGCAACCATGGTGTGCGTACGATTCCAAGAGGAGCTTGGCTATCGCTTCGCGACAGCGTGGCCGATCTTTATTAGTGGCGAAGGGTGGAGCGTCGCTTACCACATGATCCACGCCACTGACCATGACCGGGCCCCGGAGTTAATGGACTCGGCCTATCACGGCCTTAACGCCGAGCCGATTTCCAAGGATCAGCTTGCATTGCGCCTGGGAGTAGACGCTAGCGATCTCGACGACTGAGTGGCATCTGGTCCCATGTCCGACCGTCAAGATCTCTCCCCCCAGCCTTGGGCGTACGCCCCCCCCATTGCTTCATGAAGAACGCAATGTTCGCGCCCAGGCACTCGTCGCGGATATTCCGAACCCAGTCAGCCTCAATGGCGCGGAAGCCAGGTCCTGATTCTCCCCCGACAATGACCCAGTCGATCGTTCCACCAACTTCAGGTCGTATCAGCCCTTTGGCCGTGGATGAAGCTGAGTCACCCCTGCCAGCGCAGTCCGGCGTAATGAACGCAGAAAGATCGACAGGACCCAGCAGCGGTTCGCATGACAGAAATCTCACAGCTGCCGGAGTGCGCAGCAGAGCGGGAATTCGCTTCTCGGCCCACGCCTGGTTCTCTACCGATGTGCCGAGCCAGATATTTCGCGGGGCGTCGATTCGTAGCTCGTCCAATATCCGCGGAATAGAGCGCGCCATATAGGTGGGTCTCTTGGTGAGGATCTGGAACTCGTGCTCGGCCGCTTCGACCATGACCTGAAAGCATCTTCTGACAAAGGAATGCGGCACGGACGGGTGAAACAGATCCGACATGCTGTTGACGAACACTCGCCGCGGCTTTTTCCACCTCAGCGGTTCCTCGATCTTGTCCCAATGCAGCGTCAGCCCGAACCCAGGCCCGTCCGGACCATCGTTCTGGTACCTGGGGTTCCCCATCGCCTTCAGGCGTCTGGCTAGTTTCACCGCATAACAGTTGTCACAGCCTTCGGACACGCGGCGGCACCCCGTGGTCGGATTCCACGTCACGTCCGTCCACTCAATACTCGTGCCAATGCTCATCGCCAGCTCACCGTGTCAGGAGGGTATGACATTTTCGCGAGCACGATCTGAGTGGCACCATGTGATGGTGGAATGGGGGCCGGTATTACAAACCGCCTTGGGAGCATCAATCGTCCTCGTCGCGACCGAAATCGCACACCGTCACCGTCTGCGAGAGGGCGTTTCGGAAGCTAGACGTAGTCTGTACATCAGGTTCATTCAGCACCTCTACAGACTCGACCGGGTAATGGTGCACGAGCGGGAAGAGGATCCAGACCGAACGCAAGAACGTGAACTCATCATGGAGATGACAAACCTCCAAGCAGAGATAGACGTCATTGGGTCGTTACGGGTCCGTCAGGCTGTAGAGAGGCTCGGAGCCGCAATGGCAGAGGAGTACGATCCAGCCGCACCGCACGACCAGCACCAGGACGCAGTCCTTCATGGCCTCCGAACGGAGGGCAATGCTGTAGTTGAGGCCATCCGGGAGGAGATTCAACCAAATCGCACCCTGCTGGTGGGGTTCCTACGCCGACGGATACGGTAGCCCCGCAGAACGAGGCTCCTTTTTTAGTTTTATCCCTAGACGCGTCGGACGGGGCATCCCTAGCCGCCGGCGACGCGCGGGGCGGGCCGCGCCGTATAGATCGTCGTCCGGCCGCTCAGCCCCCGGATCTTCACGGCCCGCCGAGACGTGAAGTCGACCGACCGCAGGCGCCTCTCGGCGAGCTCCTTCGCAGCCTCCGACACGACGACGCGGTCGGGCTTGCAGTGGTCGAGAAGACGCGCCGCCAGGTTCACGTCGAGGCCGAGCAGGTCGTTGCCGCTGACGAGAGGTTCGCCCGCGTGGACCGCGATGCGGAGGCTGACGTGGAACTCGGGGTCCCGCGCGCGCTCTCGCCCGACCGACTCCCGGAGCGCCAGAGCGCCGCGCACGGCCTGCGACGCGGAGGGGAACGCGAGCAGGAACCCGTCACCGAGCTGCTTCACGCACTCCCCCCTCGTGCGCGTCAGCTCGCGCTCCACGAGCTGCTCGACACGGCTCAGGACCCGGATCGCGCCGACGTCGCCGAGACGCTCGGTCATCGCGGTGAACCCCGCCACGTCGGCGAAGACGATCCCGACGGTCGAGCCGCGGGCGATCGTCGCGAGCTGGCGGCTCGAGCCGTCGTCCTCCGCCGCAAGCGCGGCCAGCAGCTGCGCGCTCTTCAGCCCGAGCCGCTTGATCCTCGACGGCCTCTTGCGCAGAGCGTCGGCGATGATCGGCTCGAGCGCCTCCGCCGCCTGCAGGACGGTCGCGACCGCGCCCTCGTCGTCGATGCGCTCGCGGAGCGAGCCCCTGACCTTCGGGACGAGGTCGGGATCGCGGCGCAACGCCGCCAGCAGGGTCTCGCGCACGTTCATCCCGCGACCGTACCCACACGATGTAACGACGACGTTTCGGTCACGGGACGAGGAAGCGGGTCCGGGGTTCCGGATTGCGGCTACGCTCGCCGGCATGGACGACCTCGCCGCTCGCAGACGCTGGGCGTTCCTCGCGTTCGGAGCAGTGGGCGTCGTCGCCTGCATCGTGGTCCTCGCGCTGCCCGACAGCCTGATCGTCCAGCTCGAGCGCAACCGCGATCTCAACAGCGGCCAGGCGGGATGGGCCTACCGGCTGCTCGTGCTCTTCGCCCTCGCCGGCGCCGCGTACAGCATGTTCAAGGTCTTCACGATCGAGTCCGTCCAGAAGGACCGCGCGCGGAACGAGAAGACGAAGGCGATGTCGCCCGAGCGCATCGTCGACTCGGTGGCACAGAACGCGGCCGCGATCCCGCTCCTCAACATCGTGTACGGCGCCGCCTCGCTGGTGTTCACCGGCCAGCGCGGAGGCTTCTGGTTGTTCCCGCTGATCGCGTTCGCGCAGGGGGCGTGGCACTACCGCTCGGTGGGCGAGATCGCGCGCTGGCTGTCGCTCGTCCCGGAGCCCGAGCCGGAGCCGTCGACGGAGTGGAAGCGCGAGCCGCCGGACTACTGCCCGCCGCTCGCGCGGGGGCTCGTCCCGGCGGCACCCGGCACGCCGCACGCGGGATGACGCAGTGGGAGGCATCGGAGGACACGCCCGGGCGACGCCGGACGCGCCCGCGCTTCTCACGCTCGCCCGGCGGCTGACGTTCGCCGAGCTGGACGAGCGGCAGCGGCGCCTGGCGGGGCTGCTTGCTTCGGGCGGACTCGCGCCGCGCGACCGGATCGCGGTGTGGTCGGCGAACGGGGTCGAGTCGCTCGAGGTGACGGCGGGCGCGCTCCGAGCCGGCATCGTGCCGGTGCCGGTGAACTCGCTGCTGACCGAGGCCGAGGCCGCCTACCTGCTCGAGGATTCCGGCGCCCGCTGGCTGTTCACGGACCGGCCGGTCGACCCGCTGCCCCCGCTCGAGAGGGTGGTGACGTTCGGCGACGCGTACGAGCGCTGCCTGCACGAGGCGTCGCCGGGCGCTCTCGCGGACTTCGCACTCGGCCGGCCGATGCACTACACGTCCGGCACGACCGGGCGGCCGAAGGGGGTCTGGGTCGAGCCGGTCGACGAGACCGCGGCCGCGGAGCTCTCTCGCGACTTCGCCGCGCAGTGGGCTCTCGTGCCGGACGACGTGCACCTGGTGTGCTCGCCGCTCGCGCACTCGGCTCCGCACCGGTTCTCGCTGCGGACGCTCGAGGCCGGGGGGGCGGTCGTGCTGCAGAAGCGCTTCGAGGCGCAGGAGACGCTCGCGGCGATGGAGCTGTTCGCCGTGACGACGACGTTCGTGGTGCCGACGCACCTCGAGCGGATGTTCTCGCTCGAGCCGAAGGTGCTGAAGCGCCACTACCCGGCGTCTCTGCGGATGCTGATCCACGCGGGGGCTCCGATCCGCGAGGCGACGAAGAGACGCGCCATCGAGTTCTTCCCGCGCGGCTCGGTATGGGAGTTCTACGGCTCGACCGAAGGCGGGGCGACGCGGATCTCGTCCGACGAGTGGCTGCGCAAACCGGGCAGCGTCGGAACGCCGCGGCCGGGAGCCGCGATTCTCGTCAAGGCCGACGACGGGACGACGCTGCCGGCCGGGGAGGTAGGGAGGGTTTGGGTCCGGGACCCTCACGCGGAGCGCTTCTCGTACTGGGGAGACGACGAGAAGACGCGCGCGGCGTGGGACGGCGACGCGTTCACCGTCGGCGACGTCGGGAGGCTCGACGAGGACGGCTACCTGTTCCTCGAGGGCCGGACGGACGACACGATCGTCAGCGGCGGAGTGAACGTGTATCCGCAGGAGGTCGAGGCGGTGCTGCACGAGCACCCGTCGGTGCTGGAGTGCGCGGTGTACGGACGGGAGCACCCGGAGTGGGGGCAGGAGGTGTGCGCGCTGGTCGTCCCCGTCCCGGGTGCGGACCTCGACGCCGGGGAGCTACGCGCGTGGGCGAGGCAGCGGCTCGCGGCCTTCAAATGCCCGCGTCACTTCGAGACGGTCGCGGAGCTGCCGAGGACGGCGACGGGAAAGGTTCTGCGCCGGGGGCCGGAGTAGGGCGCGCTAGAAGAGCGCCATGGAGAGGTCGCGGCGCGCCGACAGGGACCTCGGGTCGTCCGCCGGCAGCGTGTCGAACAGGCCCAGGAGGTGCTTCCTCACCCTCTCGCGCTCGTCGCCGCTCGTGTGGCGGATCGTCTCGACCAGCCGCGCGAAGGCCTGCTCGGAACGGCCCGCCGCAGCGTCGACATCCGCGAGGCCGAGCGCCGCTTCGACATCGGACGGATCGGATTGGACACGCTGGCGGAGGGCGACCTCGTCCAGCCCCCGCGCCCTCAGCGCCAGGTCCACCCGCGCGAGACCGCTGCGGGCCGCGAACAGGCCGGGCTCGGCTTTCAGCGCCGCCTCGTACCCGTCGCGCGCCTCCTCCAGACGACCGGCGGCCTCGGCCTCCTCGGCCACGACGATCGTCAGCTCGCCCTCGCTCGGTCCGAGGCCCTCGAGCCACTTCCGCACCTGGTGCTCCGGGAGCGCGCCCAAGAACTCGGCGACGAGCTTCCCGTCGCGGAACGCCTTGGCCGCGGGGATGCTCTGTATCCCGAACGCCCCGGCGATGCGCTGGTTCGCGTCGACGTCGACGGTCGCCAGGACCCAGTCCTGCGACTCCTCGGCGAGCTTCTCCAGGACCGGCGTTAGAGCCCGGCAGGGCCCGCACCAGTCCGCCCAGAAGTCGACCACTACGGGTTTCTCGAACGACCGCTGCAGGACGTCGGCTTCGAACGTGGCTTCGGTGACCTCGATGACGTTGGTTGCGCTCATGCGATCCATAACGCCGCAGCCGCCCGCAACCTTCCTTCCGGCCGGTTAGCCGCGGCGGGCCGCCAGCTCCTCGCACTTCTCCCGGATGGCGTTTGCGGCCCCCTCGAGCTGCTCCCGTTCGTCGTCGTTGAGCTCGAGCTCCACGACGCCGGTCACGCCGGCCGCCCCGAGCTTCGCCGGCACGCCGAGGTAGGTGTCCGAGATGCCGTACTCGCCGCTCACCCACGCGCACGTCGGGTGGACGTCGTGCGAGTCCCTCAGGATCGACTCGACCATCGTCGCCGCCGACGACGACGGTGCGTAGAACGCGCTGCCCTTCTTCAGGTAGCCGACGATCTCGGCCCCCGCGTCCCGCGTCCTGGCGAACAGCTCCTGCAGCGTCGTCTCGTCGACGAGCTCCGGCAGCGGCTTCCCCTCCACGGTTGCATGCCGCGGGAGCGCCACCATCTGGTCACCGTGGGAGCCGAGCGTGATGGCCTCGACCGCCGTCGGCGCGACGTTCAGCTTCCCCGCGATGAAGAAGCGCAGCCGGGACGAGTCGAGGACGCCGGCCATCCCCATCACGCGCTCCTTGGGGAAGCCCGACACGAGCGACGCGAGGTACGTCATCTCGTCGAGCGGGTTCGACACGACGATGATCACGGTGTCGGGGGAATGCTGCGCGATCTGCTCGGTGACGCCGCCGACGATCTCGCTGTTCGCGTCGAGGAGGTCCATGCGGCTCATCCCCGGCTTGCGCGGCAGCCCGGCCGTGATGACGACGACGTCCGAGCCGGCGGTGTCCGCGTAGTCGTTCGTCCCCCTCACGAGCGTCTCGAACCCTTCCGTCGGCGCCGACTGGTTGACGTCGAGGGCAAGACCCTGCGGGAGCCCCTCGACGATGTCGATCATCACGACCTCGTCCGCGAGGTTCCGCTCCGCGATGCGGCGGGCGGTGTTCGAGCCGACGTTGCCGGCGCCGACGACGGTTACCTTCTTGGTTGCCCCAGTCACTTACGGCCTCCTATGCGTTCAGCTTCTCGATGATCGCGTCGGCGACCTCCGCGGTCCCCACCGCCGTCGGATCGTCGCGCGACGGCTTCATGTCGTACGTGACGGACTTCCCCTCCTCGATGATCGCTGCGATCGAGGCCTCGAGACGGTCCGCCGCCTCGGTCTCCTCGAGATAGTCCAGCATCAGCACGCCCGACAGCATCATCGCCATCGGGTTGACCTTGTTCTGCCCCGCGTACTTGGGAGCCGAGCCGTGCGTCGGCTCGAACACCGCAGTCTCGTCCCCGATGTTGCCGCCGGGGGCCACGCCGAGCCCCCCGACGAGCCCGGCCCCGAGGTCCGACACGATGTCGCCGTAGAGGTTCGGGAGGACGAGCACGTCGTACAGCTCCGGCTTCTGCACGAGCTGCATGCACATGTTGTCGACGATCCGGTCCTCGAACTCGACGCCGGAATGCTTGTACTCCTCGCCGACCTCGCGCGCCGTCTTCAGGAACAGCCCGTCGGTGTATTTCATGATGTTGGCCTTGTGCACGGCGGTGACCTTCTTGCGCCCGTGCTTGATCGCGTATTCGAACGCCGCTTTCACAATGCGCCGGGTCCCGGTCACCGAGATCGGCTTGATCGAGATCCCGGAGTCCTCGCGCACCCTCCGCGCCCCGAGGTCGGCCATGAAGTCGATGAGCTTCCGGGCGTCGGGCGACCCCTGCTCGAACTCGATGCCCGCGTACAAGTCCTCGTGGTTCTCGCGGACGACGACGAGGTCGATGTCCTCGTAACGCGAGCGGACACCCTTGTAGGACTTGCACGGCCGCAGGCACATGTAGAGGTCGAGCTCCTTGCGGAGCGCGACGTTGACGCTGCGGAAGCCCGTGCCGACCGGGGTGGTGATCGGTCCCTTGATCGCGACCTTGTTCTCGCGGATCGAGTCGAGGACCTTCTCCGGCAAAGGCGTCCCGTACTCGTCCATGACGTCGGTCCCGGCGTGCTGGACGTCCCAGTCGAACGCGACCCCGGTCCCTTCGAGGACCCGGCGGGTCGCCTCGGCGATCTCGGGACCGGTGCCGTCACCGGGGATAAGAGTTACGCGATGGACCTTCGAAGACATGGAAACTCCCGTCGTAGAGCGTCGCCGACCAGGAAAAGTGGGCATAAACCTACCTGATAGCCTTTGGCCCGAGAGAGAGAAAAGGCGCCTGCGAGCGCTCGAGAGAAAGGCCACGCCTTAGATGGCTACGCCCGGGAAGGGACTGGAAGGTGTCGTAGCAGCCGAGACCGCGCTCAGCGACATCGACGGCAAAGAGGGCCGTCTTTCCTACGTCGGCTACGACATCCACGACCTGGTCAACGCCACCTTCGAGGAGGTCTGCTACCTCCTCCACCATCTCGAGCTCCCGAACGCCGAGCAGCTCGACGAGATCCGGACGCAGCTGTCGAACGAGCGCGAGCCGAACGAGTTCGTCTTGCAGCTCCTGCCGAGCCTCGCGCAGACGAGCGCTCCGATGTCGATGCTGCGGACCGCCGTCAGCGCGTCGTCGGCGAAGGACCCGGACGGGTGGGACACCTCTGAGGAGGCGAACTACCGCAAGGCGATCCGGCTGATCGCCGTCTTCCCGACCCTCGTCGCCTACTACGACCGGATGCGCAAGGACCTCGACCTCGTCCACCCGGACGCGTCCCTCTCGCAGGCTGCGAACTTCCTCTACATGCTGAAGGGTGACAAGGCCGACGAGGAGGAGGCGCGCATCTTCGACGTCTGCCTCACGCTGCACGCGGACCACACGATGAACGCCTCCACGTTCGCCGCCCGGGTCTGCGCGGCGACGCTCTCGGACATCCACTCGGCCATGACCGCCGCGATCGCGGCGCTGAAGGGCCCGCTGCACGGGGGCGCCAACGAGCAGGTCATGCGGATGATCAAGGAGATCAAGGAGCCGTCGAAGGCGCGCGACCACACGATCGCGAAGCTCCGCAACAAGGAGAAGGTCATGGGCTTCGGGCACCGGGTCTACAAGACCGAAGACCCGCGAGCCACGGTGCTGCGCCGGATGGCGAAGGAGCTCGCCGACAAGACCGGAGACGGCAAGAACTTCGAGATCAGCCAGGAGATCGAGAAGGCCGTGATGGACGAGAAGGGGATCTACCCGAACGTCGACTTCTACGCGGCCTCGGTCTACGGCTACCTGCAGATCCCGACGGACCTCTTCACGCCGGTGTTCGCGTGCAGCCGGGTTTCGGGGTGGACCGCGCACGTGCGCGAGCAGTACTCGGACAACCGGTTGATCCGCCCGGACCACGCGTACGTGGGACCCGCGCCCCGCTCGTGGGTCCCGCTCTCGGAGCGGTAGACAAGCCCGTCAGCCGCTTTTGCGGCTGGTGTCGTTCTTCTTCGGGCGCGGCTGCGACTTCGCCTGTGCACCGCCGGTGTTCTGCTTGCGCGCGGTCCTCGGCTGCGGCGCTCCCGTTCGCCTCCGCTGCGCCGCGGTCTGACCGCTCGACGACTTCGGGGCGTTCCCGCGTGCCTGTGCCTTCGCCTTCGTGCCCTTCGCCGTCGTCTTGTTCGAGGCGGGCTTCGGCTCGGTGATGGCGGAGTCGGCGACGCCGGACTTCCTCTTGCGCCGCTCCGTGAGGCTCTCGCGGTCGGGGAGCTGGCTCTTCGGCTTCGGCGTCTTCGCGCGTATCTCCGCGGCCGTCGGCCTCCGCCCCGTCGTCTTCTGCGCGGCGGCCTTCCGCGCGGTCGTCTTCTTCGACGTCACCAGGCTCGCCGCGGACTTCCGAGCCTTGTCCGCCTGACGTCCCGTTGACTTCTTCCCCGAGTTTGCCTTCCGTCGCGCCGGCATCTCCGCCTCCTCGCGCTAGTTTGCCGTCGCCCTTGCTATTACCCCACACGCGAGCGCGAAATCGTTCGGCACTACGCTAGGCCCCCGCCCGCTCCGCGAGCTTCACCGTATTGCTCAGCAGCATCGCGATCGTCATCGGACCCACGCCCCCGGGAACAGGCGTGATCGCCCCCGCTATCTCCGACGCCGCCTCGAAGTCCACGTCGCCCACGAGGCCGTTCTCGGTCCTGTTGATGCCCACGTCGACGACCGTCGCGCCTGGGGCGATCATCGGTCCCGTGATCGCCTTGGCGCGTCCGATCGCGGCGACGAGGATGTCGGCCCTGCTCGTGTGCGCGGCGAGGTCCTTGGTCCCCGTGTGGCAGAGCGTGACCGTCGCGTTCGCGCCGGCGGCCTTCTGAACCAGGAGCGCGGCCAGCGGCTTGCCGACGATGTTCGAGCGCCCGACGATCACGACCTCGGCCCCCGAGGTCTCGACGTTCGAGCGCAGCAGCATCTCCTGGATACCCGCGGGGGTCGCGGGGGCGACGAGGTGGTCGCCGGTCACGAGCCGGCCGAGGTTGCACGGATGGAAACCGTCGGCGTCCTTGTGGGGGAGCACCGCGTTCAGCACCGTCTCCTCGTCTATGTGCTCGGGGAGCGGGAGCTGGACGAGGATGCCGTGCACGGCCGGATCCTCGTTGAGCCGCGCGAGCAGGTCGAGGAGCTCCGGCTGCGGCGTGCTCGCGTCGAGGTCGTGGTCCCACGCCTTGATGCCGGCCTGCGCACACGCCTTCCGCTTAGACGCGACGTAGACCTTCGAGGCGGGGTCCTCGCCGACGAGGACCGTCGCGAGGCCGGGGACGACGTCGCGCTCCCCCAGCGCGGCGACCCGCTCCGCAACCTCGCCCCGCACCTCGGCCGCAATGGCCTTGCCGTCGATGATCTTTGCCGTCACGCGCTGCCCCCCGTGGTCTTTCGGCGATCCTACTTAGATGTCCGAGGAGCTCTTTCCCCACGCGCCGCCGGCCGGCGCTCCCGGCGTCGAGGAACTCGCCGCCGCGACCTAGTGGCGGAAGTGCCTCCGCCCGGTGAACACCATGGGGATCCCGTGCTCGTCGGCGGCAGCGACGACCTCGTCGTCCCGCACGGAGCCGCCCGGCTGGATCACGGCGACGGCTCCCGCAGCGACTGCGGCGTCTAGGCCGTCGCGGAACGGGAAGAACGCGTCGGATGCGCAGGCGGTCCCGGCCGCGCGCTCTCCGGCGCGCCGGGCCGCGAGCTCCGTCGACTCGACGCGGCTCATCTGTCCGGCGCCGACCCCCACCGCCATGAGATCCTTCGCGAGCACGATCGCGTTCGATTTCACGTGCTTCGCGACCACCCACGCGAACCGTAGGTCGCGCCACTGCTCCTCGGTCGGCTCGGCCTTCGTCACGACCTTCGCGTCCTCCGCGAGGTCACGGGGGTCCGGGGTCTGCAACAGGAAGCCGCCGGCGATCCGGCGGACGTCCATCTCCGGCATCGAATAGCCGCCGGCTCTCAGGATGCGGAGGTTCTTCTTCGCCGTCAGGACTTCGAGCGCGCCGTCGTCGAAGCCCGGCGCGACGACGACCTCGGTGAAGATCTTCACTATCTCCTCGGCCGTCGCGCGGTCGCACGGCCGGCTCAGCGCGACGATACCGCCGAACGCGGAGGTCGTGTCGCACTCGAACGCGCGGCGGAACGCCTCGGCGAGATCGCCGGCGATCGCGACGCCGCACGGGTTCGAATGCTTGACAATCGCGGCCCCCACACCGTCGAGGTCCTGCGCGAGCTTCCAGGCCGCGTCGGTGTCGAGCAGGTTGTTGTAGGAGAGTTCCTTGCCGTGCAGCTGCTCGGCGGCGGCCAGCCCGGTCGGCGTGCCGCGGTTCGCGTAGAAGGCGGCCGCCTGGTGCGAGTTCTCGCCGTAGCGGAGGTCCATGACCTTCGTCCCCGCGAGCAGCATGCGCTCGGGGAACATCTCCCGCTCGATCCCCGCGAGGTACGCGGCGATCGACGCGTCGTAGGCGCCCGTGTGCTGGAACGCCTCGAGCGCGAGTCGCCGCCGCGTCTCGAGGGTGATCCAACCGTGCTCCGCCAGCTCTTCGAGGACCTCGTCGTACCGGCTCGGGTTCACGACGACGGCGACCGAATGGAAGTTCTTCGCGGCGGCGCGCACCATCGCAGGGCCGCCGACGTCGATCTGCTCGATCGCGTCCTCCTCCGTCACGGCGGGATGCGCGACCGTGCGCTCGAACGGGTAGAGGTTGCACACGACGAGGTCGATCGGCTCGATCCCCTGCGCGGCGAGCTGGTCGAGGTGGTCCTGCTTGCGCCGGTCGGCCAGGATGCCGCCGTGGATCTTCGGGTGGAGCGTCTTGACGCGGCCGTCGAGGATCTCGGGGGCTCCGGTGACCTCGGGAACCGGCGTGACCGGCACGGAGGCGTCTGCCAGGGCCCTTGCCGTGCCGCCGGAGGACACGATCGCGACGCCGCGGCCGGCGAGGCTCCGCGCGAAGTCGACGATGCCGGTCTTGTCGGACACGCTCAGCAGGGCGCGGCTCACCTTCACGGCGGGCATCCTAGGTCAAGCGGCGGTTAGCCCTCGGTCCTCCGCACGCCGTCGCCCTCGAGGACCACGCGGCCGGAGAGCACCAGCCGGCAGGCCTCGGGCAGCAGCGCGTGCTCGGCCGCCTTGATCCTGTCGTGCAGAGTGGCTTCGTCGTCGCCCGGTTCGACCGGCACCTCGCGCTGGAGGATCGGGGGGCCGTGGTCGACGTGGTCGTCGACGAAGTGGATGGTCGTCCCGGTCACGCGGACGCCGTCCTCGAGCGCGGCGCGCACCGCGTGCGCGCCGGGATAGGCCGGGAGCAGCGAGGGATGCAGGTTGATCAGCCGGCCGGAGAACGCGCCGACGAAGACCGGCGCCAGGATCCGCATGAACCCCGCGGACACGACGAGATCCGGCGCGAACGCCTCGACGAGGTCGCGCAAGGCCGCGCTCCACTCCTCGCGGGTGGCATATCCCCGTGGGTCGAGGACGGCAGTCTCGATGCCCTCGTCGCCGGCGACGTCGATGCCCGTGCAGGCACGGTCGGCGACCACCGCCACGACCTCACCGGGCACCTCGCCGGCGCGGCACGCCTCGACGAGCGCGTGCATGTTCGACCCCGCGCCCGAGACCAGTACGACGATCCGCGCTCCCACGCCCCCACCTTAGACGCGCCGGTCTAGGCTGCGCCGGTGATGTGGCAGGAACCCGCGCGCGGCGGTTATCCGGAGTGGGAACTGCTCGGGCTCTCGGGCCTCGAGCTCATGCAGGCGTTCCTGAAGCGCGGCGGCCCGGTTCCGCCGATTAGCCACCTCATGGGGATGATCCCGACTCTCATGGAGGAGGGGCGGTCGACGTTCGAGATGCCGTCGTCCCGCTGGTTCCTCAATCCCACCGGCTACATCCAGGGAGGCGTGCTGGCGACGCTCGCCGACGGGCCGCTCGGGTGCGCGGTGCATACGGCCCTCCCACCAGCGACGCCGTACACGACCTCGGAGCTCTCGATGACGTTGATTCGTCCGGTCACCGAGGACAGCGGCATGCTGACCGCGGAAGGGCGGCTGATACACGTCGGGAAGTCGATGGCGCTGTCGGAGGTCTCGATAAGCGACGGCCGCGAGAGGCTCGTCGCGCACGGGACCTCGCGCTGCTTCGTCTTCCCGCCGCTGTCGCCCGCACCGGAGCCCCCGTCGTCGCTCCCGCCGTTCGACCCTCCGGTCTACGAGACGCCGGACCCGTACCTGCGTCCGGTCGAGGGCGAGACGCTCCCGCCGGAGGTCTGGCAGGAGCGGTCGGGGCTGGACGTCCTCGAGGCGTGCATCCGGCGTGAGCTCCCGGCGCCGCCGATCTACTACCTGACGGGGATGCGGCCGGTCGCCGCGGGCGAGGGGACGGCGACCTTCGTGATGCCGGCGACGGAGTGGCTGAACAGCCCGCTGGCGCGCGTGCAGGGCGGCGCGATCGCGTGGCTGGCGGACTCCGCGCTATCGTGCGCCGCGCAGACGGTCGTTCCCGCGGGGACGAGCTACCTCACGCTGGACCTGAAGGTGAACTTCCTGCGCCCCGTGCAGGCCGACGGCCGCGACCTGGCGGCGCGCGGGAAGGTCGTGCACCGGGGCCGGACGCTGGCGATCGCGAACGCGGAGGTCGTGAACGCGGACGACAAGCCGGTCGCGTTCGGGACGGGGACGATCATGCTCCGGGAGGCTTAGCCCGGCGCGGTCGCCAGCACGTCCAGAAGGCGCGCCACGTCGTCCGGCGTGTTGTAGACGTGCGGCGAGACCCTGATCGAGTCCCCGCGGACGCTCACGTACACGCCCGCGTCCTTCAGCATCCCGGGCAGCTTCTCCGGGATCCCGCCCGGGCGGCGCAGCCCGACCATGTGCC
Source organism: Actinomycetota bacterium (assembly GCA_030861725.1). GTDB lineage: Bacteria > Actinomycetota > CADDZG01 > CADDZG01 > WHSQ01 > JALZEG01. Next base: position 5,512 of record JALZFC010000006.1, on the reverse strand, counting down.
TCGCCCGGCTCCCGGCCGGCGCGAGCTCCCATCCGAGGCCGGCGGCACCGGCTGCGATCTCGTCGGTAAGCGTCCCGGCGTAAGACTCGATCTCGGCCACGCCCCAGTCGAGTATCTGATCAATCGCCGCGATCGCCATCGGAAGCGTCGTGAAGTTCGATCGCTCACCCATGTCGTACCGCCGGGCACCGGGAGCGAACGCGTCCGCGTATTCCACCAGGCCGGCGAAGTCCTCGGCTCCCGCGCGCGTTATCCAGTTGCGTTCCAGCGGCTCCCCGTCGCGCAGACGGGGCGCGACCCAGCAAAAGCCCAGGCTGAACGGGCCGAGCATCCACTTGTAGACCGTCGTCGCGAGGAAGTCGGGTTGCACGGCACCGACGTCGAGCGGACGCGCTCCGAGCGACTGCGTGGCATCCACGACGAGCGCGGCACCGACGGCGCGGGCGGCCTCTCCCACGCGGACGAGGTCGACCACCGTCCCGTCCGTCCAGTGGCAGTTCGGCACGGCCACGACCGCCGTGTCTGCGTCGATCCGGTCCAGGACAGCCCGCGTCCACGCCGAGTCCTCCGGGCGCGGAACCGTGACGACGCGGCCACCGGCTCGGGCCGCGGCATCCCGCCATTCGTAGACGTTCGAGGGGAACTGCTGCGCGAGGACGACGACGGTCTCTCCGGGCCCGACGACGACGTTGCGCGCGGCCAGCGCGATCGCGTAGCTGACGGACGGCGTCACGCATACCCCGTCGGCGTCTCCTCCGATCAACGCCGCGAAACACTCCCGCGCCGTCTCGGCACCGGAGAAGAAGTCCCGAGGCGCGACCTCCCACGGCCGCGCGACCGCGTCGAGAGCGGCACGCCCCGCGGCGTCCACGCTCCTCAGCTGAGGCGAGAGGTACGCGCAGTTCAGGTACGCGACGTCCTCGGGGATGTCGAAGAGTTCGCGCTGTGCCTCCACCTAGCCGTCCAGCGCGCGCGCCATGTCCGTGATCGCCTTCGGGTAGCGGTACTGCAGGCCGCCGTGCGTGCCGTCGAAGAGGACGAGCTCGTGTTCGATCCCCCCCGCCTTCAGCTCCTTGGAGAACGCGACCGCGCCGAGGTCGAGGAAGTAGTCGTCGGACCGTCCCGCGTCGAGGTAGACGTGCCGCATCGACGCGAGGGCCTCCAGCCTCTGCGGCGCCACCCGCACGGGGTCCCATTCGAGCCACCGCTCCCACACCCCGGGGTACAGCCGGCCGGTCTCGACGTCGAACGGGAGCACCGGCCTACCCGGCCGCGCCTCGTCGGGCGAATAGCATGCCGCCATCGCGTAGGCGTTGAGGGGATGACCGAACAGACCGAAGTCGAACCGCTCCGCCGACCTCAGCCGGTCCCAGAAGACGTCGTACGACCCTTCGAAATGGTCCCGCAGGATGCGGGCCGTCTGCGGGAACTCCGGCTGGTAGCAGACCTCGAACAGCGCGTCGCCCGCATGCGACGCGAGCGCGCCGAAGACGTCCGGCCGGAGCATCGGGACCATCATGGCGCCGTACCCGCCGCTCGACTTCCCGGTGATCCCGCGGTGGTCCCGGTCGGCGATCGTCGGGTAGCGCGCGTCCACGAACGGCACGACCTCGTCGCAGAGGTAGTCCATGTACGGCCCGGTCGCGACCGAGTTTACGAACTGCGACCCGCCGTACGAGGTCCAGGCGTCGACGAACACGACGACGGCGCGCGGCGCGCCCGCTGCGGCGAAAGCCGCATCCGTGCGCTCGACCATCGTCGGCTCGAACGCGCTCCGCTCGAGCCACATGTCGAGCTGTCCCGTCATCCCCTGGACCACGTAGACGCACGGGTACACGTCGTCGCCCGCCGGCTCGACCCCGGGCGCCAGGTAGACGTAGAGCGGACGCCGCGCCGGATCACCCAGAGGGTTGCCCGCGAGCAGCTCGGACTCGACCGTCAGCTTCTCGAACGTCCCGCGGAGCTCCCGCTCCCACGGCGGACCCGGAAGGCCCTCGACCGGCCTCAGCGTCACGGCGCCGAACGTATCTCCGCGACTATCTCGGCGACCTCGGTCGGGTTCTTGCCCACGCGGATGCCGGCGGCCTCGAGCGCCTCGGCCTTCGCCTGCGCAGTCCCCTTCGAGCCGGACACGATCGCCCCGGCGTGCCCCATCCTCTTCCCGGGCGGCGCGGTGAAGCCCGCGATGTACGCGACGACGGGCTTCGACATGTTCGCCTTCACCCAGGCCGCGGCACGCTCCTCCGCGTCGCCGCCGATCTCGCCGACGAGAACGGCGAGCTCGGTCCCGGGGTCGGCCTCGAAGCGCGCGAGGACGTCGATGAACTGCGATCCCGGGATCGGGTCGCCGCCGATGCCGACGCACGTCGACTGGCCGATGCCGCGCTGCGTCAGCTCGTGCACGATCTGGTACGTGAGCGTCCCCGAGCGCGAGACGAGCCCCACGGGCCCGGGGCTGCAGATCTCACCGGGGATGATCCCCACGTTCGCCTTCCCCGGCGAGATGAGCCCCGGGCAGTTCGGGCCGATCAGTGCCACGTCGCGGTCCCCGCGCCTGAGGTACGGGACCGTGCGCGCCATGTCCATCGCGGGGATCCCCTCGGTGATCGCGACGATCACGTCGATGCCGGCGTCGTACGACTCGAGGATCGCGTCGGCCGCGAAGCGCGGGGGCACGAACACCATCGAGGTGTTGGCGCCTGTCTTCTCGACGGCGTCGCGCACCGTGTCGAAGACCGGGACGCCGTCGACGTCGCTCCCGCCCTTGCCCGGCGTGACGCCGGCGACGAGGTTCGTCCCGTAGTGCTTGTTGCGGCCGGCGTGGAACGAGCCCTCCCGTCCGGTGAGTCCCTGGACGACGAGCTTCGTGCGGTCGTCGATGAGGATCGCCATCTACGCCACGGCTCCCTTCGACAGCTCCACGGCGAGCCGTGCGGCCCCCAGCATCGTGTCCGAGCTCTTCAGCATCGGGTGGGGCGCGTCGGCCAGCATCTTCCGCCCCTGCTCGGCGTTCGTGCCGTCGAGCCTCACGACGATCGGGACCTTCACGTCGAGGCGGCCCAGCGCGTCGATGATCCCCTCCGCGACCAGGTCGCAGCGGGTGATCCCACCGAAGATGTTGATGAGCACGCTTCTGACCTCGGGGTTCGACGTGATGACCTCGAGCGCGGACGAGAGCAGCTCGGCCCCCGCACCGCCTCCGACGTCGAGGAAGTTCGCGGCCTCGCCCCCGGCGGCCTTGACGACGTCGAGCGTCGACATCACGAGCCCGGCGCCGTTCCCGATGATCCCGACGTCGCCGTCGAGCTTGATGAAGTTGAGCCCCTTCTCCTTCGCGACGCGCTCCTGCTCGGGGATCTCGTGCGCGGCCTTCAGCTGCTCGAAGCCCGGGTGCCGGTAGAACGCGGAGTCGTCGAGCGAGACCTTCGCGTCGAGGGCCACGACACGGCCCTCGCCCGTGAGGATCAGCGGGTTGACCTCGACCAGCGACGCGTCGAGCTCCGTGAACGCCCGGTAGAGCCTGGGCAGCAGCGCGATCGCGTCCTTGCGCGCCTCCGGGTCGAGCCCCGCGCCGAACACCATCTCGCGGGCGTGGAAGTCGGACATGCCGAGCAGCGGGTCGATGTGCACCATCGCGATCGCGTCGGGGTCGGTCTCGGCGACCTCCTCGATGTCGACGCCGCCCTTCGCGCTCATCATCCCGAGGAAGTTCCGGTTCGAGCGGTCGAGCAGGAACGAGCAGTAGTACTCGGCCTTGATGTCGCCGGCACGTTCCACGAGCACGCGCTTGACGGTGTGCCCCTTGATGTCCATGCCGAGGATCCCCGACGCGACCTCACGCGCCTCGTCCGGCGAGCCGGCGAGCTTGATGCCTCCGGCCTTGCCGCGGCCCCCGACCTGCACCTGGGCCTTCACGACGACCTTGCCTCCGAGCCCCTTCGCCGCTTCGGCCGCTTCGCCGGGAGTCGTGGCGACGCGGCCCTCCGGGACCGGGACCTCGAACTTCCGCAGGAGCTCTTTCCCCTGATACTCGAACAGATCCACTAGCCCGCTTCCTCCTGACTGTCCTCGGCTCCGCCGCCGCTCGTCTGCGCGCCGGGCGAGCCCGCCGCCGTGGCGGGCACACGCTGCCTCACCCAGTCGACGATCGCCTTCGTCGTCGTCCCCGGCGTGAAGATCTCGGTGATGCCGGCCTCTTTCAGCTTGGGGATGTCGGCGTCCGGGATGATCCCTCCACCGAACACGAGCATGCTCTCGCCGCCCTGGTCCTTGATCAGCTCCGCGACGCGCGGGAACAGCGTCATGTGCGCGCCGGACAGGCACGAGAGCCCGACGGCGTCGACGTCCTCCTGGATCGCAGCCGACGCGATCTGCTCGGGGGTCTGGTGCAGGCCGGTGTAGATGACCTCCATGCCGGCGTCGCGCAACGCGCGGGCGACGACCTTGATCCCGCGGTCGTGGCCGTCGAGGCCCGGCTTGGCAACGAGTATGCGTGGCCTTCCTGAGGGCACGATTGAACGCTCCTTGCGAAGAGGTGAGACCGTCGTGCGTAGAGTCTCCGGAACGAAGAGCGAGGTTAGCAGGTCGAAGAGGAGATAAACCTTGCCGCACGCCGTGCCGGGCGCGATTGAAACCCTGATCGACGAGGGGTCGTTTGAGCCGTCCGGCGACGCCTTGCCCGTTGCGGACCCCCTCTCGTTCCCGGGGTACCGCGACGCTCTCGAACGGGCGCAGGCGACGTCCGGATCGGCCGAGTCCGTCGTCACCGGACCCGCGCGGATCGGGGACATGGCGGTCGAGGTCGCGTGGTTCGACTTCTCGTTCATGGGCGGGAGCTTGGGCAGCCGGACCGGAGAGCTGCTCGCGCGGGCGCTGGAACGAAGCGCGCGCCGCGGCGTCCCGTTCGTGCTGCGCACGGCCACCGGCGGCGCCCGGATGCAGGAGGGCGTGACGTCGCTCGTCCAGATGCCGAAGGTCGTGGCGGCGCGCCTCGAGCTCGCGGCGGCGCACCAGCCGTTCGTCGCCGTCCTCGGCCATCCGACGACCGGAGCCGTCCTCGCGAGCCTGGCCGGGCTCGCCGACGTCACGGTCGCCGAAGACGGCGCGACGATCGGGTTCGCGGGGCCGCGCGTCGTCGAGGCGGCGACGAAGCGGCGGCTGTCGCCCGATTCCCACACGGCTGCGACCGCGTTCGCCGCCGGGCTGGTAGACGCGGTGGCAGCCCGCGACCATGCACGCGGCGTCGTGGCTTCGGCGCTCGCGATCCTGACGGCGCCGGAACCCGCCACGACCGCGCCCCCAATCGAACCTCCTGCACCGCGCGGCGGCGACGGCCGCGGGACCGTAGCGACCGTCCGCTCTCCCGGATGGCCGCGAGCGCCCGAGCTCGCGCGCGCGCTGGCAGGGTCGTTCTTCGAGCTGCGCGGCGACCGCGCGCAGGGCGACGACGAGGCGATCGTCGCCGGGTTCGGCAAGCTCGACGGGCGCACGCTCGTCCTCGTCGGTCAGCAGA
>JALZFC010000041.1 GCA_030861725.1 Actinomycetota bacterium | reverse complement strand
CTGCGACGCCGCGCTCTCGAGCCGCGCCCGCACGCCCTCCAGCTCCTCGCCCAGGAGCTCGGCCCGGCGGACCTCCGCGGTCATGTCGAGCCCGGCCTCCTCGCCCGCGAGCCGCGCGAGCTCGGTGGCGGCCAGCCTCTGCCGCAGCCCGACGTGCTCGGCCACGAGCTCGGAGTGGACGGCGGCCACGGAAGCCTGGCGCTTGAGCGGCCGGATCGACCGCCTCAGCTCCGTCAGCACGTCGTTCAGGCGCGTGAGGTTGTCCTCCACCCGCTCGAGCTTCTTCAGGGCCCGGTCCTTGCGGCGCCGGTACTTGCCGATCTGCCCCGCCTCCTCGATGAACGCGCGGCGGTCCTCGGGACGCGCCTGGAGCACCGCGTCGAGCTGGCCCTGGCCGACGACGGTGTGGATGCTGCGCCCGATCCCGGTGTCGGAGAGGAGCTCGGCGACGTCGAGCAGCCGGCAGGGTGCGCCGTTGATCCGGTACTCCGACGCGCCGGCGCGGTCGGTGGAACGGCTGATCGTCACCTCCGAGAGGTCGAGCGGCAGGACGCCCGACGCGTTGTCGAGCGTCAGCGCGACCTCGGCGATGCCGAGGCGGGGGCGGCCGGCGGACCCGGCGAAGATAACGTCCTCCATCGAGGCCCCGCGCAAGGTCGTGGGGGCCTGGGAGCCGAGGACCCAGGTGAGGGCGTCCGCGATGTTGGACTTACCCGACCCGTTCGGGCCGACGATGACGTTCACGCCGCGCTCGAACTCGAGGACGGTGGGGTTGGCGAACGACTTGAACCCCGACAGCCGCAGAGCCTTGACGTACATGGCGCTCAACCTAGCAGCGCGACGTGAGCCGACCCCGGCATTTCTCGCGCCCTAGCCGGGCAGCAAGAGCTTTCTACTAGTCCGTCGCAAGGCTGCCCGGAAGGCGGCGGCGTCCCGGAGCGAAGGCTTGAAGGTTGCGCCTGAGCGGAGCGGCGCCGTCGCCGGAGGGCCGCCACCCGAGCCGCGGACCTACTTGATCTTGAAGGTCTTCTCGTTCTTCGGAGGCTCCCGGTCGACCTGGACGCCCTGCACGCGGGCCCCTCTGGGGCCCGCGCGGCACAGCCCGACGACCCGGTAGACCTCGTCGCGGGGGCCTTCGAGGACCGCCTCGACGCGGCCGTCGTTGAGGTTGCGGACCCAGCCGGTCACGCCCTGCTCGTTCGCCTTGTCCGCGATCGCCTGCCGGAAGTTCACTCCCTGCACGTCCCCGGACACGAACACGTGGACGCGAGTCCTATCTTCCACTTCGTTTCCTCCTGCTCACGACTGACATTGCGGACAGAAATAGGTGTACGAGTCGCCGAACGGCTCCTTCACGATGTCGTTCCGGCACCTGCGGCAGAACTCGCCCTCCCGGTCGTAGACCTTCAGCTCGAGCTGGTACTGCCCGGAGTCCCCCTGGAGGTCGGTGAACGGCGAGTCGCCCCACGAGGTCCCGCGCGCCTTGACCGCGTCCTGCAGGATCTCCATCAGCGCCCGGTACAGCCGCCTCACGTCCTGCGACGACAGCTTGTTCGAAGGATGGTCGTGGCGCAGGCCGGCCGCGAACAGGATCTCGTCGGAGTAGATGTCGCCGAGACCGACGATGAAGCCGTCGTCCATCAGCAGCTCCTTCAAGCCGGTCTTGCGCTCCTCGAGCAACGACGAGAAGTGGTGCCACGCGAGCGGCTGCTCGAGCGGGTCGATCGCGCCGCCCGTGTCCGTCAGCGCAGCGACCTCGTCCGAGCCGACGACATAGACCTCGCCCTCCTTGGAGGGGTCCGAGAAGCGGAGGTGGCCGCCGATCGTGAAGGCGATCACGACGTGCGTGTGCGTCACGATCTCGTCGGACGCGCTCGTCTTAAGGAGCTGCCCGGCGCGGCCGAGCTCGAAGACGAGCGTTCGCTGGTTGTCGAGCTCGAGCAGCAGCGCGCGCCCGCGGCGGTCGATCCGCTCGACCTTCGCCCCGAGCAACAGGTCCTGGAAGTCCTTGCGGCGCCCGTGGCGCGAGATGACCTTCATGGCGTTCGTGCCGGGCCGGACCTCGACCTCCTTGACGCGGCGGCCGACGATCTCCTTCTCGAAGTCGCGGCGGAGCACCTCGATCTCAGGAAGCTCGGGCATCCGAAGCACCTCCTTCGAGAGGTCCCGCCTCGGCGGCGGACAGCGCCCGGCGCGCGGCCTCCTGCTCCGCCTCCTTCTTGCTGCGGCCCCTGCCCGTCGCGAGAAGCCGCCCGGCGACGTACACGTCGGCCTCGAACCGCTTGTCGTGGTCGGGTCCGGATCCCGTGACGCGGTACGAGGGGAGGGCATGGCCTTCCGCGACCGCGCGCTCCTGGAGAGCGGCCTTCGGGTCGAAGCGGGTCCCGGTCGCCACCGCGGCCGCGACGCGCTCCTCGAAGATCGGGACGATCGCGTCCCGGACCGCGTCGAGCCCCCGGTCGAGGTAGACGGCGCCGATGACGGCTTCGAGGGCGTCGGCGAGCAACGAGGCCTTGTCGCGGCCCCCGCCCATCTCCTCACCCTTGCCGAGCTTGATGTGGCGCCCCAGGTCGAGCTTGCGCGCGACGTCGGCGAGCGAGTGGGTGTTGACCACCGACGCGCGCAGCGGCGCCATCGCGCCCTCGGAGAGCTCCGGATAGCGGTCGAAGACGAGGTCGGTCACGACGGCGCCGAGGATGGCGTCGCCGAGGAACTCCAGCCGCTCGTTGTGCTGGGTCACGCCGTTCTCGAACGCGTAGGAGCGGTGCGTGAGGGCGAGGTCGTAAAGGGGTCCGCCCCCCTCGGGGACGCCCAGGGCTGCGAGGCCTATCGCCGCTCTACTCCGTCTCGACGGCCTGCCGCCCTGCGTAGTGGCCGCAGTTCGGGCAGACGCGGTGGGGCAGCTTCGGCTGGCGGCACTGGGGGCAAGACGCGTACGTCGGCGCCTCGGTCTTCCAGTGGGCGCGCCTCATCCTCATCTTCGACCCGGTCTTGCGCCTCTTGGGTACCGCCATCGTTCCTCCTCTACTGGTCCAGCTTCGTGCGCAGGGCCTCGAGCCCCGCCCACCGCGGATCCACGTCGTCGGGGGCGCAGGTGCACTCCCCCTCGTTCAGGTTCTGGCCGCAGCCGGCGCAGTAACCCTTGCAGTCGAGCGAGCACACGGGGTTGAGAGGGAGCGCGAGGACGACGGCGTCCCGCAGCATCGGCTCGAGGTCGATCTCGGTCCCGGTGACCTCGTAGGAGTCCTCCTCACCCTCGTGGCCGGGGCCCGCGAAGAGCTCGCACACGTCGACCGAGACCTCCGAGGAGAACTCCGTCAGGCACCGGGAGCACTCGAGCGTCACGTCGGCGCGGGCGCCGCCGGTGATCAGGATGCCCTCGACCACGCTCTCGGCCCGAAGGTTCGCCTCCACCGGCGAGGACGTGAGGCGGGCGAGGGCGGTCGCGGCGCCCGGCAGGGGCGCGACGATCCGGACGTCCCGGTACTCACCGGGCCGGCCGAGGATGTCGATGACCGAATGGGTAAATCCCTGCACGCGCGCGACTCCTGAGATCCGCCGTGGAAAGTGGCCGGCACGTGCCGACGCGCCGGGACCGGAATGATATCAGAACGACCCGTTTTCCCAGGTACTTCCAGTTATGCGGGCCACGCCGCGACGCCGTTAGAGCAGCTAGATACTTGGCTGGCTCAGCTCCGCCGCGTCGAACGGCGCTTCGGCCCCCGCCTCGGGGGCGCCCTCGACGTGCGACGTCCGCTGGCCCCGGAGCTGCTCCCGGCCCTTGGCGACCGTGGCGAGGGTCTTGTTCAGCAGGATCTCGAAGGCCGCCAGCTTCTGGTCGATGTAGTCCTCGGCCTCGACGCGGAGCTTGATCCCCCGCTCCTTGGCCTCGTCGACGATCCGCTCGGCCTCCCGCTCGGCGGCATGGACGATCTCGGTCCGCGACAGCAGGCGGTCCCGCTGCTCGCGGGCCTCGGCGACGATCCGCTCGGCCTCCTTGCGGGCACGGGACAGGAGCTCGTCGCGGTCCCTCGTCATCCAGCGGGCCTGACGGACCTCGTCGGGTACCTCGTCCTTCATCTGCGCCAGCATCTCCAGCAGCTCGTCCCGGTTGATCACGGCGGACGAGGACAGCGGCACGGACTTGGCCTCCTCGATCAGCACCTGCATCTCGTCGATCCGTTCGATCAGGTCCATCGGCGTCGTTACCTTTCCAGCTGCGTTGGAGTGGGTTCGGTGAGGTCCTACAGCATGCCACGTCGGCCCGGCGAGGGGGCCTCTCGTCAGCCCCCGAACCTGGCCTTCAGGGCGGCCGCGACCACGGGGGGAACGAGGCCGTCGACCGACCCTCCGTAGCGGGCGACCTCCCGGACGAGGCTCGACGACAGGAACGCCCACTCGGGCTTCGCGGAGACGAACAACGTGTCCAGCCCCGGCGACAGCGCCGCGTTCATCTGCGCCATCTGCAGCTCGTATTCGTAATCCGAGACGGCCCGCAGCCCCTTGACGACGACGTTGACGCCCCGCTCCCGCGCGAAGTCGACGAGCAGGCCGTCGAACGCGGCTACCTCGACGTTGTCCAGGTGCGACAGCGCGTCGGACAGCAGCCGGGAGCGCTCGTCCGCGTCGAACAGCGCCTGCTTGGACGGGTTCGCGATCACGGCCGCGACCACCGCGTCGAAGTGGCGGGACGCGCGCTCGATGACGTCCACGTGGCCGTTGGTGGGTGGGTCGAACGACCCGGGGCACAGCGCGGTCGTCATCGCGGGGGGATTCAGGCTTCCTCTTCCTCGTGGCCGAACACGAGGATGCGGGACTGCCCGTATTCCCTCTCCCACTGGAGCGCGAGCCCCAGCGGCTTGAGGTGGCCCTCCTTCGCGGGCCGGTGGACGACGATCCGTCCCTCGTCGGACAGGAACCCGTTCATGACGAGCGCCTCGAGATCGGCGCGCACGTTCGCCAGCGGCATGGAGTACGGGGGGTCGAGGAACACGAGGTCGACGCGGTCGTCGGTTCCGAGCTGCAGCGTCGAGGTGACGTCGGCCCACGTGACCTCGGATTTCGAGCCGAGACCGGTGGTCTCGATGTTCTCCTCGAGCTTCACGATCGCGTCTCGTGCGCTCTCGACGAAGCGCGCGGTCGCCGCGCCGCGCGACAGGGCCTCGAGACCGAGCGAGCCCGAGCCCGCGTAGAGGTCGAGGACGACGAGGCCGTCGAGCTCGCCGAGCGACGAGAAGACCGACTCCTTCATGCGGTCGGTCATGGGGCGGGTGCCGAGGCCGGGAGACTTCAGGCGCCGGCCTTTGGCCTCACCCGCGATGACTCTCATAGCCACAACCTAACCAAACCGAGGCGGCCGCACCAAACCGCCGCTATCCCGAATGGACTACGTCCAGCGCCTGGTCGGGGAACCGGGCGTGCATCTCGCGGGCGAGCTCGGCGTTCTCGTACGACCGGAGCTCCGGATCCTCGTCGAGCATGGCGACTGCGATATCCCGTGCCTTCTGCACGACGTCCTGGTGCTCGAGGACCCGCGCGAGCTTGAGCTGGGGCATCCCGGACTGGCGGGCGCCGAACAGCTGCCCCTCGCCGCGGTGGCGCAGGTCCACGAGGGCGAGCTTGAAGCCGTCCCCGGTCGACACGACCGCCTGAAGACGCTCGGCGGCGACACCGATCGCGGGATCGGCGCCGGCCTGCGTCAGGTCGAGGTCCGTCGCGAGCACGCAGTACGACGCGTGGCCCCCGCGGCCGATCCGCCCCCGGAGCTGGTGGAGCTGCGCGAGCCCGAACCGGTCCGCGTCCTCGATCAGCATCACGGTCGCGTTCGGGACGTCCACGCCCACCTCGACGACCGTCGTCGCGACGAGGACGTCGGTGGCCCCGTCGCGGAAGCCGCCCATGGAGCTCTCCTTCTCTAACGGCTTCATGTCGCCGTGGACGAGCCCGACGCGGAGGTCCGGGAAGACCTCGTGCGCGAGCCGCGCCGCCTCGGCCTTCGCGCTGCGGAGCTCGGTCTTATCCGACTCGTCGCGCAGCGCGTACACGACGAACGCCTGCCGTCCCGCCGCGACCTCGCGGCGGATCAGGTCGTAGGCCTCACGCCGCCCCTCGTCCCCCGACGCGAGGACCGTCTCGATCGGCTTCCGCCCCTTGGGCAGCTCGTCGAGGATCGAGACGTCGAGGTCACCGTAGATCGTCACCGCGAGCGTCCGCGGGATCGGCGTCGCCGTCATCACGAGGATGTCGGGCTCGCCCTCCGACCCCTTCTCGCGCAACGTCTTGCGCTGGTGCACGCCGAAACGGTGCTGCTCGTCGACCACGGCGACGCCGAGGCGCCGGAACTCCACCGACTCCTGGATCAACGCGTGCGTCCCGAGCAGCAGGTCCACCTCTCCCGCCGCGACCTCGGCGAGGATCGTGCGCCGCTGCGCAGCGGGAGTCGAGCCCGTCAGCAACCGTACGACCGGCCGGCGCGACACCCCCGCGAACAGGTTCGCCCGCTCGGCCTCGCCGAACGCGCGGTCGAGGAGCTCGGCGACCGTCAGGTGGTGCTGCTCCGCCAGCACCTCCGTCGGCGCCATGAACGCCGCCTGGTAGCCGCCTTCGACCGCGACCAGGCACGCGTAGAGCGCGACGACGGTCTTGCCGGAGCCGACCTCGCCCTCGACGAGGCGGTGCATCGGGTGCGCCTTCGCCATGTCGCGCGCGACGTCCGCGCACGCCCGCCGCTGTGCCCCCGTCAGCTCGAACGGCAGCTCGGCTACGAAAGTCTCGGCCAGCGAGTCCGCCCCGGGGGCCGCGTGCGCTATCCCGCGGACCGTGCGCTCGAGCTTGCGCTTCCGGTAGACGAGCCCGAGCTGCAGCGTGAAGACCTCGTCGAAGACGATCCGGCGGCGCGCCTGGAGCACGTCGTCCTTCGAGTCGGGGAAGTGGATGAGCCGCACGGCATCGGAGCGGCTCATGAGACGGAGCGACCGGAACAGCGGCTCCGGCAGCGGGTCGAGGATCTGACCGTGCCGCTGCAACGCCTCCCACATCAGCTTGCGGAGCTGGTCGCTCGTGAGGTCCGCGGTCGCGGGATAGATGGGGATGATGCGCCCTACGTTGAACGGCTCCGCGCCCGTCCGCACCCGCTCGAAGCGCGGCGCGCTCATCTGGAGGCGTCCCCGGAAGAGCCCGAGCTTGCCGTAGAAGAAGGCGACGGTGCCGGGGACGAGCGCCCGCGCCACCCACTCCTGGTTGAACCAGGTGACGTCGATCGAGCCCGTCTCGTCGGTGATCTGGCCCTTGATCATCCGCTTGCCGGAGCGCGTCCGGAACGGCGGAGCGATCTTCTTCACGGTCGCGTGGACCTGGACCTCGCCGTCGTGGCCCTCCGCCGCGAGCCGCCGCAGGTCCGCGATCGTCCGGAGCTGGGTGCGGTCGACGTGGTAGCGGGGGTAGTGCTGGAGGAGGTCCTGCACGGAACGGATCCCGAGCTTCTCCAGCGCCTCGGCCCTCTTGCCCGTGACCGGGAGCGGGAGCGCCGAGCGCCGCGACGCGTACAGCTCGAGCCCCTTGGGACGGGCACGGACGGTCTGGCTCATAGCCTGAGGTTAGTGGGCGCGAGGCGGGTCGGGCCTAACTCCGGATTTGGTAACCTCTGCCGCCTATGGCTTCCGTTTGCGACATCTGTGGCAAGACCCCCGGGTTCGGGAACAACATCTCGCACTCCCACCGGCGCACGCGCCGGCGCTGGAACCCGAACGTGCAGAAGCTGCGCGTCGTCGTGGGCGGCACTCCGAAGCGGGTAGCGGTCTGCACGAAGTGCCTCAAGGCCAACAAGGTCACCCGCGCCGGGTAGCCCCCGGCTCCCGCCGCACGACCCCGCCCCGCCCCCGCTTCGTTAGCCCGCGCCGTTTTCCCTGCCCGCCCCTGTTTTCCCCACCCACCCCTGGGTAACCCCCGCGCGATGCCGGACCTGAAGCAGATCCCAGCCGAGGCCAAGCTCCGCATCCAGAGAGCCCGCGCGTCCTACGGCGTCGTCGACGTCGCCGTGAGGACGTTCAAGCGGTTCTCCGAGGACGACGGGGGCTTCTACGCCGCGGCCCTCACGTACTACGTCTTCTTCTCGATGTTCCCGCTGCTGATCTTCGCGACCGCGGTCGTCGGCTTCGTCACCGACGTCTTCCCCGGCGTTCGGGAGGACCTCCTGGAGAGAGGCTTCGAGAGCTTTCCTCTCATGAGTGAGCTCGTCACCGAGGACACGCTCGACACGGTCGAACGGGCGGCAGGGCAGCTCGCGCTGCTCAGCATCGTCCTCGCCCTTTACTCGGGCAGCGGCGCGATCGTCGCGCTGGGGCACGCCCTCAACAAGATCCACCGCGTCGAGGACGAGGGCAACTTCTTCGTCAAGCGCCTCGACGCGCTGAAGTGGCTGGCGATATTCGCGGTGACGGTCCTCGGATCGTTGGTGATCGCCGGTTGGGCCCGCTTCGTCCCGGGGGTAGGCGCGACGATCGTCGGTCTGGTCGTCGGCCTCACCCTCGGCGTCGCGATCTTCGCCACGGCGTTCAAGTTCCTGCCCCGCTTCCGGAGGAGCTGGAGCGAGGTCCTCCCGGGCGCGCTGATCGCCGGAGCGGTCTTCGAGCTGCTGAAGTACGCCGGCACGGTGTACCTCGACCGCGGGGCGGCCACGAGGTCGGCTACGTTCGGGGCGTTCGCCACCGCCGCCGGTCTGCTGGTGGCGAGCTACCTCCTCGCCCAGATCACGCTGCTGGCCGCGGAGGTGAACGCCGTCCTCGCAGAGCGGCGAGTGACGCGACAATCGCTTACGACCGGATAGGAGGGAAAAGTGGCCGACCCACCGAGGGCGCAGGATCTCTACCGCGGCACGGGCAACGACAAGTCCGCGGGCCAGCTGATGAAGGAGGTCACGCAGGACCTCTCGACGCTGATCCGCAAAGAGGTCGAGCTCGTGAAGCAGGAGGTCGGCCAGTCGGTCGGGACGAAGGTGAAGGGCGCCGTCGTCATCGTCGTAGCCGGCGCGTTCGCCTTCTTCGCGCTGATCTTCGCCCTGCTCGCGATCCGGGACGGGTTCGACGAGATCCTCTGGACGTGGGCCGCCGACCTCGCGACCGCGGGCGTCCTCGTCCTCTGCGCGGCCGGCGCGGGATTGATCGCCAAGAAGAAGCTGACCACCCCCATCTCGGCGGACATGACGAAGCAGACGCTGAAGGACGACGTCGAGATGGTGAAGTCCCTGGGCAAGAGATAGCCACCACACGAACACAAACACAACAAGAGGAGACGGCATGGGTAAGGACGCCCGGCAGACGATGGGCGAGATCGAAGAGACGCGCGAGGACCTCGCGCGCAAGGTCGACGAGCTCGTCGACCGCGCGAAGGTCGAAGCCGGCGAGATCGGCAAGAAGCTCGCGGTGGCGGCCGCCGCGCTCGCGGGCCTGCTGATCGTGGGGCTCATCGCGAAACGCCGGGTCCGCTAGCCCCGCCTGCGTCTCTAGGAGAAGAGCTCCCAGCCCGGGTTCACCGGCCCGTACCCCTTCCCGATGCGCAGCGAGCGCTCGATCGCGCCCGAGATGAACCGCTTGGCCGCGTGCAACGCGTCGACCGTCGAGTCGCCGTGCGCGCACCGCGCGGCGATGGCCGCCGACAGGGCGCAGCCCGTCCCGTGGGTGTCACGCGTGTCGAAGCGCTGCGCCCTCAGCTCGAGGAAGCCCGTGCCGTCGAAATAGAGGTCGATCGACTCGTCCCGGCCGGAAGAGAGGTGGCCGCCCTTCACCAGGACGCCCCGGGGGCCGAGCGCGTGGATGGCGCGCGCCGCTTGCTTCATCTCGTCGACCGTCGTGATGGCGCCGGTCGCAGCCAGAGACGCGGCCTCGTGGAGGTTCGGCGTCACCACCTCGGCCAGCGGGAGCAGCGAGTTGCGCACCGCCTCCACCGCGTCCTCGGCGAGCAGCCGGTCGCCGTGCTTCGAGATCGACACGGGATCGACGACGAGCCGCCGGATGTCGAATGCCTCGACGGCCTTCGCGACGGCCTCGACCACCGGCGCAGACGCGAGCATCCCGGTCTTCGCCGCGTCTATCCCGATGTCGGTCGCGACCGCCTCGACCTGCTCTACGACGAAGCGCGGGTCGACCTCGTGCACGCCCGTCACCGCGACGGTGTTCTGCGCCGTCAGCGCCGTGATCGCGCTCATGCCGTGGCAGCCGAGCGCGAAGAACGTCTTGAGATCCGCCTGGATCCCGGCCCCTCCTCCGGAGTCGGATCCGGCTATCGTCAACGCGCGCGGCAATCCCGTCACCGGTCGCGCAGGTGATCCCATCCTTGCCTCCCCAGCTCCTCCAGGTCGTCGTCTCCGAATCGCAACGCCCGGTCCCCGGTGACCTCGCCGATCACGGTCACCGGCACGTCGCCGCCCTGCGAGCTCGTCGCGATCAGCTCGAAGTCCTCGCCACCCAGGATCGCGCTCCTGACGAGGTCGTCGGCGCGACACACGCCGAGCCCCACCAGCACGCCCAGCTCCGGATCCACCGGCACGAACGCCGGATCCACGCGGCATCCGGTGCCCGACGCCTTCATCAGCCTCGTGAGGTCGACCGCCAGACCGTCGGACACGTCGATCATCGCGGTGACGCCGAGCTCTGCCAAGCGGCGACCTTCCTGCAGGCGCGCCCGGGGGCGAAGGTGCCGTTCGACGAGGCGCGGCGAACGGTCGCCGAGCCCGCGTCGAAGCAGCTCGAGGCCCCCCCACGCGCCGCCGACGCTTCCGGTGACGCAGATGAGGTCGCCCGGCTGCGCTCCCGACCGCCGCACCGGCTCGACCGCCGAGCCGACGACCGTCAGGCCGACGACGATCGCGGGCGCAGAGCTCACGTCGCCGCCGACGACCGCGACCCCCCATTCGGCGGCCGCAGCGCCGAGACCGCGACCGATCCCCTCGACGACCGCGACCGGAGTCGACGGAGGCAGCGCCAGGGTCGCGACCGCATGCGTCGGCCGGCCCCCCATGGCCGCGACGTCCGACACGTTGATCGCGACCGCCTTCCATCCGACGTCGAAGCCCTCGCAGTAGGCGAGGTCGAAGTCGGCGCCCTCGACCATCGTGTCCGTCGTCATCAGCACACGCTCCCCGCCCACCGTCACGACGGCGGCGTCGTCCCCGGACCACAGCTCGCCCGGGGGCGGCGGCGGGAGGAAGGCCGTGACGAGCGCGATCAACCCTGCTTCGCCCAACTCGGATACCTTTCGCCCAGAGTCAGTCACGGGCGCTCCTCACGACCGAAAGGCGATGCGGTGGCGGTACTGAACACGATCGAGCTCACCGGTGTCTCGGCCGACGGCTGGGGCGACGCGGCACGCGCCGCGCTCGCGGAGGCGTCGCGCACGATCAGGCACATCACCAGGTTCGACGTGGTGGCGAGCAGCGCGGTGGTCGAGGACGGCGTGATCACCGAGTACCACACCGAGGTCCGGATCTTCTTCGAGATCGAGAGCTAGTCCGCCCTCGGTCCGGCCTTCACGACCTCGGCCGGCACGGAATCGACGAACCGCTCGAAGTTCTTCACGAACATCTGCGCGAGCTCGCGGGCCCTGTCTTCGTAAGCCTCCGGGTCGCTCCACGTCGACTGTGGGTCGAGCACGTCGTCGGGCACGCCCGGGCAGGTCACCGGGACGTCGAGGTTGAAGATCGGGTGCGTGCGCGTCTCGATCCCGTCGAGCGCTCCCGACGTGGCCGCGCTCACCATCGCGCGCGTCGCCGGGAGGTTCATGCGCGTGCCGGTGCCGAACGCTCCGCCCGTCCACCCGGTGTTGACGAGGAAGACGCGCGCGCCGTGGCGCTGGACTCGCTCGCCGAGCATCCCCGCGTAGACGCTCGGGCGCAGCGGCAGGAAGGGCGCGCCGAAGCAGGTGGAGAACGTCGCCTCGGGCTCGGTGCCGAGACCCGCCTCGGTGCCCGCGAGCTTCGCCGTGAAGCCCGAGAGGAAGTGGAACATCGCGGCGTCCGGGGACAGCCTCGAGATCGGGGGCAGCACGCCGAACGCGTCGGCGGTCAGGAACACGATCGTCTCGGCATGACCGGCGCGTCCCTCGGGAACGAACCCGGGGATGAACTCGAGCGGATAGGCGACGCGCGTGTTCTCGGTGATCGAGGCGTCGTCGTAGTCGACCGCGCGCGTCTCCTCGTCGACCACGACGTTCTCGACGACGGACCCGAACCTGATGGCTTCCCAGATCTGCGGCTCGTTCTCCTGGGAGAGCCGGATGCACTTCGCGTAGCAGCCGCCCTCGAAGTTGAAGACGCCGTTGTCGGACCAACCGTGCTCGTCGTCGCCGATGAGCCGGCGCTCAGGGTCGGCGGAGAGCGTGGTCTTGCCGGTGCCGGAGAGGCCGAAGAACAGCGCCACGTCACCGCCGGCGCCGAGGTTCGCCGAGCAGTGCATCGGCAGCACGCCCTGCTCCGGCAGCAGGTAGTTCGCGGACGTGAAGATCGACTTCTTGATCTCGCCGGCATAGTGCGTGCCGCAGATCAGCACCTGCTTGCGTTCGACGTCGACGCCGATGAACGCGTTCGAGTTCGTCCCGTCGCGCTCGGGGACGGCATCGAACGACGGCGCGGACAACACGACGAACTCCGGCTCGAACCCCGCCAGGTCGGCTGGCTCGGGGCGCCGGAACAGCTGCTTGGCAAACAGCGCGTGCCACGCGAACTCCGCTATCACGCGCAGACGGATCGAATGGTCGGGGTCGGCCCCCACGAAGCCGTCGATCACGAACAGCTCTCGCCCCTCCATGTGCGCCCTGACCTTCTCGAGCAGGGCGTCGAACGCCTGGGGCTCCACCGGCTGGTTGACCGGTCCCCATTCGATCCTGTCCTTCGACGATCCGTGCGCGACGAAGAAGCGGTCTTTCGGCGAACGTCCCGTGCGCTCGCCCGTCGTCGTCACGAGCGCCCCCGACTGCGCAAGCGTCCCCTCTGCGCGAGCCACGGCCATCTCTACGAGCGCGGGCGCGCTCGGATTCAGGTGGACTCGGCCGGGGCGGTCGATCCCCGCGAGAGAAGCGGATGACATGTAGAAGCTCCTTCGAAGACGTGGGAACGAGGCGTCGAGCCTACCGGAAGGGGCGCGAGACGGCCCTGCTAGACTCCCCGATCATCCGAGATACGTATTCGTTCTTTAACGGAAGGAGCGACGTGGCCGCCGTCCAGGCTTACATCCTCATCCAGACCGAAGTCGGCAAGGCCGCCCAGGTGGCGCGCGAGGTGCGCGAGATCGAGGGCGTCGACGCGGCCGAGGACGTGACGGGGCCCTACGACGTCATCGTCCGGGCGAGCGCCCCCAACGTCGACGACCTCGGGAAGCTCGTCGTGGCGAAGATCCAGGCAGTCGAGGGCATCACGCGCACGCTGACGTGCCCCGTCGTCCATCTCTGACGATCGCGGCCGCATGAGCGGCTCCGACGCGCGTCCGGCAGCCCTGGGTTTTGCCACCCGCGCCGTCCATCGCCCCACGGTCCCCCAGCAGGACGGCGAACCGCTCGCGCCTGCGCTCGACCTGTCGTCGACGTACGCGTTCGACGACACCGGCGCGTTCGCGAAGGCGTCCGAGCAGAGGGTCGGCGCGGGCTACGTCTACACGCGCTGGGCGAACCCGACCGTCGACGCGTTCGAGGCCGCGGTCGCGGATCTCGAGGGGGCCGCGGACGCCGAGGCGTTCTCCAGCGGGATGGCCGCGATCTGGTGCACGTTCCTGGCACTGTGCCGTCCCGGCGACAGGATCGTCGCCACCCGCCAGCTCTACGGCGGCGCCTACTCGTTGCTGAGCTCGCGGGTGAAGGACTTCGGCGTGGAGGTCGACTTCTTCGACGTCGACGACCTCGACGGGATCGAGGCGGCGCTGCCGGGCGCGGCGCTCCTCTACTGCGAGACGATCGGCAACCCGCGCATCGTCGTCGCCGACCTGCCGGCCCTCGGGCGTCTCGCCGGGCGCGCGGACGTCCCGCTCGCCGTCGACAACACGTTCGCCAGCCCCGCGCTCTGCCGGCCCGTCGAGCACGGCGCCACGCTCGTCGTCCACTCGGCGACGAAGTTCCTCGGCGGCCACCACGACCTCGTCGGCGGCATCGCGTGCGGCGACCCCGCGACGATCGACCGCCTGCGCGAGGTTGCACGCGACATCGGCCCGACGCTCGCGCCGTTCAACGCGTGGCTGGCGATGAGGGGCATAGCCACGCTGCCCCTGCGCATCGAGCGTTCGTCTTCCTCCGCGCTCGCGGTAGCGGAGATGCTGGCGGCGCACGACGCGGTCGAAAGGGTGGACTACCCGGGGCTCCCGGGAGACCGTTCGCACGCCCTCTGCCGGTCCCTGCTCGGCGGCCGGGGCGGGGGGACGATCGGGTTCGTCGTCGCCGGGGGACGCGAGCGCGCGGGATGGTTCCAGGAGGCATTGGAGGTCGTGCTCCCGGCCGCGTCCCTCGGAGGGATCCACTCGCTGGTCGTGCACGCGGCGAGCATCACGCACACGCAGCTGACGGCCGCCGAGCTGCGCGCTGTGGGCATGGACGAGGGCTTCTGCCGGCTGTCGGTCGGGCTGGAGGACCCGGAGGACATCGTTGGCGACCTGGAGCAGGCACTCGTGACCGTCGCGTAGCCCTCAGGTCCTCAGGTAGTCCTCGACCCCTTCGAACTCGCTCCTGATCTCGCGGCTCAGCAGGTCCTCCACGAGCTCGTCGACGCTCGCGCCCTCGTGGCAGATGCGCACGACGTTCTCGGTGATCGGCATCCACACGCCCGCGGCGTCGCCGAGCTCGAAGATCGGCTTGCAGCTCTTGACCCCCTCGGCCACCATGTTCATCGACCCGATGACCTCGTCGATCTTGCGGCCCTTGCCGAGCTCGATGCCGACGAAGTGGTTGCGCGACTGCGGGCTCGCGCACGTCGCCATGAGGTCGCCTACGCCCGCGAGGCCGAGCATCGTCAGCGGGTGCGCGCCGAACCTCACGCCGAAGCGCGCCATCTCGGCGAGGCCGCGCGTCATCACCGTGGCCTTCGTGTTGTCGCCGAAGCCGAGACCGTCGGCCATGCCGGCGGCGATCGCGATCACGTTCTTCAACGCGCCGCCGAGCTCGCAGCCGACGAGGTCGGTGTTGCGATAGCAGCGGAAGCGCAGGGACTGGAACACCTCCTGGAGCTCCGTCGCGACCCGTTCGTCCCGGCATGCGATCGTCGAGGCCGCGGGATACCCGCGCACGATCTCCTTCGCGAGGTTCGGTCCGGTGAGGACGGAGATGCGCGAGTCGTCGATGCCCTCGACCTCCTCCGTCAGCACCTCGGACATCCGCTTGCGGTTGTCGACCTCGAGTCCCTTCGTAAGGCTCACGTAACGCGTGCCGCGCTCCGCCACGGACGCGACGTCCTTCAACACCGCGCGGAATCCGTGCGACGGGACGGCCATGACGACGACCTCGGCGCCCGCGACGGCCTCCTCGAGGTCGTTGGTGGCGCGCAGGACCTCGGGGAGCGCTGCGTCCGGGAGGTATTCGGGGTTCTCGTGGTAGAGGTTGATCGTCTCGGCGAGCTCCGCCCGGCGCGCCCACAGGATCGTCTCGTACGATCCTTTCGCGGCGACGAGCGACGCGGTCGCCGTGCCCCAGGAACCCGCGCCGACGAAAGCGACCTTCACGCGGCCGCCCGCTTGGGCCGGCGGCGGTCCGGGAGCTGCGGGCGGAGCCCTTCCAGCAGGTGGCCGATCGCGCTCATCAGCTTCTCCCCCGTCTCGGCCCACGCGTCCTGCGACGCCGGGTCCCCGTGCACGTCCAGAGGCGTCCCGACCGAGGCGAGGATCTCCTGGCGCGGACGCCAGTTCTTCGCGTAGTCCTTCGGCCAGACGTTCTGCGTCCCCCACAGTGCGCACGGCAGCAGAGGCGCTCCGGACTGCAGCGCGAGACGTGCGGCGCCGGTCTTCGCCACCATCGGCCCCAGCTCGGGGTCGTCGGTGATCGTCCCCTCCGGGAACACGACGACGATCTCGCCGCGGCGCAACGCGTCGAGCGCGTGGTCGAGCGCCATCGGCGCGGTGGCCGTCCCGCGGCGGACCTCGATCTGGCCGCACCCTCTGAGCAGCCACCCGATGCGCTTGTCGGCGAACAGCTCGGACTTCGCCAGGAAACGCGGGCGGCGCTTGCGGCCGTCGACGATCTGAGCCGCGGCGAACGCGTCCATGTAGGCGATGTGGTTGACGGCGAGGATCGCCGCGCCGTGGCGGGGGATGTTCTCCGCGCCGAATACGCGCCAGCGGAACCACGCGACGAGCCATGGCTTCAGGATCGCCTTGGTCATCAGGTAAATCGGCTCCACGGCCCCCCGATCCGCCGAACGAATGGAGTTCACCAGAGCGCGGTACCGGCTCGTCCGGCCGCGGCCGCCGCCTATCATACGGACCCTCGTGAAGGGACATCATCTGACGATCGCCCAGCTCTCCGACATGCACTGCGGGCATCCGATGTTCGACGGCGAGCTGCTCGACCACGCGATCGACGAGATCGGCGAGCTCAAGCCGAACCTCGTGGCGGTCGTCGGTGACCTGACGTCGGAAGGCTACGGCCCGCAGTTCCGCCAGGCGAAGCGGTACCTGGATCGCCTCTCGGACCTGGAGATGATCGTGATCCCCGGCAACCACGACCTCATGAACGTGGGGTTCCTGCACTTCCGCGACGCGTTCGGCAGGTCCGACCGCGTGCTGAGGCTGCCGATGACTCCGCCGGACCGTTCCGAGGGCGCGCGGGAGCCGGAACGCTGGGCGACGGTCGTCGCGGTGAACTCGTCGAAGCCGGACCTGGCCGAGGGCGAGGTGGGGCACATCCGCTACGACTGGATCCGCGCGGCATACGAGTGGCCGGACGACTACCGGATCTTCATCCTCCATCACCACCTCGTGTCGGTGCCGGGGACGGGGCGCGAGCGCAACATCGTGTGGGACGCGGGTGACGTCCTGGCCCTGCTAACCGAGCTCGAAGTCAGCCTCGTCCTCGCGGGGCACAAGCACGTCCCGAACGTGTGGCAGTTCGGCGAGATGCTCCTCGTCAACTCCGGCACCGCGTCTAGCCACCGCGTGCGCGGGTATACGAGGCCCTCCTACAACGTGATCGAGATCGACGACGAGAAGGTGCGGATCGTGCAGCGCTATCCCGGGCTGGGTGAGATCGTCGCGGCGACGTACGCGAAGACCGAGCGGCGGCTGGACCTGAACCCCCAGCTCGCCGGGATGTTCAACCGCGGCGCGTGGAACGTATGAGGAAGGGGTGGGGGCTGTGATCATCCGCATCTTCGACACGACCGTCGATCCCGGCGACGTCGAGCGCGCGAAGGCGGTGTTCCGCGAGGACGTCGCGCCCGCGTTCGAGGCGTTCCCGGGCTGCCACGGTATCGAGCTGCTCGTGGGGATCGACGAGCACTCGGGGGACCTCGTGGAGCTGTGCGCGATCTCGCGCTGGGACTCGAAGGAGGCGATCGACGCGGCGGTGGGGAGCGACGACTACACGAGGGCCCTCGCGGAGTTCCGGAAGCTCTTCCAGCAGAGCCCGATAGTGCGGCACTTCTCGTCCTAAACATCGAGAGAAGTGATCGGGGTCGGTCTTTCCACCGTAACGCTCAGGGACCTTCCTGGCGCGAGAGAAAAACGATGCCGATCACATCCTCGATGAACCCAGAGACCTTCTTTTCGCGAGGTTGATATTTTGATGGATGCCCGCACTGGTTTCGGAGGTCAAGGGCGTGCTTGAGAAAAGTGCCTTGTCCTTTGTCGAAAAAGCCAAGGTCTCTGAAGGCATCCAACGCTACGGCGTCCCTGATGAATGCAAAGTCATCGACCGACCGTACGTTGCGCGCCCCCGGGTCGTGCTTCTTGATCGCAGAATTCAGCTCAGTCCTACTGACCGACGCCAAAGCTCGCTCTTGAAGAGTCCGCGCTACCCCCGACCAGACGAATACGACAGTCGCGCGAAGGGCACCAACCCGTAGACACGCGAGAGCTTCCTCCAAGAAGCCTCGCGCCTGTCCTCCTTCGACGGCGCGAACAACTTCCTCTAGACTCCGAACGTCATCGCGGTTCCCTGACAGTTCTGCGCCCAGGTTGAGCAGCGACCGCACCTCGCTCTTGCCCGCGCTCGTTAGCTGCCATACCCGCCTGACGCCATCAGAACCGGGGGAATCAACCAGATGACCGCAGCGGGTAAGCACATCGCTAACGTTCATCGTTCTGGCGTTCGATACTCGAGCTGCTATCAAGGCCGTCTTGATCTCCTGCGCGCGGACTAGCGACCTTTTCTCGTACTCATCAAAGTAATAGAGGGTAGCTAAGACCTTCTTCTGATTAGTCGCTCCCCGAATCGGGGCAATGAACTCACGAGGGTCACTGCGACTCACTTGGACGCTGCTTCGTGTTGACGCGGGTAGGAATTATGACTCCCGCCTTTGCGGCCAGGTTCATAATCTCAGCCGTTTGCAAAGGGTTCGACGCCGTACTCGAAGTACAAGAAAGCAGCAACGGCCTCAGCGTTATCCCCAGGATTGTCGCTCTCGTGCCGATCGATGAAGTCGTGAACTCTGAAACGCTCTCCTCGTTAGGTTCGTATTCGTTCGCCGCCGAATTGACAAGGTTCTCTCCTCCCCCCGACGACCGGTCGTTGCGTTGGATGATGTAATCACGCATCATCTCGAAAGGAACCGCACGAAGACTCTCATGAAGCGCCAGAACGCCACTCTCTACGTCCTTCATTCTCGCCAGTACATCCGGACTCATCGCTCTAAGCCTCCGTGCCATTGACCATACTTAGCCCCCCTCATTTTTCTGAAGCCGACCGACCCGCGAAGTTGATGAGAAGATGTTTTGCTACCTCAAGCCCCGGACGTCGCAGGCGCGCTTCCCGATATTGACCCTTGCCTCGCACTTGAAGAATGTCGTCCATCCTTGAGATCGTCGCCGCAAAGTTAGGGATGTCGAGCACTCCGAACTCGTTGCACACGTTTCGGATTTCGGCAACAGGAGTCCAATCACTTATCCCGGCGGCTTGGTTTCCAAGGACCACAAGGGTCGCCAGTTGCCTCGTCGCGGCTTTCTTGGAGTCCTCGAGCTTTGACGGCGGGAGCGCCACTCCGACTTGGCCATCATTCTCGAAGAAGGTCTCATCCACGATCTCAGTCGCCAATCCGAGGTGCCTCGCGATGCGTTGAATGAGGGACTCCTCCGCGCCTCCTGACGCGCCCTCGTCAGGGAATCGAGAACGCTCACCGTCATTCACTCGTCCTTCTTCGTACAACGCATCGAATAATTTTCCGAACGCAACCGGCCAGAGACGTTCCTCAATCCCGGAGGCTCGTACCTCTGCCTCGGCGGCTTGCAGGAGTTTCCGTCGGGCGTCGGATCCATCGCTATGGACGACTCCAGACTCCACTGTCACCTCCTTCATTGATCCGCCGCCCCGACATCTGTTCCAGTCAACGACCTCAAAACCTGTCGGGCTCGGTCTTCACCGGCAAGCGTGACCCTGTACACGTAGGAGCCTCGATCCCCAAGTCGGGTCGCAAGACCGCTCTTCTGGAGGTTCCCTGGCAGGTTTTGATCGAGGCACTCATAGCGGTCACATACTTCATTCACCTGTCGGGCAGAGAGTTCCGAAGCGCCATAGGCCACCTTGTCAAGACTCAGCTTCATCACGGCCACTACTCGCTGGCGTTCCAACTTTCCTTTGGGAAGTCGCCCGTGATAGACGGTTGGTATGACCCCCTCCGTCCCAAAATCCACAACGTCAAGAAGTGCCTCAGGGGACACGCCGGTCCATGTAACCGCGCGCTCCAGAGGAGAGGAGCTCCCCGTCTCGCTCGTGGGAAGACCGGCTTCGTTGACATGGCGCTCATCCGGCCCGGATTGATCAAGACTCTTCAGCAGAAACTCCAAAGCTGGCGCCAGCATCGGACTGTCCTCGGGAATATCGAGCTCTTGGACAGCCGCAAGGGCGTCACGCAGTCGCTCAACTCGTTCTTCGTTGGGTCTCATACGTTCACGCTCCCTCCGCGACCAAGGTCGCAACCTTGCGTCCGGCGTGGGTGGGGATGACGTATTCGCTCCCCTCCTTGGCTACCAATCGTTGCTTCGCAAGCTGGCTTAGCTTTGGCCGAACAGATCCGGGTGCCATACCCGACATCTCCACCACCTGACCGGGGGTGGCTCCGGATGAGTTCCGCAAGCCCAACAAGTGGGCGGCCCTGCAGGCAAGCAGGATGCAAGCCACTTTCTGCGCAGTGCTCAAGCCTGGAAAGCCGTCGTCGAGAATCAGCGATCCGCCCTCCGTGAATCTGACCTTGCCTTCCAGAGCCGCGGCGAGCTCGTCTCGAACGAATTCCTCATCCTTCACCACTAATGCGGTGAGCCGATCACTCATTTCCACGTCCCTCCTTCGTACTACTCTGGCTTCATTCGACAGCCCCCATATCGAGAGCGTACCGCCTTCCCGGCAGGCGCTTCGGCTATAGGACGGAGTTTTTTCGCGCTCTTAGTTCTCGCTAGACATTAGCTACATCGAGTATCCCCGCTGGTTATACGCATCTACATTGAGCTTGTTGTCATGTGTACCGTCCTCGGCGTCACTGGTGGCCGTGGCTACCGATGGTGTACCGGCTCAGCGCTGGAGCGCCGGCAATGGGAACCGAGGGACAACGAGAGCGTCTGGGACTCGGCGATATACCGCTTGACCTGGTTATTCGCTCCCGATCGGGCATCCCGATCTCGAACTGCCGATCGGTTCGCTGCGCGCTGGAGGGAGTTGAAGGTTATGTCATGAGGGCCCGCCCGACGCGTGGCCCACATGGCTGGGATGCTATCTTGTTGCTAGATTATTTCTCACCAAGAAGGCATTCTCGCCTTGTCTCTAGGGGCCCACGAGGGGCCGAGATGACCTAGCGATTCATCAGCCTAACTTTTCTACGGCGCCGGGCGGGTGCGCAAACGATGCTAGTACCGGCTCAGCGCTGGACGCCGGCAATGGGAACCGAGGGACAACGAGAACGTCTGGGACTCGGCGACATACCGCTTGACCTGGTTATTCGCTCCCGGTCGGGCATCCCGATCTCGAACTGCCGATCGGTTCGCTGCGCGCTGGAGGTAGTTGAAGGTTATGTCATGAGGGCCCGCCCGACGCGTGGCCCACATTGCTGGGATGCTTATGACCCCTGAGCAGGCGCGTGATCACCGCGGTATCAGGAACTCATTCCCTCGACAGTGCGGCCGCCCGATCTCGCAGACGGCACCCACCTATCGCCTCTATGCCTCCTCTGCTGCGCCGGCCGCCCGCGCGGCTTCCAGCGCTTGTTTCGTCGCGTAGGCGGCCTCGGCGTGGGGGTCGTCGGGGCCCACCCTCGCCCTCTGCTTGCGTGCGAGGCGGTCCATGACCTCCAGTGCCTTCGGCTCCTCTTCGGCGTCCCGCAGCTCCACGACCCCCGCCTCCACGGCGCGCCGCAGGTAGTCGTCCCCCTTCTCCGACCGCACGAGGATCATCGTCCAGCCCTCCATGCCGAGGCCCCCGCACGAGAGGTCCGCGTGCTCGGCCGCGAAGTCCGGGCAATGGTGGCACCACTCGTTCGCGAACGGCCGCGCGTGCTTCAGCGGGATGTCGACGTCGCGGCCGTCCTGCAACGTGAGGATGACCTTGCCCTTCACGTTGACCTTCTTGACGTCCTCGAGGGGGATCCCCATCTCGTTCTCGACCTTGCCGACCATGAACGCGTCGTAGTCGAATGTCTCGCAGCACATGAGCCCGACCACGAGCCCGACGCGGCGCGTCCACCGCTTGATGCCCTCGGCCGCCAGGCTGCGCACCGCGGTGGACTCGCACGACACGCCGACGAGCGCGATGTTCTTCAGCTTCAGCTCGGCCGCCTTCTTCAGCGCGAGCGGCGTCGCGCAGTACGTGTAGCGCGAGCCCGCCTGGGCGAGCAGCTCCTCGCGGCTCCGCACGATCGCCGGCTCGTCGAGCCACGGCACGTCCTCGGAGGGCGACGACACCGCGGCGCCGTCGAGCTCACCCGTGTCCAACCCCCACGCCAGCAACGCCGTCACGGCTCCGCCGTCCTGCCCCCGTTCGAGGATCGGCGCGTACGTCGCCCGCGCCAGCGTCTTCCACCGGTAGGTCCCCTCGGGCTGCGCGTCGTCGCGCCTGCGGCCGTGCACGCTCGTCTCGATCACGTCGATCTTCGGGTCGAGACGAAGGCACGCCATCGCGCACAGCGAGCAGCCCTCCTGTCCGTGGACGCAGTCGTCGAACGGCGAGCTCAGGTCGGTCTGGACCGGGTCGAAGTCCTGCAGCTCGAGGACGTGGTGAGGACAGGCGACGATGCACGCGGAGCATCCGCAACAGATCTCGGTGGCGACGACCTCCGCGTAGAGATGCTGCCAGTGCTTCCGCTCGGCTGTGACCATGCCGCTTCTCTCCTTCTCTCGCGCCTCCGAGCCGCACGAATCGTACGGCCGGGAGCCGGCCGGGCGGTTCGTGTTCGTCCGGGTCGGGCGGTACGCCCACAAATAGTCCGATCGGGCTATTTCGTGCCGCGCTTTCGCCACTTATGGTCACACCTGCCAAGTTGAGGGTTAAAACGAACCGTCGGGCCGGCCCTGGGCCCGGTCCCTGCCTCCCTGCCGTGCGCGCCGGCGCGGAGGCACCCTCACGTCATATCCGGCTCTACCAGGAGGACGATTTGAACAAGGCTACATACGCGCTCGCCGCGGGCCTCGCCGCGGTTGCGGGCTTGACCGCCGGCCAGTCGCTGGCAGGCCCACCGGCGCCCCCGCCGGCGCTGGCTTGCGGGGCGCACGAGATGATCGGCTACTTCCACCAGGACACGAGCGGCACCGACGGGGGAGGGTCCGTCTCCCCGCGCCATGCCCTTGCCGCGTTTCTCAACGAGGAGCTGCCGGGTCTCTCGGACGCGGCGTTCGCAGAGGGTCCGCGTGGCGAAGCGGCGCAGGGATTCGCGTACGCGCAGGGCGGCGAGCACAAGATGCTCGTTGCGACGATCCGGCTCGCCAACGGCTGGCACGTCGACGGGTTCACAGCCTGCGACGAGACGGTCGAGCGCGCTAGAGGGGGTAACTAAACGATGAAGCTCCGACTGCAGATGGTCTCTCTCCTCGTGCTGGCCACGGTCGTGGCGACGCTCTCGGCGGCGTTCGTCGCGAACGCCCACACCGCGAGCAACTGGTACGGCCCCAAGTGGGGATCGAACCACCTGAACCCCAAGTGGCGGTTTGCGAACGACGTCCCGACGGGCACGTGGCTCCGCGACCGCATCAAGGACGGCGCGGGCCACTGGAACAACCAGGGTCAGCCGATGTCGTTCAACTTCGAGCAGAACCAGAGCGACTACGCGGCGTTCCCGTTCATGTCGTGCCCGAAGAACGCCGACGGGACCCCGAACGCAGAGAAGGACGCGATCCATTGGAGCTACATCGACGGCCCCACCGGAACCGCCGGCCAAGCCTACGTCTGCTCCTTCGCCAACGCGGGTGGGACCGACGCGAACAGCATCGCCAACTTCCAGATCCGCTTCGACAGTGGCGAGAACTGGTACACGAACGACACCGGAACTCCGTCCTGTGCGTCCGCCTCCACGTGCGAGACCGACCTGGAGAGCGTGGCCTCGCACGAGTTCGGACATGCCACCGGACGGGTCAAGGGCGGTGACGGCTTCGGTCACTTCACGAGCGGCAACGACGGCTGGATCTGCAACAACAACGCGGACCAGCACCACACGATGTGCAAGACCGGTATCGCGAACACCACCTACGATCGGACCCTGAACACTCACGACAAAGACACGTTCGACAACGCGTATTAGGGGCCGCGCGCCGAAACGCTGCATCCGGACGTTAGGAAGGCTGGGGAGCCGAACGCTCCCCAGCCTTCGTTTCTTGCGCAAGGAGGGGACCATGAGAAAGCTCATGCTCGGGGCCGGGTCCGTCGCCGCGGCGACCGCCCTGCTCGTGGCGGGACTTGCCGCGGCGGGCGGCGCCGGGAACCACGGTGACGGCCGGTCGAACCGTCAGGCGTTCCAGATCGCCGGGAGAGGGGATACGACGACGAGCGAGGAGTTCGTCCGCTTGACGGGTATGTCGCTGCCGATAGCCAACGCACGGGGACCGGTGAGCGTGACGTTCAACGGCGACCTCACGGGCGCCGCCGTCGACGTCCGCGTCCGGGTGGGCACCGACGGTCGCGTGCTGGGCAGTGGACCGGCACATTTCGACCCGTCTTCGGCGACCACGTCGTTCTCGTTCACCTTCGCCTCGAACCTGCCGTCGTGCGCACAGCTCGAAGTCGAGTGGCGGTCTCCGACGGGCGACGAAGTGGAGCTGCGTCACGGGAGCGTGGTCGCGAGTTTCAAGAAGCTGGGCGGCGACAGGGTCTGCCGGTAGCCCAGGGGCGGCTGGATAGGCTGCCCGCGATGGACGCGGGGATCCTTCCGGTCAAGGCTCTGGATAAAGCGAAATCGCGCCTCGGCCCCGAGCTGGACGAGGCGCAGCGGCTCGAGGTCGCCGGGGCGCTGCTCGACGACGCGCTCGCGCTCTGCCTCTCGGTCGACTTCCTCGAATGGTGGGTGGTGAGCGAGGACGACGACGTGCTCGCCCGCGCCCGGGACGGCGGCCTCCACGCGTGCCCCGACCCCGGCACCGGGCTCAACGACGCGATCGCCGCGGCCGCCGGCGCCGCGGCTGGAGCGGGGGCCGAGTCCGTCACCGTCATACCGTGCGACGTCCCCCTCGCGTACAAGGGCGACGTCGTGGACCTGCTCGACACCGGCGCGACGTCGGACATCGTTCTGGTGCCCTCGGGCGACGACGGCGGGACGAACGCGCTGTTCCTGACGCCGCCGGGCCTCATCGAGCCGGCGTTCGGCCCCGGGAGCCTCGGGCGCCACATCGCGCTGGCGGAGCGCCGCGGCTACCGCTGCTCGATCCTGGCGCTCCCCCGGCTCGCGCTCGACATCGACACGCCGGCCGACGTGGATGCGTTCCTCGCGAAGGCGGGATCGTTCGGGGGCCGGACCGCGGAGGTACTCAGGAAGCTGCGGGCGGAGCAGGCGCCTTAGACGACCCGGCCTGTGGCGGGGCATGCGCTTCGCTCTCCTCCGCGGCTAACCTCTCGGCTCGCTCGATCGCCTGTGATTCCGCCCGGCCGACGAGCTCCTCGAGCCGCGCCGGCGTCGGCACCCGCACCGTGCCGTCGCCCTGGAGGAACAGCGCTCCCCCGAGCGCGGCGAGCCCGAGGACGCCGAGCACGACCGTCTGCACGTTCGACGGGCGGCGCGGCGCGTCGATCGCCCCGGCTTCGGCCCCCGCGTCGTAGCCGGACGTGCGCCCGAGCGCGTATCCCGCGAACAGGAGCAACCCGGCCGCGGTCACCACGAGCAGGATCTGGACGAACCTGATCGTCCGGCGCTGTCGGCGCAGCGCGACGGGGCCGCGGTGTGTGCCTCCGCCCATGGACCTCTTCATGCCGCCGACGATAACGCTCCCGCGCGCGACACCTGCGGCGCAACGAATCGGCCCCGGCGGCGTTCTAACGGACGTAAGGCAGCCGGCAGCGTCGAGCACCATTGCAGGTCCGAAGATTCGCGATCTTGCAGGACTAGTCCAAGCAGACCAGGGGAATCAACCCTGTAACGCCGCAGGACCGTCCAGCAGCGTGGCGAACCCAGCAAGACAGCGGCGGCACGGACCTGGGGAGGAACGAGATGAGGCAGATCAGGATCCAGAAGGGACGCAGGCCGCGCTAGCACGTCCACGCAGAAAGCAAAAAGAGCCCCGGGACACCCCGGGGCTCTTCCTTTTTCGACGGTCGGCTACTTCTTGCCGGAGACGAAGCTCTTGAACCCGGCGCCGGGCTTGAACGCCGGGACCTTGGAAGCCTTGACCTTGATGGGCTCTCCCGTCTGGGGGTTGCGCGCGGTCCTCGCGGCGCGGGCGCGGCGCTCGAACGTGCCGAAGCCGGGAAGCGTGACCTTCTCGCCCTTCTTCACCTGCTTCTGGACCGTGGTGACGATCTCGTCGACGACCCCGGCGACGACCCTCTTGCTCTCACCGGTCGCGTTTGCTACCGACTCGACGAGCTCTCCCTTGTTCAATCCATCCTCCTTCGTAGCGGGTTGCCAAACCGCGCGCCACCCTATAGGCCGCGCGCCCGCGAAAAGTGGCAAAGGAGGCCCGAAATGCCGATTTCTAAGGGGATCCGGCGATGGGGGCCGCGTCGGCTTCGACGCCGACGCCGAGCGTCCTCACACCCACGAGCGCGAGGAACGTCGTCGGCATCTCCGCCCTCATCGTCACCGTGACGCGATCACCGGCAGACGTGACGGAGGCGCGGGCAGCGACGCCGCGCGCCGCGAGCCAGCGCGTCGCGACGGCTTCGCTCGCCGCGGGATCGAGCGTGATCGAGCGTCCTCCGGACGAGTAGTAGGCACGCCGGTCGATCTCCCCGGCACCGGCGAGCGCGGCCGCGTCGGCGGCGTTCTGCAAAGATCGTCTCAGCAGCCACGCCCTTGTCCCGTCCACCGCCAGGCCGGCTACCGCAAACGCGAGCAACGCCATCCCGAGCACGAGGACGGTGACCTGTCCTCTCTCGTCCGCAGCGTTCACTCCCTGCTCCGATAGGGATCGACGCGCGCGACGTGAGACGCGCGTACCCATACCGCGGGCCCGGAGACGCTGCCCAGGAAGGGCGCCTGCACGACCGGCGTCGGGTACGACACGCGCACCTCGACGCTCCCGCCGCGTTCCAGGCCGCGGGTCGTCCATTCGACGCGCGCCGCGGCGGGATCGAGGCCGTGGTCCGCGAACGCCCCCGCGACCGCGGCGTCGACCCGGCGCTGCGCCTCGGCGGTCGTCGCCGATCGCGCGGCATCGAACCCGGCCTCGCGTGCCGCGGCGGCTCCCGCGAGCGCAGCTCGGTGCAGCTCCGAGAGCACGCCGAGCGCCCACACGAGCGGCACCAACAACAGCAGACCCAGCAGCAGCGTCTCGACGGTCGCCATCCCGCGCTCGCGCGGCGTCATCGCGGCCGCTCCCTCGCCGACGACGCCGAGGCGCTGACCGGCACCTCGACCGGCACCGGGCCGAACGCCGCCACCCTCGCGCTCACCCTCACCGTGAGCACCTCGCGTTCTCCGACAGACGAGGCGCCGGCCTCGACGTCCAGGTCGGAGACGAGCCCTCCCGCGACCTGCCGCACGACCGACGCGACGAGCGGTGGCGCGTCGGCCGGCGAGGCCCCGCGCTCCACGGCCGCGCGAACGCCTTCGTGCGCCGCCGACGCGAGGACGTTGCGCGCGTACAGCACGAACGCGACCTGCAACGCGCCGAGGGTGAGCAGTGCCAGCATCACGATCGCGAAGATGCTCTCGACCGTCGCCGACCCTCGTTCGTGCCGGCTCAACAACCGATGGGGCCGCACACGGTCGAGAGAGCCGAGGCCACGATCGCGACCAGCCGCTCGCGCGCTATGCCCCAGATCGCGATCACCAGGGCGCTGGTCATCCGTCCGGGGCAAGTGCTCGAGCTCCCGCCGGAGCATGCATGAACCGAGGCGTCCCGCAGGTCGCCGTTCCGACGGCACCGGGAGCGCGGCCCTTTACCCGGAAGGGCGGCGACCTGACGGGCCTCGCGTGCACGGCGGGAGGCGCACGATGACCTCGCGGACGAAGAACCTCGCCGTTGCTGGGGGCGCGGCGGCGCTCCTCGGCATCATCGGGGTGAACGTCCTCGTGAGCCCACCCGCAGCCCCGTCGACGACGTCGCCCGCGGCGATCGTCCCGTCACCGCGCGGTGCTGGGATCCAGGGGGCCGAGCCGCAAGCGGTCGCCTCGGCTCCGGCCGGCGGCGGCGCGGCGTATCCCCTGCCGTCGCCGGCGGCGGCACGCGTGGTGGGCTCGGGGACGACCGATTCGGCGCGGCGCAGCTATGCGATCGGCCTGGCAGACCTGCAGGGCCTCCCGCCCGACGCTGCCCCCGGGACCGCGTTCGAGCTGTGGGTCACGTGGGAGCCGCCGGTGACCGGGGAGCCGCGCCTCCAGCGCCTGATCGCCGACGTCATCCTCGAGCGCGTGATCCCGGGCACTGTGCCCGAAGCGCCGGTGACGGTGTTGCTGTCGGTCCCGGCCGCGCGCGCCGGCGACCTGATCTACGCGGACACATTCGGGCGGCTCAACGTAGTCCTTCCCGGCTGACCTGACGTTCTATGTTGTCAAGCGGCCGGGAACCGTCGCGGCAGCAAGGAGCGCTTCACCGGGTGCCACGATCCGACGACCTCGGCGAATCGCTCGTGCGAGGCGGAGGAGACGTACATCCGCCAATAGTCGGGGTCGACGGCGCGGCTCGGGTTGTGGAGGCCACCCGCCGAACATCGCTCGCCAGCGTAGCGACGGGGTACGACGGGAATCGCGTGCACGAAAAAAGAGGCGGCCCGAAGACCGCCTCTTTGATGTCGCTCCCTAGAACTGAACAGTGTGCCAAAACCAGTGCGCTTCAACTAGGAGCTAATTACTCCTTAGAAAGGAGGTGATCCAGCCGCACCTTCCGGTACGGCTACCTTGTTACGACTTCACCCCAATCGCGAGCCCCACCTTCGACGGCTCCCCCCCTTGCGGGTTGGGCCACCGGCTTCGGGTGTTGCCCACTTTCGTGGTGTGACGGGCGGTGTGTACAAGGCCCGGGAACGTATTCACCGCAGCGTTGCTGATCTGCGATTACTAGCGACTCCGCCTTCATGGGGTCGAGTTGCAGACCCCAATCCGAACCAGGCGCGCTTTTTTGGGATTCGCTCCACCTTGCGGTATCGCAGCCCTCTGTAGCGCGCAATGTAGCATGTGTGCAGCCCTAGGCATAAGGGCCATGCTGACTTGACCTCATCCCCACCTTCCTCCGAGTTGTCCCCGGCAGTCCTCTTAGAGTCCCCGGCATTACCCGCTGGCAACTAAGAGCAGGGGTTGCGCTCGTTGCGGCACTTAAGCCAACACCTCACGGCACGAGCTGACGACAGCCATGCAGCACCTGTGCTAGCCCCTTGCGGACACCGGCTTTCACCGGCTTTAACTAGCATGTCAAGCCTAGGTAAGGTTCTTCGCGTTGCATCGAATTAAGCCACATGCTCCGCCGCTTGTGCGGGCCCCCGTCAATTCCTTTGAGTTTTAGCC
>JALZFC010000040.1:15332-29344 GCA_030861725.1 Actinomycetota bacterium | reverse complement strand
GCGCTGGTCCGCGGGCGGGCGGCGCGCGCGGCGTACCGGCGGGCCGTCGACCGATGGGACCTGGGGGATCCCGGCTCCCGGACGCGCGAGCTGCTGTTCGCGGTCTCGGGGGACGACCTGAGGACGCGGGCAGGGCTCGCCGTCGACGCGGCCGTCCCCGCGCCCGGGCAGCAGCCGGATGCCGCTTCGGGGGCCGCGCTCTACCGAGCGACCGTCGGCACCATCCGGCGCGTGCGCACGAAGGTCCTGCGCAGGGGAATCGGTGAAGAGCTCGCGGAGTACGTGGAGGTGGGAGACCAGGAAGAAGGGCCGGAGCGGTTCGTCGGCGCGGTCGCCGCCGCGGCCCCGGACGCCCGCGGCCGGCGCGTCGTCCTGGTGTCGCCCTCGCGGTCGATCGGGATGTCTCACTACACCCATGCGCTCGCCCGTGCCCTCGCCGGCACCGCTGCGGTCGAGGTGGTCGACGCCGCGACCGGCGACGCCGCCGCGACGATCGTCCCCCGGTGGTGGCGTGCGCGTCGCCGCGACCGGAAGGCGACGCGCGTGCTGGTGACGTCTCCGCACTGGTCGATACCGCTGCTCCTTCGTCTCACGCGCTGGTCGGGCGGCTTCGTGTGGCACGACCCGATCCTCGACGCGGCGACGCCGCGGACGAGGCCGCTGCACGAGGTCTACTACCGCCTGCTCGCGAAGCGCCTGGGCGTCGTCGTGCTGCACGGGACCGCCTTCACGAGACGCGTCACCGAGCTGGGACTGCCGGCGCGCGAGGTGCTCGTGGTGCCGCACGGTTTCGTCCCGGACCAGCTCGTGGCGCACGAGCCGTACGACCCGCGCGGTCCGCTCGTGTTCGCGGGGCGGCTGCACCCCTACAAGGGCCTGGGGATCCTGCTCGACGCGCTCGCGTTGCCGGGCACCGGAGCGCCGCCGGTCGTAGTCGCGGGTGACGGAGTGAGACGAGAGCTGATCCCCGCGGCCCTCGAATCCGTGGAAGTGAAGCCCGGCGAGCTGCCCGACCACGAGCTGCGCGCGCTGATCGGCCGTTGCAGCGCGGTGCTGCTCCCCTACGAGCGCGCGAACCAGTCCGGAGTGCTGGCGACCGCGTTCCGCTCGGGCCGTCCCGTGATCGCGTCGCGCGTCGGCTCGTTCGAGGAGTACGTGGAGGACGGCGTCAACGGCCTGCTCGTCCCGCCGGGAGACGCCGGCGCGCTCGCCGGCGCGATGCGGAGGCTGCGCGCGGATCCGCAGCTCGCGCGGCGCCTCGCCGCGGGCGCGGCGCGGACATGGGAAGAGGAGCTGTCGCCGGCGCGCTGGGGGGCAGAGGTGGCCGCCGCGCTGTTCCGTTGAGAGCTAACCGGAGCCGATCGCCTCGTCGCCGCGCTTCCGCCGGAACAACTGGCGCGGCGCGGGATCTTCGTCGACCGGGACGTGCCGCAACGCAGCGACCTGCTCGACCGCCGGGCCCTGCCCCGGAGGTGCGGGCGGAACCGGAGGCGCCGCGTCGAGAGGAGCGGCCTCGGGTGCTCCTTCGGTCTCGGTCCACGAACCGTAGTAGCGGCGGTAGCGGCGACGTTCGAGGCGCCCCACGCGAGCCGCGTTGAGCACGAGCCCCGCGACGGCGGCGTCGTGGCGCACCAGCACCTCGAGCGCCTCGGCGGCCTTGTCCTCGAGCGTCTTACCGTCGCGGACGACGAGCACGACCGCGTCGGCCTCCGCCGCCAGGAGCAGGGCGTCGGCGAACGCGAGCAGCGGCGGGGTGTCGACCACCACGACGTCGTAGGAGCCCCGCAGCAGCCGGATCGCCTCGGTCAGGCGCTCCTGGACCGCGCCCCCCTGCTGCCTGTTCGAGCCCGGGAGCACCTCGGCGAAGCCCCCGGGGCTGCGCTGCACGGGGATCTCGGCGACGTCTCCGGCGATGAAGTCGGTCAGGCCCGGCCCCTCGCGATGACGCCGCGCCGCGCGCAGGTCCGCGTGCACGAGCACAGCCTTCTTGCCGGCGGTCGCGTACGACGCCGCGAGGTTGCTCGACACGGTCGACTTCCCGTCGCGCGGCTCGGGGCTCGCGACCACGACGACCTTCAGCTCCGCCCCGCGCTCCTCGACGAGCTGCAGCTCGGTGCGGAGCATGCGGATGCCTTCGGCCCCCCAACCGGAAGCGCGCTGGACGACGAGCGGGTCCTTGTCCATCCGCCGGTTCTTCACGCGCGGGATCACCGCGAGCACCGGGTACCCGAGCTGCTCCTCCGTCCGGTCGCGTCCGCCGACGCGCGGCCGCAGCACGCCGACCGCCACCGCGATGGCGGATCCCAGCAACAGGCCCACGAGCGGGCCGGCCAGCGTGCGCAGCGTGCGCGCCGGGATCGTGCCGACGCGTTGCACGATCGGCGAGCCGATGACCTCGACCTGGTCTCCGGCGAGGCTCGACTCCAACCGCAACAGCTGCTTCCTGCGAAGCAGCTCGGTGTAGATCGTGCTGACGGTGTTGTACTTCGTCTGCGTCTCGGGAGAGGCCCCGCCGGCGGCGTCCTCGGCCTCGAAACGGGCAGAGAGGCGCGCGAGCTGGCGCCCGACCTCGGCGATGCTGACGTTCACGGTGTCGAGCGCGCGTTCGAGACCAAGGGCGTCCTGCTCCTGCCGGTACTCGACGTAGTTCTGCGCGTACGCCTCGAGCGTCTCGACCGTGTCGAGGCCCTCACCCGTGAGGCTCATCCGCAGCAGGTCGGTGTTCTCCTCGGTCGACACGCCGAGGCGCGAGAGGATCGACGCGCCGCCGTCGGTGTGACCGACCTCCTGTGCCGTCTGCGAGGCGACGGCCACCGAGCGCGCGGCTTCGACCTCGGCGGGCGGGATCCCCTCCTGCTGCGTGATCGAGGTCTCGCCGGTCGCCGTGAACCCGAACGTCTGGACCCGCAGCGTGACCGTCGCGGTGTAGAGCGTCGCCGGCTCGGCCGGGCGGGTCACGACGGCCAGTACGGTCGCGACGAGGACGGCCGCGGCGACGATCCATCGCCGTTGCCAGATCATGCGCACGTAGTCGCCGAGCGCGACGCTCCGGCTCAGCCGGGACTCTGCGGTTGCCATGCGCCTATTCGGCTGAGGCTTCCGGGCTCGCGTCCTCCACCAGGCCCATGGCGTCCAGCTCTGCGATCAAGCTCGTGACCTGCATCGCTACATTGTCCACCGGAACACCGTACTCGTCGGCGATCTCGGTGGCGAGGCGCTCGACGGTCGCGACGCCGTCCAGGACCTGCCAGACGACCGCGGCGGTCGGGTTGAGATGGTGGACCAGCGACGAGTCGTGGTTGTAGAGGATGAAGCCGTCGCCCATGTCCAGCTCGAGGACGTCCGAGCGCTTGCGCGGCCGGTAGCTCAGCGGAACCGTTATCGCCTCGGGCGCGGGGTCCCGCGCTACGGCGTCTCTGTTGTCGCTCACAGCATGTACCTATCCGCTACGTCGGGGGACAGAAACACGAACCGGGCGCTCCTCGCCATGATCTCGAGGTCGAAGCGCAGCGACCGGTTCGTCAGGTGGTACAGGTCGAACTGGTGCGCGAGGTACTTCGCTTCTATGGAGTTGCCGTAGCCGACCTTGACCGTGCCCCACCCGGTAAGGCCCGGCCTCACGAGGTGGCGGACGTCGTAGTGCGGCACGTGCGCCTTCAGGATGTCGACGAAGAACGGGCGCTCGGGGCGCGGCCCCACGAGGCTCATGTGGCCGAGCAGGACGTTCACGAACTGCGGCAGCTCGTCGATCTTGAACCGGCGCAGGAACCACCCGACCCGCGTCGTCCGCTCGTCGCCAGTCGTCGCCCACGCGGGGCCCCCGGTCTCGGCGTCGGTGCGCATGCTCCGGAACTTCAGCAGCTCGAACGTCCTGCCGCCGCGCCCGACCCGCTCCTGCGAATAGAAGACCGGGCCGCGATCCTCGAGCCACAGGGCGAGCGCGACGAACGGGAGGAGCACGGCCATCAGGGCGACGCCCGCGACGGATACGACGACGTCGACCGCGCGGTGGGCGGCCGCGCGGACGCGGCTCGGGCGGAGCGCCTTCGGCTCGCGGTCGAGCAGCTCGAGGCGGCAACGACGGCGCGCGACGGCCGACAGCGGGAAGACGTGGATGCCGGCCTCCCCGAGGCGCCGGAGGTCTGCGAGCAGCTCGGCGTCGCACTCGAACGCATCCGGGACGGCGACGATCGGGGCGCGGGCACCGCGCCGCGGCGCCGCGAGCAGGTCCCTCACGCCGTGGTGGCTCAGCTGGTGGAAGCCCTTCTCCGCCCGCAGGTACGACGGGAGCTCTTCTCCCAGGACGAGGATGTCGGGACGGATCCACGGGGGCCGCGCGCGGCGGGGAAGGAGCGGGACGACTGCGGACTCGGCGGCAACGCCCTGCGGCGTCCAGACGACGCGCAGGTCGCCCTCGGTAGAGGTGACGGCGCCGGCCGGCGCGGCGTCCGGGAGGACGATTACCTTGCGTTCTTCGACCGGAGAGGTCGCGGCCCGCGGTGCCTGCATTTCGGGACTGGACGTCTCGAAAGCCAACTGCCCCTCCCTGCGTGAGACTGCGCCCTGGGTTTTTTGCCTTACTCTCCGCGGCCGAACCGATGCGATTCGGGTTGGAAGATAACCCCTCAACCGGGGGAGGTCGCTCCCCCGGCGGCTATTACAGTAAAGGCTTCAGCCAATTCCTTCCACTGTTTTTTCCTGGTAATTCCCGCGAGTTTTGCAGGCAGACGACCGGCTCGCCCCGATCGCGACGTTATGCGCTCGCCTTGAACCACGCCACGGTCTGCTTCAGCCCCTCGTCCAGTTCCACCTGAGGCTTCCACCCGAGCTCGCGCGCCGCCTTCGAAGGGTCGACGACGATCCGCTGGAGCTCGCCCGGACGGGCGGCGGCGTAGACCGGCTCGAAGCGCGACGCCGTCAGCTCCGCGAGCTTTGCGTAGAGCTCGTTCACCGAGACCTCGCGGCCGCTCCCGACGTTTACGAGCTCGCCGCTCCCCTTGTCGCGGGCCGCCACGAACGCCGCCACGACGTCGTCGACGAAGGCGAAGTCGCGGGTCTGCGTCCCGTCGCCGTAGATCGTGCACGGGCGACCGGCGAGCATCTTGCGCGAGAAGATCGCGACGACCTGCCCCTCGAGCCCCACCTCCGACGCGGGCTCCTGGCGCGGGCCGTAGACGTTCGCCAGCGCGAGGGCCGTGTAGTCCAGGCCCTGGACGACCTTGAAGTACCGCAGGTAGTCGAGCGCGATCTTCTTCGACACGCCGTACGGCGATTCCGGAAGAGACTCGGGGAGGAACACCTGGTCCTCCGTCACCGGGAGCCGCGACGGGTCGGGCTCGCCGTAGATGCAGCCCCCGGAAGAGGTGAAGACGACCTTCCGCGCACCGGCCTCGGCCGCCGACTGGAGGACGTTCAGCGTCCCCAGCACGTTCACCGTCGCGTCGTGCAACGGATCCGCGACCGACTTGCGCACGTCGACCTGCGCTGCGAGATGGAAGATCACCTCCGGCTTCTGGCGCTTGACGAGCTCGCCCAGGGCGTTCGACGTGACGTCGACGCGCTGGAACGTGAGCTTGCCCGTGCGCGAGCGGCGGGCGTCGGCGAGGTTAGCGAGGGTCCCGGACGACAGGTTGTCGACCGCGAGGACGTCCTCGCCCTCCGCGAGGAGGCGGTCGACGAGGTGTGACCCGATGAACCCGGCGGCTCCGGTTACGAGAACGCGCAACTTCTGCTC
This sequence comes from Actinomycetota bacterium, assembly GCA_030861725.1. Lineage (GTDB taxonomy): Bacteria > Actinomycetota > CADDZG01 > CADDZG01 > WHSQ01 > JALZEG01. Next base: position 23,610 of record JALZFC010000040.1, on the reverse strand, counting down.
CTCATCTCTGCGGGGTGGTGGACGGCTCTCCGACAGTCTCGCGGTCTCCGACGGCCGCCCCGTCGACGGACGTTCCCGCCGGCACCGTCACGTCCTCGCCGAGGACCGACCGGTGAACGGTCGCGCCCTCCCCGACGGTGACACCCGGGAGCAGGACCGATTCCGTGACCTCTGCACCCGGCCGGATCACGACGCCGCCCCCGAGGCACGAGCAGGATACCCGTGCCCCCTCGGCGACCCCGGCGCCGGCATCGGCGACGCGGTCGCCCGTGAGGACGAGGCGGTCGGCACTGAACCGCCCGGCGAGCGCGTCGAGGTTCGCCTGCAGGTACTTCTCGGGAGTCCCGATGTCGATCCAGTAGCCGTCGCTCGAAGTGGCGAACAGCCGCGCGCCCTCGTCCACGAGGGCGGGGAACGTCGCGCGCTCGATCGAGCACACCTCGCCCGCCGGGATCCGGTCGAGCACGGACGGCTCGAGCACGTAGACGCCCGCGTTGATCAGGTTCGTGGGCGCCGTTCCCGGCGCGGGCTTCTCTATGAACTCCTGCACGCGCCCGTCGGCGTCGGCCGGGACCACCCCGTAGACCGACGGGTCCTCCACCGGCGTCAGCAGGATCGTCGCGTCGGCATGGCGGTCGCGATGGAAACCGACGAACGCCTGGAGGTCGACGTCGATCAGCACGTCGGCGTTCAACGCGAGGAAGGCCTCGCCCCCCGTGAACGCCTCCGCGTTCTTCAACGCGCCCGCGGTGCCGAGGGGCTCGGCCTCCTGGCTGACCTCGAGGTTGAGGCCGCGCTCGCGCCCCGACCGGACGAGGTAGTCGAACGTCTCCGCGAGGTACGACGTGAGCAGGACCACGTCGTCGATGCCGTGCCGCTGGAGGAGGTCGAACACGTGGACGATGTGCTCCCGGTTCGCGACGGGGAGCAGGTGCTTGGGCCGCGTATACGTGAGCGGGCGCAGGCGCGTGCCGAACCCGCCGGCGAGGAGCAGGGCTTTCACGTCTCTACAGCGGGTCGCCCGAGACGCGCCTGAAGGAGAGTCCGATGATGGCGATGCCGAGCGCCACCACCGCGACGCCCACCCAGCGGGAGGGCGGCACGTGCTCGTGCAGGACGAACCGCGCGAAGGTCACGACGAAGATGTACGAGATCCCGACGAACGGGTACGCGACCGAGAGAGGGACCCGCGAGAGCACGACGAGCCAGAACAGCGAAGAGATGCCGAACAGCGTCAGGCCGGCCCAGAGGCGGGGCTCGCGGGCAGCCTTCCCGATCGTCTCGAGGGGGGTCGACACCTGCTCGAAGCCGATCCGGCCGATGTGGTCCATCGCGGCCTTCAACGTGAGTTGCCCCGCGACGGCGAAGCCGACCGAGACCACGACGAGCACGATCGAGATGAGCCCGGACGTGCGCGACCCTGGGCCGGCCACGACGGGTATCGCTTCGGGAGGAGGTACTTCCAGAGCCATCGGGGGAGTCTAAGACGGTCGTCTGTCCTTGGCGGCTCGCCGAGGCGACCCGTCGGGCGGCGTTGCTCTTGGAGCTATTCGCAGGCGACCTCCACGCCCGTCGCTTCGCTCCACGTGATCACGCCGTGCTCGAACTTACCCGTCGCCGCGTTCGCCGACGTCACGAGCTCGTCGGTCGGGTATCCGCACGGCCCCGCCGCCTCGCCGATCTTGCGGTAGCGCGTCGCCACCCGTCCCCACAGGGCGTGCACGCGATCGGACTTCGGGTTCAGGTACAGGGCCCCGTGCTCAAACCGCTGCCGGCGCCCTCCTCCCGGAAGAGCCCGTGCCTTCCGTTGCCGCGCGACCGGCAGCCCCAGCGGACCCTTGACGCCGTCGTGACGGCGGTACGCCGCGCGGAAGACACCGCGCACGGCGTGGGCACCGGTCCTCTTCGACCACACGAGGTCGCCCTTGACGTACGACGCGCCCCGGTACGCACCCGGCCCCCACACGTCCGACGTCGGCAGGCCGAGCCCCGACTTCTCACGGCCGAGCTTGTCGTACGCGCTCAGCACCGCACCCCACTGCCACAGCGCGCGGTCGAGCGCCTTGTTCCACGTCATGCGCCCGACGTCGAAGTCCTGCGCCCAGCCGCGCGGCTTCTTCCACCCCCTGGGCACGGCGTACGGCGCGTTCCGCGGCTCTCCGGGCGCGCCGTCGAGCGCCCGGTACTTCTTGCGCATGTTCTCGCCGATCTCGTTCGTGATCTCGACCCAGAACAGCGTGTCGAGCAGCCCCATGTCGACGCGGAAGTCCCAGCCGTCGACGCGCACGGTCTTCTTCGACCCCTTGATGCGCACGCCGCCGCGGTTCGACGCCTCGTTCACGACCGTCACGCGTCCGGAGACGCCGCGGGGACCGACCACCTTGAACTCCTCGAGCGAGCCGATCCCGTACTCGTCGTCCAGCCTGTCCGAGAACTGCCCCCACGACATCTCGTCGGGATCCCACCTGTAGTTGGGGTTCGAGGAGACCTTGTCGGGCTTGTCCGGCACGCCGCGGAGGTAGGGCAGAGGCGTTCCGCCCCACACGTTCTCGTTGTTCTCGGTGTGGCCGCCGGACGACGACGAGTACAGCGCGTTGATCGGCTGCCCCGCGTGCAGGACGACCTCGCCCTTCGTGTCGTCCACCGCGCCCTGCCAGTCGTCCCACCACTGCCCGGACGCGAGCCGCTTGCCGTCGCCGCTGTAGACCTGGTCGAAGGTCGAGTCGAAGACCGCGCAGTCGCACGGGTAGCGGTCCTGCCCCGGGTAACGGATCAGCTTGTCGTACGCGTACGTCCGCGCCGCGACGGCCTGCGTGCGCAGCGCCGCGTGCGGCCACGACGCGGGGACCTCGCCGAGCCCGTAGAGGTACTTCTGCATCGACAGCTGGACCACCATGCGCGTGCAGTACCCGGCACCGCACGAGTCCGTCTCGTAGGTCCCGAAGTCGATGCGCCCGTGCGCGTAGTCGTTGCCCTTGTCCGCGGGGTCGATCCTCGTCCCGTTCTTCTCGTAGTAGAGGACGAGCCGCTTCGACGGGGAGCCGAACACGCTCTTGCCGTCGTCGTTCACGCGCTTGCCGTTCTTGTAGAGCCGCATCCCGCCGGTCGAGCTCGCCTCGACCTTCCACGTCGTCCCGGCGCCGCCCTCGGAGAGGACCCCCGGCTCCCCCTGGATGCGGAAGACGGCGCGGCCCCCGCCGTCGCGGTGGGGCTCGCTCGTCACAGCGATCGCCGGCCGCCCCTGCAGCAGCCCGACCCGGATGTGGCCGGGCATGTCGACGGTCGTGACGTGGGAGGCGGAGTAGTAGTGCTCGAGGATCTGCTCGTGCCCGTCTCCGCGCTGCGCGCGTCCGAGCGTCCCGTACTGCGACATCCCGATCCCGTGCCCCCAGCCGCCGCCGGTGATCGTGACGGTCCGCTCGGCCAGAGCCGGGGACGCGGGGACGAGCGCCGCGACGAACGCGAGCGCGAGGGCTATCCGGGCGAGGCGCATCGGTACATGTTGCCCCGAAGCGGACATAACGGCCATCCGTAAACGTGCGTAGACGTCTTGCACACGAGGATCGTCGGCACCCATCCCTACAGGATTGACCTGTACGCGGAGATAGTCGCGCCAGCCGTCGCGGCCCACGTGTATCCCACCGCCTGAGCCTTCCCCGCGAACGCGTACGAAGCCCGCGTCCCCTCGTCGGTCGCAAGCGTCCGCAGCGCCTCCGCGAACCCGTCCGCGTCGAGCGGGTCGACCAGCCACGCCGCATCGCCCAGCACCTCGCCCGCGGCCGAGTACCGCCCGACGATCGCGGGCGTCCCCGCGGCCATGGCCTCGAGCGGAGGGAGGCCGAAGCCCTCGTAGAGAGACGGGTAGACGAACACGCCCGCGGCGGCCAGAAGCCCCGGCAGCGTCTCGTCCCCGACCCACCCGATGGGGATGACGCCGGGCGTCTCCGGAAGCTGCGGCCCCCACCCCTTGGGGCCGGCGAGCACGAGACGCCACCCGTCCAGCTCGCCTGCGACGAGCCGCCACGCGTCGAGCAGCGTCGTCAGGTTCTTGCGCGGCTCGATCGTGCCGACGGCGACGACGAACGGGCCGGGGATGCCGAGCCGCGCGAGCGCGCCCTCGCTCAGAGGCCGCGCCCCGAAGAACACGGCAGCGACGCCCTCCGGTGTCACCGCCACCTTCTCCTCCGGCACGCGCAGCCTCTCGACGAGCTCGGCCGCGATCGCGTCAGTCGGAACGACTACCTTTGCCGCCCGCTGCACCGACCACGGAACGAGGTCGCGCAGGCGCTGCCCTCCCGGCCACGTGTCGTCGCGGTAGAAGGACAGGTCGTGGACGGTGACGACGCCCGGCGTCCGGCGCAGCGCCGGCAGCACGAAGTTCGTCGCGTGCACGACGTCCACCGGCCCGGTCAGCCGTTCGATCGGCGGGCTGTCCCAGCGGCGCCACGCCGCGCGGGCGGCGCGGGCCGGGACTCGCCAGCGGCGGATACCCGTCGTGCGCGGAGCGCCCCACGACACCGCGAACCGCACGACGTCGACCCCCCGCAGCTCCAGCTCGGCCGCCAGCTCGCCTGCGTAACGGCCTACGCCCGTGGGCGCGTCGAGCAACGGCGCCGCGTCGTAACCAACCCGCACGGCGGTCATCGTAGGGGACAATGCCGCGGTGACCGCCGTCCGCGTTGCTCTGACGATCGAGCAATGCTGGCACGAGGTACCCGGCGGAACGGCGGTCGCCGCGCTCGGCATGGCGAGGGCCGTCGCGGCCGCGGGCGCCGAGGTCTTGGGCGTCTCGGCGCGGCACAGGCGACCGCCGCCCGAGCCGTGGAGACCCCCGTTCGAGATCCGCAGCGTCCCGTTGCCGCGGATCGCGCTCTACGAGTCGTGGCACCGGCTCCGTGCCCCAAAGGTCGAGCGCGCCACCGGCCGCGTCGACCTGATCCACGCGACGGCGTTCCCGATGCCCCCGCGCTCGGCCCCCGTCGTGCTGACGATCCACGACCTCGCGTGGCTGGACAACCCCGCGCACTTCACGCGGCGGGGGCTGAGGTTCTTCCGGCGCGGGCTCGACCTCGCGCTGCGGGACGCGGACCTGGTCGTCTGCCCCTCGGAGGCGACCCGGCGCGACTGCGTGCGCCACGGCTTTCCGGAGACACGCGTCCGTGTGATCCCGCTCGGCGTGGACGCAGCACGCGCTACGCCCGAGCAGGTGTCGGAGGCGAAGCGGCGCTACGGCCTCGCCCGCCCGTACGTGTTGTGGACGGGAACGATAGAGCCGCGCAAGAACCTTCCGGGGCTCGTCGGCGCCTACCGGCAGCTCGGGCGCGGCGTCGATCTCGTCCTCGCCGGCCCGCGGGGGTGGAACGAGGACCTGGAGGCGCTGCTCGGGGCCGACCGCGCCGGCGTCCACCTCCTCGGGTTCGTGCCCGCCGCCGACCTCCGCGCCCTGTACGCCGGCGCGGACGCGTTCTGCTTCCCCAGCTTCATGGAAGGATTCGGGTTCCCGGTCCTGGAGGCGATGGCGCAGGGGACGGCCGTCGTGACCTCCGCCGGCACCTCGACGGAAGAGCTCGCGGACGGAGCCGGCGTGCTGGTCGACCCCCGGGATCCCGCGTCGATCGCCGCCGGGCTCGGAGAGGTCCTCGACGACGCGCGGCGGCGGGAGGACCTTGCCGCAGCCGGGCTCGAGCGGGCGGCGGAGTACACGTGGGAACGAACGGGACGGATGCTCGTCGAGGCGTACGGGGAGGTGACGTGAGATGGCGCAGCCGCGGAAGGTCGGGATCAACCTGCTGTGGATGGTCCCGGGCGTCGTCGGCGGATCAGAGACGTACACAACGCGCCTCCTGAGCGGGCTCGCCGAGCAGTCGTCGCCGGACCTCAGCTACACGCTGTTCACGCTCCCCCAGTTCCTCACCGCCCATCCCGAGTTCGCGGCGGAGTTCGAGCTCGCGTTCGCTCCCGTGAGCGGGCAATGGAAGTCGTTCCGGGTCGCCGGCGAGAACTCGTGGCTCACGATGCAGGCGCGGCTGAAGAAGATCGACCTCATCCATCACGCCGGCGGGACGATGCCGCTGGTGCACAGCGCGCGCCCGGTGCTGACAATCCACGACCTCCAGTACCTCTTCTATCCCGAGTACTTCACGCGCACGAAGCTGACGTGGCTGCGCCAGATGGTGCCGCGGTCGGCGGAGGCCGCGCGTGTCGTGCTGGTGCCCAGCGAGTTCACGCGGCGCACGGTGATCGAGCGGCTGAACATCGACCCCTCGGTCGTCATCGTCGTCCCGCACGGGATCTCGCCGCGCGCGCCGCGGGGGCCGGTCCGGGACCTGCGCGACCGGTACGAACTGCACGGTCCGATCTTCCTGTACCCCGCGGCGTCGTACCCGCACAAGAACCACCTGCTGCTCCTCGAGGCGTTCAAGAAGTTCCTGTCGGTCCAGCCGGATGCGCTGCTCGTGCTGACGGGGGCGCGGGCGTACATGGAGTCGCTCACCGCGAAGCAGATGGAAGCGCGGATAGAGGAGGAGATCAAGACGCTCGGGATCGAGACGAGCGTGAGACGGCTCGGGTTCGTCCCGGCCGACGACCTCGACGCGCTCTACCAGGAGGCCGTCGCGACGCTGTTCCCGTCGAAGTTCGAGGGCTTCGGCGCGCCGGTGCTCGAGGCGATGAGCCGCGGGTGCCCCGTCGTCGCCTCGAACGCGACCGCGCTGCCCGAGGTCGTGGGCGACAGCGGCTTGCTGGTGTCGCCCGACAACTCCGAGGAATGGTGCGAGACGATGTGCAGCCTCGTGGACGACTCCGAGCTGCGGGAGCGTCTCGCGAAGCTGGGACCCGAGCACGCGCGGGAGTTCACCTGGGCACGCTCCGCGGTGATCCTCGAGGACACGTACCGGCACGCGCTGGAGACCACGCTATGAGGCTCGCGTTCCTCGTCCCGCACTTCGCCCCCGACACCGCCCCCACGGGAGCGGTAGCCACGCGCATCGTCGAGGAGCTCGGCGCGCGGGGGCACCGCATCGAGGTCGTGACCGCGCTCCCCTGGTACCGCGAGCACAGGATCGAGCCGGGATACGAGGGAAGGCTCGTGCGGCGCGAGGACACGCGGTGGGGACGGATCACCCGCGTGCATCCGTTTCCTGCGGACGACAAGCGCGCGATCCTGCGCCGCGCCGCGGCGTTCGGCGGGTTCAGCGTCCTCACCGCCGCCGCCGGGGCGCGCGGCCCCCGGCTCGACGGCGTGCTCGCGCTGTCGCCGCCGCTCACGCTCGGCGTCGCCGGCTGGGCGGTCGCGCGCCGCCGCAACGCGCCGTTCGTGTTCAACGTCCAGGACGTCTTCCCGGACGTCGCGGTCGAGCTGGGCGTCGTCAGGAACCCGCGCCTCGTCGCGGCCGCGCGCCGGCTCGAGCGCTGGTGCTACGCGCGCGCCGACGCGGTGACGGTCCTGTCGGAAGACCTGCGGGACAACGTCGTGCGGAAGGCACACGAACCGGCCAAGGTGAAGGTGATCCCGAACTTCGTGGACACCGGGGCGATCGTTCCAGCGGAACGGGAGAACGCCTACCGCCACGAGCTCGGGCTCACCGGCAAGACCGTCGTCATGTACGCGGGCAACGTCGGGCTCTCGCAGTCGCTGGACCTCGTCGTCGCAGCCGCGGGCGCGCTCGCGCACGAGGAGGACCTCGTCTTCGTCGTCAACGGCGCGGGCGCGGGACGCGCGGCCCTCGAGGAGGCGGCGCGGGGACTGCGCAACGTCGTGTTCGTCGACCCGCAGCCGGCCGAACGTCTGCCTGAGGTCCTCGCAGCCGCCGATGTGCACCTCGTCCCGTTGAAGCGCGGCCTCGCCCGCTCGAGCGTGCCGTCGAAGACGTACTCGATCCTCGCCGCGGCGCGGCCGCTGGTCGCGAGCGTCGACGTCGGGAGCGAGGTCGCCCGGATCGTGGAGCAATCGGGAGCCGGGATCGCGGTGCCCCCGGAGGATCCCGAAGCGTTCACGAAGGGCGTGCGGCGGCTGACGGAGGACCCCGCGGAAGCCGCGGCGATGGGCGAAGCGGGGCGGCGCTGGGTCGAGAGCTGGGCGTCACCGGCGAGGGTCGCGCAGGCGTACGAGGAGCTGTTCGAGAGCCTTGCGCCGCGCCGCCGCTGATCGATCTCACGAATTGCTGGCGTCGCACGTTCCATGGGCATGAGGTTGCCTCCGTTCCAGACCCTGCTGGACGGCCACAAGGACGACGTCTACCGGTTCCTGGTGAGCCTCGTCGGCCCCGCGGAGGCCGAC
>JALZFC010000040.1:0-15322 GCA_030861725.1 Actinomycetota bacterium | reverse complement strand
AGAGTCCGAACCGATGAGCGTCCCTCCCTTTCAGGCCTTTCTCGACGATCACCGCTCGGCCGCGATGGCGTTCCTGCTCGCCACGGTCGGTCCCGCCGAGGCCGACGACTGCTTCCAGGAGACGTTCCTCGCCGCGCTGCGCGCGTACCCGTCGCTGCGCGACGGGCGGAACCTCCGGTCGTGGCTGCTCACGATCGCCCACCGCAAGGCGATCGACAGGTCACGCAGCCGGCGCCGTCACGCGCCGCTCGACGACGCGCCCGAGACGGGTGTGCCCCCGGCCGACCCCGATCCCGCGCTGTGGACGCACGTGGAGGCGCTCCCGGCGAAGCAGAGGGCGGCCGTGGTGCTGCGGTTCGTCAACGACCTCGCCTACCGCGACATCGGGACGATCCTCGATTGCAGCGAGGAAGCCGCCCGGCGCAGCACGCACGAAGGAGTGAAACGACTACGAGAGGTGATCGCACGATGAACGAATTGCGCAAGCAGATGAGGACTCGGAGCGCGGGGGTGGAGACGCCGCCGCTGGAGCGCCTGGTGACGCGGGCGGAACGGGAGGGCCTGGTGGACGTCGCGTACGGGACGGTGGACTCGCCGATCGGCAACCTGCTGATCGCGACGACGGAAACGGGGCTGGTTCGGATCTCGTTCCCCACCGAGACCGAGGCGATCGTCCTCGACGAGCTGGCACGGCGCATCTCGCCCCGGGTCCTGAAGTCTCCGAAGAAGGTCGCGCCGGTAGCCCGCGAGCTCGACCAGTACTTCGCCGGCCGCCGCAAGAAGTTCGACGTCCCTCTCGACTGGTCCCTCGTGGGCCCGTACGCGCGGAGGGTGCTGCGCGCGACGGCCCGGATCCCGTTCGGGAAAGTCTCGACGTACCGGGAGGTCGCGGCCAAGGCCGGGAACCCCGCGGCGAGCCGCGCCGCCGGGAACGCGCTCGGATCGAACCCGATTCCCGTCGTCGTCCCGTGCCACCGGGTGCTCCGGACCGGCGGGGCCCTGGGCGGCTACGGCGGCGGCCTCGACGTGAAGGAGCTGTTGCTGAGGCTCGAAGGAGCCCTCTGAACCCCCTTGTCCGGCCCTGCGCGCTACCACTACCTCCCCCTGGCGAACACCCCGGTGATCTGCTGCGACACGTGCGAACAGGGAACGGGGGCCCAGTCGACATTCTGCTTCTGCAGCTGACGGCGGCGGTTCGTGTGACCGGCTGCGCTAGTCCGAGCACTCCGGCGGCGGGTCCGACGGTGGCGGCAGCGGGATCGGCTCGAGCCGCACGAGCTGCTGCGTCTCGAACGTCTGACCGACGATCACCGCCACGTCGACGTTGCCGGGGATGTCCCGCTCCTGGACCCGCGCCCCCGGCAGCGCCGCCGCGATCAGCTCGGCGCGCTCGGCCGCGCCCGCGCTGCCCGGGTCGTACCGCACGACCGTCTTCTTGAAGTCCGTGCGCGGCGCGTTCGTGACCTCGACGATCCGCGGGCTCCCCCCGCCGAGCGTCGTCGCCGCGACGAGCTCCACCGCGGCCGTGTCGGCGGCTCCCTCGACGCCGCTCCCGTTGTAGACGCCGAGGTCGATCGTCGCGGGATCGACGTCGGGCACCCCGTCGGCCTGCGCGGGCGACTCGTTCGCGGCGATCGCGTCGAACATGACCTCCAACGCCTCGGTGTCGGGGAGGACGACGGAGCCCGCCTCGTTCGAGGCGGTCCCGAAGTTAGGCACGATGTACGCCTCGTACGTGTCGGGGTCGAAGGACCGGAGCCTCCGCCCGATGTTCAGCAGACGCGTGAGCGGCGTGCCCTCGTCGATCACGAGGTTGTCGCCGACTGCGTTGTAGAGCCTCACGAGCCGGTCGGGCCGGAAGAACGTCGAGCTCGACGTCACCTTGTCGAGAGCCGCGGACATGAACTTCTGCTGGTTCGCGATCCGTTCGAAGTCGCCGGTCGCGTAGTTGCGCGACCGGACGAACCGCAGCGCGCGGTCGCCGTCGAACTCCACCATCCCGACCTCGTCCTCCGTGACCTCGATGCCGGTCTTCGGATCGAACGGGATCGGCTCGGTGATGCAGATCTCCACGCCGCCGATCGCGTCGACGATTTGGCGGAACCCGGCGATGTTCACCTGCGCGTAATGGTTGATCTCGATGCCGGTCAGATCCTCGATCGTCCGCACCAGCGGCGACGGTCCCTCCGCCAGGGCGGTGTTGACCTTGTTCGAGGTCCCCCCGTCGATCGGGACGTAGAGGTCGCGCGGGAACTGGATCATCGCCACGCGGTTGTTCGCCGGGTCGACGTGGGCGAGGATGATCGTGTCCGCCCGCTGGCCCCCGACGTCGCCGGCGCCGAGGAACAGCTGCTCCTCCTCGGTCAGCCCCTCGCGGGAGTCGGATCCGACCAGCAGCGCGTTGAAGGGATCCATCTCGTCCTCTTCCGCCGTGACCTGGTCGACGGGCTGCTGGACGATGTCCTCGAGATGGTCGTAGAGGTACTTCATCGTCCCGGTCGCCGCGAGCAGCAACAACGACATGATCAGGCCCGCGATCTGCCACCGCCGGCGCCTGCGGCGGCGCAGACGGGTGCGGGTGCTCCGGTCCATCGCGTCGGGCGCGAACGGATCCGGCTCTTTCTTCCAGAAGAGAAGTCTCACGATCGTCCGATTATCTGTGGGCGCCCGCGGCTAACCGCGCAGGCGCAGCGATGAAGTTGTGAAGATCTAGCGGTAGGTGCGGGCCCTGGAGCGCGCCTCGAGGCACCGGTGCGTCTCGGACGGCTCGAGCTCCGGCGCCACGGCGCGGTACGTGCCCGGCCGGTCCCGTAGCCCGACCCGGTACCTGCCCGTCCCGTTCGTGGTCGTCCGTTTCACGGGTCGCCACCGGCCGTCCCGGCGCCTCTGCACCACGACGGGTACGTCGTCCACGCAACCCTCGAAGTCGTCCTCGGCGGAGACGCGTCCGCGCGCGACGAGCGACCCCCTCAGCGCGAGAGACACCGACCGCGCATGCTCGTTCGCTTCACCGCCTGGTGTGCCGGCGTTGCCGGTCGGCGAGGGAGCCGCCATCTGGAAATCGGCCGCGCTGTCGTCGGTGTCGTCTTCCGCATCGAGCCGCTCACCGTCCTCGCCACCGGAGATCTTCCGCTCCATCGATTGTCCGGGGAGGAGCCCGACCGGCGCGTTGAACGGCGTCCCCGTGTCCGAGTCGTCACCCGAGTAGCCGCCCCAGGACGCGCAGTCGACCGGCGGGTCGGAGTTCCCGAAGCAGACCTTGCCCCCGCTGCGGACGATCACGGGGGTCATCTCGAGGTCGGCCGCGACGTCGAACAGCGCCTCCGCCTCGGGCGTCGCGACGAGGATGTACGACTGGTCCTCCCCGTTCGGGACGTGGGACGTGAAGACGAAGCTGCCCGCCTCGGTCCCGGCGGAGTCGTACACCACGACCCTCTCGCCGACCACGAAGTTCTGGTTCCCCGTGTACATCTGGATCTCGACGAATTGCGCGTTCGGCTGCTCTGCCGAGCCCCCGAAGACCTCGCGGATCATCGACAGGTGGAAGACCGCTGCCGCGGGACGCGCGGGGACGAGGATCGCGGCCATGAGCGCGGCCGTGACGGCGATGTTGCGGACCCCTCGCATGGATACCGCCTCCTCGGCCCGGTTCCTCCGGGCCGGTCGCAACGAAGCTACACCTCAACGCTCTCCTCAACAAGGGCGCGGCGAGGACTTGACCAATGCAAGGTTGGCTCCTAAGGTCTTCCCGCGGCGGAGCTTTTTCCCACGGCTAATGGAAGAGCGGGCGGAGATGCGGGCACGTAAGGCCGATCGTTCCTCGACCCTGGGCGCGCTCGTCCACATTCGTGGTCCGCCCCTCGGTCGAAGGACGACTCGCGACGTGAGATGCGTCGACTCTCCGTGTGGCGCTCGCATCTCTGCATTCGGCGTGGTCCTCGCTGCCTGACGGCCGTCCGGCCGGCGTGCTGAGGGCCCGTCGCGGGTGAGGCCCCGGTGGGACCTCAGGGCTACTCGAACACAAACCAGCACGCAACCAAGGAGTCAGGTGATCCATGAACGCTTCCCCGAGATCCAGTAATCAACAGAAGATCGGTAAGGGTCTGATCATCACGCTGGTCGTGAGCCTCGGCGCGGCCGGTCTGTGGAGCAGCCCCGTGATCGCAGGCGGCGTAGCGGACCAGGTCCGCTCCTTCAGCCCGGCGGCGGGCGACGCGGTCGAGCCCGTCGAGACCTTGCTCGACCCGGCGTCCACCATCACGCTGCCGCTGCCGGCCGACCCGCAGCAGGCGCTGATCAACGCGACCTCCACGCTCTCTAGCGAGCTCGGCTTCACACAGGACACGAGCCTGCGCATCGCGGCCGCGGGGTTGAGCGACGAAGCCGCCGGCAGGCTCGCGCTGGTCGTGGAGGAGCTGCTCGCATGCACGCGGACCACGCAGGCACACTTCGAAGCGATAAGGGACCGGCTGGACGAGGTCGCGCAGGACGGTGGTGGACTCGACCCTGCGATGTTCTCCGACATCCGCATGTGCGCGGACTCGCTGTGGACCGCGGCGACCGAGCTCGAGCTGAGCATGGAGCGAGGCCTTCTCACTCCCACCGACCCCACCAACTGTGACGCCGTCGCGCGTCAGAGCATCGACATCTGGCCGGTGATCCGACTCGACGCCAGCTGCGCGACGACCACGTACCTGAACGACTACCTGCTGATCGTCGACCTCGGCGGGAACGACAAGTACATCAACAACGTGGGGTCGAACCTCGTGGACCTCAACTTCGCGCCGGCGGGGTCGCTGGTACCCGGCGTGCGAGGGTTCGGGCCCTCGCGCGGGTGCGACCGAGCGGTCCCGGGGCTCGCAGCCAATGACTGCACCCCGGCGGCGGCCTTGCTCCTGGACCTGCAGGGCGAGGACACCCTGGGCGTCAAGCAGACGCCGATCATCGACGCGCAGTGCACGAGCGAGCCCGTCATCCGCCGGCTGGTCACCGGGGGCGCGGGGTTCCTCGGCGTCGGGATCCTCCGAGACGCAGGCGACATGAACGACCACTACACCGGCAAGACGGGGGCGTTGGGGTCCGGCCACATCTTCGGCGTCGGCGTGCTCTCGGACGAGGGCGGCAACGACACCTACGAAGCCGTCCGCAACGCGGAGGGCTTCGCGCTCGTGGGCGGGGCGGGGCTCCTCCACGACCAGGCGGGCAAGGACACGTACACGTTCCACGTCCCGGCCGGAGGCGTCATCGACGACCAGGATCTCTGCGATGCGGATCCGCGCTTCGTCCAGGGAGCCGGGAACGTGCTCGGCCCGACGATCGGCATCCTCCTCGACGACGCGGGCGGCGACAGCTACACGGGTGGCTTCTCGCAGGACTTCGACGCGCCCGCGGAGCAGGCGACGACGGGCCGCGGCGGGAGCCAGGGCTTCGGCAACAACGGCGGCTTCGGCATCCTGTTCGACAGAGGAGGCAACGACACGTACACGATCCTCGGCGGCGACCAGGGACTGCCGAGGCGTCACAACGGCGCGACGATCCTGCCGGACCCGCAGTGCAGGAAGTCGACGTGCAGCGGAGGCGTCTTCATCGACAGATAGCCTCGTCACTGCATAGCGGCACTGCCGTCCGATGGGCCCGGCTTCAAGCCGGGCCCATCGTCGCGTCCTGCTCTAGGACTTCCCCGGCACGCCCGGCTCCGTCATCGGCATGCCGTCCAGCACCTTGTCGAGCTCGTCCGCCGGGAGCACGTCGTGCTCGAGCGCGACCTGCCTGATCGTCTTGCGCTCCGCGTACGCCTCCTTGGCGAGCTTGGCTGCCGCCTCGTAGCCGATGTAGTCCGTCAGCGCGGTGCAGAGCATCAGCGACTGCTCCATGAGCTCACGGCACCGCTCCTCGTCCGCCTTGATCCCGTCGACGAGCCGCTCGGTGAAGGCCGTGACTCCGTTCGCGAGGATCGTCATCGAGAACGGGAGGTTGAACCCGAACAGCGGCCAGAAGACGTTGAGGTCGAGCTGCCCCCCGTGCGCGGCGAGAGAGCACACCTCGTCGCAGCCGACGACCTGGAAGCAGACCATGTTCATCATCTCGGCCATCGACGGGTTGACCTTCCCGGGCATGATCGAGGAGCCGGGCTGGACCGGAGGCAGGACGATCTCGGCGATCGCGCTGCGGGGGCCGGACGCGAGCAGGCGGAAGTCCGACGCGATGCGCGAGATCTCCACCGCGGCGTTGCGCACCGCGCTCGAGAAGTGCACCATGTCGCCGCCGGACTGCGTCAGCCGGAAGAAGTTCTCGCCCTTGCGAAGGTCGAACCCCGTGAGGTCGCGCAGGTGCCGGATCACGCCGACGATGTATTCGGGCTCCGCGTTGATGCCGGTGCCAGCCGCGGTCGCGCCGAGGTTCATCTCCTCGAGCGCCCGGCCGGCGTCGCGGATCCTCTCGATCGCCTTCGCGACCGCCGCGGCATACCCCGAGAACTCCTGGCCGAGACGGATCGGGACCGCGTCCTGGAGATGCGTGCGGGCCGTCTTCACGATGCCGTCGAACTCCCGGGCCTTCGCGTCGAGGCTCCGGTGGAGACCCTCGAGCGCCACGAGGAGCTTCGGCAGGACCCTGAGCGTCGCGAGCCTCACGGCCGTCGGGTTCGTGTCGTTGGAGGACTGTGCGAGGTTGACGTGGTCGTTCGGGTGTACGCGATGTTCCTGTGCGTTCGCAGCGCCGTCCGAGGCCGCCGCTCGGCCCAGGATCTGCGACGCCCGGTTTGCGAGCACCTCGTTCGCGTTCATGTTGTGCGACGTCCCCGCACCCGCCTGCCACGGATCGATCACGAAGTGCTGCTGGAGCTTCCCGGACAGCGCCTCGTCTGCCGCCGCGACTATCGCCTCACCGATCTCCTTGTCGACGCGGCCCGTGTCCATGTTCGCGAGCGCCGCGGCCTTCTTGATCATGACCATGCCCCACACGTAGTCGGGCTGCGGCGCGAAGCCGGAGATCGGGAAGTTGTCGCGGGCGCGCTGCGTCTGCGCGCCGTACAGCGCGTCCGCGGGCACGCGGACCTCGCCCATGGTGTCGTGCTCGATCCTGAACTCGGTCACGGGTGAAGAGCCTCCTGAACGTCAGTCGTCGTTTCTTGGCCGATCGCCGAGGCGATCAGTCGTCTTTCTTGGCCGATCGCCGAGGCGATCAATCGTCACAGATGATCGGGGCGGAGCACGAATCGAACAACGCCGCCGTGCGCGCCAGCGCGACCCCCGTGAACAGCGTCCCCAGCGTGAGAGCCGCGGCCCACCACACGACCGGGACGCGCCAGTCGCGCTCCTGCGGCGGCGCGGGGACGTGGGCGGGACCGGCGAGCGCGACCTCAGCGAGCACCAGGCGCGCCTCCTGCAGCTGACGCCGTTGTACCACGACGGTCACCGGCGCCCACGGCTTCGACGCCCCGTACAGCCACGTGCTCGGTGCGCCCTTGTCCCGCACGATGCGCCCTTCGACACCGGCGGCGCGCAGGCGGCCGACGAGTAGGTGCGCCTCGATGTCGTTGCTCGCCCGGAGCAGCGTGACCCAGCCCGATCCGCCTCCGTCCCCGCCCCCTTCTCCGGGATCCCGCGGGGGCGGGTTGCCGCCGCCGGACGTCCGGAGCGGCAGGAGCGTCGCGGAGCCGGACGGCACCCTTACCGCCTGCCGAAGATGCTGCGCGCGATCACCACGCGCTGGATCTGGTTCGTGCCCTCGTAGATCTGCGTGATCTTCGCGTCGCGCATGTAGCGCTCGACCGGGTACTCCTTGATGTAGCCGTAGCCGCCGAGGGCCTGGACGCAGTCGGTCGTCACGCGCATGGCGATGTCGGAGGCGTAGCACTTCGCGATCGCGGCCCAGTAGGAGACGTCCGGCGCGCCTTCGTCCACGGCGACGGCAGCGCGATAGACCGCGAACCGCGCCGTCTCGATCGCCATCGCCATGTCGGCGAACATGAACTGCATCCCCTGGAAGGAAGAGATCGGCTTGCCGAACTGCTGACGCTCGTTGCAGTAGTCGGCGGCGAAGTCGAACGCCCCCTGCGCGATCCCCAGCGCCTGCGCCGCGACCGTCGGCCGCGAGAAGTCCAGCGTCCGCAGCGCGATCTGGAAGCCCTTGTCGACCTCGCCGATAACGTTCTCGCCGGGGACCCTGCAGTTCTCGAGGATGACCTCACGCGTGGGCGAGCCCCTGATCCCCATCTTGTCTTCCTTGCGGCCGAGCTCGAACCCGTCCATGTCCTTCGACACGAGGAACGCGGTGATGTTCTTGCCCTTCGGCGCGTCGGGGTTGGTGACGGCGAAATACGTGTAGAGGTCGCTCGAGCCGGCGCCGGTGATGAACCGCTTGGAGCCGTTGAGGATCCAGTCGTCGCCGTCGCGGACGGCCCGGCTGCGCATACCCGCGGCGTCCGAGCCGGAGTTCGGCTCGGTCAGGCAGTAGGACATGCGGTGCTCGCCGTTCGTGATGCCGGTGCAGACCTTCTTCTTCATCTGCTCGCTGCCGGCGAGCAGCACGGGGATCGCGCCGAGCTTGTTGACGGCCGTGATCAGCGCGACGCCGCCCGAGGCCCGCGAGACCTCCTCGACGAGCAGGCACAGCTCGAGGGCGCCGCCGCCCGCGCCGCCATACTCCTCGGGATACGAGACGCCGGCAAAGCCGTTCTTCACCATGAGCTCGTCGATGTCCCACGGGTACTCGTCCGACTCGTCGATCTCCGCGGCACGGGGCCGGATCTTGTCCTCGACGAGCTCTCGGACGGACCGGCGGAACGCCTCCTGCTCGTCGGTAAGCCTGAAGCTGAGTCCTTCGCTCATAGGCGCCATCGTACGCCGCCGGGCGCGGCTCGGGCAGCGAACCAGACCAGGCGGTCTAGTCCTTGGGTAAGCTGCGGCCTCCCCCTGAAGTGAACTAGGAGGCACCGTGTCCGGGACCATCGACCAGCTCAGGAGCGCCATCTTGGAGGGCGCGTCCGGTGACGAGATCGCCGCCCTTCAAGCCCCCGGCTCCGTCCGCGCCGTCTTCACCCGCAAGGACGAGCAGGACATGTTCGAGGGCATGGAGTCGGGGGCCAAGGACCCGCGCAAGTCGCTGCACGTTGACGAGGTGCCGCTCCCGCCCCTCGGCCCCAACGAGTGTCACGTCGCGGTGATGGCGTCGGCGATCAACTTCAACACCGTCTGGACGTCGATCTTCGAGCCGGTCTCGACGTTCGCCTTCCTCGAGAAGTTGGGTCGCGAGGGCGAGCTCGGCAAGCGCCACGACCTCGACTACCACGTCGTCGGCTCGGACGCGGCCGGCGTCGTCCTTCGTACCGGGCCCGGCGTCACGCGCTGGAAGGCTGGCGACCACGTCACCGTGCACTGCAACTACGTCGACATGGAGGCCCCCCAGGGGCACGACGACTCGATGATGGACCCCGGCCAGCGGATCTGGGGGTTCGAGACGAACTTCGGGAGCCTGTCCGAGATAACGATGGTGAAGGCGAACCAGCTCATGCCGAAGCCCCCTCACCTGACGTGGGAGGAGGCCGCGTGCCTCGGCCTCGTCTCCTCCACGTCGTACCGGATGCTGGTCTCGCCGAACGGCGCCGCGATGAAGCAGGGCGACGTCGTCCTGGTCTGGGGCGCGACCGGAGGCCTCGGCGGGTTCGCGTGCCAGTACGTGCTGAACGGCGGGGGGATCCCGGTCGGCGTCGTGTCGTCGCCGGACAAGTGCGAGCTCCTGAACGAGATCGGCGTCGAGCACGTCATCGACCGGAAGGCCGAGGGCTACGAGTTCTGGGACGGCGACGAGCCGAACCAGAAGGAGTTCCGCCGCTTCGGCAAGAAGATCCGGGAACTCGTCGGCGAGGACCCCGACATCGTCTTCGAGCATCCGGGCCGCCAGACGTTCGGCGCGAGCGTCTTCGTCGCGAAGCGCGGCGGGAAGATCGTCACGTGCGCGTCGACCTCCGGCTACGAGCACGTCTACGACAACCGGTACCTCTGGATGAGCCTCAAGTCGATCATCGGGTCGCACTTCGCCAACTACAAGGAGGCGTGGGAGGCGAATCGCCTGGCGTCACTCGGGATGATCCACCCGATCCTCTCGCAGACGTACGCGCTCGAGGACACGGGCGAGGCCGCGTGGCAGGTCCACCAGAACCTCCACAAGGGCAAGATCGGGATCCGCGTCCTCGCGCCGGAGGACGGCCTGGGCGTCGCCGACGAGGCGAAGCGTGCTCGTCACATCGACAAGATCGAGCTCTTCAAAAGGTTCAGCGAGTAGCCGGTTACTCGACTACCAGCGTCCCCTTCATGTCTTCCTCGTGCGGCTCACAGAAGAACTCGTACTCGCCGGGCTCGGCTTCGAACGTGACGCGTGCGGACTTCGCGGCCGGGATGTCCAGGTCGACGTCCAGGTCCTCGATCGTGAAGGTATGCAGCGTCTGGTCCTCGTTCTCGACGAACACGGAGACCTCGCCCGCGCTCGCCTCCAGCGACTCGTCGCCGAACTCGATGTCCTTCGTCACCAGGCGGACGTCGCCTTCCTGAGCCACGGCGGCGTCGTACGTCACGGTCGAGAAGACCGACAGCGCGGCCCCGGCGACGAACACGGCCACGGCCGCGAGCCCGATCGAGCGGGCGGTGCTCGAGACGCCCATGAGGCCCCGGATGACTGCGACGGCGGCGACGATCCCGGCGAGGGCCGCGAGGATCGACGCGAGGTTGAGGATGAAGTCGCCTGCGGACGCGGGGACGGTCAGGGTCGGTACGGCGAACGGCGCGCTCAGCACGAGGAAGGCGACGAACGAGACCAGGAACAGGATCGCGGGCCCCTTGGTCGCACGGGTCAGCCACGCGAGGCCCCCGATCCAGAGGAGCCCGAAGATCACCAGCGGCGGGATCACGCCGGCGAAGAAGTTGATGAGCGCGACGCCGACGATCGCCGCGATCGCCGACCACCTCAGCAGCTCGACCCACGCGACCCCACCCTCCTCCGGGGGCCTCGCCTCCGCCACGACCTCGACCTCGTCCATGCCTGCCGCCTCTCGTCGTCCACGTCACGTAAGGGTCGAACATGGCGGAAACGGCGGTCGATAGCAACGACCTTGCGTCTCGCGACCACGGTCCCCGCTTACGCCGGATGGATCGGCGGGGCCGTCGCGTTCGGCGCCCTCGCGTTCGCGCCGAACGCCGCCGTTGCCGCAGTCGTGCTGGCGGCGGGAGGTTTCTGCGCCGAGATCGGCGAGGTCGTGTGGGCGACGCTGTTGCAGAAGTTCGTGCCCGCGCACCTGCTCGGCCGCGTCACGTCGACGGACTGGCTCGTGTCGCTCAGCCTCACGCCGCTCGGGGTCGGCCTGGCCGCGCCGGTAGCCGCGGCGGCCGGCGTCCGCACTGCTTTGATCGCCGGAGCCGTCGTGGCGGCCCTGTCGATGCTCGCGGCGATCGCGTCGCGCTCGGTGAGGGAGATCGACGCGCCTCCCGCCTGAAACCGCCTAGACGACCAGAGACCTACGCGGGGACGCGGAAGATCAGCGCGTCGCCCTGGCCCCCGCCGCCGCACAGCGCCGCGGCCCCCAGGCCGCCGCCTCGCCGCTTGAGCTCGTGCAGCAGCGTGACCGTGAGGCGCGCGCCGGTGCAGCCGATCGGGTGGCCGAGCGCGACCGCGCCGCCGTTCACGTTGACCTTGTCCTCGGCGGACTTGTCGCCGTTGAACAGCATGCGCGTGGAGTGGATCGCCACCGCGGCGAACGCCTCGTTGATCTCGACGAGGTCGAGGTCGCCCGCCGACAGCCCCGCCTTCTTCAGCGCGGCCTGCACCGCGAGGGCCGGGACCGTGTGCAGGTAAGGCGGCTTGTCCGCGGACATGCCGTGAGCGACGATCTCGGCCATCGGCGCGGTCCCCAGCGCCTCCGCGCGCTCCGCGCTCATCACGACTACCGCCGAGCCGCCGTCCGAGATCTGCGACGCGTTGCCCGCCGTGATCGTGCCGTCGGTGCGGAACGCCGGGCGCAGCTTCGCGAGCGTCTCTGCCGTCGTGCCGGCGCGCACGCCCTCGTCGGTCTTGAACTCGACCGCGTCGCCCTTTCGCTGTGGGATGGAGAACGGGACGATCTCCTCGTCGAAGCGGCCCTCGGCGATCGCCGCCGCGGCGCGATGGTGCGAGCGGAGCGACCACTCGTCCTGCGCCTCGCGCGACACCTCGAACTCCATGTTCACGTCCTCGGACTGGTCGCCCATGTGCTTGTCGGTGAACGCGTCCCACAGGCCGTCGAAGATCATCGAGTCGACGAGGACCCCATCGCCCATCCGGTAGCCGTAGCGCGCCTTCGGGAGGAGGTAGGGAGCCTGGTCCATCGACTCCATGCCCCCGGCGACGACGACGTCGACCTCGCCCGCGCGGATCAGCTGGTCGCCGAGAGCGATCGCGTTCAGGCCCGAGAGACACACCTTGTTGATCGTCAGAGCAGGAACCGTGTCCGGAACCCCCGCCTTGATCGCGGCCTGACGTGCGGTGATCTGCCCCGTTCCCGCCTGCAGGACCTGGCCCATGATCACGTAGTCGACCTGGTCGCCGGAGATGCCGGCGCGCCGGAGCGCCGCCTCGATGGCGCGGCCCCCGAGGTCCACCGCGGGCACGTTCGCGAGCGCGCCCCCGAGCTTGCCGATCGCCGTGCGGGCGGCGGAGACGATTACGGACCGTGGCATGTGATGACTCCCTTGTCGTCAGTCGCGCTGTGAGGAAGCAACCATTCTAGGGTCCGGCGTATGCCGGAGGGGAGGCCTCGGCCGGCCGGCACGGCGAAAACACGCGCTAGACGCTCTTAGGATGCCCGGATGCTCGGGAAGATCGAACACGTCGCGCTCGCGGTCGCGGACCTCGACGCCGCCGTCGAGCACTACGAGAAGGTGTGGGGGCTGACGGTCTCGCACCGCGAGCGCGTCGAGGACCAGGGCGTCGAGGAGGCCATGCTCCCGCTCGGCGAGAGCTTCCTCCAGCTCCTCGGCCCGACGTCCCCCGACACGACCGTGGGGAAGTTCGTCGCCCGGCGCGGTGAGGGCCTGCACCACGTCGCGTACGAGGTCGACGACCTCGAAGCCGCTCTCGCGGAGCTGAAGGACGAGGGCGTGCCGCTGATCGACGAGGTCCCGCGCCGCGGGGGCCGCGGCCACATGGTGGCGTTCGTCCACCCGAAGGGGAACCACGGCCTGCTCGTAGAGCTGATCCAGCGACCGGGCGCCGGCGGCTCCTGACGGCCGAGCCGATCCTGTCGCCGTGGCGGCGGCCGGAGTTCGTCAAGCTCCTCGCGATCTCGGTCACGGTCGCGCTCGGCTTCGGCATGGTCGTGCCGGTCCTGCCGTTGTTCGCCCGCTCGTTCGGCGTCGCGCTGGGGACGCTCGGGCTCGTCAACGTCGTCTTCGGCGGCACGCGCTTCGCGTTCGGCATCGTCGGCGGCCTCGTCGTCGACCGTTTCGGCGAGCGCGCGTGCACGATCGCCGGGCTCCTCATCGTCTCGCTGTCGTCCTACGCGGCCGGCTTCGCGGGATCGTTCCCACAGCTCGTCCTCGCGCGCGGGTTCGGCGGCGCGGGCTCGGCCCTGTTCATCAACGGCCTGATGAACCGGATCCTGCGGATCATCGAGCCGGAGGCGATGGGACGCGCGACCGGCGCGTTCCGGTCCTCGTTCCTCGTCGGGATCGGCGCCGGGCCGATCTTCGGCGGGATCATCGCCGACCGGTTCGGGCTCGCGGCTCCGTTCCACTTCTACGCGACCGGGCTCCTGGTTTCCGCGGCGATCGCATGGGTCGTGATGGCCGGCGGGGACGGCGCCGGCGAGGGCGTGCGGAAGACGCCGCTCGCGGCGCTGCGCGAAGCCGGTCCGTTGCTGCGCGACTACCGGTACGTCATCGCCCTGCTCGCGACGTTCGTCGGCTGGTGGACGATCTCGGGACCGGCCCAGGTCGTCGGACCGATCTTCGCCGAGGACGTGCTCGGGCTCTCGAGCGGCCAGATCGGCCTCGCCGTCACGATGCTGTCGGTCGGCGAGATCCTCATCCTGCTGGTCGCCGGCAAGGCCGCCGACATGTTCGGGCGCCGCGCGGTCCTCGTGCCTTCCCTCGCGATCGCCGCGCTCGCGACGGCGATGCTGGGACGGATCGAGTCGGCGCCGTGGGCTTTTTTCCCTCTGATGGTCGCGATAGGCGCGGCGATCGCCGCGGGCGGCACGGCGTCGGGCGGGCTGCTCGCGGACTCGATCCCTCGCTCGGGCTCGGGGGCCGCGGTCGGCGTCAACCAGATGGCGGGCGACCTCGGCTACCTCACGTCGCCGTCGTCGATCGGCGCCATGGCCGACGCGACGTCGTTCCGCTCGGCCTACCTGGTCGCGGCGCTCCCGGCGGCCGCCGTGTTCCTCGCGGCGCTGCGGCTCCCCAAGGGCGTCGCGAAGGCGCCGGAGCACCCTCCGCCCGAGCCCCAACAGCCCGTCGGCTGAGCCCCGGTTTCCCGCGCGCTTGACCACGCCGGGGCTGGTTTGTACGGTTCGCCCGGTTTCGAAGGTCAAACAGGAGGGAGCACTACACAATGCGAGTCACACGCATCGCGATCCTCACGGCGGCCCTGTCCGTCATGGGCATCGGCTTCGCCGCACCGGCCGGCGCCTGCAGGCCGGTCAACAACGAGTGCTCCGCGGGGAGCTGCCATCTGAGGTGGGAGGAGCCGACGCTCGAGGGGCCCTGGGTCGCCCCGTACTGGGAGTGCTACTACTGATCCGGTAGCCGCACCGGGAACTTAAAAGCGCGGCCCCCGGGGGGCCGCGCTTTCTCGCGTCGTAGAGGATCTAGTCGGTGCCGAGCTTCGGAAGCCCCGACGTGTCGTCGGGGTCCTCGTCCTCCTCGGGCTCCTCGGTCGGCGAGGGCTCGGGAGACGGCTCTTCCTTGGGCTCCGACGTGGGCTCTTCCTTCGGCTGGTTGGGCTGCTGGCCTGCCTTCGCGGCGGCCCGTGCCTTCGCCTTCGACGGACGTGGCACGACGGTCGCAACGGTGTCCTTGACGGTCTTCTCGGCGACCTTCGCCGTCGTCAGCGCCTGCCTGACGGAGTCGGCGAGCTCGGTCGGGAGAAGGCTGAGCAGTTGCTCGACCTCGCCCGCCGCGACGTCACCGCTCGTCAGCTGCTCGTACGCCGCCAGCGCCTTCGGCGTCAGCACCCTCGTCATACCCCGGAAGCGGATCCTCTCGGAGCGCCCGGCATGCGTCCGCCGCGTGGCTACCGGAGCGGCGCCTCGGGCGGCCGACCCGTCGCGGCCGGCGCCCGCGGCCGTTGCGGC
>JALZFC010000067.1 GCA_030861725.1 Actinomycetota bacterium | reverse complement strand
GCCGCGAGGATCCCGAGCCCGCCGGCGTCCTCGAGGGTCCGGCCCGCGACGCGACACGACGGGACACCGGCGGCAAGCGCGGCCGCAGCATCCCGCTCCGGCGAGCGAACCGCCGCATTGATCGCGCCGAGACCGAACGAGACGACGACGACCGCGACCGCGCGCCACGGTCCGCGCCGCGCCGTCGCACACGGCACCCCGGCGCAGAGCGCGACGACGACACTCCATCCCCAGAGTCCCGAGCAGAGGACACCGCCGACGAGGCCCGCGAGCATGAGCCATATCCGCGCCAGGCTCCCCATCTAGAGCGTGACGTACGCGCGCACGGCCTCCAGGGTCGCCGGCCCTATACCCGAGACGTCCAGCAGCTGCTCGATCGACGTGAACGGTCCGGCCTCGTCGCGGTAGGCGAGGATCGCAGCGGCCGTCACCGGCCCGATCCCCGGGACGGTCTCGAGCGCAGCCTGGTCGGCCGAGTTCAGCGAGACGACCTGAGGGGAGGCGGCCGCGGCAGTGGCTCCGACGGATGCCGGGGGCTGCGCGCCGCGCTCGAGGACCTCGATCTTGACGCCGTCGACGAGAGGCTCGGCGAGGTTGAGGAGGCCGAGGTCCGCCCGCCGTGTGGCACCCCCTGCAGCTTCGACGGCGTCGGCCACGCGGGCGCCGGGCGGCAGCGCGTAGAGCCCGGGTCGCGCGACCGCGCCGGCGACGTGCACCAACAGCGCCGGAGAGGAGGCGGGGGATGGACCGGGCGTCGCGGGCGCCTGCGACAAGGTTGCGGGCGGAGCGATCGCGGCCGCGGGCTTGCGGCTCGACACGAGCAGCCCCGTCCCGACCAGCACCGCGACGAGCGCGATGACGACACCCGTGTCGATGCGGCGCCCGACGACCTCCTCGAGCCGCGCCCTCAATCCGCCCGGCACCACGACCTCGTCCACGGTCGCGACGCTCGCGCGCGCCCTCGCACATCGCAGTGACGGCGGCCACACGCGGGCAGGGACCATCGCAGCGCGTGCCATCATCGGACGCCATGGACATCGCACTGCGGACGATGACACCCGACGAGGGACGTAAGTTCCTCGAGGTCACCGAAGCCGCCTTCGGCGCCGGGCTCACCGACGAGATCTGGGACGACCTCAAGCACGTCCTCGAGACCGACCGCTCGATCGGCGCGTTCGACGGCACGCTGATGGTCGGGAGCGCCAGCGCCTTCACGCTCCGCTTCACCGTCCCCGGCGGCGAGGTCGACGGCGCGGGCGTGACGATGGTCGGCGTCCTTCCGAGCCACCGGCGCCGCGGCGTGATGCGCACGATGATGACCTCGCAGCTCCGCGAGGTCAGGGACAGGGGCGAGCCGATCGCGGCGCTGTGGGCGAGTGAGGACGCGATCTACGGCCGCTTCGGGTACGGGGCCGCGACCCTGCAGGCGCTGATCGACGTGCCGCGGCACCGTGCCACGTTCCTCGACGACTCGCCGATCCGCGGAGCTCTCCGGATCGTCGAGCAGGACGAGGCCCTCGAGCTATTCCCGGCGGTCTACGAGGCGGTGCGGACGCAGAGAGCGGGGATGTTCGCGCGCTCGGAGGCATGGTGGCGCCACCGGATCCTGCGAGCACCCGGCAAGGACGAGGGCGGTCCGTTCTTCAAGGCGGTGCTGGAGCACGGCGGCGTCCCCTCGGGCTACGCCGTCTACCAGGTGCACCAGAAATGGGAGCAGGGCTTCTCGCGTGGATGGGTCGAGCTGCGCGAGGTCATGGCCGCGACGCCGCAGGCGCACCTCGACATCTGGAAGTTCCTCTTCGGGATCGACCTCGTCGAGTCGGTCCACTCTACGGGCTTCTTCCTCCCCTCGGATCACCCCCTCCAGCTCATGCTCGCGGAGCCGCGGTACCTGAGGTTCATGCTCTCGAACGGCCTGTGGGTGCGGATCGCCGACGTAGCCGCGGCACTCGAAGCGCGCGACTACGCGCGCGACGGCACCCTGACGCTCGAGATCGCCGACCCGTTGCTGGACGCCAACGCGGGCGCGTGGCGGATGGAGGTCGACGGGGGCCGCGCGACCGTCACGCGCGCCGGCGGCGACGGCGAGGTGCAGATCGGGATCGCAGACCTCGGCTCCCTCTACCTCGGACAGTTCACGTTCGCGCAGCTAGCCGCAGCCGGACGGATCGCCGCGCCCGACGCCGCGGCGCTCGCGCGGGCGGACGACATGTGGCGCACGACCGTCGCGCCGTGGTGCCCGGAGATCTTCTAGACGGTGCTAGCGCGCCGCGACGAGCGAGACCAGCTTCGGCGGCTTCACGATGATCTTCGCCGGCGGGTTGCCGCCGAGATGCCCGGCGACCTTCTCGGACGCGAGCGCGAGCTCCTTCATCTGCTCCTCGCTCACGTCGACCGGGACCGTGATCGTGTCGCGGACCTTGCCGTTCACCTGCACGACCATCGTCGTCTCGTCCTCGGCCGCGAGCTTCTCGTCGTAGACCGGCCACGGCTGCGAGTGGACGGAGCTCTCGTGGCCGAGGCGGTGCCACTGCTCCTCCGCCAGGAACGGCGTCATCGGCGCGAGCAGCTTCAGGAGCGTCTCGACGAGCTCGCGCATCACGCCCGGGTGCCCGCCGCCGACGGTCTTGTAGCGGCCGGCGTTGTTGACGAGCTCCATCAGCCGCGCGATCGCCGTGTTGAACGAGAACGTCTCGTAGTCCCTCGTCACGACCGCGATGGTCCTGTGGATGTGCCTGCGCAGGGCGGTCTCCGCCGGGCCCATGTGCAGCTCACCCACCGACACGACGTCACGGTTCTCCTCGCAGAGGCGCCACACGCGCTTCAGCCACGGGAACGTCACCTTGCCGATCGCCGTCACGCCCTCTTCCGGCCAGTCGAAGTTCTGCTCCGGGGGCCCCGAGAACAGCATGTACAGACGCAGCGCGTCGGCGCCGTACCGCGTGAACGCCTCCTGAGGCTCGACCGTGTTGCCGCGGGACTTCGACATCCTCTTGCCGCCCATCGTGACCGTGCCCTGGTTGAGGAGCGACGGGAACGGCTCCGGCTCGTCCGCCATCCCCATGTCGACGAGGACCTTCTGCCAGAAGCGCGCGTAGATGAGGTGAAGGACCGCGTGCTCGATACCGCCCGTGTACTGGTCGACCGGCATCCACGCCTTCGACTTCGCCGGATCGAACGGCATCTCGTCGTTGTGCGGGTCGAGGTAGCGGTGGAAGTACCAGGACGAGTCGACGAACGTGTCCATCGTGTCCGTCTCCCGGCGTGACGGAGCGCCGCACCGCGGGCAGGGCACGTTGACCCACTCCTCCGCGCTCGCGAGCGGCGACGCCTCGTCGCGGGGCGTGAAGTCCACGACGTCCGGGAGCACGACCGGGAGCTGGTCGTCCGGCACCGGGACCTCGCCGCACACCTCGCAGTGCACGATCGGGATCGGCGTCCCCCAGTAGCGCTGGCGGCTGATCAACCAGTCGCGCAGGCGGAAGCTCACCGCGGACTTTCCGAGTCCCTGCCGTTCGAGCCACTCCGTGACGACCCGCGCGGAGTCGCTCGTGGACGTGCCGTCGAACGGGCCGCTGTTCACCATCGTCCCGGGGCCCGCGTACGGCAGGTCGCCGGATCCCTCGGCCGGCGCGATCACGCGCCGGATCTCCAGCCCGTACCTCTCGGCGAACTCGTGGTCGCGGTCGTCGTGCCCCGGAACGGCCATGATGGCCCCGGTCCCGTACTCCATCAGGACGTAGTCCGCGACCCAGACCGGGATCCGCTCGCCGTTGACGGGGTTCACCGCATGCACGCCCAGGAACATGCCGCTCTTCTCGCGATCGGTCGACGCGCGGTCGATGTCCGAGAGCGTCCCGACCTCCGTCCGGAACGCGGCGAGCTCTTCGGTCTTGCCACCGGCCGCCGCGAGCTTCTCGGCGAGCGGATGCTCGGGCGCCATCACGAAGAACGTCGCGCCCCACAACGTGTCGGGGCGCGTGGTGAAGACGACGACGGGGTCCGATGCCCCCTCGACCTCGAACGAGACCTCGGCCCCCTCCGAGCGGCCGATCCAGTTCCTCTGCAGCGTCTTCAGGTGCTCGGTCCATCCGGTGTTGAGCTCGAGGTCGGCGACGAGCTGCTCCGCGTAGTCCGTGATCTTGAGGAACCATTGCGTCAGCCACCGCTTCTCGACGACCGCGCCGCACCGCTCGCAGCGGCCCGCGACGACCTGCTCGTTCGCCAGCACCGTCTTGTCGTTCGGGCACCAGTTCGCAGGGGCGGCGCGGCGGTACGCGAGGCCCTTCTCGTAGAAGCGGAGGAAGAACCACTGGTTCCACCGATAGTACCCGGGGTCGCACGTGTAGAAGATCCGGTCCCAGTCGAACGAGCACCCCAGGCGCTCCATCGACGACCGGTGCTTCGCGATGTTGTCGTACGTCCACGTCTTCGGGTGGATGCCGCGCGCGATGGCGGCGTTCTCCGCGGGGAGGCCGAACGCGTCCCAGCCGATCGGGCTCAGCACCTGGAGCCCGTTCATCCGGGAGAAGCGCGCTATCGCGTCGTGGATCGAGAACGTCTCGACGTGCCCCATGTGAAGGTCGCCCGACGGGTACGGGAACATCGTGAGCGTGTACCGCTTCGGGCGGGTGGGGACCGGCTCGGGCACTGCGGGGGCCGCGTTCGCCCTCGTGTCCCGCCAGACCTTCATCCACCGGTCCTCGATGCCCCGGAACTCGTAGTCGCGCTCCATAAGGCGGCAACCCTAATTCGTCGCCCTCGTCACCCGCTGCAAGAGCCGAACGGCGACGCCGCGTACTCGGGGAACCGGTCGATCTCCTCCAGCGGCGTCCGCTCGACCTCGACCCGCTCCTCGACGAGGCGGGTGCCCTCGAACACGAGGAAGCGACGTTCGACCCGGTAGGAACGGCCGGCGGGTGCCGCGAACGACGAGACGATCCCACCTCCGGACACGCAGTCGACGGCCTCGAGATGGCCGACGCTCCCCCCGAAACCGAGCAGCCCCTCCCCTACTGCGTTGTCACCGGCCTCGCCCGTCACCTGTCGCAGCCTTTCGCCGGCGGCGGTGACGATGCCGACGAACTGCGCCGACGCGCCGGCCCCCATGTTCACGACGACCTCGAGGCCCGGCTCGCCGTCGACGTCCTTCAGCGTGTTGACCGTGGGGGCAGGGAGGCCGAAGTCGGCGCGCCATGTCTCGAGCGCGCCTGCTATGACTCCGTCCGCCGACTCGGCGACGACGAACCCCTGACAGCCGGGATCGCCCTCGGGGTCGAAGTGGACCGCGACCGAATCGACGCTCCCGTCGCCGTCGACGTCGCCCGAGGCAGGTTCACCGGTACGGAGCGAGGGGTCGGCGACGACCGCCTCCTGGTTCCGACAGGCCGCGGCAGCCGCCGTCGAGGGAGCCGGTGCAGCCGTGGCGGGCGCGGCCGGCTCGGTCGGCGGAGGGTCCGCGCCGGCACAGCCGTGCAGGAGGACGACGGCCCAGACGAGAGAGGTGACGCGCTTCATCAGGGGATGCTAGCGATCCGGCGGAGCGGGAAGGGATTGTCCGGGTTCCGCCCAATTCGTACAAGGTGGCGGGGACCGGAGGCAGCGACCGGAAGGAGCACCCGTGACGACGACCAGATGGCGCCTCGGAGCAGCGATCGTCCTGGCGTGCGCGCTCGCCGTACCGGGAGCCGGCGCGCGGCAGAGCGAGGACGTCCACTCCGACAACATCGAGCAGCTCGCCCAGGTCCCGATCCGGATCGACGAGGACGTCTTCGCGCAGGGCTCCGACATGGCGTTCCGCGACGACCTTCTCGTCGCCGGCAGCTACGAGGGGATGGCGCTGTTCAGGATCCTTCCCCGCGCGCCGTACGTCCGTCAGATCTCGTTCTTCGACTGCCCCGGGTCGCAGGGGGACGTCTCCCTGGTCGGCGACCACGTGCTGATCTCGATCGACTCCGGGGGCTCGAACACCGGTCGGACGCCGCGCTGCAACAACACCGACGACTCCGTCGGCGCGGAGGGGATCCGCATCGTCGACATCTCCAACCCGCGCGCTCCGCGGCAGGTGCGGTTCGTGGAGACGCCGTGCGGCTCGCACACGCACACGATCCTGCCCGACGGCGCCAAGACCTACGTGTACGTCGAGTCGTACCCGCTGGGTGCGCCGACCGCGAGCTGCAGTCCCGCCAGCCATCGGAAGGTCTCGATCGTCGAGATGCCGACGGCGGACCCGGCGAAGGCGAAGCTCGCCGGGTCGCTCGACGTCTCGCCGGAGATCGGCTGCCACGACGTGACCGTCGTCCCGCAGCGGGACCTCGCCGTCGTCGCGTGCATCGCCGAGTCGCAGGTCTGGGACATCGCGGACCCGTCGAAGCCCGTCATCCTGTCGCGCATCTACAACCCGAGCATCCAGATCCACCACTCGGCAGGCCTGACGTGGGACGGCAAGTACATGGCCATCGGCGACGAGTTCGCGGGGTCGGTGACGGGTACGTGTCCCGGCGAGCGTCCCTGGACCGTCGGCGCAATGTGGTTCTACGACGTGACCGATCCGTCGACACCGATCCCGGCCGGCTACTACAACATCCCGCGCCGCGCTCTGCCGGGGAGTCAGGAAGAGGCCGGATATCTCGCGTGCACGACCCACAACTTCAACGTCCTCCCGATGAAGCACGAGGGCCACTACGTCGCGTCGATCGGCTACCGCAACGCCGGCATCTCGGTGATCGACTTCAGCGACCCGTCGAACGCGACCGAGATCGCGCACTACCTCCAGATGAACGACGGGATGATCCCGGACGTGTGGTCGGCGTACTGGTACAACGGCCGCATCTATGCGAGCGACAACGGGGCACTGCGGGGCATCAGCGTCTACGAGCTGGAGGGCACCGGTCCCAAGGACGTCCACTACTTCGACGGGACGATGAACCCCCAGGTCCAGATCCCCGACTTCCGTTAAACCACACGTTGTCGTCGATCACGCCGCCGTCCTACGGGAGGAGCTCGAACGCGTCGGCGTGAGCGGGCCGTACGACGCCGAAGTGACGCCGGTCGAGAGTTGCGATGGCGGTCGCGCCCAGGCGCTCCGCAAGCGTGACGACGGACGCATCGACGGTGCCGAGAGGAAGGTCCGAGTACTGCCAGACGAGCTCCGCGATCCGCAGCCAGTCCGAGGGGGCGACGGCCTCCGCGACGAACGTCCCGCCGGCGAAATCCCCAAGCACCTTGACGGCCGCGCGGCTGCCGAGCCGTGACTCCAGCAGGTACGCGACCTCGGAGACGCAGAGGACGGGGACGAAGAACGGGCCCGGGTGTTTCTCCAGAAGGGCGAGACACCGCTCGTGGTCCTCGTCGTCCTCGTCGGCATACGCGTAGAGCGGGCCCGAATCCACGACGAGGGCTATCGGGAGCCCTCCCGCTCCGCGACTTCGCGGGCCGGGACCTCCCGCGTCAGGATCTCCTCGATCCGCCGCGCGGTATCGGAGGCGCCGCTGCGCCCCGCCTTCGCGCCGAGCAGCCGGCGCTTCGGCCCGTCGCTGAGATGGGTCGTGATCACTTCTCTCGTGAGCTGAGACACCGTCATTCCTCTCCGTTCGGCTTCGCGACGGAGCCGAGCATCCAGGTCGTCGGGGAGCTTCACAGTGGTGCGTTTCATAGGTATGCCAGCATACCCCAGGCGGAGCCACGCGCGGAGGGGATGGCGCCCGATCAAGCGCCCTCTCACGTGGCTCAACGGATACCGACCGGGATCGAACCGGTTGCCTCCGCCGGGGCGGGTGGGGAACGGGCGGGGCGCGGAGCGCCGCCTACGACCAGCGTGTGGTGGACCCGACCGGGATCGAACCGGTTGCCTCCGCCGGGGCGGGTGGGGAACGGGCGGGGCGCGGAGCGCCGCCTGCGACAAGCGTGTGGTGGACCCGACCGGGATCGAACCGGTTGCCTCCGCCATGCCATGGCGGCGCTCTACCAAGTGAGCTACGGGCCCGGGAACGCGTCCATTGGAGTGGCCGCGGGGGCGTTCGATGCTACCGCGCTATGCCGGCGGTGGAGGCGGCGGCCCGCTCGGCCCCGGGGGCGATCCTCCGCCCGAAGCACCCGGGCTCTGCCCCCCCGGAACGCCCGACCGGCCGCCGCGGCCGCGGCGTCTCCGGGCGCGGCGTTTGCG
>JALZFC010000076.1 GCA_030861725.1 Actinomycetota bacterium | reverse complement strand
GGAGCGGGGGCGTCTTCGGGAGCGGCCCGCGCGGCACCCGCTCCGACTCCGGCGACGCACACCCAGAGCGCGAGCTGCAGCAGCGGCGAGTCGACGCTCACGAGCGACTGGACGAAGTACGCGGCGGCGCCGGCGACGAGCGCGTCCCGCAGGACGGATGCGCGCTCCCGCCGCGCCCGCACCGTCACCCACACGAACACCCCCGCGTACCCCGCTACGCCGAGGAGGCCGTGGTTCGCGAACAGCGACAGCGGTACCGAGTGCGGCGCGTCGGCGACGAGCGTGTCGTGGGCCAGGGCGTCCGCCGCCGTCCGGTAGTGCGGCCCCTCTATCGCGTAGACGTTCGGGCCGTGCCCCCACACCGGTGACTCGGCGCCCATCGCGGCGGCCGACCTCCACCAGAAGCCGCGCGCTCGTGCCGTCGAGGGGACCCCGGGATGCGTCGGGTCCACGAAGCTGAAGACGACGATGCCGACGCTCGCAGCCGCGAGCACGCCGGCCACCACGACGCCGAGCAGGGGAGCGCGCCGGTGCCGCTCCCGGAGACGGAGCCCCATGAAGACCGCGACCCCGGCGGCGGCCGCCACCCAGCCCCCCTGGGAGAACGCGAGCAGGATGCCGAGCGCGATCGCGATCGTGGCCGCCATCGCCGCCGCGCGGGCGGCGCCCGTCGCGGAGGTCCACGTCGCCAGCGCCACCGGCAGCGCGATCGCGAGGAAGCCGCCGACGAAGTTCGACTGGCCGACCGTCGACGGGGCGTACTCGGGGATCGGGACGTCCAGCGGGTCCAGTCCGACGGACTGCACGAGCTCGTACAGGGCGACGGCGGCCGCCGACGCCACGAACGCCCGCGCCGGCGGCCCGAAGTCCCCGCGGAACGCATCGGCCAGCAGGACGGCCGCCGCCAGGACGAGCAGGACGGGCACGAGCCCCTCGAGCCGGGCCTCCTCCCCGAGCAACGCCCAGCGTCTGTAGCCGCTCGCCCCCCACGCGACCACGGCGGGCACCGCCACGAAAGCCGCCGGCAGCGCGGCCGCGGGAAGCCCCCGCCGGGGCCGCCCCAGCAGCGCCTCCGCGGCCGTTAGCCCTGCGGCTAGGGCCACCCCCACCGCGAGCAGGGCGACCTTCGGCAACAGGAAGGCGTCGAAGGTCACGTCGAAGAGGAAGAACACCGGCACGGCGAACACGAGCGCGAGCAGGACGGCCGTGCGGGCGGCCAGCAGCAGCCGCCCGTCCCTCCAGCGTCCGTCCCTCCACCACCGCCCGTCCCTCCGCCGCCCCCGCCTCAAGGGGAAGTCGCCCGCCGCCGATTACCCCTGCGAGGACGGCCACCAGTCCGGGCCGTCATGGGAGCTGTGGACATGAGCGCAGTAGTCGAGGCCGCGCCGGGTCGCCCGGCAGCGGAGAGGGCGCGGTTCAGCGTGCTGGGAGTGCGCGTCGACGCG
Organism: Actinomycetota bacterium; assembly: GCA_030861725.1. Lineage (GTDB taxonomy): Bacteria > Actinomycetota > CADDZG01 > CADDZG01 > WHSQ01 > JALZEG01. The sequence continues at coordinate 1,700 of JALZFC010000076.1, read as the reverse complement.
GTCACACCGGATTCGGTCGTCGCCGCGGTCGAGCAGGCCATAGAGGCGAAGGCTAAGTCATACGTGGTCTTCTCCACCGTCAGCTCGGTCCTCAGCGCGCGCGACGACGACCGGGTGCGCGCCGCGATGGACGGGGCCCGGATCGTCACGCCCGACGGCATGCCTCTCGTGTGGCTCGGCCGCCGCGCCGGGCTCGGCGTCGAGCGCGTCTACGGGCCCGACCTCATGCTGGCGCTGTTCGCGGCCACCGGGCCGCGGCTCCGGCACTTCTTCTACGGGGGCGCTCCCGGCGTCGCGGAGGAGATGGCGGCCCGCCTGGGAGAGACGTTCCCGGATCTCGTCGTCGCAGGCACCCACTGCCCCGACGTCGCCTCGGGGACCGAGCTGCTGGAGGACGACGCCGCGCTGATCAACGCGGCGCGGCCCGACGTCGTCTGGGTCGGCCTCGGACACCCCAAGCAGGAGCTGTGGATGCAGACCCACCGCGCCGCGCTCGACGCCCCCGTGCTGGCCGGCGTCGGCGCGGCCTTCGACTTCCACTCGGGCCGGAAGCGCGAGGCCCCCGGATGGGTCAAGCGCAGCGGGCTCCAGTGGCTGCACCGCCTCGCCTCCGACCCGCGCCGTCTCTGGCGCCGCTACCTCGTCGGCAACGCACGCTTCGTATGGCTGCTGGCGCGGGAACGAGCGGTACCGGGGGGCGTCCGATGACCCCCCTCGCCACGCTGCTCGTCGCCGGGGTCGCCGCCGCGATCTCGTTCGCCGTCACGCCGCTCGCCGGGCGCCTGGCCGGGATCCTCGACATGGAGGACCGGCCGTCGGCGCGCAAGGTCCACGGCCGCGTGATCCCGTACCTCGGCGGGCTCGGGATCCTCACGGGCTGGCTCGTCGCGTTCGTGACCGCCGACGCGCTGAAGGAGTCGGCCGTGCTTCTCGCCGGCATGACGATCCTGTGCGTCGTCGGGTTCGTCGACGACAGGCACGACATCAGCGAGCGGCTCCGGCTGGTCGTGCAGGTCGGGGTCGCGGTGATGGTCTTCGCCGGCGGTATCAGGATGTCGCCGCTCGACAACGTGAGCGGCATCCAGAGCGACGTCATCGACCTCGTGCTCACCGTGGTGTGGATCGTCGGGATAACGAACGCCTTCAACTTCATGGACAACATGGACGGCCTCGCCGCCGGCGTCGGGGGCATAGCCGCGGCGTCGCTCGGCATCGTCGGCGTCGTCTTCGGCCAGCAGCTGGTCTCGTTGCTCGGCTTCGGGCTCGCCGGTGCCTGCGCCGGGTTCCTCAGGCACAACTTCCACCCCGCCCGCATCTTCATGGGCGACACCGGGAGCCTCCCGCTCGGCTTCGGCCTCGCCGTCCTCGCCGTGAAGGCGGACTTCCCGGGCGTCCATCCCCACCTTGCGTTCGCGGTGCCGGTGATCGTCCTGGGGCTGTTCGTGCTGGACACTACGGTGATGACGCTCGGCCGGATCCTCCGCCGTGAGCCCGTGATCGGGGCGCGCCTGGACCACGTCTCCCACCGTCTGCTGCAGAGGGACCTTCCCGTACGCGCCGTCGCGCTGCGCCTGTACGCCGCCGCGGCCGCGTGCGGGGGCTTCGGGATCGCCGTCGCGGTGGCGCAGCTCCCGCTCGCCGCCGCGCTCGTGGCGCTCGCGGTCGTCGCGTTCGCCGGCCTCACCGCGGGCATCCTGAGG
>JALZFC010000075.1 GCA_030861725.1 Actinomycetota bacterium | reverse complement strand
GCGCGCGTCGCCGGCGCCAACAGGCGGGCGGTCCGGGAGCTGCCCGCGCGCAGCCCCCGCGCCATCGCGGCGAGGCCTCCGGGCTGCACCAGCAGCACCACCGCGAGGAGCCCGGCCGAGACGATCTCGAGCCACCCCGAGAGCGCGGGCACGCGGAAGAACAGCTCGTTCAGCGCGGCGAAGACGCCGCCGGCCGCGACCGCTCCGCCGAGGCTGGCGAGCCCTCCGACCACCGCGATCGCGAGGTACTGCAGCGAGACGGTGAAGAGGAACTGCGAGGGCACGACCGTCCGCTGCTCCAGCATCAGGAGGCTGCCGCCGAGCCCGGCGAGGACGCCGGACACCGCGAACGCGACCAGCTTGTAGCGGATGACGTCGATACCGAGCGACGCGGCGGCCATCTCGGACCCGCGCACGGCGAAGAACGCGCGTCCCGCGCGCGTGTCGCGGAGATTGGCGAGGGCGGCGGTGACGAGCACGACGATCGCCAGCATCACGAAGTAGAGCGTGCGCCGGCTCGTGAAGTCGAACGACGGGAACCCGCCGGCGACGCCGTAACGCTCGTCCGGCAGCGTCGAGCTTCCGGTGCCGGCGCCGAGCCACGGTGACGGGAACAGGAACTGGTCGGCCATCCAGGCGAAGATCAACGTCGCGACCGCGAGGTACAGCCCCCGCACGCGCAGCGCCATCGCGCCGAGCGCGGTGGCGACGACGCCCGCGGCGACCGCTCCGAGCACCACGTTCGCCGGGAACCCGAGACCCCACGACCGCGACACCATCGCGGTGACGAGGGCGCCGACGCCGACGAAGCTCGCCTGCGCCAGTGAGATCTGGCCGACCCATCCGATGAGTACGACGAGCGAGATCGCGATCAGCGCGAGCTCCATCGCGAGCAGTGAGGTGCCGAGCGCGGAGAACGGCGCGACGAACGGCCACGCGAGGAGCAGCACGAGCGCGACGAGGTGCCGGCGGCCGAGCTTCAGCGGTCGCGACCTCGCCTCGCCGGCGTCTGCGCTCAGCCCGGCTTCCGACGCCTCGGCCCCCGAGAACCGCCGGCCCCTGATCGCCATCACGACGAGAGCGAGCGCGGTCAGCACGAGCTGCGTCGCGCCCGAGTACTGCAGGACGCCGCCGACCACCGGGAGCTTCGCGAGCAGCGGCACGATGCCGAACAGCAGCCCGGCGAGGACGGTCCCCGCGATCGCGCCGAGCAGGCTCTCGAGGCCGCCGATCAACGCGGCGACGAAGGCCGGGAGCACCTGGAGGGAGAGGTTGTACGGATCGAGGCTCGTCACCGCCGCGAGCAGGATCCCCGCGAGGGCCGCGAGCCCTCCGCCCAGGGCCCACGCGGCCGCGGCGGCGACATCGGGGTCGATGCCCATCAACGCGGCGGCGCGGCGGTTCTGGGCCGACCCGCGCATCGCGAGCCCCACCTCGGTGAACTTGAAGAAGGCGAACGCGCCGGCCGAGACGACGACGCCGACGGCGAACAGCCCCAGGTCGCCGTACCGGACGGCGACGCCGGCGACCTCGAGCGCTCCCTCGGGGAAGACCGCGGGAGCGAGCGTCGGCGAGGTGCCCCACACCTTGGCGGCGATCGCGATCAGGAGCCCGGTGACGGCGACCGTGCCGACGGTCTGCGCGGTGGGTCCCTGGGACCGCAGCCTCCGGACGAAGACGCGCTCGACGAGCACGCCCAGCACCGCGCCGCACGCGACGCCCGCCGGCAGCGCCAGCCACAGCGGGACCCCGGCGGTCGACAGCGAGTAGTAGACGTACGCGGGGAACATCGCCATCGCCCCGTGCGCGAGGTTCAGCACGCGCGACGCGCGGTAGATCACGGAGATCCCGAGGGCGAACATCGCGAACGCGCCGATCAGTGGGATCGACAGGAACGCGTATACGAGGAGGTCGCGCATCGTCTAGGGGTTCGGGTCGCGCACGACCGGCCCCGACCTCCAGCCGCCGAACGTCCCCTTGTACTGGATCGTGAACGCCTGCATCGTCGTGTTCGCGAAGCGGGAACCCGGGGTGAACCGGAGCCCCGGCTGGATGGACAGGCCGCTCTTCAGCATCGTGTGGTCCAGCGCGGCCTTCAGGCGTGCGCGCGTGAGGTCGGGACCGACGGTCTTCAGCGCCTCGACGAGCAGCATCATCCCGATGTAGCCACCCTCGGTGAACGCGTTGAACTCGTCCGCGTCCGGCTTCGTCCTCTTCAGGTCCTCGACGTACTGCTTGACGATCGGGTCGTTCGCGTACGCCTCGATCGGGGGCTTGAAACCGGTCCAGACGCGCATCTGGTCGCACTTCGACTTGCAGTTCTCGGCGAACTCACGCGTGAACAGCGGCTGCGCGCCGCCGTAGCCGTATTTGACGTCGGACGGCTTCTTGGTGTTCGGGTCGTTCATCCACGCGAGGCCCGTGGCGGGCTCGACGAAGAGCCCGACGAAGTCGCCTTCCTCGAAGGTCGCGACGTCGCCGGGGTAGCTGGACTGCGCGCCGATGATCCCGCAGAACTGCTCGCGGCACGTGTACTGCGAGTTGTATCCCGGCACGGGCTTCCCGGTGAGCCGCTGGACCTCGTCGTTGAACGCCTCCGCGGCCTCGACGCCGAACCGGTAGTTCTTGTCGAACACGATCGAGAAGTCGCGCGCGCCGCGCTTGTACGCCTCCTGCACCATGATCCGCGCGGACGAGACGGTAGCGGAGGCGACCGGCCAGACCCACGGCTGCGCCGAGCCGTCGGACTTCACGTACTGGTTCTGCAACATGCCGTCCGTGCCGACGACCGGGATCCGCGCGCGGTCGACGTCGCCGGAGTCGATCACCACGCGCAGCCCCTCCGAAGACGGAGCGACCGGGATCGCGAAGATCCCTTCCTGGATGAAGTTGCGGAGATATTGCGCGCCCTTCTGCGCGTCCCACGCGTCGTCGCGGTACTGGATGACGAGCTTGCGCCCGCAGATCCCGCCGCCGGCGTTGACCTTCGCGACGACCGCCTCCATCCCGAAGCGGACCTCGCCGAGGAACGCGGCGCCGGGACCGGACTCCGCGACCGTCGTCGCCATCTTGATCTCGGAGCCGGTCACGCCCCGGTCGGTCCCGCCGCCGTTCTTGCCCGGCGCGCACTCGAGCCCCGGGCGTCCCGGAGGAAGGATCCCGGCGGCGCCGCTCGTCCCCGCGG
>JALZFC010000039.1 GCA_030861725.1 Actinomycetota bacterium | reverse complement strand
GCTCGCACGGCAGCTCGCCCTCGTCGTTGGCCTCGTTGACGGCGTACTCGACACCCTCGGCGATCGGCTTACCCAGCGACGCGGCGTCACCCGAGAGGGCGCCCATCGTGCCGATGACCCAGGTGCATTCAGGATCGCCTCCGTCGGCGCGCGGCTCGGGATCCTCCTCGTTGCAGGCCGCCGCTACCAGCGCCACGACCGCCAGCACGGCCACGATCGTCAGCCAAGTTTTCGTCGGTCTCTTCATGCTGCTCCCCCTTGCTCCCGCCGACCGCCGGGCTGGCGCGTCGCGCGAAGGGAGAATTCTAGGGGTTTTCCTACGACATGTGTAGTACCCCTTGGCCTATCTGGGTCTCGGCCGTCTCAGCCCGCGAGGATCTCCTCCGCCACGGCCTTCATCGACCGCCGCTCCTGCATGGCTTTCCTCTGGATGTGCCGGAAGGCGTCGGCCTCGGTCATGCCGCCCGTGTCCATCAACCGCCCCTTCGCGCGGTCGAGGATCTTCCGGGTCTCCAGGCGCTCGCTCAGCTCGGCCGACTCCTTCTTTACGGCGGCGAGCTCGGCATGCCGGGCGATCGCGACCTCGATCGCGGGCAGGAGGTCGCTCTTCTGGAAGGGCTTGACCAGGTAGCCCATGGCGCCGGCGTCGGCGGCGCGCTGGACGAGGTCCCGCTGCGAGAACGCCGTCAGGATCAGCACCGCGGCCAGGTCGTCCTCGACGATCTTCTCGGCGGCGGCCAAGCCGTCCATACCCGGCATCTTGATGTCCATGATCACGAGGTCGGGGGCGACGTCCCGGGCCATACGGACGGCGGCCTCCCCGTCCGCCGCCTCGCCCACGACCGCGAGGCCCTCCTCCTCCAGCATCTCTTTGAGGTCGAGACGGATGATCGCCTCGTCCTCCGCTATCAGGACCCGGTGCTGCGTCTGAGCCGCCGTCATCCTCAGGCGTTGGAGCCGAGCATGCGGTCGAGCAGGCGATCCTGCTCCTTCCGGAGCTCGGCGATCTCCCGCGTGATCTCGTCCCGCTGGCGCTGCAGGCGCTCGTGGTCGTCGCGGGCGATGCGGTACTCGCGGTCGGCGATCGGCGTCTCGGAGACGAGCATGCGCGTCTTGGCCTCCTCGACGACGTCCATCTGGAAGAGGAGCTGCTCCTCGGCGATACGCAGCTCTTCCTGCGCTTTCGCGAGCCGGGCGCCGATCTGGGACAGGATCTTCTGGATGTGCATGGGCCGAGAAGTATAGGTGGGCGGCCGGGGAGATAGAAGGGGCCGTGGGGGCCGGACCGGACGTAACATCGGCGGCCGAACCGTTGCCGGAGTGGCGGAATGGCAGACGCGATGGATTCAAAATCCATTGTCCGCAAGGGCGTGTGGGTTCAAATCCCACCTCCGGCACGACTTCTGAGAAAAGCCGGGGAACTGAAAAGACCCGGCGGCGGGAGAGCGTCGTCGGGTCTTGTCAGGGTCTCCTGAGAACGGTGCACGTCACGGACGTGGCCGCCTCCCCTTCTGGATCCTGATCTGCCGCACTGTGCGCCTCCTTGCGACGATTCCCGATTACTGTTTCATCTATCGGTCCCGGAGCCGGGATTTTGAGGATGGTCCGCCTAGCCCGTTGTGCTCATTTCCTGCGTAGCCCGGCACCTCGTGTCACCTGCACTTTCGACGCTTTCGAGCTTTGCAGGGTTGCATCCCGGGAGGAATACGCAGGTGGCGCAAATCCCGGCGAAACGGACTACTCGCCGTCGAGCGCCGCCCTCACCTCGGCGAGGAAGGCGGCGGCGGGACCCGCGCCCTCCTCGAGCACCAGCCGCACGACCGCGGTACCGATCACGACCCCGTCGGCCGACGCCGCGGCCTCCACGGCGTGAGCCGGCGTCGACACGCCGATGCCGACGAGGACGGGGGCGTCGGTCGCGGCCCGGCAGGCGGCGACGACCCTCGCCGCCCGCTCCGACAGCTGCTCGCGGGTGCCGGTGACGCCGAGCGTCGAGACCGCGTAGACGAACCCGGTGGCGGTCTCGGTTATCGCGGCGACCCGGCGGGGCGGCGACGTGGGGGCGACGAGCGGGATCCACGCGAGACCCGCACCGGCGGCGGCGGCGCGGAGCGAGGCCGACTCCTCCACGGGCAGGTCGGGGACGATCAGGCCGCTGATCCCGGCTGCGGCCGCCCGGTCGCAGAACTCCTCCTCGCCCGTCCGGTGGATCGGGTTGTAGTAGGTCATGGCGACGCGCGGCGGGCCGTCGCCGGCGGGACCGGCGGCCTCCAGCGCGTCGAGCGGACCGACGCCCGCACGTAGTGCCCGCTCCGCGGCCTCCGCTATCACGGGCCCGTCCATGAGCGGGTCCGAGAACGGGAGGCCGAGCTCGACGGCGTCGGCCGCTGCCGACACCGCGGCGAGCGCGCCGGCGAACGACTCCCAGTCCGGGATGCCCGCCATGAGATAGGGGACGAGGAGCTTCCGGCCGTCGCGGACCAGCCCCTCGAGATGGTCGCGCAGCGGCGTCATCCGGCCCCGAGGGCCGCGGCGATCGTGGCGACGTCCTTGTCGCCGCGTCCGGAGAGACCCACCAGCACCGTGTCCGCGCCGGTGCTCTCCCTGAGGACGTACGCGAGAGCGTGCGACGGCTCGAGGGCCGGGAGGATCCCTTCGGTCTCCGCCAGCGTCCGGAAGGCGGCGAGGGCCTCCTCGTCCCTCACCGTCTCGTACCGGGCCCGGCCGCTGGCCGCCAGCCAGGCGTGCTCCGGGCCGACGCCGGGGTAGTCGAGCCCCGCCGAGATCGAATGCGCCTCGGTGATCAGGCCCTGGTCGTCCTGGAGGACCATGCTGCGCGCGCCGTGCAGCACGCCGGGCGACCCGGCCGTGATCGACGCGCCGTGCCGCCGGTCCAGTCCCTCGCCCGCGGCCTCGACCCCGACCAGCGCGACGTCCTCGTCCCGGTAGAACGCACGGAAGAGCCCGACGGCGTTGGATCCCCCGCCCACGCACGCGACGACCTCGGCGGGCAGACCGCCGGTGGCGGCAAGGAAATCGGCTCGTGCCTCCTCGCCGATCACCGCCTGAAGGGACGCGACGAGCTCCGGGTACGGATGGGGGCCGACGACGGAGCCGATGACGTAGTGGGTCTCCTCCACGTTCGTCACCCAGTCGCGCAGCGCCTCGTTGATGGCGTCCTTCAGCGTCGCGGAGCCCGCCTCGACCGGGACGACCGTCGCGCCGAGCATCTCCATCCGCACGACGTTCAGGTTCTGCCGCGCGACGTCGGTGGCGCCCATGTAGACGACGCACGGCAAGCCGAAGTACGCCGCGGCGGTCGCCGTCGCCACCCCGTGCTGCCCGGCCCCCGTCTCCGCGATGATCCGCGTCTTGCCCATCCGCGTCGCCAGCAGCACCTGGCCGATCGTGTTGTTGATCTTGTGGGCGCCCGTGTGGGCGAGGTCCTCCCTCTTCAGGAAGACGCGTCTGCCCGCACGCTCCGAGAACCGCTCCGCCGCGTAGAGCGGCGTCGGCCGTCCGACGATCGAGCCGAGGAGCCCGCGCAGCTCCGCCCCGAACGTCTCGTCCGATCGTGCGGCCTCCCAGGCCCTCTCGAGCTCGTCGAGCGCGGGCATGAGGGCCTCGGGAACGTATTGCCCGCCGAACGCGCCGAATCGCCCTTTCACCGAGGTCATCGGCCCAGCAGCTCCCTGATCTTCGCCCCCGGGTCGGGCGCGGTGACGATCGACTCCCCCACCAGCACGGCATCCGCCCCGGCCGCGGCCAGGTCCTCCACCTCGCGGCGCGTCGAGACGCCGGAGAGCGCGACCGTCACGCGATCGTCCGGGATCCGCGGCGCCAGCTTCGCCGTGCGTTCGGGGTCGACCTCGAACGTCGTCAGGTCCCGGTGGTTCACGCCGATCCCCCGCGCCCCTGAGGCCAGCGCGTCGTCCAGCTCCGACTCGTGGTGGACCTCCACGAGCGCGTCCATCCCGAGCGCGTGCACGGCGTCGACGAGCGGGGACAGCTCAGGCCCGACGACCCGCGCGATCAGGAGCACGGCGTCGGCCCCCGCGGCCCGCGACTCCATCACCTGCCAGGGGTCGACGACGAAGTCCTTGCGGAGCACGGGGATCCCCGCCCCGAGTGCGGCCCCCATGTCCTCGAGCGACCCCTTGAACCCGTCCGGCTCGGTGAGCACCGAGATCGCCGCGGCGCCCGCGGCCGCATAGGTGCGGGCGAGCCGTGCCGCGTCGAGGTCGGGGTCGAGCGGGCCCTTCAGCGGCGAGGCCCTCTTTATCTCCGCGACCAGCGCGACGCGGGGGCCGCGCAACGCAGCGGCGAACGGACGCGGGGGCGCGGCCGCCGCGAGCCTCTGCTCGAGCACGTCGTCGGTGATCGCGACCTTGCCGGCCTCGGCGCGGGCGCGGGCGCCGGCGACGAGATCGTCGAGGAAGGACATGCGTCGACCCTAAAAGACGTTTGAACACACAAGGGGCACCAGCTGATGGGCCGACGAGACGTTCAAACGGCTTCTAAAGGGCGGACAGATACGCGAGCAGCACGCGCGCGACGGCCTCGGCGCCGCCGGACACCACGGTCGTGTCGAACCCCGCGGCCGCGAAGACCCCGGCCGTCCCTGCCGAGGGAGCAGCCGCCGACCGGACTCGGACAGACACGTCCAGGCGCTTCGCCTCTGCCCGCACCGCCTCCGCGGCGGCCCCCGTCACCTCCACGCCCTCGCCCGCCGCGTCGACCGAGCCGATGGCGACGATCGCCGGGGAGCGCCCGTCGTCCGACAGCTGTTGGGCCAGGCGACGGGAGCCGAGACGGCCGTCGCCGGCCTCCGCCTCCTCGGCCCCCAGCGCGACGAATTCGACAGAGTGCTCCCGGTCCACGGCGCGCAGGGCCCGCGCCACCTCGAGCCATACGCCGACGGCGTGACCGTTCGGCTCCGACGTCTCCGTGCTGTCGTAGCCGGTGACGACGACGGTCTCCGGCTCGCCCCCGCTCGGCGGGAGCGCGACCACGTTCGTCGAGCGGACGAGGTCTCTCACCGGCACGGCGTCGAGCCGGAAGACGTATCCCGCGTCCGTCATGTGGGCGACGACGTAGGCCGACGCCGCGAGCTCCTCCTGCGATCCCGCCTCCCGTACGGGCTCCTCCTCGTCGAGCTGCCGGGCATGGCTCTCGATCGTCGCCGGCTCTATCTCCGGCGGCCCCGCGGCCGGCGCGGTCGACCGCTGCCCCTCGGGGAGCGTCGAGCACCCGCACGCCAGGAGAAGGAGCGGGACGAGTCGGAGGAGTCGCACGAGGGGCAATCTAGGCGAGCGCCGGCTCGTACACTCGCCGCGTGGACGAAGACCGGCCGATCGCCTGGCTTGCGCTCGAGGAGGGGACGCCGATCGTCGCGAACGACGGGGCCGAGGTGGGCCGCGTCGCGACCGTCGTCGCCGACGAGCAGAAGGACATCTTCTCGGGCGTCACGTTCCGCCCGGGGCTGCTCGACGGCCCCAGGTTCATCCCGGCGGAGGCTATTGACCGGCTCACCGCAGCCGCGGTGCACCTGAAGATCTCCGGCTCCGAAGCCGCCGCGCTCGACCCCTACTAGAGCCGCTCGGCGGCGTCCGCGGCGCGCAGCAGCGCTTCCGCCTTGCGCCGCGTCTCCTCCGCCTCGGCCGCCGGGACCGAGTCGGCGACGATCCCCGCGCCGGCCTGCACGTAGGCGCGGCCCCCGGTCGCGACGATCGTGCGGATCGTGATGCAGGTGTCGAGGTTCCCGGAGAAGTCGAAGTAGCCGACGACCCCGGCGTACGGGCCGCGTTTCGTCTTCTCGAGGCCGTCGATGATCTCCATCGCGCGCACCTTCGGGGCGCCCGACACGGTCCCCGCCGGGAAGCACGCGAGCAGCGCGTCGAACGGAGTCCGGTCGGGCCGCAGCACGCCGGTGACGCTCGAGACGATGTGCATCACGTGCGAGTAGCGCTCGACGACCATCAGCTCCTCGACCGACACCGAGCCGTAGCGCGCGACGCGCCCGACGTCGTTGCGGGCGAGGTCGACGAGCATGACGTGCTCCGCCCTCTCCTTCTCGTCCGCGAGCAGGTCGCGCTCGAGGTCCTCGTCCTCGGCGCGCGTCGCTCCCCGTCCCCGCGTGCCGGCGATCGGCCGCGTCTCGATCCGGTCGCCGGTGACCCTGACGAGCGGCTCCGGCGACGAGCCCGCGATCTCGAACTCGGGATACGAGCCGGACGCGCCGAAGCGCACGAAGTACATGTAGGGGCTGGGATTCAGCGCCCTCAGCGCGCGGTACGCGTTGAAGGACGACCCGCTCAGCGGCGCCTCGAAGCGGCGCGACGGGACGACCTGGAAGACGTCGCCGGCGTAGATGTGCTCCCGCGCGGTCTCGACCCACCCCGCGTACTCCGCGTCGTCCACGGCCGCGTCTGCGGGGCGAGGCGAGAAGTCGAGCTCCGCCGCGGGTGACCCGAGCGGCGCGGCGAACGCCGCGACGACCTCGTCGCAGCGCGCGGTGGCGTCGTCGTAGAGCCGGTTCGGGGACGCGTCGGGGCTCCTCATCACGTTCGTGATGACGAACGCCTTCTGCAGGAGGTGGTCGAAGACGACGAACGTCCGCGTGAGGAGCAGCGCGAGGTCCGGGAGACCGAGATCGTCAGGGGGTGCCTGCGGGAGCCGTTCGAGCTCGCGCACGCAGTCGTACCCGAGGAACCCGACGGCGCCTCCGTGCAGCGGCGGGAGCCCGGGCAGCGCCGGCGCGCGGCATTCCCCGAGCAGCCGGCCGACGTAAGCCAGCGGCGGCTCTCCTTCGGCCGGCGCGACGGGGGCCTCGCCCTCGAGCGTCACGACTCCGTCCCTGGCGCGGACGGTGCCGAACGCGTCGCCGCCGATGAACGAATAGCGCGCCCAGCGTTCGCCGCCCTCGACACTCTCCAGCAGGAAGCCGTCGGGGCGCGGGTCGAGGCGCATGAACGCGGCGACGGGCGTCTGCGCGTCCGCCAGGACCTCCCGCCACACCGGGACGATGACGTTCCGTTCGAGCAGCTGCGCGAACTCGGAGCGCGCCGGCCGGTACGCGGTCAGAACCTCCTGTAGAAGCAGGTCTGCTCGCCCGTGTGGCACGCGGGACCCGCAGGTTGCACGACCATCAGCAGCGCGTCGGCGTCGCAGTCGTACCGGACCTCCACGACCTTCTGCGTGTTGCCGGACGTCGCGCCCTTGTTCCAGTACTCACCCCGGGAGCGGCTCCAGAACCACGCCGTCTTCGTCTCGAGCGTCCGCCGCACCGCTTCGGCGTCTACCCACGCGAGCATGAGGACGTCCTTCGTCGCCTCGTCCTGCACGATCGCCGGGGCGAGGCCGCGGTCGTCGTAGACGATCTCTTGGGGATCCACCGGGTCAGGGCTGCAGGTCGTACGGGAACGGGTCGGTGAAGTGCTCGAACCCGCGGTCGGTCACGAGCACGGTGTCCTCGAGCCGGACGCCGCCGATCCCGGCGAAGTAGAGGCCGGGCTCGATCGCGACGACGTCACCCTCTTTGAGGGCGTCCGATCGCCGGCCCACCCACGGCCGTTCGTGGACCTGCAGGCCGACGCCGTGACCGAGGCTGTGGGTGAAGCCCTGCTTCGGATAGCCGTCGCCCTCGTGGTGGTCGACCGTCGGGAACCCCTGAGAGTGGAAGTACTCCGCGATCTGCTTGTGTGCGTCGGAGGAGCCGGGCTTGATCGACTCGTACGCGAGGTCGAGCGCCTTGCGGCAGTGCCCGTGCAGCCGGACGACGTCCTCCGACGGCGTGCCCGGGACGAACGTCCTCGTCATGTCCGTGTACGCGCCGGACCGCCGGTCGCGGGGGAAGCAGTCGATGACGCAGGTGGTGTCCGGGAGGATCGGGCCCGTCCCCGGGTCGTGCCCGCCGAGGCATGCGTCGCCGGACTGCACGAGGATCTCCTCGCTCTCGGCCCCCTGCGCGAGCAGCTCCGCGTTCATCGCCTCGCGGATCCACTCGGCGGTGAGGATCTCGCCCTCGAAGCGCAGGCGGTTCCGGGGGGCGGGCTCGGCCTCGCGGAGCATGCGGGCCGCGGTGAGCATCGCCGTCTCCGTCGCGCGCTGGGCGCGCTCGATGCCCTCGAGCTCCCACGGGGTCTTCCTGCGGCGTCGCCGCGCCCACTCGTCGGGGTCGACGACGACGTCGATGCCCTTCTCGCGGAGGTAGTCCGTGACGAGGCTCCAGAAGGTCGCCGGGACGCAGACCTTGTCGACGCCGAGGCGCTGCAGGGTACGGGCGACGAGCTCCGGCCCGATGTGGATCTCGGGAAAGGTCGTGTCCTTGATCAGCTCGCCCCAGCCGAGGCTCGGGTAGTCCCAGACCTCGTCGACGACGTCCTCCCGGCGCGCCAGGATCGGAGCCTCGAACGTGCTGGTCACCACCACGCGCTTGCCCTCGTGCTCTACGAAGATCAGCGGGTCTCCGATCGGCTCGGCGATCTCGTGGCGGAGCTCCGGGCTGCGCAGCGCGTCGTCGTAGATCAGGAAGGTCGTCATCGGGCGGCGATCCTAACGGGGAGTCCTCGCCTGGCCATGGCGCGCTTCGCGTCGCCGATCGAGAACGTGCCGAAGTGGAAGACGGACGCGGCGAGGGCCGCCGCGGCGCCGCCGTGCGCGGGATCGACCGCGTCGGCGAGGTGGTCCGGCGTGCCGGCGCCGCCGGATGCGATCACGGGGACGTCGACCGCTCGTGCGACCGCCGCCGTGAGCTCGAGGTCGTAGCCGCCGGTGGTGCCGTCGGCGTCCATGGAGGTGAGCAGGATCTCGCCCGCACCGATCGCCGTCGCCTCCTCGGCCCACCCGACCGCGTCGCGGCCCGTGTTGCGGCGGCCGCCCTCGGCGAAGACCTGCCACCCGCCGGCGATACGGCGCGCGTCGATCGCGGCGACGACGGCCTGGGCTCCGAACTCGCCGGCGGCGCGGCGGAGCAGGTCGGGGTCGTCGAGGGCCGCGGTGTTGATCGCGACCTTGTCGGCGCCGGCCCTCAGCAGCTTCCGGACGTCGTCGACCGACCGCACGCCGCCGCCGATCGTGAGCGGGATGAAGAGGGTCTCGGCGGTCCGTGCGGCGACGTCGAGGATGAGGTCACGGGCCTCGGACGAAGCCGTGATGTCGAGGTAGACGAGCTCGTCGGCGCCCTCGGCGTCGTACCGGCCGGCGAGCTCGACGGGATCGCCGGCATCCCGGAGGGCCTGGAACCTGACGCCCTTCACGACCCGGCCCTTGTCGACGTCGAGGCAGGGGACGACGCGCTTGGCGAGCATGGAAGGACCCTAGCGGGCCGTTCCACGAACGACGCCGGCAAGTATCCTCGAGCAAGCGCAGCTGAAGGAGACGCCGTGAGCGAATATCTGGTCGTCGTGGAACGGGCCGAGGGGAACTTCTCCGCATACCTGCCGGATCTTCCCGGATGCGTCACGACCGGCGACACGCGGGAGGAGACGCTGGCTCTGATGCAGGACGCAATCGCGCTCCACCTAAAGGGGCTGCAGGAAGACGGCCTGCCGATCCCCGCGGCCACGAGCTCCGCCGAGTACCTCGCCGTCGCGATCTAAACGGTCGGCGCCCGGCCCGTCAGCGTTCTTCCAGTGGTGGCTCGGCGCGGCCCGCGGCGGCTTCGTCGGCCGCGTAGTTCGCCTCGCCGACGCCGAACTTCCCCTCGTACAGGGCCCTCCCGACGATCGCTCCTGCGACTCCTTCGGGACGGAGCCGCGCGACCGTGCGGAGGTCGTCCAGCGACGAGATGCCCCCCGACGCGACGACGGGCAGCGCCGTGGCCTCGGTGATCCGGTGGAGACCGGCGACGTCAGGCCCGCTCATCGTCCCGTCGCGCGTCACGTCGGTGTAGATGAACAACGAGACGCCCGCGGATTCGAACGCCTTCACTGCGTCCAGGACCGGCACGCCGGTCCCTACCGTCCACCCGTGCGACGCGAGCTCCCCGCCGCGCGCATCCAGCGACACCGCGATCCTCTCGCCGTACGTCTTGCACGCGCGCGCCGCCGCGTCGGGGTCTTCGAGCGCGACCGTCCCCAGCACCGCGCGGTTCGCTCCCGCCGCGATCACGTCCTCCACGTCGTCGAGCGTCCGCATCCCGCCGCCGGCCTGCACGGGACACGCCGCCCTCCGCACGACCTCGAGCACGAGGTCCTTGTTCGCGCGCACGCCGGTCTTGGCTCCGTCGAGGTCGACGATGTGCAGCCAGCGCGCGCCGGCCGAACAGAAGCCGAGGGCGACCTTCACCGGGTCGTCGGAATAGACGGTCTCGGTGCCGAAGCGGCCCTGCAGCAGCCGCACGCACCGGCCGTCGGAGATGTCGACGGCGGGATAGACCGTGAAGCTCACGCGGCCTCCCCTACCCAGCTCCGGAGCAGCGCGATCCCGTCGCGGCCGGACTTCTCCGGATGGAACTGGACCCCGAGCATCCCGGGGCCGCGTACGACGGCGGCGAACGGCCCGCCGTGGTCGGTCCACCCGGCGACGGGCGCTGCGTCGCCGGGATAGGCCGCGAACGAATGGTCGAAGTAGTAATAGGTGTCGCCGACCGTGTTCCACCCGATGTGCGGGACGGTGACGCCGGCCGGGAGCCGCCGCACGCGGCCGGGGAGGATCCCGAGCCCCGGCGCATCCCCCTCCTCGCTCGACTCGAACAGCACCTGCATGCCGAGACAGATCCCGAGGAACGGGCGCCCCGCACCGATCCAGTCACGGATCAGCGCGTCGAACCCGGTGTCGCCCAGCGCCTCCATGCAGCGTCCGAAGATGCCCTGACCGGGGACGCAGAGACCGTCGCAGTCCGCGGCGGCGCGCGGCTCCCGCGCCTGCGACACCTCGGCGCCCGCGGCTTCCAGCGCCTTGGCGACGCTGCGGAGGTTGCCCATCCCGTGGTCGACGAGCGCGACCTTCACGCGAGCATGCCCTTCGTCGACGGGATCCCGCCGCCGCGCGGATCGACGGCGACCGCGGCCCCCAGGGCCCGCGCCACGCACTTGAAGATCGCCTCCGTCGCGTGGTGGGCGTTGCGGCCCGCGAGCAGCCGGACGTGCATGTTGATCCCGCCGCTCCGGCACAGCGCCTGCAGGAACTCCTCGGTCAGCGCGACCTCGTACGCCCCGATAACCTCCGCCGGCATCGGCGCGTCGTAGACGAGCAACGGCCGGCCCGACAGGTCGAGCGCGACCTGCGCGAGCGACTCCTCCATCGGCACGAGCGCGTCGCCGTAGCGCGCGGTCCCGCTCTTGTCCCCCAGCGCCTGCACGAGGGCCTCGCCGATGCAGATGCCGGTGTCCTCGACGGTGTGGTGGGCGTCGACGTCGAGGTCGCCCCGCGCGTCGACCCGCAGGGCGATCCGCGAGTGACGGCCGAGCTGGTCGAGCATGTGGTCGAAGAACGGGATCCCGCTCACCACGTCGACGTCGCCGCCGTCGAGGTCGAGGACCACCGCGATCGAAGTCTCCCTGGTCTTCCTCGTGACCGAGCCCCGCCGGCTCATGCAAGCACCGACCTCAGCGCCTCCAGGAACCCTTCGTCGTCGCCCGTGCGGCCGATCGTGACGCGCGCCCACTCCCGCAGACCCTCCACGCCGGGATACGACCTCACGAGGACTCCTTCCTCGAGGAGAGCGTCACGGATCAGGTCCCCGTCACCGGCGGTCCCGGAGAAGAGCAGGAAGTTCGCCTGTGACGGCGCGACCCGAAAGCCCATCGACTCGAGCTCGCGCGCGACGCGCTCGCGCTCGGCCACGATCTTGCGGACGTTCTCGAGCGTGTCGTCCTCCGCCTGCAGGGCGGCGACCCCGACGGCCTGCGCGAGCGACGACAGGTGGTACGGGAGCCTGACGACCGCCATCTTCCGCACGAGAGCCGGAGCCGCGAAGAGATAGCCCAGGCGGATCCCCGCCAGGCTCCACGCTTTCGAGAACGTCCGCACGACGACGAGGTTGTCGTGCCGTTCCAGCAACGGCACGATGCTTGCCCCGGGCGCCGCGAACTCCGCGTACGCCTCGTCGACGACCACGAGGCCTTCGGTCGCGGCCAGCAGCCGCTCGACGAGCGCCGGCGGCACGCAGCCCCCCGTCGGGTTGTTCGGCGAGCACACGATCACGACGTGAGGCCGGTGCGTGCGAACGTGATTCAGCGCCTCGTCCTCGTCGATCGAGAAATCCGCATTCCGGCCGAGGTGCGTCACCTCTGTGAGAGCGATCCGCGGGATCAACGAGTGGAGGCGGTACGACGGCTCGAACGTCAGCGCCGTCCGGCCCGGCCCCCCGAACGCGAGGAACAGGTGCATGAAGACCTCGTTCGAACCGTTCGCGATCCAGATGCCGTCGCCCGGCCACCCCCACTTCGCCGCGAGCGCGTCCACGAGACCCGTCGCGTCCCTGTCGGGGTAGCGGTTGAGGCTCATGTCCGCGGCCGCACGCGTCAGCGCGTCGACGACGCTCTGCGGCGGGCCGTACGGCGACTCGTTCGTGTTCATCCGCAGCACGCCGGGGAGCTGCGGGGAGACGTACGGCTCGACCTCCTCGAGGTCGGGACGGAGCGACGGCATCTAGACCGCGGAGCCGTGGCGCCGGTCGAGGCGCGCCCGCACCGAGCGGGCGTGGCCGCCCAGCCCCTCGGCCTCCGCGAGCGCCTCGACGTGCGGCGCCAGCCGTTCGAGCGCGCTCGGCTCGAGCGCGGAGACGTAGATCCTCTTGACGAAGTCGCCGGCGCCGAGGCCGGACGCCCACCGGGCCGTCCCGCCGCTCGGCAGGACGTGGTTCGTCCCGCCCACGTAGTCGCCTACGGCGACGGGCGAGTACGCGCCGACGAACACGGAACCGGCGTTCTGCACCTCGTCGAGCGCGTCGAGCGCCCCGGTGAAGCTCAGCTGCAGGTGCTCCGGCGCGTGCGCGTTGACGGTCTCGAGCGCGTGCCGCACGTCGCGCACGAGCACGGCGATCCCGCCCTCGATCAGCGCGTTCTCGACGTCGTCCGGCCGCGCGTGGCGCGCGATCTCGAGCTCGAGCAGCGCCATGACGCGCTCCGCCACCTCGGGCACCCACGTCACGAGCACGTGCGACCCGAGGGGGCCGTGCTCCGCCTGCGCGACGAGGTCCGCCGCGAGCACATCGGGGCCGATCGAGTCGTCGGCCACGATGGCGAGCTCGCTCGGACCGGCATCGGAGTCGGTGCCCACCCATCCCGCCACGAGCCGCTTCGCGAGCGTGACGTAGACGTTGCCCGGGCCCACGATCTTCTCGACCGGGCGCACCGACGCGGTGCCGTACGCGAGCGCAGCGATCGCCTGGGCGCCGCCGATCCGGTAGACCTCTTCGACCCCGGCGACCGCGCACGCGGCGAGCACCGGCTCGGCGACCTCCCCCCCGGGTCCCGGCGGCGAGCAGACCGCGATGCCGCCGACGCCGGCGACCTGCGCCGGGACGCAGCCCATCACGACGCTCGACGGGTAGGCGGCGCGGCCCCCGGGGACGTACACGCCGGCGCGCCGCAGCGGCCGGACGACCTCGCCGACGACCTCGTCGGCCCCCGTCTCCATCCAGCTCTGGGGGAGCTGCCGTTCGCAGGTGCGCCGGACCCTCTCCGCCATCACCTCCAGCGCGTCGACCAGCTCCGGCCGCACGAGCGACCGCGACTTCTCGATCAGCGCGGGGTCGACGCGGATCCGGTCGGGCGTGAGGTCGGCGCCGTCGAGCCGCCGCGTGTGCTCAACGACCGCCGCGTCGCCTCGCATCCGCACGTCCTCGACGATCGCCTTCACGACCTCGGCGGGCGACTCGCGGCCCACGACGGGCCGGGGCCTGGGGATGTGCGCCGGCGTGGCCTGATCGCGGGCGTCGATGACCTGGAGCATCGAATCAGACTAGTAGACGTGAGGCCGCCCAGGACTTTCGGGGCGGGAAGGGAGGATCGAGAACGGGCGGGAGATGGTTCTACAAAGACGCTAGAGAAGAAGGACCCAACAGCGCCTTCAACTCCGCGTGCAAACCGTTCGTCTGGTCCACGCAGAACTCGCTCCCGAGGCGCAGCATCTTCGACCTCTCGCCGTAGCCGAGCTTCAGGAAGACCTGCGTGCTCCCCGGGTGGCTCGCCAGGACCTCCTTCAGGGAGTCCACCACCCGGTCGGTGCATGACCGCGCCTCGAGGTTGATCAGCAGAGGCCGTTCCTCCCCGAGCTTCGGCTCGGTCACCTCCATCGCGATCATCTTCACCGAGTCGTCGCGCGCGTCGCGGTCGAGGCGCCCCTTCACGAGCAGGATCGAGTCCGGCCTCACGAGGTGGCCGTACTTCTCCTGCGCGGTGGGGAAGACGATGACCTCGACGCTCGCGCCGGAGATGTCCTCGAGGTCGGCGAGCAGCATGATCCCGCCGCTCTTCGTCACCTTCTTGCGCAGCCCCGAGACCATCCCGCCGACGATCAGGACGTCGCCCGGCGCGCGGCTCTCGAGCGACGTGATCGAGCAGTCGCACATCCGCGCGAGCAGCGTCTCGACGCCGAGCAGCGGGTGGTCGGAGACGAACAGCCCGAGCATCTCCTTCTCCTGGGCGCGCAGGATGTCCCGCGGGTTCTCGTCGAGCGGGATCGCGCGGTCGGAGTGCGACGCCCCGCCCGACTGCGACGCCGTCACGCCGCCGAACAACGAGAACTGGCCCGCCTCCTCCTGCTTGCGCTGCGCGCAGATCTCGGTCGTCACGTCCTCGTAGACCTCGAGCAGCCCCCGGCGGGTGTGGCCGAGGGACTCGAACGCTCCCGCCTTGATCAGAGACTCGATCGTCTTCTTGTTCAGGCAGATGTAGTCGACCTTTCGGCAGAAGTCGAAGAACGACGTGAAGCGCCCCTTGCGCGTGCGGGCCTCGATGATCTTCTCGACGACGCCCTCGCCGACGTGGCGTACGGCGGAGAGGCCGAAGCGGATCGACCCCTCGGCGGGCGTGAAGTCGACGAACGACTCGTTGACGTCGGGGATGAGCACGGGGATGCCCATCTTGCGCGCCATGTGGAGGTACTTCGGCTTGTCGTCCTTGCGGTCCTTGACCGACGTCAGCAGCGCGGCCATGTACTCCACCGGGTGGTGGGCCTTTAGCCACGCGGTCTGGTACGCGACGTACGCGTAGCAGGCCGAGTGCGCCCGGTTGAACGAGTAGTCGGCGAAGGGCTGGATGAGCCTCCACAGCTTCTCGGCCTCGCCCCTGGTGAGCCCCACCTTCCCGCAGCCCTCGATGAAGCGCGGCTCCTCGGCGGCCATGATGTCCCGCTTCTTCTTGCCGATGGCCTTGCGGACGAGGTCCGCCTGGCCGGGTGAATACCCGGCGAGCTTCTGGAGCAGGAGCACGATCTGCTCCTGATAGACCAGCACCCCGTAGGTCTCGCGCGTGACGTCCTCGAGCTCGGGGTGCAGGTACTTCACCTTCGACGGCTCGTGCTTGCACTCGATGTACGCGGGGATCTGCTCCATCGGGCCCGGCCGGTAGAGCGCGATGAGGGCCATGATCTCCTCGAAGCGGTCCGGCCGCAGCTGGCAGAGCAGGCGCCGCATGCCCTCGGACTCGAGCTGGAACACGCCGTCGGAGTCGCCGCGGCGGAGCATCTCGTACACGAGCGGGTCGTCGAGCGCGAGGTTGTCGACGTCGACCTCCTCGCCCTTGTTCGACCGGATGTACTCGAGCGCCAGCTCGATCACGGTGAGGTTGCGCAGGCCGAGGAAGTCCATCTTCAGCAGCCCGAGCTCGTCTATGCCGTTCATGTCGTACTGCGTCACGACCTCGCCGTGGTCGCCGCGCTTCAGCGGGACGTGCTCGACGAGCGGGTCGCGGCCGATCACGACGCCGGCCGCGTGGATGCCGGCGGAGCGCTTGAGGTTCTCGACCTTCAGCGCGGTGTCGATTATCTCCTTCGCGGCGCCGCCGGACCCGTACGCCTCGCGCAGCTCCGGCGACGTCTCGAGCGCGCTCTCCAGCCCCGAGTCGCGGCCCATGATCAGCGGCGGGTACATCTTCGTGAGCCGGTCGCCTTCGGCGTACGGGAACCCCAGCACGCGCGCCGCGTCCTTGATCGCCTGCTTCCCCTTGATCGTGCCGTACGTGACGATCTGGGCGACGTGGTCCTCGCCGTACTTCTGGCACACGTACCGGATGACGTCGCCGCGCCTGCGCTCGTCGAAGTCGATGTCGATGTCGGGCATCTGGATGCGCTCGGGGTTCAGGAACCGCTCGAACATCAGGTCGTAGCGCAGGGGGTCGAGCTCGGTGATCCCCAGCGCGTACGAGACGACCGAACCCGCCGCGCTCCCGCGGCCCGGCCCGACCCTGATCCCCTGCTCTTTCGCCCAGTTCACGAAGTCCTGGACGACGAGGAAGTAGCCCGGGTACTCCATCTTGTTGATGACGTCGAGCTCGTACCGGACGCGCTCCCGCACGGTGTCGTCGACCTCGTCGTAGCGCTTCCTCACGCCGTCCATCACGAGCTCCTCGAGGTAGGTCTCTAGCGTGTGTCCGCCGGGGACCTCGTAGCGCGGCAGCAGCAGGTTGCCCATGTCGATGGTGACGTTGCAGCGGTCGGCGATCTCGAGTGTGGTCTCGCACGCGCCCGGCCAGCGGGCGAACTTCGCCGCCATCTCCTCGGGCGTCTTCAGGTAGAACTCGTCGGAGTCGAACTTGAAGCGGTTCGGGTCGGACAGCTCCGTCCCGGTGTTGATGCACAGCAACACGTCGTGGCCGCCCGCGTCGTCCTTGTGCGTGTAGTGCGAGTCGTTCGTGCAGACCCACGGGATCCCCATCTCGGTCCCGATCTTCACGAGCTCGTCGTTCAACGGCGCCTGCACCGGGATGCCGTGGTCCTGGAGCTCGAGGTAGAAGCGGTCGCCGAAGACCTCGCGGTAGTAGGCGACCTGCGCGCGGGCCTCGGCGAGCTTGCCGGCGACGATCAGCTTCGGGATCTCGGCCGAGAGGCAGCCCGAGAGACAGATGAGGCCCTCGGAGTGCTCGGCGAGGATCTCGTGGTCGGCGCGGGGCTGGTAGTGGAAGCCCTCGAGCCATGCACGCGACGAGAGCTTGACGAGGTTGGAATAGCCCTCGTCGTTGGACGCGAGCAGTGTCAGGTGGCAGGTCTTCTCGGAGTTGTCGCGCTGGGCCGGCTTCTCGCGCCGGTCGCCGAGGAAGAGGTAGCCCTCCATCCCGAGGATCGGCTTGACGCCCGAGCGCCCTCCGCTCTTGTAGAACTCGAGCGCGCCGTACATGACGCCGTGGTCGGTGATCGCGCAGGCGGGCATCCCTGCCGCCGCGGCGGCGTCGAACATCTCGCCGATCCGGCTCGCCCCGTCGAGCATCGAGTACTCGGTGTGGGCGTGGAGATGGACGAAGCTCAACGATTTTCTCCCCTATACGAACGGCGTAATTACAAGAGCGTATTTTAGGACCCGATGGCGCGCAACGATCTGCCGCCCTACCGTCGCCGAACACGCCTGGGGAACGTAAGTGGGGGGTGGAAACTGTTGGCTCACTCCTGGGAGCTGTCGACAACCCGGTAGTCCGGCAGGCCGGCAGACTGCAAGGCGGCCGTCAGGTCCTCCGGCAGCTCGTCCGTCACGACCACCTCCCGGCCGTCGTCGGGGTGCGGGAAGCGGAGCGAGCAGGCGTGCAGGAAGGGGCGGGTGAGCCCCAGCCCCCGGGACAGCTCCGACAGGCCCCCGTACACGCGGTCGCCCAGCACGGGGTGGCCGAGGTGCGCCAGGTGGACCCGGATCTGGTGCGTCCTGCCGGTCTCGAGCTTGAGGTCCAGGAGCGAGACGCGTTCCCCGGCCGCGCGCACGGAGTAGTGGGTGACCGAGGGCCGCCCGCCGGGCACGACCGCGAACCGGCGCCGCTTGACCGGGTGACGTCCTATGGGGGCTTCGATCGTGCCGGAGTCCGCCGGCAGGCGCCCCCGGACGAGCGCGACGTACCGGCGCTCGATCCTCCGCTCCTTCAGCGCTGCGACCAGATGGGCCTGGGCCTCGTCGTCCTTCGCGACCAGCAGGAGGCCCGACGTGTCCCTGTCCAGACGGTGGACGATCCCCGGCCTGACGGAGGTGGCCCCCGACAGCGGCTCCCCCAACCCCAGGAGCGCGTTGACGAGCGTCCCCGACGAGTGGCCGCGCGCGGGGTGCGTCACGAGCCCCGGGGGCTTCGAGACGACGAGCACCCGCTCGTCGTTGTACCGGAGCGTCAGGTCGATGGCCTCGGCCCCCGGCAGCTCGACCGTCGGGACGGCGACCTCCCCCGCGACCACGTCTCCCGGCTCGAGCCGGTAGCTCGGCCGCGCCGCCTTGCCGCCGACCGTGACGGACGCGTCCTTGATCGCCGCCTGCGCGAGCGCGCGTGTGACGGCGGCCCGCCGCGCCACGACGACGTCGAGGCGGGCTCCGGCCTCGTCCTCGGACGCGGAGAAGTGGAGCCGCCTCATCGCGAGACGGGATCCTCTTCCGCCGGTGCGGTCTCGTCCGCGTCCTCGCCCTTCGCGCCGAGGAGCAGCAACAGGCCGACACCCGTGACGATCGACGCGTCGGCGACGTTGAAGACCGGCCACCAGTGGAGGTCGACGAAGTCGACGACTCCGCCGTGGTCGCGTACGACGCGGTCGACGACGTTGCCGACCCCGCCGCCGAGCACGAGACCGAGAGCGACGAGCCACGGCCGCTGCTCGACGTTGCGCGCCCACACGAGGATCGCCACGACGATCCCTATCGTCGCGACGAGGAAGAACCCCGGCACGCCTTGCAGGACGCCGAACGCCCCGCCGGAGTTGATCGTGATGCGCAACGTGACGAGGTCGCCGAGCACGTCGACCGCTCCGTCGGACAGGGTCTCGAGCGCGAGCGTCTTCGTCGCCTGGTCGACGGCGACCACGAGCGCGGCAACGACACCGAGAAGCCGATAGCCGCGCACGCGACGCCTAGCGTCCGCGTTCTTCGCGGCGCTTGCAGTCGAGGCAGAGGAGGGCGTGCGGCAGGGCCTTCAGACGGGCGGCGTCGATGGGCCTCCCGCAGCGCTCGCACGTCCCGTAGGTGCCGTCGTCGATCCGGGTGACGGCGCGCGTGATCTGGTCGATGAGGTCGGTGATGTTGTTGCGGATCGAGAGGTCGCGCTCGCGATCGAACGTCGCGGTCCCGGCGTCGGCGAAGTCGTCGTCGAGGCCGATGTCCGCCATCGCTTCCGACTGCGTCCCCTCGGCATCGAGCTCGCTCTGCTGGCGCTCGAGCTGGGACCTCTCCTCGATCAACCGCTCGCGGATCGCGGCGAGCTGCTTGGCGTCGAGCTTCGCGGGGCGGGGGGCGCGGGTGGGCTGCGCCGGGCGAGCCGCCGGCTTGGGTGCCGCCGTCTTCTTCTTCTTCTTCGGAGCCGCGGCCCTCGGCACGGGCGCCTTGGGGACGGCCGTCCGCTTCGAAGCGACGGACTTGGCCGCCGTCTTCTTCGGAGCGGCCGTCTTCTTCGCCGGTGTCTTCTTCGCCGGCGTCTTCTTCGCGACCGTCTTCTTGGCCGGGGCCTTCGTCGCGGACGTCTTCTTCGCGGGGGCCGCGGCCTTCGACGGGGCCTTCTTCGTCACCGCCTTCTTCGCGGCGGACGCGGCCTTCGACACCGACTTCTTCGCGGAATCCGCAGCCTTCTTCACGTTCTTCTTTACCGCCGGCTTGGCGGTGGACTTGCCCGAGGGGTTCTTGGTCGTCTTGCCGGTGCGCGACCCGCCGGCCGAGGCCTTGGGACCGGTGCCCTTCGAGCGAGCCGCCTGGTTCTTGGCGGGCTTCTTGGCCGGGCTCATGGGCGCGGGACGATAGCACAGCCCCCAACCTAGTAGCCACATCTTCAGGGCTGATCCCGCGGCGCGCGATCCGCTTGTGCCGGCTGCCCTGTCTCGAGTCCATCACAGGCAGCGTCGCAGCGCGACGCCAAGCTAACCTGACCTCATGCCGAAGCCCCTCTACCGACCCGTCGACCCGCACGTGTCCTGGCCCGACATGGAGACTTCCGTCATCGCTCGGTGGCGCGAGAAGGACGTGTTCGCGCGCTCGCTGGAGATCCGGGAGGGAAGGCGCGAGTGGGTCTTCTACGACGGCCCCCCGACCGCGAACAACAAGCCGGGCATCCACCACGTCGAGCCGCGGGCGTTCAAGGACGTCTTCTGCCGGTTCCAGGCGATGCGCGGCCACTACGTCCACCGCAAGGCCGGGTGGGACTGCCACGGGCTCCCGGTCGAGATCGAGGTCGAGAAGGCCCTCGGGATCAAGCAGAAGCGCGAGATCGAGGAGAAGATCGGGATCGAGGAGTTCACGCGCCTGTGCCGCGAGTCCGTCCAGCGCTACGTCGACGACCACGAACGGCTGACCGAGCGCATCGGCTACTGGGTCGACCAGGACAACGCCTACTGGACGATGTCTCGCGACTATGTCGAGACCGTCTGGTGGATCCTGAAGCAGATCTGGGACAAGGGGCTGCTGGAGGAGGACTTCAAGGTCGTCCCCTACTGCCCCCGCTGCGAGACCGCGCTGTCGTCGCACGAGCAGCACCAGACGGGGGCGTACCAGACGGTCGTGGACCCGTCGGTCTACGTGCGCTTCGTCCTCGAAGGCGACCCGAGCGCGGCCCTGCTCGTGTGGACGACGACGCCGTGGACGCTGTTGTCGAACATGGCGGCGGCGGTGGGACCGGAGATCACCTACGCGCGCGTCGCCGACCCCGGCCGCGCCGGCTCGACCCTCGTCCTGGCGAAGGACCGCGTGGAGGCGCTGCTGGGCGAGGGGACGGAGGTCCTGGAGGAGATGAGCGGCGGCGACCTCGTCGGGCGCCGCTACGTGCCGCCGTTCGGGTTCGTCGAGAGCGGCGAGACCGGGCACCGCGTCCGCCCGGGCGATTTCGTCACGACGGACGACGGCTCCGGCATCGTCCACCTCGCGCCCTACGGCGAGGAGGACATGGAGGTCGCGAAGCGCGACGCCCTCCCGATCACCGGGATGATCGACGCGTCCGGGAAGGTCGTCCCGCGCGGGGAGCCGTTCGCCGGGCTGTGGGTCAAGGACGCGGACCCGCGCATCGTCGAGGACCTCGACCGGCGCGGGCTGCTGTTCAGGGCGGAGGACTACGAGCACGCGTACCCGCACTGCTGGCGCTGCGGCACGCCGCTGCTCTACTACCCGCGCAAGGACTGGTACGTCCGGACGTCGCAGATCCGGGCCGAGCTGCAGGCGTCGAACGAGGACACGACGTGGCAGCCCCCCACGGTCAAGCACGGGCGCTTCGGCGACTGGCTCGCGAACAACGTGGACTGGTCGCTGTCGCGCGACCGCTACTGGGGGACGCCGCTCCCGGTGTGGCGGTGCGGCGACGGCCACGCGACGTGCGTCGGGTCGCTAGCGGAGCTGGGTGAGCTCGCCGGCCGCGACCTCTCCGACCTCGACCCCCACAGGCCCTACGTCGACGAGGTCACGATCACGTGTCCCGAGTGCGGCGAGAGCGCGGCGCGCGTCAAGAGCGTGATCGACGCATGGTTCGACTCCGGCTCGATGCCGTTCGGACAGTGGCACTACCCGTTCGAGAACGAGGACGTCTTCGAGACGCGCTTTCCGGCCGACTTCATCTCGGAGGCCATCGACCAGACGCGCGGCTGGTTCTACTCGCTGCTGGCGGTCGCGACGCTCGTGCGCGGGATCAACTCGTACCGCAACGTCGTCTGCCTCGGCCTCATCGTGGACGCGCAGGGCCGGAAGATGTCGAAGTCGCTCGGCAACGTCATCGACCCGTGGGTCGTGCTCGACGCGCAGGGAGCGGACGCGCTGCGCTGGTACCTGTTGACGGCGGGCTCACCGTGGTCCGCCCGCCGCGTCTCGCCCGAGATCATCGAGGAGAGCCTGCGCAAGTACCTGCTGACTCTCTGGAACACGTATTCGTTCTGGGTCACGTACGCGTCGCTCGAGGGGTTCGATCCGGCGGGACATGACGTGCCGGCGACCGAGCGCCCGGAGATCGACCGGTGGATCCTCGCCGAGCTCGACCACACCGTCCGCGAGGTCACCGACGCGCTCGAGGGCTTCGACGCGACCCGCGGCGGGCGCCGGCTCGACCGGTTCGTCGACGACCTCTCGAACTGGTACGTGCGCAGGAGCCGGCGCCGCTTCTGGCGGTCGGCCTCCGACGAGGACACCCGCGTCGCGTTCCTCACTCTGTGGGAGTGCCTCGTGACGGTCGCGAAGCTGAGCGCGCCGTACACGCCGTTCGTCTCCGACGAGGTGTTCACCAACCTCACCGGGCGCGACTCGGTCCACCTGGAGGACTGGCCGGAGCCGGATGGTTTCCGTGCCGACGACGACCTGCGCCGCAGGATGCAGCTCGTCCGGCGCCTCGTCTCGCTGGGACGGTCCGCCCGGACGGAGGCGAAGGTGCGGGTGAGGCAGCCGCTGGCGAAGGCGGTCGTGGTCCTGCCGGCCGCAGAGGCGGACGACCTGGCCGGGCTCGACGAGCTGCTCGCGGAGGAGCTCAACGTCCGCGCGATCGAAGTCGCCCGCGGGATCGGCGAGCTCGTCTCTTATGTGGTCAAGCCCAACTTCAAAGCGCTAGGCCCCCGGTTCGGCGCGAAGGTCCGCGACGTCGCGGCGGCGCTCGCGGCGGCGGACGCGCACGCGCTCGTCGCGGCCCTCGAGAGCGACGGCACGGCGGCGGTCGAGGTCGGCGGCGAGACGGTGGCGCTGACGCGCGACGAGCTCGACGTGCGCGTGTCGGGGCGCGAGGGGTTCTCGCTCGCGCAGGAGGCGCATTATGGGGTCGCGCTCGACCTCAACGTGACGCCGGAGCTTGTGGCCGAGGGCGTCGCGCGCGAGGTGATCAGAGCCGTCCAGGACCTGCGCAAGTCCAGCGGCCTCGCGGTGGAGGACCGCATCGAGCTGTGGCTCGCGTCGGACGACGACGACGTCGCGCGCGCTCTCGCCCGCCATGAGGAGCTGATCGCGAGCGAGGTCCTCGCGGTGTCTACCGCTACCGGCGCCGCGCCGGACGGCGCCGCCACCGACGAGGTGAGGCTGGAGTCCGGCTCAGCCCGCGTCGGCTTGCGGAAGGTGGGATAGCCCCTCCTGCGCCAGCCGCACGAGGAGCTCCAGGTCGGGCGGCTCGCCCTTGAGGAACGAGTGGTCGGCCCACTCGGGCGTGCCCTGCAGGACCCCGGAGAACGCGACGATGCGCACGTTGGGGTTGTCGAGGCGGATCGCGCGCGCTGCTCCCCCGCCGTCCAGGACCGGCATCCAGTAGTCGAGGAGGACGACGTCGGGCGCCCAGTCGCGGCATATCCGGACTGCATCCCAGCCGTTCGCCGCCTCCCGCACCTCGCCGACACCCGCCTCGTGACACAACGCCACGCGCAGGAACCTCCGGATGCTCTCGTCGTCGTCGGCGATCAGCACTTTGACCGGTCTCACGTACGTGCGCGTCCTTCTATCGGGGGCGGGATTTGCAACGAGTGTGAGCGCGAGCGCGCGCCTGCGGAATAAGCAAATCACGCACGCGTCATCCGCCGTCGCCGGAGTCGCGCCGGCCCGCCGTGCGCGCTGCCGCGCCGAGCAGGAGCGCGGCGAGGCCGCCGGCGGTCAGGGACGCCCAGACCAGCGCGGGGTCGTTGCTCGACCAACCGAGGACGAGCGCGACGGCGGCGCCGACGGCGAGCAACAGGGCGCCGCCGACGAGGAGCGGCATCGGTCTACCCCTCGTCCCTCCAGAAGAGGCCTCTCACCCCGCGCCGCCCGTGGCCGACTCCGGCCGCGGGAGCACCCGCCGCTCCGCCGGGGGCCGAGGCGTCGGCCGCGTTCGATCCGTTCGACGAGGCGTCGGCCGCGGCCACCTCGGCGCCACCGGCGGACGCGATGGCCCCACCGGGGCCGGGCTCCTCGTTCGTCTCGACCTTCTCGACCTTCTCGACCTGCTCGACCTGCTCGACGACCGGGTCCTCGCCGGCCGGCGCGGGCGCATCCGAAGACGACGAGGCGTTCGCCGCCGGCTTCTCGGCGGACGCGGTCTCCTCCGGCTCCCGCAGAGCCTCCGCGTGCTCGGTGATGTCGAAGCCCTGCAGCATCTGCGCCTGCTGCTCGAGGAAGCCCTTGATCCGCCCCTTCAGCTCGTTCTCGAGCGTCTGGAGCCGCTCGATGTTCGAGTCGAGTTCCGTCCGCTTCACATGGTGCTCGCGCTCTGCCTCGAGCGTCTTGCGGCGCGCCTCGGCCTCCGCCGACTGCACGCGCTCCGTCGCTTCCTCGATCGAGCGGCGGGCGCGTTCCTCCGCCTCCGTGATCAGCTCGCTCGCCTTCGCCTTCGCGGTCGCGATCGCTTCCTCCGCGGCCTGCTGCGCGCTGACGAGGGTCTTCTTCAGCATGTCCTCGGTGTCGCGGCTCGCGGACACCGCGTGGTCGAGCTCGTTCACGCGCTTCTGCAACGTCTCGTTCTCGCGCTGCACGCGGTCGAGGACCTCGGCGATCCGGTCGAGGAAGTCGTCGACCTCCTCCTGGTTGTAGCCGCGCCAGGCGTCGTGGAACTCCTTCTCGTGGATGTCGCGGGCGGTCAGATCCATAACGGGGAGTATCGCATCAGAGCCCCGCGAAAACCCGGTTCTCGACCGGTCGCCTCGGCGAGCGGCCAAGAGCAAACGACCGGTCGCCTCGGCGAGCGGCCAAGAGCAAACGCCAGTCCGGTCGCTAGCCGCAGCCGATCTGGCGGCGGACGATCGACAGGACGATGAAGATGAAGATCGGCGAGAGATCGAGGCCCCCGACCGGCGGTATGTAGCGCCGGAAGAAGCCCATGATCGGCTCGGTGAGGTCGTACACGACCCGGATCGCCGGCGACAGCGCGGGCGGCGGCGACCAGAACATCGTCACCCACGAGAGGACGATCCGCGCGAGCAGGATGAAGTAATAGACGTTGAGCGCGACGCAGAGGATTTCTAAGGGTCCACCCCCGCTAGGCCTGCTTGAAGAAGCCGCGCTCCTCCAGGAAGCGCTGCCTCTCCTCCGCGGAGACCTGGACCCCCGGAGGCGTTATCAGGATGACGTTCTCGCCTGCCGGCTGGATGCCGCCGCCCATCCCGTACGCGAGGCCGCTCGCGAAGTCGATGAGGCGCTGGCGCTCGCGTCCCTCCGCGGCATGGAGGTTCATGAGGACGGAATAGCCCTCGCGGAACTTGTCGCCGACCTCTTGGGCGTCGGCCTTGAACTGCGTCGGCGTGACGAGGTGGAAGCGCGCCTGCGCCTGGGTCGGGATCGAGCGCACGACCGCGTCGCGCTTCGGGGCATGGCCCTCGTCGGCCTCGCGGGCGCCCGCGGGAGCCGAGCGGCGCGAGTGCTTCCGGCGCGGCTCCTCTTCGACCTCGTGCTCCTCGTACGCGTACTCGTCGAGCTCGTCGTCCTCGACGAGGCCCAGATACACGAGGGTCTTCCTCCAGACGCCGGCCATGGCGGGAAAGGATATCCCGGACCGGAGGCGACCGGTTGGGGACGCACCCGCGGCCGCCTCGGCGGGCGCGCCAAGAGCGAACAAGCGGCCGCCTCGGCGGGCGCGTCAAGACGAACATCTCAGCGGGCGCGGCGGGGGCCGAAGATCGCCTCTCCGACGCGCACGATCGTCGCCCCCTCCTCGATCGCCTGCTCGAAGTCGGCGCTCATGCCCATAGACAGCTCCCGTACGCCCGGCACCGACCCCGCGACCAGGTCGCGGAGCGCCGCCAGGTCGCGGAAATAGGGGCGCGTCCCCTCGGGGTCGGCGGCCGGTGGCGGGATCGCCATGAGCCCTCTGACGGCCACGCCGTCCAGCGCGGCCACCTCCTCGGCAAGCCGCGCCGCGCCGGCCGGCTCGACCCCGTGCTTCGTGGCCTCGCCGCCCACGTTCACCTCCACCAGCACGTCCTGCACGATGCCGACCGCCCGCGCGCGGCGGGCG
The DNA here is from genome assembly GCA_030861725.1 of Actinomycetota bacterium. Taxonomy (GTDB): domain Bacteria; phylum Actinomycetota; class CADDZG01; order CADDZG01; family WHSQ01; genus JALZEG01. The sequence continues at coordinate 5,915 of JALZFC010000039.1, read as the reverse complement.
ATCGCCTCGCCGAGCCCGTAACGGTCGACGGAGTGGACGAGCTCCGCCACGCCGACCACCGCGCGGACCTTGTTGGACTGGAGCGGTCCGACGAAGTGCCAGCGCACGCGCGCCCCGAGCACGGCGTGCTTCTCCTTGAGCTCCTGGGCGCGGTTCTCGCCGAAGACCGCGACGCCGGCGTCGGCCGCCTCCGCCAGCACGTCCACCGGCCACGTCTTCGAGACCGCGACGAGAGTGATCTCCGAGGGGTCGCGTCCCGCGCGCGCCGCGGCGTTCGCTACGCGCGCGCGGACCTCCTCGTACCTGGCGGCGAGCGTCATGCCCGTGACGAAGCATCGCCTCGGCGATGCTCCAAGGAAGACGAAGCATCGCCTCGGCGATGCTCCAAGGAGGAAAGCGACACGAATGCTCCGTGGCGGCCGGTGACACCGTCGCGCCGGTACGAGAAGAACCGCGGGTCGCACGACGTGCAGAGGTCGCTCATGACGAGTCGCTCGACGCCCGCTTGCCGCAGGGCGACGCAGGCCGCCCGTCCGGGATCGACGTGCGACTCGTCCGCGACAGGGAACCCGGCCTCGCGGAACGCCGCGACCACCTCCGGGCCGACCTCGTAGCAGCACGCGTGGATCGCCGGCCCGATCCACGCGCCGTGGACGGCCCCGACGCGCTCGACGCCCTTCGCGACCACCCCGGCCACGAGGCCCCTCCATCCCGCGTGCACGATCGCGACGCCGTCGGTACCCCACAGCGCGACCGGGGCGCAGTCGGCGGCGAGGATCGCGAGCACCGGCCCGGGGGCAGCGGTGAAGAGCCCGTCGGCCTCGCCGACGACACCGGAGTCGTCGGGCCCGACGTCCGCGATGTCCGCCGCGTGGACCTGCATCGCGAGCGTCAGCCGTCCCGCGTCGAACCCGGCCGCGCCGCCGGCGCGGCGGCGGTTCTCCATCACGTCGGCGCGGTCGTCGCCGACGCGCACCGCCAGGTTCAGCGTGTCGTAGGGAGGCTTGCTTACTCCGCCGAGCCGTGCGGTGAACGCGACGAGGATCCCGGCCGCGACCGCGGCGTCATCCGCGAACCAGAGGAGGTCGCCGGTGGTGTGCGCGTCGAGCCGGGGCGTGATCATGGCCCCAGTGTCCTACCCGCCGGGGGCCGCGCTCGCGCGCGCGGCGCGCGCTACTTCGTGAATGTCGCGGTGATCGTCCCGCTCGTCGCCGGGCCGTAGCAGGTCTCGGCTCCGCGGCCGGGTGTCGTGTACACCGACACGCGGACCGGCAGCCCGGCCTCGATCGCGAGCGGCTCTTCCGTCTTGCCGCAGGCGACGGCGAAGATCTCCCACGAGTCGTCGCTCGGGTCGGTGTTCTGCGAGAACGTGATCGTCGGCGAGCCCCCCGCGTCGTCGTCGACCTCGACGGAGATGTGGTTCTCACCCGTCATCGTCACGAACTCGTACGCCCCGCCCAGGTTCGACGTCCCCGCTACGCCGGGCACCCCGACCGCGGGGTTGTCGTAGGTCCCCTCGGCGACACGTGCCTTCTTCTTCTTGCCGGCCTCGGCCGGGGCGACCGGCGCGGTCACCGCGAGAGTGGCGACTACCGCGGTGACGAGCAGCTTCTTCATCGGGGATCCCCCTTCTCGACTGCGCTACGTCGAGGACTTCGACACCCGGGGGCCGGGTCCCTTTGCGACAGCCCGGGTCGTTTCGGAGCTATTCGTTCCTCAGGAACGACGGGATGTCGAGATCCTCCTCGGCGTCGAAGACGAGGCGCTCGCGTTCGGTCTCGCCGAGGAAGGCGGGCTCGGAGTCGTCGACGGCCGGGATCGAGAAGATCTCCTCCTCCGGCTTCACGAGGTCCTCCGCCTCCCGCTGGCCCCAGCGGTCGAAGCCGGCGGCGATCACCGTCACGCGCACCTCGTCACCGAGCGTGTCGTCGACCACCGCTCCGAAGATGATGTTCGCGTCCGGATGCGCGGCCTGCGAGATGATCCCGGCCGCCTCGTTCACCTCGAACAGGCCGAGGTCGGAGCCGCCGGCGATGTTGAGGAGGACGCCGCGGGCGCCGTCGATCGACGCCTCGAGGAGAGGCGACGAGATCGCGAGCCGCGCGGCCTCGGAGGCGCGGTTCTCGCCGCGGGCCTGGCCGATCCCCATCAGCGACGAGCCGGCGTCGGTCATGACCGCCTTCACGTCCGCGAAGTCGAGGTTGATCAGGCCGGGGGTCGTGATGAGGTCGGTGATCCCCTGGACGCCCTGCAGCAGGACCTCGTCGGCCATGCGGAACGCCTCGAGGACTGACGTCGTGGCGTCGCCGACGTCGAGGAGCCGGTCGTTCGGGATCACGATCAGCGTGTCGACCTTGTCCTTCAGGTTCGCGATGCCGTGCTCGGCCTTCGTCGCGCGCTGGCGCCCCTCGAAACCGAACGGGCGGGTTACGACGCCGATGGTCAACGCCCCCATCGACTTGGCGATCTCGGCGACGATCGGAGCGCCGCCCGTGCCGGTGCCGCCGCCCTTGCCCGCCGTGATGAAGACCATGTCGGCGCCCTTCAGGACCTCCTCGATCTCCGCGCGGTGCTCCTCGGCGGCCTGTCGCCCGACCTCGGGATCCGCGCCGGCGCCGAGGCCGCGCGTGAGCTCGCGCCCGATGTCGAGCTTCACGTCGGCGTCCGACATGAGGAGGGCCTGCGCGTCGGTGTTCACCGCGATGAACTCGACCCCCTTCAGCCCGACCTCGATCATCCGGTTGACGGCGTTGACGCCGCCGCCGCCGATGCCTACGACCTTGATCACGGCCAGGTAGTTCTGCGGCCCCGTCGCCATCTGCGACCTCCTTCGCGTGGTCTTGCGGGTGGTCTTCAATCTCCACTCCGATCCCTCGACTCTGACTTCATTGTTCGGTGCCGATCGCGGCGCCGCTGCGTTTTACCTGGTCAGAGTGGGTGAGCCGACTCTGTAGCCTCGACTTCACCCTTAAGGTTATGTCAACCTGAACTAACGGTCGAGGAATATACCATTTAGGCAATCGCCGTCAAGGGCGGTCGCGGCGCCCGGTTTTCGGAGGGAGTCGCCGGCGCTATTGCGCGGCGAAGCTCGGCGGGGTCTCGGTCAGCTCCGGCGGGGGTGGGCCGACTGCGGGGCTCGCCGGCACGCGCATGTCGATGTACGACGCCAACCTGCCCTCCTCCGCGAGGCGCTTGCGCAACGCGACCAGGACCTCGTTCTTCGCGTGGAGTCGTTCTGCCGCGCCGTAGCGCACCTGCGTCCCGTCGACGAGCGTGAACGAGATCCGCTCGAGGCTCGGCGCGAAGATCGCCTGGACCTCGGACGCGAGCTTCTTCGGGAGCGACCGCCACGTCGCGAGGACCTCGCCCATGACCGGCGCCGTCAGCCGGACCCCAGGCTTGATCTCGCCGACCTCGACTCCCCCGACCACCGGGAGCCCCGGCTCGGTCTGGCCCACGGCGAGGACGTGACCGTGCGCGTCGATCGTCCACCGGGCCGCCACTCCGAGCGCCACCACCAGGGCGGGCTTGCGCTCGACCACCTTGACCTTGACCGTCCCCGGGAGGCGTCGCTCGACCTCGGCGTCGGCCACCCACGGCAACGTGCGGGCGGCCTCGACGACCTCGCCCGCGGACAACAGCAGCAGGTTGTCCTCCGGACCGAGCCCCGCGGCCTCCGCGACCTCCGCGGCCGTCGTGTGGCTGGCGCCGGCGAGCTTCACGTCGCGAACGCTGAGGAGCGGCGACCAGAACGCGCCCCAGGTCGCCACCGCCAGCACGGCGAGCGTCGCGACCACCGTGAGCAGCTTGCGCTTCTTCCCGCGCGCGACGTCGTTGCGGCGGCGCCGGATGCGCGGGTCGGTCTGGACGCGCGTCACGATCGTGGTCCCGGTTCCGCGAAGGCGCCGGCGAAGCGCACCTCGGGCTCGAGCTCGACGCCGAACGCTGCCTGCACCTTCGCCCGGACCGTGTGCACGAGGTCGAAGACGTCCTGTGCGGTCGCGCCGATTCCCGCGACGAAGAAGTTCGCGTGCATCTCGGACACCCGCGCGCCGCCGACGCTGAATCCCTTCAGCCCCGCGGCTTCGACGAGCCGGCCCGCGTGGTCGCCCGGCGGGTTCTTGAACACACTCCCGGCGTTCGAGGCGGCGGGGGGCTGCGTCTCCGCGCGGTGGCGGCGATACGACTCCATGCGTTCCCTTATAGCAGCGGGAGGTGCCGGTTCCAGGGAAAAGAGGGCATCGATCACGATCCGCCGGGGGCCGAGCGACGTGCGCCGGTACTCCATCGCGAGGTCGCCGGCCGCGACAATCGTCACGTCGAGCGAGTCGAGGTCGAGCACGGTGGCGGAGACGAGCGTGCCGGCGATCTCGCCCCCGTGCGCGCCGGCGTTCATCCGGACTCCCCCGCCGACCGATCCCGGGACCGACACGAGGAACTCGAGCCCGGTGAGGCCGCGCCTGGCGGTCCAGTTCGCGAGCTGGGGCAGCGTCGTCCCCGCGCCGGCGCGTACCGATCCCGGCGAGCCGCCGTCGGCGATCCACGACAGTCCCCCGCCGACGTGGATCGCGAGCCCGGGCCACCCCGCGTCCGAGACGACGGTGTTCGAGCCGCGGCCGAGGACGAGCACGGGGACGTCGCCCGCGGGACGAAGCGCGCGCGCTGCGACCGCGACGTCCTCCGCCGACGAAGGCTCGAAGAGGACGGCCGCGGGTCCTCCCAACCGGTACGTCGTCAACGGAGCGAGGGGCGCGTCCCGCGCCACGCGCCCGGGAAGCGCCTCCTCGAGTGACCTCGCCAGCGCGTCGAGGTCCACTCAGCCCCCGATCCTCGCGAGGAGCTCCTCGCCCAGGGTCGTCACGTCGCCCGCGCCCAGGGTCAGCACCGCGTCGCCGGGACGGGCGGTCGCGGCCAGGTACGAGATCAGCTCGTCGCGGTGCGGGAGGTACGCGACGGGGCGGCCGGGATACGCGCGGCAGACCGCGTCGGCGACGAGCTTCCCCGTGACTCCCGGCACCGGCTCCTCCCCGGCGCCGTACACGTCCGTCACCACGACCCGGTCGGCGGCGCCGAACGCCGCGCCGAAGGCCGAGGCGAACGCATGCGTCCGGGAGTAGCGGTGCGGTTGGAAGACCGCCACCACGCGGCGCCACGGTCCCGGCCGGGCCGCGCCCAGCGTCGCCCGCACCTCGGTGGGGTGGTGGGCGTAGTCGTCGACGACGGTCACGCCCCGCGCCTCCCCGCGCACCTGCCACCGCCTCTCCACCCCGCGGTACTCGCCGAGGCCGTGCGCGACCGCGCCGGGATCGAGGCCCGCCTCGATACACGCGGCGGCCGCGGCGAGCGCGTTCGCGACGTTGTGCATGCCCGGGACGCGGAGGGCGACCCGGTGGGACTCTCCCGCCGCGACGAGGTCGAACGACGCCCCCGCGTGATCGAGCCGCACCGCCGAGGCGGAGACGGCGCCCCCGTCGCCGAACGCGACCGAACGGACGCCGGCGGCGCGGGCCCACGCCACGATCTCCGGCTGCGCCGCGGGGACGACCGCGGGCCCCTCGGTGGAGGCGAGGAAGCGCCGGAACGCGTCGAGCAACGCCTCTTCGGAGGCCCAGTAGTCGACGTGGTCGGGCTCGACGTTGGTGACGACCGCGACGTGCGGGCGCAACAACAGGAACGACCCGTCGCTCTCGTCCGACTCCGCGACCGCGATGCCGTCGCGGCCCGACTTCGCGTTGGTCCCCGCGTCGTTGAGGCCGCCGCCGACGAGGTACGTCGGATCGCCGCCCGCGGCCCGCAGCACCGAGACGATCATCGACGTCGTGGTGGTCTTGCCGTGGGTGCCGGCGACGACGACGGAGCGGGTGCCGCTCAGCACCGCGGCCAGGGCTTCGCCCCGCGTCGCGACGCGGGTGCCC
>JALZFC010000038.1 GCA_030861725.1 Actinomycetota bacterium | reverse complement strand
GCCGCCCACCGCCGAGCCCGCGCCCGCCGAGCCTTCGCAGCTCGGGTTCTTCGGGTAATGGGGCGCGAGCTCGCGGTCGTGAGCAACTCGGCGGAGGAGACGCGCATCCTGGGCGCCTGTCTCGCGCCCGTGCTCCTGCCCGGCGACGTCGTCAGCCTCTCCGGCGACCTCGGAGCGGGCAAGACGGTGTTCGTGCAGGGCATCGCCACCGCCCTCGGCTATACGGGCCGCGTGACGAGCCCCACGTTCACGCTCGTCCACGAGTACGACGCGCGCTACCCGATCGTGCACATGGACATCTACCGGCTGGACTCGTTCCAAGAGGTCCTCGACCTCGGGTTCGAGGAGGTGGTCGACCCGAACTCGATCGTGCTCGTCGAGTGGGGCGAGGCCGTCGCGCCGTTGCTCCCCAAACGGTCGCTCGACGTCGTGCTCACCCGGTCTCCCGATCTCGACGCGACCGAGGAGAGGACGCTCGTCTTCCGTCCGGGCGCGCCGGAGTGGCTGGCGAAGCTGGCGGCCATGCGCACGACGGCCGAGGCGCTGCTGAACGCGGCCTCGACCGTCGAGTCCGGCAGCCCCCGGTTCTGGGATGCTGGTGGACCGCGGCCGACGGTCCATCGGGAGGAGGCGTAGTGCTCGTACTGGGGATCGAATGCTCCACCCCGCAGGCCAGCGTCGCCATCGGGTCGGAGCAGGGCGTCGTCGCGAGCGCGCTGGTCTCCCGCGGCGCGACGCACAACGAGTTCCTCCTCCCCGCGATCCGCTTCTGCCTCGACGAGACCGGGCTCGGCTACCGGAACCTCGGGGGCATCGCCGTCAGCCTCGGCCCCGGCCTCTTCTCGGGGATGAGGGTCGGCGTCGCGACGGCGAAGGCGCTCGCACAGACTCTGTCGGTCCCGGTCGTCGGCCTGGCAAGCCTCGACCTCGTCGCGTACGAGGTGCGGCACACCTCCAAGACGATCTGCGCGGTCCTCGACGCACGCCGCAACGAGGTCTTCTACGCGTTCTACCGGCCCTCGCCCGGGGGCATCCAGAGGATGACCGAGTACCGGATCGAGCAGCCGGGCCGGCTCGCGATCGGGATCGCGTCGCGGCCCGAGGAGGTGCTGCTCGTCGGCAACGGCGCGCTGCTCTACAAGGAGCTGTTCGAGTCGGCCGGTCCCGTCGTCGAGGTCGCCGGGATGAACCAGGCGTTCCCGAACGCGTCGTCGCTCGTCGAGCTCGCCCTGCCGCGGCTCTACCGGGAGGACTTCGACTCGCTCTACGAGCTGCGCCCGCTGTACCTGCGGAAGTCGGCGAAGCCGATCGAGTGGGCGCGCATCCGCCAGGCGAGGCCGGCGTAGATGGCCCTCGCGCGGCTCCCGGAAGGGGCGTCGATCCCCGACATCGAGCTCACGAAGATGCGGCGCCGGCACCTGCGGCGCGTGCTCGCGATCGAGGCGCGCGTCTACCCGCGGCCCTGGAGCGCGTCGCTGTTCCTCTCGGAGCTCGCGCAGCGCAGCTCGCGGACGTATCTCGTCGCGCGCCACGAGGGCGAGGTCATCGGGTACGCCGGGATGATGTTCACCGGGCTCGAGGCGCATATCACGAACATCGCCGTCGACCCCGACTTCCACGCCCGCAAGGTCGGCTCGCGCATGATGATGCGTCTCGTCACCGAGGCGATCGCGCGCGGCGCGAAGACGCTGTCTCTCGAGGTGCGGGTCTCGAACCTGCCCGCGCAGAGCATGTACGGCAAGTTCGGCTTCTCCGTCGTCGGCGTGCGCAAGGGCTACTACATCGAGACGAAGGAGGACGCGCTCGTGATGGTCGTCGAGGACGTGACGACGAACGAGTACCGGCTGCGGCTCGAGATGCTGCGAGACGAGCTCGATGGGTGAGACCTTGTGGGCGTCGCCCGAGCTGGCGACACAGAAGAAGCCGGTCGGCGAATGGGACGAGGAGACGCTCGTCCTCGGCATCGAGACGTCGTGCGACGAGACGTCCGCCGCCGTCGTCAAGGGCGGGCGCCAGATCCTCTCGAACGTGATCGTCTCGCAGGGTGAGCTGCACGGCGAGTACGGCGGGATCGTTCCCGAGGTAGCGGCGCGCGCCCACGTCGAGGCGCTGACGCCGGCGATCGGCGAGGCGCTGCTGCAAGCGGACGCCACGTTCTGGGACCTCGACGCCGTCGCGGCGACGCTGGGTCCGGGGCTCGTCGGCGCGCTCCTCGTCGGGATAGCGGAGGCGAAGTCGATCGCAGCCGTGCTCGAGGTCCCGTTCCTCGGCGTGAACCACCTCGAGGCGCATCTGTACTCGGCGCTGCTGGTGGACCCGGAGGCCGGATTCCCCGCGGTCGCGCTGATCATCTCCGGGGGTCACACGCTGCTCGTGCACGCGCACGGCCACGGCGACTACGAGATCCTCGGCGGCACCCTCGACGACGCGGCGGGCGAGGCCTTCGACAAGGTCGCGCGCTTCCTGGGCCTCGACTACCCCGGAGGACCCGAGATCGACCGGCTCTCGCTGCTCGGCGACCCGGCGGCCGTGGAGTTCCCGAGGGCGATGATGAACGAGCGCGGCTTCGACGTCTCCTACTCCGGGCTGAAGACCGCGGTGATCAACTACGTCCGGAAGATGGAGGCGCAGGGGACGGCCGTCTCCGTCGAGGACGTCGCGGCGTCGTTCCAGCAGGCGGTCGTCGACGTCCAGGTGGCGAAGGCGATGGCCGCCGTCGAGCACGCGGGTGTAGACCGGCTCTTCCTCGTCGGCGGCGTCGCGGCGAACTCGGGGCTGCGGGGGGGCCTCGGGGACGCGTGCCGGAAGGCGGGGGTGAGGCTCACGGTGCCGCCGATGGAGCTGTGCACCGACAACGCCGCGATGATCGCCGCCTGCGGGACGGCGATGCTGCGCCGGGGGGCGTACTCGAGCCTGGACGTAGCGCCGGACCCGAACCTGCCCCTGGTCTAGTCGCTCCGGAAGAGCGCCATGTACGGCTCGTAGACAAAGATCCGGTTTCGCTTGCGGCCGCTCGTCTCGCGCAGCAGCCCGAGGTCTTCGAGCTGCAGGACCAACGTATTCGCCCGCGCCGAAGACAACCCCGTCAGTTGCATCACCGTCGCGACCCTGACGAGCGGTCTGAAGTAGAGCTGCTCGAGTAACAGGAGTGCTTTCCCCGCGCCTCGACCCAACCGCTCCCGCACGAGCTCGCGGTGCTCCTCACGCATAGCGACGATCCTCGCGGCGTTCTCAGTCGCGTCTCGGGCTACTTCAGCAACACCTGTGAGGAAGAAGCTCAGCCACGCTTCCCATGCTCCTTGGTCTCGTGTCGCCTGGAGCCGCGCGTAATACTCCTCGCGGTGCTTTTTGAAGAAGAGCGACAGGTAGAGGAGTGGCCGCGACAGAATCCCCCGCTCGACCAGCAAGAACGTGATCAGCAACCGCCCGACGCGACCGTTCCCGTCCAAGAATGGATGGATCGTCTCGAACTGAGCATGCGCGAGCCCCACCTTGATCAGCGGAGGCATCGCGACGTCGGAGTGTACGAACCTCTCCCACTTTGCGAGCGCGTCCTTCATCTCGTGCACCGGTGGAGGGACGAACGTCGCCTCCTCCAAAGAGCACCCAGGCGAGCCGATCCAGTTCTGCGTTCGCCGGAACGCTCCCGGAGTCCGATTCGCGCCGCGTACTCCCGCAAGGAGTCGTTCGTGGATCTCGCGGATCAATCGAAGTGAGACGGGGAGCTCTGCGAGGCGGTCGAGGCCGAGGTTCATGGCCGCGACGTAATTAGCGACCTCCTCTACGTCCGCCGGGTTGTCGGGGTCGGCGGCGCGTGACTCGAATTCGAGCAGGTCTAACAGTGACGCTTGGGTTCCTTCGATCTGGCTGGAGAGGGCGGCCTCTCGCCGCACGTACATGAACACGAACAAATCCGCATTCGGCAGCGTCGTAGTAGAGCCTTCGAGCCTGCCCACCGCTCGGTCGGCCGAGGAAAGCAGCGCGATCATGCGGTCGTCGTAAACGAGCGGAGGCTGGGGCGGCAGCGGGTTGGGAATGAACGCGGAGTGGCCCTCGAGCTGCTTGATGTAGCGTCCGGATCGGCCCGCGTGGCTAGGCACTATTCTCGCTTCCTGGGGCTTTGCAACACGTATTCTCGTAAGCGGTCATCTTGGAAGAATAACGCTTAATCTCGCCAGTTGCTCTGTCACGAGAATAATTGCCGACATTCGCTCTCTTACGAGAACAACGGTGCGGCCCCCGCGGGCCCCTGTCACGAAACGTGCGGATACCGCACGTGTGGCGCCGCTCCAGCCCCGTTTGACCCGTCCCCGGCCGGGCCTTACTCTTAGCACTCAGATAGCACGAGTGCTAACGACCTAGCCAGGAGGTAGGGAATGGCCACGAACATCAAGCCGCTGGAGGACCGCATCCTCGTCCGCCCCGAGGAGGGCCAGGAGACCACGGTCTCGGGCATCGTGATCCCCGACACCGCCAAGGAGAAGCCCCAGGAGGGCACAGTCCTCGCCATCGGCCCCGGCAAGCGCAGCGACACCGGCGACCTCATCCCGATGGAGGTCAAGGAAGGCGACCGGGTCATGTACTCGAAGTACGGGGGCACCGAGATCAAGGTCGACGGCGAGGAGCTGCTGATCCTCTCGTCCCGTGACGTCCTCGCCGTCGTCGGCTAGCACGCCGGCCAACCAAGGGAGAACACATGTCGAAGCTGGTTCGATTCGACGAGGACGCGCGCCGCGGCCTCGAGACGGGCGTCAACCGTCTCGCCAACGCCGTGCGCGTGACGCTCGGCCCCCGCGGCCGGAACGTCGTCCTCGACAAGAAGTGGGGCGCGCCGACGATCACGAACGACGGCGTCACGATTGCGAAGGAGATCGAGCTCGAGGACCCGTGGGAGAACATGGGCGCCCAGCTCGTCAAAGAGGTGGCGACGAAGACCAACGACGTCGCCGGTGACGGGACGACGACGGCGACCGTCCTCGCCCAGGCGATGGTGAAGGCCGGCCTCCAGAACGTAGCGGCCGGGGCGAACCCGATGGGCATCAAGCGCGGCATCGAGAAGGCGGTCGTAGCCGCCGTCGACGCGATCAAGAACCACTCGCGCGACGTCGAGGGTCGCGAGGAGATCGCGCACGTCGCGTCGATCTCCGCCAACAACGATCCCGAGATCGGCGAGATGGTCGCCGAGGCGATGGACAAGGTCGGCAAGGACGGCGTCATCACGGTCGAGGAGAGCAACACGTTCGGCCTCGAGCTCGAGCTCGTCGAGGGGATGCAGTTCGACAAGGGCTACATCTCGCCGTACTTCGTGACCGACCAGGACCGCATGGAGGCCGTGGTCGAGGACCCGTACATCCTCATCGCGCAGCAGAAGATCTCGACGGTGCGAGACCTGCTCCCCGTCCTCGAGAAGGTCATGCAGTCGGGCAAGCAGCTGATCATCATCGCCGAGGACGTCGAGGGCGAGGCCCTCGCGACCCTCGTCGTGAACCGCATCCGCGGCACGTTCGCCTCCGTCGCCGTCAAGGCCCCGGGCTTCGGCGACCGCCGCAAGGCGATGCTGCAGGACATCGCGATCCTGACGGGCGGCCAGGTGATCTCCGAGGAGATCGGCCTCAAGCTCGAGTCGGTGACGATGGACATGCTCGGCCGCGCACGCAAGGTCGTGATCACGAAGGACGACACGACGATCGTCGAGGGCCAGGGCGTCGAGTCCGACATCCGCGGCCGCATCGAGCAGATCAAGGCTGAGATCGACCGCACCGACTCCGACTGGGACCGCGAGAAGCTCCAGGAGCGGCTCGCGAAGCTCTCCGGCGGCGTCGCCGTGCTGAAGGTGGGGGCTGCGACCGAGGTCGAGCTGAAGGAGAAGAAGCACCGCATCGAGGACTCCGTCTCCGCGACGCGTGCAGCGGTCGAGGAGGGAATCGTCCCCGGCGGCGGCGCGACGCTCGTGCGCGCACGTGAGAACGTCGAGGCGCTCGAGCTCACCGGCGACGAGGCCGCCGGCGCGCGCGTCGTGCTCGACGCCTTGAGCGCGCCGCTGTGGTGGATCGCCGCGAACGCCGGCTTCGAGGGCGGCGTGGTCGTCGACCGCGTCCGCAACGAGAAGCCGGGGCACGGGCTCAACGCCGCGACGGGTGAGTACGTCGACCTCCTCGCCGCCGGGATCATCGACCCGGCGCGCGTGACGCGTTCCGCGCTGGAGAACGCCGCGTCGATCGCGGCGCTCCTGCTCACGACGGAGGTCACGATCGTCGACAAGCCGGTCGAGGAGGACGCGGCCGCGCACGCCGGCCACGACCACGGCATGGGTGGCATGGGCGGCATGGGCGGCATGATGTAAGGAGCCCCTCAGGGGATTCGCACGGGGCCCGGCCGGTCGTGCCGGGCCTCTGCGCGTCTGGTGCTTTGCCGGGGGGCCGCTTTGAACCGCAGCTGCAACCACTCGTGACGAGAACGCGAAACTTTTTCCCGTTCGTTCCCGACAAACCCGGACAAAACGCCGGCTGGGGTGGAGCCGCGCGGGAGGAGACGAAGCAACGATCCCCGAAACCCTGAGGCCGGGCCCGAGCATTACGACGTAGCGGACGAACTGGGCGGGATCACCGAGACCGCGCGCACGAGCTTGGTGTCGTCGCGCGCCCGCGGTGGCGCCCTGAGCAGGGGGATGACGAATGGCACGCATACGTAGAGCACTTCCTTCGGCACTGCTGGCAGCACTCCTCACGGGATCGCTCCTGGTGGGGCCGGCGGTCGCCGGACAGTTCGCCGACGAGGTCTCGCGGTTCGACCAGGACGCGGGTGACCAGGTCCGCTCGGTGGAAGCGTTGCTCGCGCCGGCGCAGACGGTGACGAGCGCGATCCCCGTCAACCCGCAGCAGGCACTGATCGACGCGACCGGCGATCTCTCGACCGACCTCGGGTTCCCACAGGACCCGTCGTCGGACGTGTTGCTCGCGCAGCTCCCGGACGAGGTCGCGGGGCGCCTCGCGAACGTCCTGTTGACGATGATCGACTGCAACAACATCACGCAGGCCCACTTCGCCGCGGTCGAGCCGAACCTCGAAGAGGTCGCGACGACGGGAGGGGGCCTCGAGACGGCGCAGTTCGCCGACGTCCGCGCCTGCTCGCTCTCGCTGTGGACCGCGACGAACGAGCTCGAGATCGCGCTGAACGGGATCGCCGACCCGGCCGCGCCGTCGGGGTGCACGCAGACGTTCGGCGCGCGACTGGACGTATGGCCGGTGATCCGCTTCGACGGGCTCTGCGTCGCGAACACCTACCTCAACGACTACCTGTTGACCGTCGACCTCGGCGGGAACGACGTCTACCGGAACAACAAGGGGTCGAACATGGTCGACCTCAACTTCGCCCCCACGTCTTCGAGGGTCGCCGGCCGGAAGGGCTTCGGCGCCGCCAAGGGATGCCAGCGCGCGATCCCGGGGCTGGTCGCGGCCGACTGCGTCCCTGCCGTCGCCGTGCTCCTCGACATGGCGGGCACGGACACGTACGGCGTCAAGCAGACGCCCGACCATGACCGCGGATGCACGACCGATCTCGTGATCCGCCGGATGGTGACGGGAGGTGTCGGGTTCCTGGGCGTCGGGATCCTCCGCGACGCCGGGACGACCGGCGACCGGTACACCGGGAAGACCGGCAGCCTCGGGACCGGTCACGTCTTCGGCGTCGGAGTCCTCTCCGACGCAGGGGGCTCGGACACTTACGCCGCCGTCCGCAACAGCCAGGGCTTCGCGCTCGTCGGCGGCGTCGGGATCCTGCGCGACCAAAACGGAAACGACTCGTACGACTTCTACATGCCGGCCGCGATAGACCCGACGGCGAAGAACCAGCAAGAGGGTGCAGGCGGGGTTCGCGACGACGAAGGCGAGGGGTTGTGCGACAAGATCCCCCGGTTCACCCTGGGGGCGGCGAACGTCCTTCCCGGCACGATCGCGATCTTCATCGACGACAGCGGGAGCGACAGGTACCACGCCGCTTTCACCAACAAGTTCGAGGCGCCGTTACAGGTCCCGAGCACCAAGGGAGGAAGCCTCGGGTTCGGCAACAACCAGGGCGTCGGCATCTTCCTCGACCTCGGGTCCGCGGCCGACTCCTACACGGTCGACAACGAGCCGTTCGTCCAGGGACAGCCGAAGCGCGGGAACAATCGCGTGCTGGTGCCGGGCAACTCGGGCACGAGCGAGGGTGGCGGCGCCGGTCTGTTCGTCGACCGGTAGGTCACCTGAACCTACTGGGAACAAGCGGGGGCCCGGCTTCGGCCGGGCCCTTGGCGCGCGCAACGTCTGCGCCGCCGCGACGTTCTAGTGAGTTGGTGGAACGAAGGAGGGGGTTGCCCTGCGCGACCGTGACCGCGGCCCTGGTGGGGGCCGCTCTCGCCGCGCCGTTCCCCGCCACCGCGAGTCCCGTCCCGGAACCGTCACGGGTCATGGTCATGGACCCGGACGGGTTGCGCCAGCGTCAGATCTTCGCGGAGTTCGACGTCTTCGTGTCGATGCCCCCGTCGTGGGCGCCGGACGGGACGCGCATCGCCTTCGTGGCGGGCGGCGACGTATACGTCGCCCCCGTGGCCGGCGAAGGCGAGCCTCAGCGGGTCGCCTCCGGGCTGTGGCCCCGGTGGTCGCCCGACGGCTCCGCCATCGCGCACGTGGTGCCCGGAGGGTCCGGGCCTTCGTCGCTCGTGCTGACGGCTCCCGACGGGTCGGAGACACGGGTCCTCTCACCGGCGGCCGCGAACGCCCCCGCGGCGTGGTCTCCCGACGGGGGCCGGATCGCCTTCCTGTCGTGCGAGGGCGCCGGATGTGTCCCCGCTCTCAGCGTCATGGACGCCGACGGGTCGGACGCCGTACGGATCGCCGGGCCCGCGACGGCGCCGGTGTCGTGGGCCCCGAGCGGCGACGCGATCGTGTTCTCGTCGCCTGCGGGCGAGCTCTACGTCGCCGACCTCATGACCGGCAGCGTCGCGGACGTCACGCCGGCGAGCGCCGGTGCCTTCGAGCCGCAGTGGGGGCCGACGGACCGCATCGCGTTCACCGAGCGGTCGGAGGGCGGTTCCGAGGCGATCTGGCTTGTCGACCCCGACGGCACGGACCCGCAGCCTCTCCACTCGGGCTCCGGGCCGCAGTGGTCACCGGACGGATCGACGATCGCGTTCACCTTCCGCGGCAGCGTCTACGTCCATCAGCCCGGGAGAGGGGGCACTCCGAACCTCACGCCCCACGGCGACCGGGATGCGTTCCCGGTGTGGGCTCCGGACGGCAGCGCGATCGCCTACCTCACGGAGCAGCGGCGTTACGGGTGGCCGGAGTATCCCCGCGCCGTGAGCGTGTCGGCCAGCGGCGATGCCGTCAAGGTGACGGTCGAGGTCCCCGACGGCGACATCCGGTGCAGACGCCGGGTGCGCGTTCTCCTCGAGCGCCGCACGGGCGATGGGTGGGAGCCCGTGGCGCGGACTCGCACGAACAGACGGGGCCGGGCCGCGTGGCCGGCGGGAAGACGCACCGGCACGTACCGCGTCCGCGCCCCGTTGACGTACGTGGGGTATCCCGGCGACGGTCCGGCGTGCAAAGAAGCGACGAGCCCGCGGTTCCGCCTCGGGGGCTGAAGGACCGCTAGGGCAAGTACTGCATCGGGTCTACGGGGGACCCGTTGACCCGCACCTCGAAGTGCAGGTGGTCACCGGTGCACGAACCCGTGCACCCGACGGCGCCGACGGTCTGGGCCTGCGAGACCGACTGGCCGTTCGACACCGCGAACGACGAGAGGTGTGCGTAGAGGGTCTGGTAGCCGCCGCCGTGGTCGACGATCACCGCGTTGCCGTACCCGGAGTAGGAGCCCGCCATGATGACCGTCCCGGCCTTCGACGCGACGACCGGCTGTCCCGTCGTCCCGTCGATGTCGATGCCGGTGTGCATGCTTCCCCAGCGAGGGCCGTAGTAAGAGGTTACGGCGCCGTTCAACGGCCAGATGTAGCCGGCGGACGACGTCCCCAGCGCCTTTACTGCGGCGGCTGCGCTGTTGGCCCGGATCTTCGCCTCGAGCGCTTCTGCGGCACCTGCGAGGTCCCCCTCGTGCGCCTCCAGCTTCCCGATCTCGGCCTGCAGGATCGCGAGCCGCTCGGCGCGCCGCGCGTGCAGCTCCTTGCTCTTGGCCAGCGACTTCTCGTGCTCTTGGCGGATCGCCTCGAGCTCTTCCTTCTTCTGGAACAGGGCGCGGTTCTGCGCCTCGATCGTCACCTGGAGCCGGCCGAACTTGATCAGTGCCCCGGTGCTCTCTTCCGCCGCGACACCGAGCATCTCGACCTTGGCGTCGAGCTCGGAGAGGGACTGAGCGTTCAGCAGCGCGTCGATCGTCTCGGTCGAGCCGGCCTTGTATAGCGAGATCGCCTGCTCTGTCGCGAGGTCCCGAATCCTGTCGATCTTTGCCTGCGTCTCGTCGATCTGGGCTTGAGCCGTGCGTACCTCGGCCTCGACCTGAGCGATCCGGGTCTGGATCTTCGTCAGCTGCTCGCGGAGGGCGAAGATCTCTTCGTCGAGGCGGTCGACCTCGTCCTCGAGCGGCTCGGCTTTCGCCTCGCGCGCCTCGATCTGCTCGCGGACGCGGCCGAGGTCGGACCTGATCTTTTCGAGCCTGGAGTCTCCGGCGAGCGAGCCCGCCGCGGGGATCAGAAGGGTGCACAGGAGCGTGGCGACGATCGAGACACGACCGAGCCGTCCTTGCATCCTCTTCCTTTCCGTCGGGGACGCCCGGCCCCTTGTGGGTACGGCTTTCGTCCCGGCGTACGCATGAGGGCCCGCGAAGACCCGCCGAACCGCCGCCACCTGATGCCGCCCAGGGCCGCCGGGCATCCTGCCACAGCGATCCGACCCCGGCAACCTGGCTCTGTTCTGCTGCGTGCCCAGGGGCTCCCGGGGGTATTTCTTGGCCCGCCGGGGTTCTCCTGCCGCCCCGGCGCCCCTGGTCGCGAATAAAACGCGGCGTGGGGGCTTGCCGACGGAACGTCGCTTGGGTAGCTTTGCCGTCGCACCCGTTGAGTCGTAAACCGGCCTGGCCGGGACGAAGGCTCGACGGGTGCTCTTTCGTTCCCGGGCTTGTCTATATCCTCCGGGGAGCGGGGCCGGCGGGCGAGTGGCAGGAGGGGAACACGTGGCTGACATCGACCTGATGGACCTCGAGGCCTCGATCAAGCAGCTTCCGGACGTCCTCGGATGCGTCATCCTCACCGATCCCGACGGCCGCGCCACCGAGATCCAGGCGTTCACCCGCAGCGGGAGCGACGTCGGGGCGGTCCAGCGTTCGATCCTCGACACGGCGACGTTCAAGGGCGTGGGCGAGGAGCTCCGGCAGGTACTGGTGTTCGAGCTGGAGGCGGAGTCGATCTTCGGGGATCGGGAGTCGCTCGAGCGGGCGGCCGAGCTCGCCGAGCAGGAGGCGCGGACCCGCGGGCTCCGCTGGGAGCCCGATCCGCCGCTCCAGCACGAGCCGCAGACGAGGGACATAACCGGGCACGCCTTCCGGCCGCCCCTGCGGCGTGTCGCCCTGTCGTCGAGCGCCCTGAAGACCCACGCCGAGGTCGTCCTCGGCCACGACGAGCACGACGAGGTGTCCGGCGAGTCGAGCGGCGACAAGACGCCTCACGGGCTGAAGGTGCTCGCCCAGGCGACGCTCGACGCCGTGACGAACCTCGTCGGGAGCTCGGATTTCATCCTCGAGGGTGCCTCGCTCGTGAGCGTCGTGGGGCAGGAGGCGGTCCTCGTGATGCTGCGGCTCCACGACGGGCTCGAGGTCCTGGGGGCCGCGCTAGTCCGGGGGGGCCCGGTGAGCGAAGCCGCCGTAAGGGCGACGCTGGACGCTCTGAACCGGCGCTTCGCGCGTTTGTCCTAACGGGATCGCAAGCGATCCCGTCCGATGCGGAGTCCCTCGCCGTTCAGATTCGCCGCCTGCGGCGACGGCGGGTTCTGGCCGCCCGGCCTCGGTCCTGCTATGGTAGGAGTGTTATAGGAGTGTCAGCGCTGGGCGACCCCTGGTCGGGTTGCGCCCCGCCTTCGCAACAACCCTCGTGTCCACCGCCGCGGATCCACGCGGCACCTAGGAAGGAGCAACCATGCCCAGCACGTTGAAGGACGTCCCCGGCTCGGCCCCCCACGGCGGCGCTCTCGAGCTCCGCATCGCAGGCGACGAGAGGGCCGCACTCGTGGCGGAGGCCGCGAGCCTCCCGCAGATCGAGGCCAAGTCACGCCGGGTCCTCTCGGACCTGGAGCTGCTCGCGATCGGGGCGGTCTCCCCCAACCGCGGCTTCATGACGAAGGACGACTACACGTCGGTCGTGGAGGAGATGCGGCTCTCGAACGGGCTCGCGTGGAGCCTCCCGATCACGCTCTCGGCGACCGACGAGGAGGCCGCGGCGCTGTCGAAGGGCGCGCGCGCCGCGATCGTCCACGAGGGGACGCCCGTCGCGATCATCGACGTGGAGGACGTCTTCATCTACGACGCGAAGCGCGAGGCCGAGCTGACGTACAAGACGACCGACGACGCCCACCCCGGCGTCGCGTACCTCTACTCGCAGGCCCCCAACTACGTGGGCGGGGACGTCACGGTCCTCGAGAACGTCTTCGCGCACGAGTTCTCCGAATACCGATTCACGCCGCTGCAGCTGCGCGAGAAGATCGCCGAGCGCGGCTGGCGGACCGTCGTCGCGTTCCAGACGCGCAACCCGATCCACCGAGCCCACGAGTACCTCACGAAGTGCGCGCTCGAGATCACCGACGGCCTCGTCATCCACCCGCTCGTCGGCGGGACGAAGGGCGACGACATCCCGGCCGAGGTCCGGATGCAGTGCTACGAGGTCCTCATGAAGAGCTACTACCCGCACGACCGCGTGATCCTGTCGGTCTTCCCGGCGGCAATGAGGTACGCCGGCCCGCGCGAGGCGATCTGGCACGCGCTCCTGCGCAAGAACTACGGGATGACGCACTTCATCGTCGGGCGCGACCATGCCGGTGTCGGCGACTACTACGGCACCTACGAGGCGCAGGAGATGTTCGACAAGTTCGAGCCGGCCGAGCTCGGGATCTGGCCGCTCAAGTTCGAGCACTCGTTCTACTGCCGCAAGTGCGAGGCGATGGGCTCCGACAAGACATGCCCGCACGGCAAGGAGGACCGCGTCTTCCTCTCCGGCACGCAGGTCCGGAACATGCTGAAGGAGGGCCAGGAGCCGCCGCACGAGTTCTCCCGCCCCGAGGTTGCTCGCATCCTCATCGACGCCGAGCGCGCCGCGTCGGCGGCCTCGGCCGGCGCGCAGAACGAAAAGGGGTAGGAGGTAGCCGTATGGGATTGCTGGACAAGATCAAGAAGAAGGCCGAGTCGGCCGTCGAGACGGTCGCCGCATCGGCCCCCCTGCCGAAAAAAGGCGGCCGTAAGGTGATGGTCATCGGGCTCGACTGCGCGCCGCCGGAGCACATCTTCGACGAGTACGCGGACGAGATCCCGAACCTCACGAAGCTGCGCGAGAACGGCGTCTACGGGCCGCTCGAGTCGATCACGCCCCCGATCACCGTCCCGGCGTGGATGTGCATGATGACGTCGAAGGACCCGGGGACGCTCGGCATCTACGGGTTCCGCAACCGCAAGGACAACACCTACGACGGGCTCTCCTTCGCGACCTCGTGGTCGATCAAGGAGCCGACCGTGTGGGACATCCTGTCGGAGGCCGGCAAGGACTGCATCGTGATGTCGGTCCCGCCGAGCTACCCGCCGAAGCCCCTCAACGGCGTGCAGATCGGTTGCTTCCTCACGCCGAACAACGACTCGGAATACACGTACCCGAAGGAGCTGAAGCAGGAGCTCGAGGGAGCGGTCGGCGACTACGTCTTCGACATCCGGAACTTCCGGACCGACGACACGCAGTACATCGTCGACGAGGCCTACAAGATGACCGAGCAGCGGTTCAAGACGGCCGACTACCTGCTCGCGAACAAGCCGTGGGACTTCTTCATGATGGTCGAGATGGGGCCGGACCGCCTCAACCACGGCATCTGGAGCTTCATCGACCCGAACCACCCGCGCTTCGAGCCCGACAACCCCTACAAGGACGCGCTGCGCGACTACTACCGCTACCTCGACGGCAAGATCGGCGAGCTGCTCGGGAAGTACGCGGACGACGACACGACCGTCCTCGTCGTGTCGGACCACGGCGCGAAGGCCATGGTCGGCGGCGTCTGCTTCAACGAATGGCTCCGGTCCGAGGGCTACCTCGCGTTCTCGAACGAGCCCGAAGGCATCACGCCCGTCAACAAGATGCAGATCGATTGGAGCAAGACGCGCGCGTGGGGCGACGGCGGCTACTACGGCCGTCTGTTCCTGAACGTCGAGGGCCGTGAGCCCGAAGGGATCATCCCTGCGGCCGGCTACGACGAAGTGCGCGACGAGCTCGCCGCGAAGATCGAGGCGATGGTCGACCACGAGGGCAACCCGATGGGGAACAAGGCGCTGAAGCCCGAGGAGATCTACACGCAGCAGAAGGGCGTCCCGCCGGACCTCATCGTGATCTTCGGGGGGCTGCGCTGGCGCTCGGTCGGCTCCGTCGGCCACGGCACCACGTACACGTTCGAGAACGACACCGGCCCCGACGAGGCGAACCACGCCGAGTACGGGATCTTCGTGATGAACAACGCGCCCAACCAGACGCCGGGGACGCGCGAGGGGCTCCACCTGTGGGACGTGCACTGCACGATCCTCGACCTGTTCGGACTCGATCCCGCTCCGGGCGCTCTCGGTAAGAGTGCTCTCGGGGCGTGAGCGACCTACACCTAGGAGGTACTGCAATGAAGCAGGCTAACCGCGACCGAGGCTGCGTCATCTGGTTCACGGGGCTCTCGGGCTCCGGTAAGACGACGATCGCCCATGCAGTAGAAGAGAAGCTCCTCGACGCCGGCGTCCCGATCGAGATCCTCGACGGTGACGTCGTGCGCGAGAACCTCTCGAAGGGCCTGGGGTTCTCGAAGGAGGATCGGGACACCAACATCCGCCGCATCGCGTTCGTGGCCCATCTGCTGCAGCGCAACGGGACGTTCGTGATCACCGCGGCGATCTCGCCCTATCGCGCGATCCGCGACGAGGCCCGCGCGATGATCAAGGACTTCGTCGAGGTCTTCGCCGACGCCCCGATCGAGGTCTGCGAGGCGCGCGACGTGAAGGGCCTGTACGCGAAGGCGCGGGCCGGCGAGATCAAGGGCTTCACCGGCGTCGACGACCCTTACGAGGCCCCCCAGAGCCCCGAGGTCGTGTGCGACACCGCGAACGAGACCGTCGAGCAGTCGGCGCAGAAGGTCATCGACAAGCTCGTCGAGCTGAAGTACATCGAGGCCTAGGGCAGACCGCGGCTTGATCGACTTACACACCCACACCACCGTCTCCGACGGCGGCGACTCGCCGTCGGAGCTGGTGGCGAAGGCCGCGGCCGCGGGCCTCGACGTGATCGCCGTCACCGACCACGACAACGACAGCGGGTGCGACGAGGCCGTCGCGGCCGGGCGTGAGCAAGGCGTCGAGGTCGTGCGCGGCGTCGAGATCTCGTGCGGCGTCGAGGATCTCGAGGCGCGCGGGCTGACGCCGGACGGGCGGCCGACGATGCACTTGCTCGGCTATTTCGTCCCGCCGGACGACAACCCGATGAGCGTCGCGCTCGCGGAGCTGCAGAGCGCGCGGGCGAACCGCAACCACCTGATCGTCGAGCGGCTGAACGAGCTCGGCATCCCGGTGACGTTCGAGGAGGTCGAGAACGAGGCGGGCGGACCGGGCTCCCAGATCGGGCGGCCGCACTTCGCCGCCGCTCTCGTCCGTCACGGCGCGGTCCCCGACTACCAGAGCGCCTTCGACGAATACCTGGCGAAGGGCGCGAAGGCATACCTCACGCGCAAGCTCTACTCGCCGGTCGAGGCGACCGAGCTGATGGTGCGTTCGGGCGTCGTCCCCGTGCTCGCACACCCGTTCACGCTGAAGCTTCCGATCGAGCAGCTCGAGGCGTTCGTCGGGGACCTCGCCGCCGCAGGCCTGCGCGGGATCGAGGGCTACCACGGCGATCTGCCGGACGTGGAGCAGGAGCCCTACCGGGCGCTGGGGCGCGCGCAGGATCTGATCGTCTCCGGCGGCAGCGACTACCACGGCGACATGCGCCCGGACCGGGGTCTGCCCGGCGGCAAGCACGGCGTAACCGTGCCGGAGACGGTGCTGGAAGAATTGCGCGACGCCGCGAGAGAGCTACAGGGAGTGCGATAGAGCGATGTTCATAACGAGGGCGACTCGTCACGACAAGAGCGACATCGAGGCGCTGTACCGGCAGCACGCCTGGGACGGCAACCCCGACGCCGGCAAGGGCACCGCCTTCATCGCCCGCGACGGCGGCGTCGTCGGGACGCTGAGGGTGGTCGAGGTCGAGCCGAACACGCTCGTCGTCGACGGCGTCCTCGTGAAGGAGGGCCGCCGGGAGGAGGGCATCGGCCGCCGGCTGATGCAGGCGGCGATGAACAGCCGCGGCGGGACGATGTACCTCTGCTGCCACGACAACCGCCTCCGCTTCTACGGCCACTTCGGTTTCTCCGAGATCCCGGTGGAGGAAGCCCCCGAGTCCGTGCGCGAGTACTGGCGCTCCGTGGGCGACTGGCCGACCGAAGAGGGCCACGAGCACTTCTTCCTGAAGGCGCGCTAGAGCAGGAATCGCCTCGGCGGAGGTGAACCTCCCGGCAGACGCCTATCCAGGGGGAACCTCGATGCGCAAGGGAATCGCTCTACTCACCGCAGCCGGGCTGTCGCTCGGCCTCGTGGGCTCCGCAAGCGCGGGCGCTCCCGTAACCGTCTGGGAAGACGCCGCGGACGACGTCGCGGCCGGCGGGAACCCAATCGCCGGGGCAGGCGCGACCGGAGTCGACCTGATCAAGGGCGAGATCGCCCGCGTCGGCAAGGACATCGAGTTCAAGGTCACGCACGCCTCGATGCCGGCCCCCGGCAGCTTTCCGGAGGCGGCCCGCTTCATGTGGCACTTCTCCGTAGACGGCGAGCAGTACCGTTTCACGGTCAAGAGCGTCGACATCGGCAAGCCCGACGTGATCGCGCAGAGCGGCACCGAGCGCATCGGCAAGGTCGACGCGGCAGGACACTTCCGGCTCGAGCAGTGCGTGAGCGACACGACCCTCCCGCTCACGCTCAACAACTGCAATCCCCTCGGGTACTACACCGGCGCCTTCGACATGGCAGCAGCGACGTTCGCGTTCAAGGTCCCGATGGCGGACCTGAAGGCGAAGCCGGGTTCGCTCATCGCCGGCGGCACGAGCGGCGCAGCGGGCAGCGGATGCCAGATCTGCTGGGCGCTGCACAAGGCCGAGCGCTCGCTGACCGACACGACGGTGCTCGACAGCACCGCCCAGGCGACTACCTACAAGGTCCCCAAGAAGTAACGATCGTTCGCAGAGTCACGACAGCGGCCCCGCCACAGTGCGGGGCCGCCTCGCGTCGCAGGGGAGTTCGGTTCCGGGGGGGGCTACTGCCGGCGGAGCCGGGTCAGGCGCAGTTCGGCCAGCGGCTCGCCTGGCCCTCGGCCAGCATCCGCGCCGCCGTCCGTGCCTGGGCCACCGGGTCGTAGATCGATCCGTAGCCCTCGGTCGCCCACGTACCGGACCCGAACTGGAAGAGGCCGTAGTACCCGGCGGCGTTCACCGCGTTCGGGTTGAGCCCGGACTCGCACGACGCCACCGCGAGCAGGTATTCGCCGCTCAGCCCGTACTCCGCCGCGGCGGCGTAGATGATCTCGGCGATCGAGCCGGCGGGGGCGACCGGAGGCGCGGGAGCCGCGGCCTCCGCCTCCGTCTCGGGTTCCGCCTCCGGCTCCGGCGACGGCGCCGGTTTCTCGACCGGGCGGATCTGGAACGTCCCGCCCCGGAACTTCATCAGGCCCGCGGCGCTCTCGGTCGTCTCGACGCCCTTCAGCTGCGCCTTGTCGAGCCCGAGCCGGGCCAGCACGTCGGCTCCGACGTTGGAGCCCGGGACGCCGAGCACCATCGCCACGACGCTTGCCGCCCATACCCACGGGCCGGCGCGGCGTAAGCGTTCCTTGCGGCGCGCCCGCGCGCCGAATTTCAGACGGTCCATCGTCTACCTCCACAGAGTCGCCGCCGGCGGCTCACCGCGAGCCACCGTGTCCACCGGGGCGGGCGCATGGAGGGCCCGCCGCTCCGGGCCCGTGCTGGACCCGCCGTTCGTGACAGGGGGCCTGCCCGGCCCCGAAGGTCCACACGCTAACACCCGCGAGCAGACCCGGTGGAGGACCCTCCGTCGATGGCGACCGTCACAGCCGCCCCGGTGGAGGACGCCGGTAGAGCGAGGGACGGCTTCGGCCCCAGCGGGGAGGCGGACCGTCCGCGGGGGAGAACCCGTGCCGGGGAACCGACGAAGCATCGCCTCGGCGATGCTCCAAGAAGCGACGAAGCATCGCCTCGGCGATGCTCCAAGAACCGACGAAGCATCGCCTCGGCGATGCTCCAAGAACCGACGAAGCATCGCCTCGGCGATGCTCCAGGAACACGACGGAATGACGGGCCGGACGATAGGTTGAGTAAGCAAAGCCCGCGAGCGAGGAGAGTCAGTGGAGATCGAGATCGGCATCGGGAAATCGGGCCGCCGCGCCTACGGCTTCGACGACATCGCAATCGTCCCCTCCCGCAGGACGCGGGACCCCGACGACGTCGACATCTCGTGGGAGATCGACGCGTTCCGGTTCGAGCTCCCGCTCCTGGCCTCCGCGATGGACGGTGTCGTCTCGCCGCAGAGCGCGATCGCGATCGGCCGCCTCGGCGGACTGGCGGTCCTCAACCTCGAGGGCCTGTGGACCCGTTACGAGGACGCCGACGCGCTGCTGGCGGAGATCGCCGGGCTGCCGGGCGACAAGGCAACCGCCCGGATGCAGGAGATCTACGGCGAGGACGTCAAGGAAGAGCTGATCTACAAGCGGATTCGCGAGATCAAGGAAGCCGGCGTGACGGCTGCGGCGTCGCTGACGCCGCAGAAGGTCGAGCGGTGGAACAAGATCGCGCTCGAGGCCGAGCTCGACATCCTCGTGATCCAGGGCACGGTCGTATCGGCGGAGCACGTCTCGACGCGCACCGAGCCGCTCAACCTCAAGCGGTTCATCTCCACGTACGAGCTGCCGGTGATCGTCGGGGGATGCGCGTCGTACTCGACGGCGCTGCACCTGATGCGCACCGGGGCGATGGGCGTCCTCGTCGGCGTCGGGCCGGGCGCCGCCTGCACGACCCGCGGCGTCCTCGGGCTCGGGGTCCCGCAGGCGACGGCGATCGCCGACGCGGCGGGCGCGCGGATCCGCCACCTCGACGAGACCGGCCGGTACTGCCACGTGATCGCCGACGGCGGCATGCGCACCGGCGGGGACATCGCGAAGGCGATCGCCTGCGGCGCCGACGCGGTGATGATCGGCTCGCCCCTCGCCACGGCCGCCGAGGCCCCCGGCCGCGGCTACCACTGGGGGATGGCGACGTTCCACCCGACGTTGCCTCGGGGGGCCCGCGTGAGGACGTCGACGCTCGGCACGCTCGAGGAGGTCCTCGTCGGCCCGGCCCACGAGAACGACGGCCGGCTCAACCTCTTCGGCGCCCTCCGCACGAGCCTCGCGACGTGCGGCTACGCGAACATCAAGGAGTTCCAGAAGGCCGAGGTCATGGTCGCCCCGGCGCTGAAGACGGAGGGCAAGGCGCTCCAGCAGTCACAGCGCCTCGGGATGGGCGCCTAGACCTTACGAAACGTAAGCGGGAATGGGGGCCGGGCCTTCGTCCCGGCCCTTCTCGCGCCCTGCATCCCTCCGAATACGGAAGTTCCCAAAGCGTTGGACCGCTTCTTCCAAAGAACCCTAGGCGATGATGTAATATCGCTAAGGATTTGTCGCCACCCCGCCGATAACCGTGATATAGTTCCTTTTGAAGGAAGCGGAATCGACTTAGGAAGTTGGTGGTAAAGATGGTCGAGGCCTTTGCAATCTTCGCCGCAAGCGTCGTGGGGTTTGAGGTTCTTGCGTCCCGGTATGGCCGGGACACCCGCGACGGCGACGACTGGGCGCTCCACCGCAGCGACAGGGCGTAGACGGAAGCCCTGAACCGCAACCGCCCGCCCGACGGCTCCGTCCACCGGGCGGGCGGCGAACGATCCACGCAGACGAGAAGAGGCTCCGGATGAACATCGCTCCGTTGGTCCACAAGCTCGATCCAGGGCTGGCCCCCGGATGGGTCCCCCCCCGTCCCGCCCGGATGCGGCCGGCCCGGTCGGTCAGGCGAGGCCGGTAGCCCATGGCTGCCGGCCTCGACCCGATCGACCGCCAGATCCTCCGGTTCCTCCGCGAGGACGGGCGGATGTCGCATGCCGCCATCGCGAAGGAGGTCGGCCTCTCCGGTCCGGCCGTCCACGAGCGCGTGAGGAAGCTCGAGCAGCGCGGCATCATCGCCGGGTACACCGTGATGCTCGACGCCGAGGCTCTGGGCCGCCCGCACGTCGCGTTCGCGCAGGTGACGCTCTCGGAAGGGACCGAGTTCGCGGCGGACGACCCGATCGTCGCTCGCATCTGCGACGAGCCCGACGTCCTCGAGTTCCACCGCATCGCCGGCCAGGACTGCTACCTGATCAAGATCCGGACGGCGACGAACAAGGACCTCGAGAAGCTGCTCCGGCGCATCCGGTCGATCAGGGGCGTCGCCCGCACGCGTACGACGATCGTGCTGTCGACGGAGCTCGAGCGACCGACGATCCCCGTTCCCGAAGAGCCCCAGCCGGACGTAGCACAGACCCCCTAGCGCGGGCCGTAGCATGCGGCTCCATGAGCGAGCCCACGACGATCCCCGAGCTACTCGCGCTCGGCACGCGCGTCCTCAGCGACAGCTCGCACATCTTCGAGGACCACGACAACGCGCGCGAGGCGCGCGACCTGCTCGCGCTGTGTCTCGACGTCGACGCCGACGACCTGGACGACGAGGATCCCGCCGTGCCGCGCCGCAAGCGCGAACGTTATCTCTCGCTCGTCGCGCGGCGGGCGGGCGGGGAACCGCTCCCGTTCCTGACCGGCCGCATCGAGTTCTGGGGTCTCGACCTCGTCGTGCGGCCGGGCGCCTTCGTACCGCGGCCCTCGTCCGAGCTCACCGTCACGCGCGCCTTGCGGAAGCTTCGCCGCCGCAATAACCCGGTGGTCGTCGACGTGTGCACGGGGGCGGGACCGATCGCCCTCGCCCTGGCGGACGAGCTGCCGACCGCGGAGGTGTGGGCCGCAGACATCGCCGCCGAGGGGCTCGCGCAGGGGCGGGAGAACGCGCGGAGGCTCGGTCTCGAGAACATCCGCTTCAAGAAGAGCGACATGTACGACCGCCTCCCGTCGAGGCTGCGCGGCGACGTAGACCTCATCACGGGCCACGTCCCGTACGTCCCTCTCGACGAGGTCGAGGACCTCCCTGCCGAGGTGCGCGAGTTCGAGCCGATCTACACGCTCACCGACGAGTCGTTCGACGGGCTCGGGCTGATGCGCCGCGCCGTGGCGGAGTCGGTCGAGTGGCTGAAGCCCGGAGGCTGGCTCCTGCTCGAGCTGTCGCACGACCTCCCGGCGAAGGTGCGGAAGCTGGCGAAGAAGGCGGGGCTGGAAGACCACGGGGTCGCGCGGGACGAGGACGACCTCAGCGTTGTCGTGGAGGCGCGGAAAAGCCTCGAGGGCCGCAGGGGGCCGCGTTAGAGTGGCTCATGGCGCAGGCCCCCGGTAGCAGCGACCACGCTCCCGTCCTCGTCGTCGACTACGGCGCGCAGTACGCCCAGCTGATCGCGCGCCGCGTCCGCGAGTGCCACGTCTACTCCGAGATCGTCCCGCACGACGCGCCGGTCGACGAGATCGCGGCGCGGAAACCCGCGGGGATCATCCTGTCGGGCGGCCCCAAGTCGGTGCACCAGCCTGGCGCTCCGTCGGTGAACCCGGCGCTGTTCGACCTCGAGACCCCCGTGCTCGGCATCTGCTACGGCCAGCAGGCGATGGCGCAGGCGCTCGGCGGCGACGTCGCCCGCACCGGCGTCGCCGAGTTCGGAAAGACCGACCTCGACGTAAAGGCGCCGCAGTCCGTGCTGTTCCGGGAGCTCCCCGTCGAGCAGACCGTGTGGATGAGCCACAACGACGCGGTCGTCACGCCGCCGGAGGGGTTCCGCCCGACGGCCTCGACGCCGGCCTCGCCCGTCGCTGCGTTCGAGGACCCGGCGCGCGGGCTCTACGGCGTCCAGTTCCACCCCGAGGTGGCGCACACCCCGTGGGGGACCGCGCTGCTGAAGAACTTCCTCTACGACGTGTGCGACCTGCTGCCGGGCTGGACGATGACGTCGATCATCGAGGCGGGCATCGACGCCGTGCGCGGGCAGGTCGGGAGCGAGCGCATCGTCTGCGGCCTGTCCGGCGGGGTCGACTCGTCGGTGGCAGCGGCCCTCGTCCACCGGGCGGTCGGCGATCGGCTCACGTGCGTGTTCGTCGACCACGGCCTGCTCCGCGCCGGCGAAGCGGAGCAGGTGGAGGGCACGTTCCGGCGCCACCTGAAGATCGACCTGATCCACGTGAAGGCGGCGGACCGGTTCCTCGAGCGGCTCGCCGGCGTCACCGACCCGGAGACGAAGCGCAAGATCATCGGCGAGACGTTCATCCGCGTGTTCGAGGAGGTCGCTCGCGACGAGCTCGGCGACGCGCGTTTCCTGGTGCAGGGGACGCTCTACCCCGACGTGATCGAGTCCGGCACGAAGGACGCCGCCAGGATCAAGAGCCACCACAACGTCGGTGGCCTCCCCGACGACATGAAGTTCGAGCTCGTCGAGCCGCTGCGGAACCTCTTCAAGGACGAGGTGCGGCATGTCGGCGAGGAGCTCGGGCTGCCGGAGGAGATCGTCTGGCGCCAGCCGTTCCCGGGCCCCGGCCTCGCCGTCCGGATCATCGGCGACATCACGCCCGAGCGGCTCGAGCTGTTGCGGGCGGCCGACGCCATCGTCGTCGAGGAGATCAAGCGCGCCGGTATGGGGCGCGAGATCTGGCAGTCGTTCGCGGTGCTCCCGTGCGTGCGGTCGGTCGGCGTGATGGGTGACGAGAGGACCTACGGCTATCCGATCGTGCTGCGCGCGGTGACGAGCGAAGACGCGATGACGGCGGACTGGGCGCGCCTTCCGTACGACCTGCTCGAGAGGATCTCGAGCCGCGTGGTCGGCGAGGTGCCCGGGATCAACCGGGTCGTCTACGACATCACGTCGAAGCCCCCCGGCACCATCGAATGGGAGTGACGAGCCCTCCCGAGAGCCCGGAACCCGCGCAGCCGCAGAACAGACAAAGCGACTACCTGAACATCCTCTCCGGGACGTCGCAGAACGTCGCCGGCATCGCCGTCGCAGCGGTCGCGACGCTCGCGTCCAACCTCCTGATCTCGAACACGCTCGGCCGCGAGGCCTTCGGCGTCGTGACGGTCGTGACGCAGGCGGCGTTCGTCGCGTCGTTCGCGACCCGTGCGGGGATGGACATGGCCGTGCTGCGTGACGTCGCCGTCGAAACCGGCGTCGGGAGGTTCGACCGCATCCGTGTGCCGGTCGCGCGCGCGGCGCTGATCGCCGCGGTCGTCAGCTCGCTCGTCGCGGGGATCGCGGTCGCGCTTGCGTCCGGCGTGCGCGCCCTCTTCTCGATCGAGGGGGACACGGGCCGATGGGTCGTACAGGCGGCCGCGGCCGGGCTCCCCTTCCTCGCGCTCGCGAACGTATGGCTCTCCGCGACGCGGGGGCTGAAGATCATGCGCTACACGCTCTACGTCTTCTGGGCGGGCCAGCCGGTCATGTGGGTCCTGCTGATGCTGCTCGGATGGCGCGTCTCGGAGACGGCGTGGATGGCCGTGGCGGCGTACTCGTCGTCCTGGGTCCTCGCGACGTTCGCCGCGGCGTACTTCTGGCAGCGCGAGAGCCGGGGCTGGGTCGCCGCGCCGATGGAGCCGGGGGCGCTCTCCCGCCTGGCGCGGTACGCCGGCCCGCGTGCGCCCGCGGCGCTGTTCTCGCAGCTGCTGTTCTGGACCGATCTGTTCGTGCTCACTCGTTACGCCGCGGCGGGTGAGGTCGGCGTGTACTCGGCGGCGCTGCGTGCGGGGCAGGTCATCGTGCTGTTCCTCACGTCGGTGAGCCTGATGTTCAGCCCGTTCGTCGCCGACCTGCACAACCGCGGCGACACCCAGCGGCTCGACAAGCTGTTCAAGGCGCTCACGCGCTGGACGATCGCGGCGACGATGCCTTTGTTCCTGCTGCTCGTCGTCGCGCCCGACGCCGCGCTGCGGATCTTCGGCTCGGGCTTCACCGGTGGGCAGGCGGCGTTGCTGATCCTGCTCGCCGGCCAGTTCGTGAACATCGCGACCGGCAGCGTCGGGTTCGTGCTGATCATGGTCGGCAGGACCGGCTGGGACCTCGTCGTGTACGCCGCGTCGCTCGCCCTCAACCTCGCCCTGGCGTTCTGGCTCTGCCCCCGCTACGGGATGGAGGGAGCCGCGGTCGCGAACGCGGTCACGTTCGCGCTGTCGAAGTGGGCGCGCCTCGCCCTCGTCCGGCGGTTCGTCCATATCCAGCCGTACGACCGGCACTACGGCCGGCTGGTCGTGCCCTCGGTGGCCGGCGCCGCCGCGATGTGGGCGGTCCACGCGGCGGTGCCGGGGGCGGGCGCGGCCGACCTCGTGGCGACGGGGCTCGCCGGCACGATCGTCTACGCGGGCGTCTACCTCCTGGCCGGGCTGACGCCGGAGGAGCGGCGGGGCCTCGCCGATCTCACCGGCCGTCTCCGAACGGCACGCGCGGGCAGATAATCACAGGCGTGGCATCCGACTACCTCTCCGGGCTCAATCCCGTCCAACGGGAGGCTGTGACGCACCCGGGGGGGCCGGTGCTCGTGGTCGCGGGCGCGGGATCGGGGAAGACCCGCGTGCTCACGCACCGGATCGCCCACCTGATCGCCGAGGGCACGTCGCCGTGGTCGATAGTCGCGATCACGTTCACGAACAAGGCCGCGGGCGAGATGAAGGAGCGCGTCGCCGCGCTCGTGGGATCGGTCGCCGAGAAGATGTGGGTCTCGACGTTCCATTCCGCGTGCGTGCGGATCCTGCGCAGGGAGGCGCCGCGCCTCGGGCTGCGGTCGTCGTTCTCCATCTACGACTCGGCGGACAGCGCCCGTCTGCTGAAGCTCTGCTACAAGGAGCTGAACGTCGACGAGAAGCGCATGCCGCCGCGCGCGGTCGCCGCGGCGATCTCGGACGCGAAGAACAAGCTCGTCGACGCCGGCTTCTACTCGGACTTCGCGTCGAACCCGTGGGAGCGGACGGTCGCGAAGCTCTACGTCGAGTACCAGCGGCGCCTCACCGAGTGCTCCGCGATGGACTTCGACGACCTGATCTTCCGGTGCGTCGAGGTCTTCGACAGGTTCGAGGAGGCGCTCGGCCAGTACCAGACGCGCTTCGAGCACGTGCTCGTCGACGAGTTCCAGGACACGAACCATGCCCAGGCGCGGCTCGCGACGCTGCTCGCCGGTAAGCACCGCAACATCTTCGTCGTCGGAGACGCGGACCAGGGCATCTACGCGTTCCGAGGCGCGACGATCAAGAACCTCCTGGACTTCGAGCGGGACTGGCCGGAGACGCACGTGATCACGCTCGAGCAGAACTACCGCTCGACCGAGACGATCCTCAACGCGGCGAACGCCGTCATCGAGAACAACGCGATGCGCAAGCCGAAGTCCCTGTGGACGGAAGCCACCGGCGGCGACCTCATAACGCGTTACCACGCGCAGAACGAACACGACGAGGGACTGTGGGTCGCGCGGGAGGTCGCGCGCCTGAAGGACCACGGCTACGCGCTGGCGGACGTCGCGGTCTTCTATCGCACGAACGCCCAGTCGCGCGTGCTCGAGGAGATGTTCTCCAAAGAGGAGATCGCCTACCGCGTGGTCGGCGGCGTCCGATTCTACGAGCGCAAGGAGGTGAAGGACCTCCTCGCGTGGCTGCGCGCGTCGATGAACCCGTCGGACGCCGTCAGCGTCGCGCGGGCGGCTCAGGCACCGCGGCGCGGGATCGGCGACACGACGCTGGCGCGGGTGACCGCGTTCGCGCAGTCGCAGGCCATCTCCCTCGGCGAGGCCTTCGACCGCGCCGAGGAGGTCCCGGGGCTCAACAAGCGTGCCGTCGGCGGCGTGCTCGAGGCGGCGCGGCTGTTCGAGCGCATCCGCACGACCGCCGAGAGCGGGACGCCCGTGGCCGACGTCGTCGAGACGGCGTGGGACGTCACGGGATACATGGACGAGCTCAAGTCCGAGCGGACGTTCGAGTCGCTGTCGCGCCAGGAGAACCTCCGAGAGCTGGCCGGGGTCGCGAAGGAGTTCGACGAGGGTCCCAACACCGCGGAGGGTCTGACCGGGTTCCTCGAGCAGCTCGCGCTCATCACCGACACCGACACGGTCGAGGGCGAGGAGGCCGGCGTCACGTTCATGACGCTCCACAACGCGAAGGGGCTCGAGTTCCCGGTCGTGTTCATGATCGGGATGGAGGACGGCGTCTTCCCGCACCTCCGCTCGCTCGGCGACCCGGACCAGCTCGAGGAGGAACGCCGCCTGTGCTACGTCGGGATCACGCGGGCGCGAGAGCGCCTCTACCTGCTCAACGCGTGGTCGCGCAGCCTGTGGGGGAACCTCAACTACAACCCCGCGTCGCGGTTCCTCGCGGAGATCCCGGCGGAGCTCGTCAACCAGGCGAACCAGCGCAAGCCGTCGGCGACGTCCAAGACCGTCTCGCTCCCGCGGTCCCGGCAGGAACGGGAGCTGGGGGACCCCGCGGCGTTCACGGTCGGCCAGGAGGTCGAGCACGCGAAATGGGGGCGCGGGACGATCGTGGAGATAGCGCGGTCCAGCGTCGGCGTCGAGGCGACGGTGAACTTCCCGGGGGCGGGGGGCTTCAAGCGCCTGGACCTCTCGCTGGCGCCGCTGAAGCCCGCCTTCTAGGGGGAGCTCCCCCCTTGCCTCGCTCCGGGGCGAATTTCTCGAGGCTCCCGCGTAAGGAGCAGGCCCGGGTATCCGTATCTCTGGGTGTCAGCGGCGACGACGGGACTCGGGCCGGAGGAGCGGCGGAAGGTGACGGGGTGGCGGAGGCCCCTTTCGACCTCGGCCCGGGGGGGCGGAAGTCCAGTAGTCGAGCTGCAGCGAAGGCGGCGCTGTCGGCGGCTGTCGAGCCCGTGGGGATGAGAGGAGGGGCCCGTTGCGGCCCCTCTTCCGCGCGGGCCCGGCCTCACGGGTCGACCGTGACGGTCCCCGACGTCCCGCGCTGGCAGTTGTGGACGTGCCCGGGCGGCGTCCGGTCGCGCTTGACGACGACCGCGCGGTAGGCGCCGTTGGCATTGGCCTCCTCGATGCTCCAGCGGCCCCTGTTGTTTGAGCGCGTCCGGCCGACGACCTCCCTGCCGTCCGACGTGAGCCTCACCAGCTTCACCTTGCGCTGCTGCTCGCAGGGCCGCCGCGGCGACTCGACGCGGCCCCTGAACCGGCCGTCGTCCTCGTCGTAACGCAGGGTGGTGGAGCTGGGAGCGGAATACGCGTGGGCGAGCGCGAGGCCGCCCAACGAGGCCGCCATGGCGGCCAGCACGAGCGCGACGAGTGATCTCCTCATCGTCTTCAGCCTTTCCTCGACTTCCCCTCCACTCGTACCCGCCCGGGCCGCACCCTCAACACCCCGCCGCGGCGAGTTCGTGGTCAGCCGTGTTCGGAGGCGGGAGCCGGTCCTTCGTCTGGGCGTAGTGCCGGAGCGTCCTCCGGCCCGACGGGCGGGAACCTGTCGTACCTCCGTCGGATGCTTGCCTAGGGTCCGATCACCCAAGTTTCCGGGTCTTTGCTTCATGCGGCGCCGGGGGCTACCTTCAGCGACGACGATAGGAGACACATGGCTTCGGATCGGCCGGGGACTACAGCGGCGGGGGACGGCGGGCACTTCAAGGACGCGATCCTCGACGACCTGGCGCGCGAGCACAACGTCGCCCAATTCGTCAGCTTCGCCCCCGGCGCGTCCCTCGACCTTCGGTACTGCCGGATCCAGGGCGATCCCCGCCCGTCCGGCGCCGCCGAGGCCGTCAAGCTCCTGCTCGAGCGCTCTGCCGAAGCGTCGGTGAACATCCGCAGCTTCGATCCGCACGAGCCGAAGAGCCGTGACTTCTTCTACGGCCTGAAGGCCCCCGGCGAGGTCCTCGACCGCCTGGCGCATCTAGCCGCCACCGGCCTCCACACGATCGTCAACGAGACCGTCGACGTCCACGACGGAGGGGTGTCGGGCGTGGTGCTCGGGGGCACGTGCGAGCTGTCTCCGGACGACACACCCCGCGCGGTCGAGAAGGACGGGACGCTCTCGCTGCCGGTCGCCGACACCGACCGACTCGTCGAGATCGTCTACGGGTTCGACCCGGGCCTCGCCCGCTTCGCCGGGGACACGAGGATCGAGTTCAGCGTCCACCCGTTGCGGCGGGGGCTGCGCAACGAGCACGTGATCGTGTGGGAGGCCGAGGCGCTCGACGGGGCCGACCTGGTCCCGCAGACGGAGTGGCCCAACAACTTCAGCCGCCTCGTCGGCGATAAGGCGTTCGGGCTCCTCGTCGCGCACCTGCTCGGGCTGCCGGTTCCGTTCACGACGGTCGTCACCCGCCGCCTCGCTCCGTTCTCGTTCGGCGCCCGCACCGGCACCGGCGAGATCTGGATCCGGACGGCGCCGCGCGAGCCGGTGCCCGGTTTGTTCACCACGAAGAAGGGATGGCTCGACCCGGTCGCGCTGTGGCAGGCCGAGGACCCCGACGGCGACACGATCGCCTCGGTCCTGGCCCAGCAGGGGGTCGACTCGGTGTTCTCGGGCGCGCTCCTCGCGGACGAGGAGGGCACGCTGACGGTCGAGGGAGTTCGCGGGGAGGGGGCGGACTTCATGCAGGGGCTCGACACCCCGGTGGATCTTCCCGAGGCCGTCGTCGCCGGCGTTACGCAGATGTTCGACGTCGCGTCCTCGGCTCTGGGACCCGTGCGGATGGAGTGGGCCTACGACGGGAAGACGTTCTGGGTCCTCCAGATGCACCGCGGGTTCACGCGCAGCAGGGGCCGTGTCGTGTTCCCGGGCGACGCGCCGAGGTTCCACGAGCTCGACGTCGACGCGGGGATCGCCGCTCTGCGCCGGCTGGTGGACGAGGTAGCCGGGACGGGCGAGGGGGTCGTCCTAGTCGGCAACGTCGGCGTCACCAGCCACTTCGGCGACATCCTGAGACGTGCCCGGATCCCCTCTCGGATCGAGCCGCGCCGGTCGGTTTAGCCGGCCTCAGGTCCCGGCCTGCTCGGCCTCTTCGGCAAGGCGCCCCGCCGAGACGTCGTCGAGCGAGATCAGGTAGTGCGCCACCGCGAGCGCGTGATCGCCGGCCGCGAACCGCTCCGGCACGTAGTCCGGGCGATCCATCAGGAAACCGAACAGCAGGTAGACGACGTCCTCCCCCCAGTTGTCGGCGCGTTTGATCCTCTCGCTCCGGTAGTAGTGCACGGTCAGGAACTCCAGCAGCTTCCGGATCAACGTCTCGACCGGCTCCGGTGATGCCACGACGCGGTCCTCCGAGGCGCGGACTGCTTCGGGGCCTTCTCCCTCGAGCTCGTCCAGACGTCGCACCGTCTCCTCCGCGGTCGCGTTGATGACGATGCCCACCAGCCGCGAGACGACCGACTTCCTGATGAGGTCGTCCCGTTCGCCGGCGGGCCACAGCTCGCGGCCGTCCGATTCCCACGTCTCCTCGCTCCTGGTGACGAGGCGGCTCAGATGGTCGTCCAGCGCGCCGACGGCGTCGATCGTGATGAACCCCCCGGCGAGAGCGTCGTCGAGGTCGTGGGATAGATACGCGATGACGTCCGCGGCGTCGACGATCTGGCATTCGACGCCCCCGTTGGACGTTCCTGCGAACTCGCCGAAAGAGACAGGCTCGTCGAAGGGGGTGGCGTGGCGGGCGATCCCCTCGCGGGTGGCCCAGGTGAGGTTGAGGCCGCGGTGGCGTATGTGCGACCGCTCCACGACGTCCACGACCGCGAGTGAGTGCACGTTCGCGTTCCATTCGGGATGGCCGGAGGCGCTCAGCAGCCTCCGAAGCGCGCGCTCGCCGGCGTGGCCGAACGGGGGGTGGCCCAGGTCGTGCCCGAGCGCGATGGCCTCGGCGAGGAACTCGTCCGCACCCACGGAGCGGGCGAGACCCCGCGCGATCTGGCCGACCTCGATGACGTGGTTCAGCCGCGTGCGGAAGTGCCTGTCGCTCCGGTGGACGATCGGTTGCACCTGCGTCTTGTACTGGAGGGCGCGGAACGTCTCGCAGTGGATGATGCGATCCTTGTCGACCTCGAACGCGGTCCGTGTGGGCGCGGGGGCGCTCTGCGGATCGGGTCGAGTGCTCCAGGGCGGCAGGTCGACGGTCGCGTAAGGCGACGTCATATGAAGAAGATCACGAATACGAGGATAGCGAACCCGACGACGACGGCAGCGGTGAGCAACGAGCGGGCGAACGCATGGCTGAGGAGTCCCCACCGCGATGCCAGCACGAGGCCGAGCCCATACCCCAGGGCCCACCATTCCGCGTCGCGCTCAGGCGCGAGTGCCAGCAGCGCCCCCGCGACGACGACGGCGGCGCCGAGCAACCAATAGGTGGCTTCGTCCGGATCGTCGTCCGGGAAATCCAACTTCCACATGTGGAAGTAGTCCCACAGCGGGAGCAACGACGCGAGGAGCACGACGCCTGCGGCAATGCGCCAGCGGGTGGTGTCGCCCACGTCCGTCAGCGAGAAGACGCCGAGGAGCGCGAGCGCGGTCAAGCCGGTGTGGAGGAACGCCGCGGCCTCGCGCGCTCGCCGGACCTTGTAGTGCACGCGCGTCGCCAGATCCCTGGCCTCGCCGTGGAAGTTCCTGGCCAGCATCTCCGTCAGCTGTTCGTCGGTGCGCTGGGTGAGATAGGCGTCCCAGTCGGCGTCCTTGCGGATGAGGCCGTAGTAGATCAACGAGCCCCCGCCGGGAAGCTCCTTCCTCTTGAAAGGAGTGCTGGGGCCGATCGCGGACAGTGTGAACCCGAGCGCGAGGGCGATCGCCACGAGGAACGCGATGAAGAAGATCAGCGGCGCGGTGATGCCCTCGTCCCCGAACTTCAGCGTCGAGGTCTTGCCCAACTGCGTGAAGATCGTGATGCCCGCCGCAGTGAGGAACGCCTGCGCCGCCAGAGCGCGGCCGAGCTTGTCGTCCTGGTGCTTGAGCGCGCTCAGGACCTCGGTGTAGCCGACCTTGAAGATCTCTTTCCGCTTCTCCCACTCGTCGCCCGTCCCTGCGGCGCCGGGCGCGGTCCCCCCCGAGCCCACCATGCCCCCAGTGTGGCCGTGGGGTAAACGCGGAGTCAATGGCCTTCGACGGGATTGCTATCGCTCGACGATCTCCACGGACTCGATGTAGATCGTCTCAACCGGGCGCGACGCGTCCGCGGGGTCGGGGGCCGTCGGACCCAGTGTCGGCACGGCCGCGATCGCTTCCAGCGTCTCGTACGAGCCCTTGTCGGCGCGGCCGAACATCGTGTACGCCGGCGCGAGCCCCGCCGCCTGGCGCTTCGGCTCGTGGACGATGAAGAAGAACTGGCTCCCGTTCGTGTCCGGCCCCGAGTTCGCCATCGACATCGTCCCGTATACGTAGTGCTTCGGCCTCGCCCACAGCTCGTCCTCGAACGAGTACCCCGGGCCGCCGCCGCCGGTCCCGGTGGGATCCCCTCCCTGGATGACGAACGCCGGCTCGACGCGGTGGAAGGTCACGCCGTCGTAGAAGCCTTCCTCGGCGAGGAAGACGAAGTTGTTCACGGTGATCGGCGCCTTGTCCTCGAGCAGGTCGACTTCGATCGTCCCGCAGGAGGTCTCGATCACCGCGTGGTAGTCGGCGCCGTCCTCGAGGACCTGCTGTGCCTCCTCGTACTGCTTCGACCCTGCCGGGGGAGGAGCTTTCGCGCCACAGGCGACCTCGTCGGCGGCGGGCTCCGTCGGCTCTACGGTCGGCTCGTCGGTGGCCGCCGGCTCTTCGGTCGCGGCAGCGGGCTTGGGATCGTCCTCGTCGCCGCCGCCGGCGCCGGAGAAGACGGCCGCCCCGCCGACCACCGCGATCACGAGCACGATCGCGAACGCCCGGGCCAGGCGCCGCCGGCGGAGCAGCGCTTGCCTCTGGGCGACCACAGCGTCGCGGTGCTCCTTCTTGCGCGCTCTCTTGTCAGCCAAGCTTGTTCCTCCATCGGTAGCGGCGGGCGTCGTCGGGCGAGCCATTCGCCAATCGGGCGAGATGATAGGCGACGACCGCGGCAAGCGGTCCGGGCTCGGGCCGCCCCGCGAGCACCTCGTCGTAGACCCCGAGAGCGGCGAGCCGGTCGGAGCCGGGGTCGAGGAGCCGCGCCGCGTCCGGCGCCCGCGTCGCGTCGCGCCAGAGGATCGCCGCCGCCAGCTCCGGCGCGATGACCTCGAGCAGGGCATCCTCGTACGCGAGCAGCACGTCGCCCGCCGCGAACGCCAGTGCTCCGCCGCTGCCGCCTTCGCCCGTGAGCACGGAGACGACCGGGACCGGCGCCGCGAGCATCGCCTCGAACAGCTCCGCTATCGCCCACGCGATCCCGCCGCCCTCCGCCTCTTCCGAGGGATCCGCCCCGGGCGTGTCGACGAGCGTCACGACCGGGATACTCAGCCGCGCCGCGATCCGCACGCACCGGATCGCCTTGCGGTAGGCGCGGGGGCCGGGCGGCAGGTAGCGGTCGAGGGCGAGCACGAGCGCGGGGCGCCCCCCGACGGTCGCGAGGCCCGCGACGCAGGCGTGGTCGTCGCCGCC
>JALZFC010000005.1 GCA_030861725.1 Actinomycetota bacterium | reverse complement strand
AACCGCGTGAAGGTGATCAAGCGCCAGGCGTACGGCGTTCCCAACGTCGCCAACTTCGAAGATCGGATCCTGGTTCAATGCGGGCTGCCGAGGGCGATGCGAATCCCCGCTTGATCGCGGAGAGCCAAACATTCTGAAGAAAGCACAGCAGCTCGAAACAAGCGGATGGAACCAACCTAGGTTCCGACAGGTCCGGCCGCCCCTCAGGCGGAATGTCAGTCGCTCGGCGGAGGGGGCGGCGCATCGCCTGCGTTCTTCTCGCCCCCGGCTGCCCCCTCCGAGCGCGGCTTCTCCAGGCCCTCGAAGGCGCGCTCGAGCAGCTCCCGGTGCTCCTGGTCGTGCACCAGCGCGCTCCCCGCTGCCGGGCTCCCGCTCTCGAACCTCGACGCGTGGCTCAGCTTCCACCGGCTGACGACCCTGTCCCACAGCCGCGCGTCGATGAACGACCAGGCCCCCATGTTCTCGGGCTCCTCCTGGACCCATCTGATCTCCTCGAGGTTCGGATAGCTCGTGAAGATCGCCTCGAGCTGCTCGTACGGGAACGGGTAGAGCTGCTCGACGCGGACGATCGCCGCGGGGGCGCCGTCGGCGTCGCGCTTCTCGATCAGCGGGTAGGCGATCTTGCCGGTGCACAGCAGCACCCGCCGCACCGCCGCCCGGTCCGTCACGAGCGGGTCGTCCAGCGTCTCGCCGAAGCCGCCGTCGGTCAGGTCGCGCGTCGCGCTGCGCGCGGCCGGATGACGCAGCAACGACTTCGGCGTCATCACGACGAGCGGCTTGCGCACCGTGCGGTGCATCTGCCTCCGCAGCACGTGGAAGTACTGCGCCGCCGTCGTCGGCTGCACGACCTGGATGTTGTCCTCGGCGCTGAGCGTGAGGAAGCGCTCGAGCCGCGCGCTGGAGTGCTCCGGCCCCTGGCCCTCGAACCCGTGCGGCAACAACAGCACGAGGCCGCTCTCCTGCCCCCACTTGTCCTCGCCGGCGACGAGGAACTGGTCGATGACGATCTGTCCGCCGTTGACGAAGTCGCCGAACTGCGCCTCCCAGCAGACGAGGGCGTCGCCGTTCGCAACCGAGTATCCGTATTCGAAGCCCATCGCGGCGTACTCGCTGAGCAGGCTGTCGTAGGCACGGAAACGGGCCGCGGTGGCACCGAGGTCGTTCAGCGGCGTGTACTCCTCGCCGGTCCGGTGGTCGACGAGGACCGAGTGCCGCTGGCTGAACGTGCCGCGCCGCGTGTCCTGCCCGGAGATGCGGACGTCGATGCCCTCGAGCAGCAGCGACCCGAAGGCGAGGGCCTCGCCCGATGCCCAGTCGATTGCGTCGTCGTCGAGCATCGTCGCCCGCTTCTCGATCATCTTCTTCAGCTTGGGGTGGGGCTCGAACCCCTGCGGGAACGACGTCAGCACGCGGTGGACGCGCTCGAGGCGCTCGCGGTCGACGCGGGTCTCGACGTGCGGAAGCACTCCGGCCGGGCGCGGCGGCACGGCCCGGACAGGTTTGGGCGGCGCGCTCTCCTTCACCTCCCGCAGAGAGGCCTGCATGCGCTCGCGGAAGCTCTCGAGCGACTGCTCGGCCTCCTCGACGCTCAGCTCCCCGCGGTTCAGCAGCGCTTCCGTGTAGAGCTTGCGCACCGACCGGCGCTCCTCGATCTTCGAGTACATGAGCGGCTGCGTGAACGCCGGCTCGTCCGCTTCGTTATGCCCGTAGCGGCGGTAGCAGACGAGGTCGATCACGACGTCCTTCTGGAACGCGTTGCGGAAGTCGAGCGCGAGGCGGACCGCGCGGACGCAGGCTTCGGGGTCGTCGCCGTTCACGTGCAGGATCGGCGCCTGGACCATCTTCGCGATGTCGGTCGCGTAGACGCTCGAGCGGCCCGCGGCCGGCGCGGTCGTGAACCCGATGTTGTTGTTCACGACGATGTGGATCGTGCCGCCCGTGCGGTACCCGGGCAGGGCCGACAGGTTCAGCGTCTCCGCGACCACGCCTTGCCCGGCGAACGCGGCGTCCCCGTGCAGGAGCACCGGCAGCACGCGCTCGTGCGCGCCGTCGCCGAGAAGATCCTGCTTCGCGCGCGCCATGCCCTCGACGACGGGATCGACGGCCTCGAGGTGCGACGGGTTCGACGCGAGGACGACGCCGATGCTGTTCCCGTTGCGGGTGGTGAAGCGGCCGGTCATCCCGAGGTGGTACTTCACGTCGCCGGACCCCTGGACCGTCTCCGGAGGGATGTTCCCCTCGAACTCGTTGAAGATCTGGTTCAGCGGCTTGCCGACGACGTTCGCGAGGACGTTGAGCCGGCCGCGGTGCGACATCCCCATGACGACCTCGACGATCCCGTTCCGCTCGGCCCCCTCGATCAGGCCGTCCAGCATCGGGATCAGGCTCTCCGCCCCCTCCAGCGAGAACCGCTTCTGCCCCGTGTACTTCGAGTGCAGGAACCGCTCGAACGCCTCGGCCGCGTTGAGTCGCTCGAGGACGTGCTTCTTCTCCTCGGGCGGGAGCTCCTCGTCGACCTCCGCCTCGACGCGCTGCTGTATCCACAGCTTCTGGTCGGGCTCCGAGATGTGCATGTACTCGATCCCGGTGGTCCGGCAGTACGCGTCGCGCAGCCGGTCGAGGATCCCGCGCAGCGACTGGCGGTCGCCGCCGGGGAGCCCGTCGGTCAGGAACCAACGGTCGAGGTCCCACACCGTCAGGCCGTAGTAGGAGAGGTCGAGCTCGGGGTGCGCGAGGATCTCCCAGCCGATCGGGTTCAGCTCCGCGAGCAGGTGGCCGCGGACCCGGTACATGTTGATGAGCTGGATCACCTTCGACTGCTTCTCGAGCTCGGCGACGCCTTCGGGCGAGCGGTCGCGGCTCCACCGGACCGGCTTGTACGGGATCTTCAGCGAGGCGAAGATCTCGTCGTAGAAGCGGTCGCCGCCGAGCAGCAGCTCGTGGATCGTCGCGAGGAACTGCCCCGACTCGGCCCCCTGGATCACGCGGTGGTCGTAGGTCGACGTGACCGTGAGGACCTTGCTCACGCCGATGCGCGCGAGCGAACGCGGATCGGCCGCCTCGTACTCGATCGGGTAGCTGATCGCGCCGGTCCCGACGATCAGGCCCTGCGCGGGCATCAGGCGCGGGACCGACAGGTTCGTCCCGACCGTCCCGGGGTTCGTCAGCGTCACGGTCGTGCCGGCGAAGTCCTCGGGCGCGAGCTCGTTCGCGCGCACCTTCCGGATCACTTGCTCGTACGCGGTCCAGAAGCCGGAGAAGTCGAGCGCGTCGGCGTCCTTGATGTTCGGCACGTACAGGATGCGGCCGCCGTCCTTGCGCTCGACGTCGACGGCGAGCCCGAAGTTCACGTGCTTG
The DNA here is from genome assembly GCA_030861725.1 of Actinomycetota bacterium. Lineage (GTDB taxonomy): Bacteria > Actinomycetota > CADDZG01 > CADDZG01 > WHSQ01 > JALZEG01. The sequence continues at coordinate 116,613 of JALZFC010000005.1, read as the reverse complement.
TGCTGGACGACGTGCGGCTTCCCGTCTATCTCCGCGAAGCTGGCCTTCATCGCGGGCCGCGCCTCGAGCGCGCGCAGGATCGCGTATCCGATCAGGTGGGTGAACGACACCTTCCCGCCCCGCTTCCCCGCGAGGTAGCGGTTGACGATGCGGCGGTTCTCCTCGAGGAGCTTGGCCGGGATCGTCCGGACCGAGGTCGCCGTCGGGATGCCGAGCGACGCCTCCATGTTCTCCGCGATCCGGGCTGCCACGCCGCGGAGCGGCGACGCGTCCTCGGGGACCTGTGTCGTCTGCGGGACGTCGACGGGAGCGGGGGGAGGAGGCGGTGCCTGGGCCTCGGCCGGGACGGCGGGTTCCGGCGTTCGGGGTTGTTCGGCCCGCTTCGGCGCCCCGGCAGGTTCGTAGCCGTCGAAGAAGTCGCGCCAGGACTCGCTCACGGCCCTGGGATTCTCCTGGTACCGGCGGTACATCTCGTCGACCAGCCAGATGTTCGGGCCGAACGTCTCCTGCTCGGATTTGCCGTCCACGGTCTAGCGGCAGAGCTCCTCTTGTCAGCCGTGTCGTGTGGAGAAAGAGTAGTGCTTACCGCTCTATTCCCCCGACGACGGCCACTCGTCGTTCTCGGGCATACGCCGGAGGAGTAGGTTCGGCCTGAGCGATACAGGCAGGTTCGAGAGGAGGACCGAGATGTTCGTACAGATCATCCGCGCCAAGGCAGCAGACCCGGGCGGGATCCGCAAGGAGATGGACCGGTGGATGGAGGAGCTCGCGCCGGGGGCAGACGGATGGCTCGGCGTGACGGCCGGCGTCTCGACGAACGGCGAGGTCTGGAGCGTCGTCAGGTTCGAGTCGGAGGAGGCGGCGCGCCGCAACAGCGACCGGCCGGAGCAGGGCGAATGGTGGAACCAGTTCTCCCAGCACCTCGACGGCGAGGCCACGTTCTACGAGTGCACGACGCCCCAGGTGTGGGGCGGCGGCGGCTCCGACGAGGCCGGCTTCGTCCAGATCATGAGCGGCACCGCCAAGGACCGCGCGAAGCTCGAGGAGTCGATGCAGGGCGGCGACGAGGACATGCGCGAGAGGAGGCCCGACGTCATCGGCGGCATCTACTGCCCGATCGGCGACAAGGACTTCGTCACGGCCGCGTACTTCACGTCCGAGGCCGAGGCGAGGAAAGGCGAGGCCGCGACGTCCGGACCCGAGGACGAGCAATGGGGCCAGGCCATGGAGAAGATCGAGTACGCCGACATCACGGAGCCCTATCTGCGGAGCCGATGAGCGTCGTCCCTCGCAGGTAGGAATCGCCCGGCGAGCAGGTGCGTCGACGGAAGGGGGCGGGGACATCCCGCCCCCTTCCTTACGTCCGGGAGGTGAGGTGGCAGCACGCGTGGCGGAACGGCCGGTGGCTTCGCCGCGGCCGCGCCTGGTAACGCCCGTCTTCCTGCTCATAACGTTTGCCACGTTCGCCTACTTCGTCTCCGTCGGCGCGTTGATCCCGACGCTCCCGCTGTACGTCGAGGGCCCGCTCGGTGGCGGCGACGTCGCGGTCGGCGTCGGCATCGGGGCGTTCAGCCTGTCCGCTGTGTTGCTGCGTCCGTTCAGCGGGAGGCTGAGCGACGTCCGCGGGCGTCGCTTGCTGCTGGTCGCCGGAGCAGGGCTCGTGACGCTCTCGGTCGCGGGTTACGTCTTCGCCACGTCGTTTGCCGCTTTGGTGGCGTTGCGTCTCGTGACGGGCGCCGGCGAAGCGTTCTTCTACGTCGGCGCCGCCTCCGCGATAAACGACATAGCCCCCGACGAGCGCAGGGGCGAGGCGCTGAGCTTCTTCTCGCTCGCGCTGTATGCGGGGCTGGCGATCGGGCCGGTCCTCGGCGAGATGGCGCTAGGCACGGATCGCTTCGACGCGGCGTGGCTCCTGTCCGCCGGGGCCGCGGCAGTCGCGCTGCTGCTGGGCTGGAAGGTGCCGGACACGCGGCCTCCGGGTGTTTCGAGCGGCTCGGCCGCGTTGGTGCACCGTGCCGCCCTGGTGCCGGGGACCGTTCTCGCCGCTAGCGTGTGGGGCCTCGCCGGGTTCAGCACGTTCGTGCCGTTGTACGCGCGGGAGCTCGGCCTCGAGGGCGCGAGCCTGGTGTTCGTGACGTACTCCAGCCTGGTGCTGGCGCTTCGCCTCTTCGGGGCGCGGATCCCGGACAAGCTGGGAACGCGCCTGACGGCGCGGCTGGCGCTGACGGCCTCCGCGCTCGGGATGGCGGTGTTGGGCTTCTGGTCGGCGAGCCCCGGCCTGTTCGTCGGGGGTGCGATCTTCGGTGTGGGCCAGGCTCTGGCGTTCCCGGCGCTGATGTCTATTGCCGTCCGAGGCGCTCCGGCTTCGGAGCGGGGAGCGGTCGTAGGGACGTTCACGGCGTTCTTCGACCTGGCGTTCGGCCTGGGGGCCGTGACGCTGGGGGCGGTAGCGTCGAGGTTCGGCTACGCGGGCTCGTTCCGGGTCGCGGGTTTGGTCGCGTTGGGGGGGCTGGGGCTGCTGTATCTCTACGCCCGGCGTGACGCCGCGGCCGGGCCGGTGCTGGACGCACCACCCGCCCCAATGGGCGGAGGGGCGTAGGAGTTTTTCAGCCCCGGCTCGGCGCTTGCCACGTTACTCTTGTCGGCGCCACATGGCGGCCGTAGCTCAGCATGGTTAGAGCACCTGGTTGTGGTCCAGGATGTCGCCGGTTCGAATCCGGTCGGTCGCCCCGAATCCGGCCCTCGGGGGCCGTTGTAATCTGCGCGACGGGTCGCTAGCTCAATTGGCAGAGCAACGGACTCTTAATCCGTAGGTTCAGGGTTCGATTCCCTGGCGACCCACCCTTAAAAGCCCTGATCAGCGCCATATCTGGTTTTTCGTCGTACTGCTGAAATACAATGTAGGCCGCAAACAGGCCGCAGGCGCGCGCGAGGGACCAGACCATGGCGCATATCCAAGAGGTGCCGAGGAAGACACGGGGCTCGCGCCGTGGCCGGGGCGGCAGAGCGCTAGTCGTCTACCGCGTGCGATACCGCGACCTAAACCGAGTCGAACGTTCGAAGACCTTTGAGAGAAAGGTTGACGCCGAACGCTTTGCGGCGGAGATCACGTCCGACATCGGGCGCGGTGATTACCTCGATCCCCGCGCCGGCCAAGTCGTGCTCGAGAAGTGGGTGACGAAGTGGCTGTCGACTCTCAGCGTGAAGCCGAAGACGCGCGCTTCCTACGAGTCGCTCCTGCGGAGCCGCGTCCTGCCCGCCTTCGGCCGCCGCCGGCTCGACAACATCCGGCCGTCGGACATCCAGGGATGGGTCTCGGCCATGCACGACGAGGGCCTCTCCGCTAGCCGGATCCGGCAGGCGGTGATCGTCCTGCGTCTCGTGATGGACGCCGCCGTCCAAGATCGTTTGGTCGCGCGGAACCCTTGCGACCGCATCAAAGCGCCACGTCTGAGGCAGGAAGAAGCCGCCTACTTCGATCCCGCGACGATCGAGCGGATCCTCGGCGAGATCGACGATCAGTACCAGCTCCTGTTTCGGGTCCTCGCGGTGCTCGGCCTTCGTTGGGGCGAGGCGGCGGCACTCCGCCGGCGCCACGTTGACCTCCTCAAGAGGCGGATTCGAGTAGAGGACTCTCTGGCCGAGGTAAGCGGGAAGCTCATCTTCGGGAGCACTAAGTCGCATGCTGTGCGGACCGTCCCGATTCCCCCGTCGATCGCCGCCGCGCTGACGCGGCATCTAAAGACCGTGGACAACTCGCCTGATTCGCTGCTCTTCAGGGGCCCCAAGGGAGGACCGATCCGATACCGATACGCGTACATGAGTCTATGGAGGCCGGCTCTCGAGCGGCTCGGACTGCCGGCGGTCGGGCTGCACACGCTGCGGCACTCGGCGGCGGCGAGACTCATTTCGGCCGGGGCTACTCCAAAGGCCGTTCAGACGTTGTTGGGACACCGGTCAGCGGCCTTCACGCTCAATGTGTATGGGCACGTATTCGAAACCGACCTGGACGCACTGGGTGAACTGCTCGACAGCTGATCCGTGTCGAGCGGATCAGATACCGAGCGGTCGGTACCCGCGCAGCCTCGGACGTCATAGAACGCTCGCCAGCTGCCCCGTGAGCATTCGGCCGAGATGCACGGCGGCGGCGTGGCTCGGAACAGCTTGACTTAGCAGTCCGTAGGGTGAAGTGCTAACATAATCACAACGATGGGATTCAGTTAAAGAGGCGCCGTGATCGCAGATCTCGTTCTGAAACTAAGCAGTTCCCTCCTGACACGCTTAGCGAGCGAGGGCGCGACGCGGCTGCTCGACCTCGGACCCGTCAACAACTCGGTTGAGGTCACCGCGCGAGCCTTTTTGGATCGGGACGCGGATGCCGAGAGACACCTTCGGCTGTGGAGTGCGAGTCCAGACTTCATCGAGCAACTCCGCGGGTTCGTCGCGGGCGGTCCCGTGCAAACGGACGATGATGTTGTTCGAGCCTTCATCTCCACGACGTCGATCTACAGTCTCGATGATGAAGACTTGGCCCGCGACCTCCTGGGCGCGTTCCTTCAAGCGCTGGACGAGGAGATTGCTAGGAGTGACCTTGGTCCAGTCGTCCATGCTCGTGAGGAGCGGCTCAATCATCAGAGAACTCAATCGATCGTCGAGGAGCGGGCAGATCGAATTGAACAGAAGCTAGAGGCGACAGCAAATCGCCTCGTAGGTTCCTCAGGAACAGACGCCGGTCCCGCACCGGAGACCCACGAGCAGATCGTCGCCCTCAAGATCGACCACGCGCGGAAGCTGATCGACGCGGGTAAGACCAAAACAGCATGTCAAACTCTCATTGATCTCCGCGGTCAGGTTGCCGACGCTGCACCCTCAGACCAGATTCTTTTCCGTATCTCGAGCAACTTGGGGATGTGCGCCCTCGACACCGGCGATGTCGCGAACGCAAATCGGCACTTCGAGGAGGCGTTGGAGCTACAGCCGCGCGAGGCGAAGGCTTTGGCCAACGCGGGCCTGGGCGCCGCGCTGGTAGGCAGGCTCGATCGTGCGGACCAATTGTCTGCAGAGGCTCTGGTCAAGGAGCCGCGCGACGCTCGCTCGATGGCCGTACGTTTACTGGTCTTGCAGCGGTGCGGCCGAGGCGAAGGCCTAGACCAGCTTGTGGCGGACAACCCCTGGCTCCACCACAACGAGGAGTGTCTGTCGATGCTCGGGCAGGTTCGGCTAGAGCAGGGACGCCTAGATGACGCTGAAAACCTCCTGAACCGCGCGTTGGAAGCGGGCTCTACGAACCCACAGGTCCGGAAGTCCCTCGCGACTGCGATCTTTCTTTCGGTTCGCGATCAGCTTCCCGATGTTCCTGGGGCGGAGCTTTCGTCGAACGCGAAGGCACGATTGGAACGTGCGGATCGCGAAATCTCGTTGGCCGCAACAGCCTTCGCGTCACATGAGGAACGTGCGAGCCTTCACGACTGCCTAGCGAACCGGTCGGGAATACGGTCCCTGCTTGGACGATCGGAGGAGGGCCTTCGCGACTGCGAGGCGGTGCTATTCGAGGCGCCGGACCACGCGACGGCACTTCGCAACAAGGCACTCTTGTTGCTCCAAGGGGACGCCGAACACGAGTCGATCGCCATCATGCGTCGCCTGCGTGGTGGCTCGGATGACATTCAGCTCGCGATCTACATCGCGATGGGCCACATGAAACGAGACGAGTGGGAGCAGGCGTCGGCCATCCTTGAGCCGGTATGGGACCCGACCACCGGCGACAACCAGCAACGTGACATCGCAGATCTCCTAATCCGATGTCAGGCAATCCTGGGCAGGGCTGAAGCAGTTGAGGAGTTGGATCGCACGATCCGCTCGGCTTGGCCGAGCGATCCCCAGGCGCTGTGGATCCTCGCTCGAGCTCGGCGTGAGCAAAGGAACGTGGACCGAGCCATCGACATGATGCGCGAAGCACTCGCGTACGCGGATCCACCCCTACGTGATCACATCGGGATCGACCTAGCTGAGACGCTCGCAGTCGCAGGGCACCACGCCGAAGCCGTCGAGCTTTTCAAACCGCTCGTCGACCCTCGAACGGACAGCCCCGTGGCCCGGCGGTACCTGCGGTCCCTGTACCACGCGGGCCTGTTCGCGGACGCACTTCGAATGGCCCGGGACCTCCGGCGTGATGATCCCGTGCCCGGGATAAGCGAGGTTGAGGCTGCCGTTCTCGAGCACCTTGGCGACCTGCAGGGGGCGATCGAGATCTTCAAAGGACTCGGCCGCAAGGAGCCCAAGGTCGTGTCGCACCGCATCCGAAGCGCGACGCTCTCGCTGCTGTCGGGGGATGAAGCGCAGGCGCGAGAGAACCTCGGCAGCATCTTGTTCGAAGAGATCAAGGACGACCCTTGCGCCCTCATTCGTGTTGCCGAACTTCGACAATCCCTCCACCTTGATGACGTCCTCCCTCTCGCGTACCGGGCTCGAAAGCTCGATCCGCGTAATCCCCGCGCTCACATGGCGTACGCGATGCTTTTCCTCCAGAGGGAAGAGGATGACGCGGCGTTGTTCGACGTTGACGAAATCAGAGTTGATTGCGCCGTTCACTTGAAAGCGTCGCCGGAAGTGGACGTCGTTGTGATCCTTGACGATGAGCTGCCACTGGGCCAGCAGGACATCCCCTCCGATGACCCTCGAGCTAAGCGTCTTCTTGGCCGCAGGAAGGGAGAGCGGATCGTTTGGAAGGAAGGCACGTACGAGCGGCTGACATATGAGATCGTGGATGTTCAAAGCAAGTACGTCCATGCCGCTCAAGAGTCCCTGGCGTCGTTCTCCGAGCGCTTTCCCGATTTCCCCGGTATAGAGCGAATTGATGTCCCCGCAGACGACATCTCGCCGATTCTTGAGCTCGCGGACCGCCGTTCCGATCAGGCTGAGACGATCCGGCGTCTTTACCAAACGGAGTCGATGACTCTCGGATTAGTAGCGCAATCGACCGGACTTCCGATCATCGACATATGGGCCGGGTTCTTTGGCGACTCGACTCAGGGGATCATTGCTGCGTCGGGTCGGGCAGAGGACACCCAGCTGCAACGAGAATGCTTGCACGAAGCAGACGGCATCGTGCTCGACCTCACTGCGCTACTTACACTTGCTCACCTAGAGATCCTTCACGATGCGGCCGGCGCTTTTCGGCGCATAGTCGTGTCCCAGACAACAGTCAATGCCATCAACGAGATCCTCTTAACTAGGTTCCAAGGCCTCAAGCCCTCCATGTCGATCAGGAGGGAGGCCGGCCAATACGTTCGGGAAGAACTAACGCGTGAGCAGCAAGAAGGTGCACGCGCCTTCTTCGAAGGTATCCGCGCCTTCCTCCGCGACGAATGTGAGGTAGTTCCGGTTAGCGGCGCACTCCCACTTTCGCGGGACCGTTATGACGAGCTCAGCGGCCTTATCGGACCGGAGGCTCTAGGCTCCATACTGCTCGCGAGCGAGTTGGGGTTGCCGCTTGTGGCAGACGACCTGCGGTTGCGTGCTCTCGCCGCGACCGAATGGAGTGTTGCAGGGGCCTGGACACAGGATCTCTTGGCGGAACTCAAGGAGCGGAAGTGTCTTCCGGAAGATCGCTATAACGATTCCGTCCTTCAGCTGGTCGTGGCCAACTTCACGTTCGTAGCTGTGTCGGCAGAGGAGCTAGTCCACCAGCTGGCCAGGGACGATTGGAGAGTGACGCCGCAGTTTTCGTTGATTGTCGAGCGAGCTCTCGCGTCGCCCTGTTCCGAAGACGCGGCGGTAAGCGTCGCCGCGGATCTGCTCCGGGAGATTTGGCTACAGCGAACCCTGTACGAACAGAAGATGCTCATCTTGGACCTCGTCCTCTCGAGCCTCACGCGGGGGCGGCCGGTGGAGCGGGTCGCCCTTCGCCTCGATGCCGCTCTTCAAGCTCGGTTTGTGATGCTCCAGCCAGCTCTCCAGCTGATTCAGGAAAGCCTCCGACTTTGGCTGAAGCGCAGACAGTTCGAGCAGGGAGTGTTGTAGGTTCACATGTCTCTCCTCCGCGGCATGGATCCTCTCGTAATGCGTAGCCGCCGAGAGCGCTCCATCCAGAAGGGCAAAGTAGGGGGGCACTTGCCGACAGCTGGCATGCCGACGCCGCAAGAAGTTGGCTCGGTCGGGCCTCACAGGGCTGTGGCCTCGAGCAGCTATCGGCTAACGTTCACTGACTCCCCGGTGTGCTTGTCGACAACGACCCGATCTCCTAGCGGCTCTTCCAGTTGAGCCTCAACTACGTCTTGGCAGTCCTCCCCACCTCGTAGGGGGGTGGAGGACGCAACCACCTCAACCTGCACGTCTACGTCTGTCTCCTGGAGCAGCGTCACTTCTGGGTCCCCTTGGCAGGAGTTGACGATGAGGGTGAGCGTGTCTGGGGAGCGTAACTCGGCATTGGCTATACCGATCTCGCTGCGCCAGATGCCGCCGCCGAGGAAGAACCAGGCAGCGAACGCAGCCAGCCCCCCGAGCACAATCCCGAGCGCTAGGACCGCGAGCCGTAGCAAAACTGGGTGGGATGATCTTCTCGGACCTGAATGGTTGGTAACGGGGGGCTCCATTCGATGTCGCCTGCTCTGGCCGGTCTGTTCCGATTGCGTAGGCGCTTGACGACCCGCGACACTATGCGAGGTTAGCGTCGCTGGGCCGTCTTGCGCGCGATCAGCTGTTGATGAAGATGCCTAAGGCGTCGTCGATACGATCCGTTCGGGAAAAGAGATCCCGGTCAAAGGGCGCGAATGGATCATAATGCCAACCTTTGTGGAGCCCATAGGCCGTGTTGCCCCAATAATAGGGTCCGCCGCTATCGCCACTATCAGCCTGACGTTCCCCCATTTGCACAAGGTTGCAGGAGCCGTTGTAGCAAACGCCAAGTTGACGGACTTCCTGACAGTGTGCGTTGGTCGTCTTGCCGTTCATGCAAAGTGATTGCCCCACGGCGGGAGAGCCGATACTCACGACGTCTCTGCGGTTTACCTCAGTCGACGAAGTGCTCCCCGCGTAGAAGTCGTCAGGGTTGGGCTGAGTTCCTGTGTGCCATTGGAAATCGCCATGAGTACCCTCGTAGTCGTTCTTGAACGTCAAACTCACGCCGTCATCCGATTGTGAGTTACCACAATGACCAGCTGTGGAGGTGCCTTTCGTGCCGTTTGAATTGATCGTGCCGAAACCAGAGGTGCACGTCGAGATGGCCTCACCGCCCAGATGCTCACTGCTGCTATCGGTACCCCCAAGGACCGCCACACGTGACCGAATCACGGATATTCCAATCTTGTCTAGGATGCTCGTTCTCGTTGCATCAATTAGACTCTGTTCCGCGATCGTTCGAAGATCGCTTGGCACAGTATCAGTAACAGTGTCCTCCAACCCGATCTTTGTCCTTATCTGTCCTGTCGTGAAGTCAAAGGAAGTGGTGGCGTCGCGTACTTCAGGCCTGCCGAGGATCGCATAGTGGACCGTCGGAATGGCCTTCTCGAGTTCCAGCTCGGTGAACCCTACGTCAGTGCGCACGCCGACGGAGACGCCGACGTGGCTCCTTTCGAACGTGGCAATTATCTCGCGTGCTGCTTGGGGAGTTGCTTCCTTGAACGCCACCCACGCAGTGTCGGCGTCTACGATTGCCGCCCCAGCGAATGCTTGCGGTGAGACTTCCCGAACCGATGCGAGCGCTAACGCAAAGTTGTCGTTCCAGGCATACCGATCGATAGCAGCCTGAAGGGACATCCCAGACTGACTGGCAATGGTCTTCAGGTCTTGGAGTTCCGCGTCACTAATGGGATCGTCGATTTGCGGCTGGGGGCCATCCGGCACGTCTATGGTTCCGGAATCCGGTGCAGTTTGCGCTTGCACGACTTGAGAGGCCCCGAGGACACTCACCGCAATCAGGGCACTAAATGGGTACAGACCCCTTGGTCCTTTTCTAACCCTACGAGTCGATGACGTCCGCTTCGGCATCAGTTATCCCCGTTCTTCTCGTCCCTTTGACTACAGGAGGAGCTTCGCAAACTCGACGGCTGACCTGAATGGTCGGCTCGCGCTATTTATCGCGTAGCCCCACGAGTGAATTTCGCGTTCTCGCTAGCGAAGGCGCGCAGGTAAAGCAGACTTCGCCTCCTGGAGTCTTCCTAGGGTTCCTGCCTAGAACCGAGCTGGCGCGCAGCCAATTGGTTAAGCGACGAATCGCCCTGGCTGATCCTGGTCATCTTTCTCGGAGGCCTTTACCTAATGCTTGCGTTGATATTCCTTTCTGGGAGAGTTCACGGTGCACATCGTCGCCGGCGGAGCGCTGAAGCTTGGCTCCCGAGTCATGTCTTGGACTCGTGACCACGCCACAGGCGGGCTTGCCGGAAGCATCGGCTTTTGCTGTCTCATGATTGGTTTTTCGCTTCAGGCGGTGGGAGCGCTTAGTTAGAACGCCAAGACCGGGCAAGCTGCGAGGGATCGATGACCGGAAGAAGGCGCCGAGCTCACCCAGGCCGCGGTCCTCTTGCGGTCTGGCGCTGCGGCGGCGACCGCCTCAACAGAACCGGGACCATCCATGGCTAATTGATTGACCCACAATCATGGGTCCTAACCGATTTGGACCGATGACCTCTGCTGTGTGAAGGCAGATCAGGCCGTCTGCCTCACCAGGGCTTCTTCGTGTTCCCGCAGGTCAACGGGTCTTTTCCTTGTCGCAGGACGTTGCGCTCGATTGCCGCAAATTGCGGTCGGCCGCGGTCCTCTCGCGGTCCTCGAGGCGAGGTCCTCCGGCGAGATTCTCCGCCGAGCGGTGGGGCCTGGCGCGGTATCGGGGCCCTTGCCACCCGACCAATGAGGACTGGGGTCTGCACCCCCTGCCCACCGTGCGGGCCCCGCCGTTGAACTGACATCACTCCCAGGAGGAGCGAAGAGCGTTCTCTCCTTCCATGACGAACGTCGTCTCCTCGCCGTGGAGTTCGACCCAGTCCGATAGTCCTCGCGGGGTCTGCCTAGGGTCCAAGACGAGCGGGAGATCCCTAACGAATTGCCTCAGCGGAAGGCTCTTCTTTGGTGGCAAAGTTAGCCACTCTGTCACGCCATGCCATCCCTCGATCATCAATCGAGCGGACGTGGGGGTGTCCGCGAGTTGCCACGCAAGTGGCGGGAAGTAAATCTGCGCCATCGTCATGATGCCGACCTTTCGACCGTCAATTTCCGGCCCGAACAGGTGGAAGCCCGCTATCGATCCCGTCACTCGCGCGGACGGTCCCCGGGTGACAGCGAGATAGAGATCCATCGGCGCCGGGAGCTCGATCGCATCGGCATCATCGATGAGTGCTCGAGCCACCCCTGGATAGAGATTACGCAGATTGGAGTCCAAAGCGAAGCAGCCAACCAACACCGTGCGCGCGATCGCGCCGGGAGCGATATCGACATCGGGCATGGTGATGCGACGTGGCAGATGAACCCGCGGGTCGGTCGCCAGCGGCCACAACTGCCGTGCGAACGAGCAATACGCGTTCTCCCACCGATTCTGGACCACACCGTTGCAAGACCGGCACAATCCGTAGAAGTGCAGGCCCCCGATGTCTTTGCGAGAGTTCCTCGCGACATGGTCAGAGTCGGACATCACCGAGAAGCGTCTGACCGGTCCACGGTTCCCGGCACATCGGGCAGGTACGTGAGTTCTTCGTCAACTGTCCCGTGAGGCCACAGAGCCCGCAGGTTCCGAACCTTCGGTTCGGGCGGCCCGTCGGCGCAGGACTACCTCTCATGTTCACGGTCCAAGCTAATCGCGGATCGGCCCAAACACGCGGGATTTCCGTCGCTGCCACTCCTTCTCCAGGGACTGCACCTTTACCGCCCACCAGTCGTTAGCCCAGCTCGACCCCCTTCTGTTCGCGTGAGACCGTGCCCCGTGGCGGCCGTGCTGTCGTTGGTGCCTCCTGAATCCGCCGACCCGGATCATCGCGTCCCGCCAGAGGCTTCGCCCCGGACGAGATGGGGCAGGTGACCGCCCGCTTGTCACTTAACAAAAACGTCGGATCGCCCGTAAACTAGCTGGGGCGTACGAAGGGGGTGACCGTGGGATGTCCCGGAAGCAGCGATCCGGTCGGAAGGCGCGACGGTCCGGCTCGAACACATCTTCTCGAGTCGCGGGGCGAGGAAAACGCACCTGGTCGGAGTGGTGGGACAAGAATAGGATGTTTCTTATCACCCTAGCCAGCCTGGTTACCACTGTCGCGTTGGGGCTTGAAGGTGCCTCGCGGAATCAGTCAACCGACCCCCCTTCCGCGAGTCCCCCGGCCGACGCGTCACGGTCCGACGGGGGCGTCGATGAGGCGCGGGAATCTGAGGACGGGGCCCCGTCAGAAGAAGGCCGTATCAGGGTAAGTGTGGGATCGCCGACGGCGAGTTCGTATGTCATCCCTCTAGCGAAGGATGAGTTGCCTCGAGCGCCACGCGCGCGAGACTGCGATGACGCGCGGCGTTGGGAGTGGCTAGAGGAGCTTAATCCTGTACCCGCTGAACGCGTCGAGATACCAATCACGGTCGCCGCGTCGTCTGAAGAGACGCTCTTCATGAAGCAAGTCCGACTCAAGCGCCATCCGGCTTCGCCGCCCGAAGGAGTGAACGTGGCCCTGTGTCCGCCGCCGCCACCCGAAGCCGGGTTCGTTCGGCGCGTAAGCCTGTATCTAGAAGCCGCGCGGGAAGACGTGCGCTACGTAAACCGGCAGGGCCGCCTAGTCGGCAGATTTCAGTTCAACGTAGACCCCAAGGATCCTGAAACCTTGTACCTGGAGGCGTTCACCTCACGATCCGCAGTTCGATGGACTGCCGAGGTTGTCGTCGAGGACGGACCCGAAGGCGTGAGTCGCGTCATCGATGACGGGGGGCGACCGATCTTGATCACCGCACGGGCTCCGGGGCCGCTGTTCGTACCGGATTGTGAAGGCCACTTGAGACCGGCCCGGGAAGTCTCCGCGCGCTGCCGTTAGGGCGAGCAGACTCACGTTGCGCGGGGGCGGCAAGACTTTAGGCATGTCAGCTCCCGCGCTATGAAGCTTTCTGGCTTCCTGGTTTGGACGACGACGTCGACATCGATGACAGCCTTGTCATTGGAGTCGACTGGCTCAAACGCGCCGAACGTAAAGATCGGCGACCCGGGATCCTCGTGATGTACGCGAAATCAATGGTGCAGAATCCCCGTCTGTTCGCCGAGGCCTCGACGAAGCGTCGTTTCGCTCTCGTCGTTCGGATGTTCGGGTTAGGTGCTCCGACAGAGTCGGGAACAATCCCCTTCAGAGTAGGTAAGGCCGCTCTCGCTCAATGGCGACGGCCTGGCTACCAAGTGGCGACTCTCCGGCCTGCTCTGGCACCCGACGATGTGGGAGTGGCCCTGACCTGTCGAATCCCGCTCGGCCACGAAGGGATGGAGCGGAAATCCCATCTCGAAGCGAGGGTGACTGTGCGCGCAAGGGTGCGCGATCGAACTCGCCGGCACGTTCTAGAACGCGCCGCAAGGAGACCGAGCTCGTTGGGCGAATTGTTGGTCATCGAGCCGTGGGGCTCGCTCGCTGGGTGGAAGGGGGTGAAACACGTGGACGACGCATACGACGAACTCGCGCGACTGTGCGAAGAGCTGGGGATTCCGATTCCGAAGCCTCCCCCTACGTAGGACGGAACAGGAGACTGGGCCCGCGCGTGCGGGTCCTTTCTCGCGTCAGAGCAGGCCTGCGAGTTCTTCGATCGAGACGGAAATCCGTACATGCGTCCCCGCTAGCTGGTTCCAGTAACCGGCGAGGACCGCGAAGCAGAGCGCAGGGATGACACCCCCACACCGGAACCTGGAGATTCGGACGACGAGCCACGCTGGGGGCCCGAGAGCGAGGATGACCAGCACGATGATGCCAAGGCGCCACCAGTGCTTGGGCACCAGCCGCCGGTTCCGCTCCGTGATCTGTTGCTGCGCAAAGCGCCCGTCATCCCACAACAAGCCTTATCGGCAGCACGCGATGCGATCCCAAAGCGCGACCAGTGTTGCACTAACCGCCTTCGGGCTCGAACGGCTTCGTTCGATCTAGTTGCCTGCGGATCTCACGCATCAACGACTCATGAAAGCGCGAGTCGCCCAGTTCATCCATCGACTGGTTCGCACGCATGACGTCGAACACCCGACGGCCGCCACTCGACTCTGTGGCCGAACCCGTCATTGCGATCGAAACCTTTCCTCGATACCCCAGCACCTCCTCAAGTGCCGTCCACGCGTAGGGACCTCGAGGGCCTAAGCGGTCTCGATCCACTCGGCACGTACATCAGGATGTTGGATTAGTTGCTCCCGCATAGGATGAAGGAGCCGGTCGGAACCCCCCTGTTGCTAGCGGAGCCGGTGGCGGACGACTCCGTCATTCGGAACCAGGTCATGCCCCCGAATTAGAGGGGCGGGGTGGGTTTTTGTGAGCACAGCGCCGGCGACCCAGCGAAGAACGCCAACTTCGCCCAATAAGTCACGCCTCATCTCGAACATGATCGACTTTCGTGCACGACGTAAGCGCCCCTCGAGTTCCTCCTCGTTCCTCTCCTCGAAGGCTGCAACCCATCCCTCGTCGTCCAGGGTGGCCGACAGGGCAAATTCTCGCTCACCGGCCCACACATTGAACCCGGTCATGAACGTGCTGTCATCGTCACGCATGGAGTCAGGCAGCTGGCTGGAGAAGCGTAGGGTCAGACGCAACTTGCCGTTCGAGGCCGCCGTCGAGGCGGCGACAAGCTCGATGTAGCTGGGAGGCGGGGGCGTCCCCTCTCGATCAGGCGCTGCCTCACTCACACGGACAACTGACGGGTTCCCTTCGCTGTTCTTCAGGGGGTCTAGCGGTGTGACCTCAATCATCCGCGCCGGTGCATCGCCTCGCTCCGTCGATGGAGAGAGTAGTCGAGTCGGCTCGAGGTCCAACGGCGACGCACCCCCCACCAATCCCTGTGTCTCCTCTACCGAACCCGGGCCGGCTCGCGCATTCGATAGCGGGGCCTGGAGGTCCCGGTCATCGACTGAACGGCTATGCGAACCCGAGCAGGCCATCAGGGAAACCAGAAGCGCGACGCAGCCCGCGACCGTGCCGCGAGCGCTCACGGAACGGTGTCGACCTGTATGACCCCACCCCTCACGCTGTATACAGTGCCGGCGCCGTCGAATGCCTGAACCCCGTCGTACTTTCCGTCGCCCAGGACGCCAGGGGCATAGGAGACCATCCAGCCCACCCCCCAATCGTCGGGGACGAGCGCGAACGTGTAACCGGTCCCGCCGTATCTCCCATCACAGTCCTTGCCTCTCTTCGCGAAGCACACGTCGAGGTTGCTCACGTTGGCCCCCCGGCGCGAGTAAAAGGCGAGGATGCTCACAGACAGCGTGCTCGAACTCGACTCGACGGGAAACCGACCCCTGGCCGACCCCGCATTCCCGAGACTGAGGTCCAGCTCTTCGGCATCGGCATGGCTGGTGGTGCGCATGCTAGGGCTGAGGGACAAGGTCTTGCCCAACCCGTCAGCGGGGATGGTGACCCGAGCAAAACCGTCGGCGAGTAGATACAAGCGGTAACGCCCAGGATCTAGAGTCGGGTTCACTACGGGGCCGAAGTCAATCGGATCCTGCGGGTAATGCGAAGGTAGCAACCCCCTGATCAGAAAGCCGCCGGCCACGGTCTCACCTTCGCGATCAAAGCGCTCGCCCACGGCGTGGATGAGCCAGCCCGCGTAGCTGCCTTTGTAGGCGATCTGCGTCCCTATCTCGCGCACCGTCACCGGCCCGTCGAAGGTGACGTCAACGTACGTCGTACGGCCGCCAACGAGCACTATGGCCTCGTCGGCGGCGTACGCGGGTTGGAGCCCAAACGAAGTCGCGGAGATAGCAAGCGCGCAAGCCAAAACCCTGTACGGCGTGATCGCTGCCCTTGGCGCGGCGGGCCGAGGGACCATCGAGGACACAGAACGGGCGGCGCGGATGAGTCTCATCATGTCGACTCCGGGGTGCAGATGAAGAAGTGGCCCACGACGGCGCACGTCCGAACGAAGTTTCCGCTCGAGCCCAGAACTCCGGTCCAGGTGAGGTCGAAGACACCGACCGCGTAGGTGGGATCGAAGCCTCCCTTCGTACTGCAGGTCGCGGGGTTGCCAGACAGGTCAAAACACGCGTCGACCACTACGCCGGTGCCAGGCACATCTTGCTGCGCTCCGGTCGCCGTGCCGGCGATTGTGTACGACGCGCCGAGCCTGGTATCGCTGACCGTGAATGTCGCGTCGAACGAGCGAGAGACGGAGATGCTTGCGCGGATGAACGCGTCCAGCGGACCGGCCGACGCGGGTACGGCGACCGTGCTCACCAGCAACAACGCCAACAGAAGAACGCTGGGGCCTCGTGTCGACTTGTGCATCGTTGCACCTCTCTCTGAGATCGAGCTCGCTCCCCCGCGACCCTCCACCTCCCTTTAGCGCCTCAGTAAGAGGTCCCGCGGGGCGGGACGAGCATTACCTGTCCGCTGACGTCTTTCCCGCGCATCACCTTTCGTTAGGCATCACCTCATCAAGCGCAACGGAGAATCGCATCCTCATGCCTTTGGCATTGGGTCATGGGGGCGGTTTTCTGGCCGTGTGTTGTCATCTCGCCCAACCGGGGTCGGTCCGTCGGTTCTGCGACCCTCAACGTGTCCGCTCTCCCACCGGCCAGGCGCGGCGAATGGAACCCGGCCAGCTCCGCCATCGGACGGTGCTCGGAAGCGCGGTATGGAACGCCGGGGCTGGATCAACCAGCCGATCCCAGCATGACTTCGGCCGCAGCTGCCGTCGCCAAACGTCCACTCCCGTCCGCCAGTTGGGAAAAACAGCACAAGTTAACCAAATGTTGCTGATCCCGTCAACCCTTGGGGCACACCAGCCAAACGAGTCGGCGACCCGAGTGCTTTGGTTGCGTGAGAAGACCAGAGGCAGGGCCCGGCAATCAGGACGGCGTTGAAGGCCAGGCGGCGGTGTTGAAGGTGTCCCTCACCCCAGCTTCGGCACGACCACAGCCGAGAACTCATGGCGCCGCCGCACGAGCTCGGCCGGACGTATCGCGGTCGATGCCGAGTACCTACAGGTGATCGCGCGCAAGGACGCGTGACGGGGTCCGGTGGTGCACGATGGCAGCACCACGGCGATACGGGAGCGGATCCGCCGAGGTCTATAGGTAGTTCAGGAAGCGAGATCCGGCACTTTGGAACTTGTGGAGCGGCTCACGGGCAACAAGATCGACGAGCAGAGTCAAAGATCATGAGAGAGGAGCGATTGACGTGAACCGAAAAATCCCGGTGCTGTTGGTTGTGCTGAGCATCGCATTGACGCCAGGGGCTCAGGCCGATGAGCGCTACGCTTCCGATCCCGACGATGTCGAAGGGGCGTTCGATCTGGCCTCGGCGTCCCACGGCCACGGCAACGTGACGTCGCAGCTCGTCCACAGCCTAGGAACCTACGAGCCGTGGACGAACGAGGAATTCCACGGCGCACACATCCGCTTCTGGCTTCCGGACGGAGACCGCGCCTACGACAGGATCCTGAACGTCACCACGAATCCGGACGACTCTCTCACTGCAGCGATGACGTCACTCGATGCCCCCCACACACCCTTCCGCGGGTACGCGAACGTCTACCGCACCGACGAGACCTCGTTCGAGATCGTCATGCCCGTCCGGCTGTTGGCTCGGAACCTGCGCTCGTACCGATGGAAGGCCTACCTCTTCTACGACAACTGCCCTGAAGGCGCACATGACGAGAGCTGCTCGGGATACGACTCGCACGAGGGGCGCGTCCGCCACGTCATCGGGAGTCCTTGAAACACGGAGGTGAGTCGCCGAGAGAGGCGGGCCTAAGGATTGGGGCACAAAAACCCGCGAGACAACGGAAATGATGCTGAACTGTGCTTAACGCTGACCAATGAAAAGCCCTGGTCAGCCGCCGCTTCAGATCAAAAGTGCAGCTCACGGATTCGCGACCGACCAGACTCTTAATGCGTAGGTTCAGGGTTCGCTTCCCTGGCGACCCACTTCAGACGACCTACTTCAGACGACCCACTGTCAAAGTCGCTCTTCGGTTACGTTGGACATTCCGTAATTGCCTGATGTTGGACACGGGAGCACGCCTTCGGCGCCGACACGTTAAACGTCAGCCCCTTGTCGCGTCGACGAAGGGCTTCACCGCGACGAGGCCTTCAAACGCCAGCTGGCGGTAGATCACGTGGGGTTCGCTGAAGCCCGCGCGTCGCAGCAGGGCCATGTTCTCGGCGCTGGTCGAGGGCTGCAGAACGCCGCGCAGGCTGCGGGTCTTGCCGAGGACCTCCTCGGCGCTGAAGCCGCGGGCGAGCTTGTAGGTGTCGTAGACCTGGTTGCAGATATCCTGCAGCATCCCGTCGGGCAGGCGGGTCTTTTCGAAGAGAATGATCGCACCTCCGAGGCGCATCTCGCGCCGTATGCGCTCGAGCAGGGCGCCGCGCTGCCAGAGTGGGATGAACTGCAGCGTGTAGTACATGACAACGAGGCACGCGTCGGTGTAGTCCACGCGTCGTGCGTCGACGATCTCGATGTGGACGTTCGCTTGATCTTTGCAGCGCTCGCGCGCGACCTGGACCATGTCGTCTGCGACGTCGACACCGAGGAACTCCGCGTCCACTGCTTCGTGGCGACGCGCCAGGCGGCTGATCAGCGTCCCCGTGCTGCAGCCGACCTCGATGATGCGCCCGCCGTCGCCGACGAAGAAGTCCGACAGCTCCTCGACGAGCGCATGGCCGTCGTCGTAGCCGGGCACGCTCTTCGCCACATGCTGGTCGAAGTGCGCCGCAGTACCGCGACCAAAGGTCCACCGACGGGTCGGCAGCTGGATGTCGTCGCCAACCGCTGTCTCCGGCAGCGCATGGTCACCGGCCGCCGCGTGGGCCGAACGGTCGGCGTCAGCGTCCGACGTTTGCACGGGCACGTCCCTCATGAGACCACCACCTTTAGTCGATCGGCCATCCCCCCATCCGACGAGCTCATTGGGATGCCTCAGCACGTCGACCTGCAAACACCACGGGATCCGCGATCGTGAGGGCCAAGAGGTTGGTCGGCGGCGTCGTCAAGGCGCGCTTGACCGAGGGGCTGAAGAACAGCGCCAGCGTCTCATCCTCGAACAGCCGGCCGAGCTTGGTCAGGCGCACCCCATCCTCGCCCTTGCCGTTCGCATAGGGCTCGAGGATGCCGATGTCGCTCAGCCTGCCGGCCAGCGCTCCGTAATGGGCCGAGAGCTGCAGTTTCCTCTCGCCGATCGCGCGCAGCGCGGCATTCTCGATACGGCCGTTACGCAAACCAGTGGCGTAGGACGTCGCCAACAGTTCCTCGTCGTCGATGACGCGGCCGGTAGCCATCGGGGCATAGCCGGACAACACGCCGTCGGCATAGGCGCGGATCCGCGTCTCGTTACGGAACACGTAGCCGTGGCAGTCGTCCCTCGGCGGATCAGCGCTGATG
Organism: Actinomycetota bacterium; assembly: GCA_030861725.1. GTDB lineage: Bacteria > Actinomycetota > CADDZG01 > CADDZG01 > WHSQ01 > JALZEG01. The sequence continues at coordinate 97,093 of JALZFC010000005.1, read as the reverse complement.
TGCGAATACGACGCCGCACCGACGCCGAGCAGACCGTGCGACGACGAGGTGCGGACCTTCTTGAAGGGATCGGTGAAGTGACGCTCTCGCACGAAGCGGTTGCCGTCGATCTGCTGGTAGCCGAGCGCGGCCATGCCCTGCCAGATCAACATGCGCCCGAGCAGAGTCGCCGTCTCATCCTCGAAGCTGCCGCGCCGGTCTTCGGACTTGTACCAGGCGCCCTGTGGCCGGTCGGCGAAGCGGCCGTGATACCAGGTCAGATGCGGCGGGCGCACCTCCGCTAGCACCTCGAGGTTCTGCCAGGTCTCGGTCGGCGAGCCCTTGTAGAGTCCTTGGATGAGATCGATATTCCAGTTATCGAAGATCCGGCTCACGATCTGTGCGGCGCGGATCGGAATGTCGCGCTTGTACCCGCGTGCCGCATACTTGAGCACGGCGTCATCGAAGGACTGGACGCCGAAGCTCAGGCGCGTGAAACCCTGCTCCTTCAGGAAGCAGAGCTTGTCCTCGCCGTCGGCCGCCGTGATGGTGAGCGGGCTGCCCTCGATGCACACCTCGGCGCCGGGTAAGACTTCGTAACCTTCGTTGATCGCGCGGATGATGTCGTGAAGCGCGTCCTCCTCGAGCACGAGCGGCGTGCCGCCGCCGATATAGATCGACGACAGAACCGTGCCCGATTGCGCGAGCCTGGCACCCCAGAACGCCAGCTCGCGCTTGAGCGCCTCGAGATGGTGCGTCACCCCGTCCTCGCTGGTCTGCGACACCCTGCCCCTACCCGGATAATGCTGCACGGCGTAATGGCAGAAGGTGCAGCGCGTCTCGCAGAAGGGGATGTGCAGGTAGAGGCTGGTGTCGCGGCCGAAACGGATGGTGTCTAGGACGTGGTTCGCGTCGACAGGGATCAGCGAGTCGATCGGCGGATAGACCGCCACCGAATGCGAGCCGCCGAGCACGGTACGGCTGATGCTCAGCCCGGCCGCATGCAGCGCCGGCAGCACGTCTGGGATGCCGAGCCGGCCCAGCGACTCATGAGCGTCGTCGAAGGCCGCGGTCTGTGAACGCATCTCTCTCACATCGGTCAACGCATCCGTCCCCATCAGCCACGCTCCGCGATGATGGTGAGGCACACGTCGGCACGCGGCCCCGGGTCTTCGTCGTCGGTGTAGGTCACGTCGAACGGATTGACGACCCGCGGGATGTAGTGCTTGCGCCAAGCGGTCGCCCTCTCGCCGACCAACGTCGACACGGTCTGTCCCCACACACGCTCGGCGACTACCTTTAGATCTGGGCGCGCGAAGGCGGACTGCATCAAGGTGTAGATGTCGTCGAACTGGACCCATGGCTCGGCGAGCCTGGTGAGCGGCAACCGCACCAGCCGGTGTGTGATGGCGATGCGACCCCCGGGGCGGACGACGCGGGCCATCTCGGCGACAATCGCCGGACCGAGCCCCAACTGCCAGATCGCGCCGGTCCATTCATTGACGGCGGCATCGGCCGTGGCGTCGGGCAGCGGAATGCGTTGCGCCAGTCCGGTGCGGAATTGCAGATTCGTGAAGCCGCGCTCGCAGGCGAAGCGACGCGCGCGATCGGTCACGCAGCGCAACATCTCGATTGAGATGACGAGGCCATCCTGTCCGACGAGCGGCGAGAACCGGCGCGCAACACGGCCGACGCCGCCGCAGACGTCGACGACGATGCTGCCTGGTCTCAGCCGCAGTAGCTCCGGATGGTTGGGCAGCAGGTCTTCCTGCAGGCGAACGAGCTTCTCCTCGGCCTCGGGCGTCTGGCTAAAGGTGTTGTCGCCCTCGGTCAACTTCAGCAGCGGCAGACGCCAGTGCAGATAGGCAATGCGGAAACGATTTCCGGTGTCGGACAGCGTCGCAGGATGGGAGAACGACCTGGCATTGCCGAGCAGGACCTCGTCGCTTGGCAGATTGACGATGCGCACGTCGCCGAAGACATCCTCGATCGCGCGCACGGCCTCGAATACGCCGACGAAATCGCCCTCCGTCGGGTCCCCCGCGGGCCACAGCTCATCGGGGTCGAGTTCCAGGCGCAGTCCGGAAAGGAAAACCGATCCGGCCCAGGCCAGAGCGCGAGCGCGCTCCGCGCCGTCGAGGAACGACCGGCCGGGTGCCATCACTGCATGCACCGGCACACCGACGCGCGTCAGCGCCTCGAGCCCGGCAATGGAGTGCTCCGGCGCAGGCCACGGCACGCCCTCGACGATCACCGCCGCACCGAGACGGCGCAAGGACTGGACAACGCCGGCACCGCAGGTGAGATCGGCGGTCTGTACCATTGCGTGATGGAGGCGGAGTTGGCCCGCCTGGCGCCGGCGCGCCAGCTCGGCCAGCGTCGCGGCATGGTCGGCAAGGTGCGCGCAGCGCAGATGTAGTTCCGGCGCGCTCGCTTCCGCCTCGACATCGGCTCGGATCTCGTCAGCCGACGCTACATCGAGGTCTAGAGCGACGGTGCGGCACAGCTTCGTCCGGCGCATATCCTCCGCCGCGCGCCGCAACTGCGCCAGCTCGTCGGCGGACGGAGCCGCCTGCGACGTCACATGCAGGAAGCCGTACTGCCGCAGCGCGGCGAGCATCGTATGGATCAGATGTTGATCGTCGAAGCCCTCGCGCAAGACGCCGACCCTGATCGGTTTGCCCGCCAGCGCGGTGACGAAGTCCGACAGTCCCTCCCCCGGCGGCACCGCCATGCCGACCTCGAAATGGCCGTGGCACAGCAGTCGATGTCCGGCAATCTCGATGCCCAACATTTCGACCGCGGGATCGAGCATCACGAACGCACAGTGGGACCGCAGTGCATCTGTGATAGCTGAGCTCGTTCTCGAAACGACGGCGTCGCTCCCGTCGTTACGGCCGGCGCCCTCGCCGACGACAACACCGGGCTCGGCGACCCCGTCGATCACGCTGAGTTCATAGAAGGAGCGACGGCGTCGCTCCTGTCGCTAAGGCCGGCTCCCTCGCCGACGACAACACCGAGCTCGGCAAGCCCTTCGATCACCGTCAGCGCTTCATCCGCGGACAGGCTGTCCAGCGCACGCGCCACGTCGGCGGCCGCCTTCGACGTTGCCAACAGATCGAAGATGCGAGCCGATCGTTCGGACAATTCCGCATAGGCCGGCTCGCTCTCGGCGACCGGGAAGTAAATCAGCCAACGTCGCGGCGATGACTCTAGCGTCTCGGAGGGATCGTAGCCCTGCGGGTTCTCGATCCAAGGCGTGAGGTCGTGGCGCGAGGCGACGACGATCCCGGCGGGGCTAGCGACGAAGCGTGAGGGCGGGAGATCCGGGCGCGCAGCGGCACGGGCATCGCGGGCGCCGGTGTCCGGCCAGAGTGAGACCGCGGTCGCGCCGAGACGCCGGGCAAGCGCGACCAGCGCCCGGTCGAGCGCCAGCACGTCTTGGTGCGCCGCCGCAGCGAATTCCGGACGCGTCGAGAGATAGTCGACGAAGGCACCGGCGAGGCGCCAGAAATTCGGGCCGTCGTCCGCATAGCCATTCACTCGCGCGAAGTCCGCTGCCACGGCGTCGACGTCGAGCTCGCTCATATAGAGCAGATGCTGGCTGAGTGGCACGCGGCTCAGGGCGGCGAGCGCGTTGCGCACAAGGCCGCGCCGATACATACCGATGTTGGTGTCGGTCGCCTGCGGCGTGCGGGCGTACTCGGCAAGCACCTCTTTCTCGGCAGCGTTAAGGCCAGCAACCGCGGCCGCATCAGCGCCGCCCGGATGTGTGAGCCATTCGACAAGGTCGTCGTCCTTCAGGATCCGCCGCCACGTGTCCCACACCAGGCGGGCATCCATCACACTGCCAACTGCCGGGTCGTTCGCCGGCTCGCCGCGCCGTAAGCGCGGTCCCACGCGGTGCGCCCGCGCTCGAGGTCGGCGAGGATGAGATCGATGGTGCGCGCAGTGTCGAGCGTCTCCCCGCCGCTCCGCAGTGCCTCGGCTTCGTATTCCAGGATCACCGCGCCGGGGCGGGCGCGCGACAGCACGTCGTCGAGCAGCTCCCACACCGCCTCGGCGACCTGGGTGTCGTGCAAGTCGTGATACTGGTCGTCGATCCAGCGGCCCCCGGCCATGTGGATACAGATGACGCGGTCGAGCGGGATGGTGTCGAGGAAACGCGCGATCGAATAGCCGCTGGCTCCGTGGTTCTGCTCGTTGGCGTAGACGTTGTGCAGGTCGAGGTGCAGATAGCTGCCCGAAAGTTCGAGGAGGCTCGCGAGAAACTCCTCTTCCGGCATGTCGCTGCCAGGACAGGTTCGGTAATAGGCGGCGTTCTCGTGCGCGAGCGGCACGCCATAGAGATCCTGCAGCGCGCGTGCCCGCGCCGCGACGCGAGCGACTTCGGCGCGTGAGAACTGCAGCGGGCTGCTCCACACGTCGCACCAGGACCCGTCGCTATAGAAGCAGTGATCCGCTACCCAGGGGACGTTGAGTCTCTTGGCTAGAGGTACGTGGCGCCGCACAGCCGGCGTGGTCATCAGATCGTCGAACCCGAAATCGCCGCCGTAGTTGGAGTGGCCGATGATCGGAAAGCGGGCGGCGGCCTCGCTCATGACGCCGGACATGCCCGGCGACATCATGCCCGGGCCGTCGAGCGGCGCCATCACGCCGTCGAACAGCATCTCTAGAACGTCGAGGGGTTGGTCCAGGAAGGGAAACCACCCCATCAGTGCCGGATTGAACTGAAGTCCGACTCCTAGCCGCGGAACGTGGATAACGGCGCCCTCGACCGGTCAGCCCGCGCGGCCGTGACCGCCCAGAGCCTTTCGTTTGTCACCCCGCTGCGCACTTGGCGGCATCCGCCGCGCATTTCACTGCCATCGCCCGCGCCGCCGCCGCCGTCGCTGCGCACTTCGCTGCATTGGCCGCGCACTTCGCTGCCGTAGCCGCACACTTCGCAGCGTTCGCCCGCGCCAACGCCTGGCCAGAGGTCGCCGCGCACTTGGCAGCAGAGGCCGCGCACTTGGCGGCATTCGCCGCGCACTTGGCGGCAGTCGCCGCGCACTTGGCGGCATCTTCGGCTCTCGACACTCTTTCCACCGACAGCTTCTTGACATCACGGCGTTCAGCCACAGGCCCTCCTTTGTTAAATCGAATGCAAGCAGAACCGGGGGGCGCTTGTCAAGCCCGGTTTTCTCCGGGCAATTAGCTTCATGGCAAGGGTCGGTTGAAGCTACCAGACCTCAGGTAGGCGACTTCGTCATCGCGCCTACGCGGTTCCAGGAATCAGGGAGGGGGGTACGGATTTCGAATACTTTGCAATGATCTCGTCGCAGCCTCTTTCATGGCAGCGATGTGGTTCGGCCTGCGAATCCGGCGCGTGGCCGGAAGGGGCCGCGGGCGATCTCGGAACGGATCCCGAATCGGGACCGGTCCGGCTCGCCGAGCACGTGGCGCCGGCGCCGGCGTCGCCGTCGGCGCTGGCGCTGCGCGAACGCGATTCGTCAGCCGCGCGCCGGGGCAATTGTTAGTCGGGGAGAACTACCTCCGGCTCACGGAGGTCCCCCGCCACGGCAACGGCTTCGGCCGAATGGCCCTCTCGGATGCACGCCTCCGACACGTTGCGACCATCAACGTAGTCGAGGGTACTGCTGGAGAAGATCACGGTGACTTCTAGCGGCTCTTCCACGACCGCGACCGGTGAGGTCTCTGGCGGATTGACGGCCCATGCGTAAAGGACGAGGGTGGTGGCGGTCACTGCGCGGGCCCCCATGGGTCATCGGCGATCGGACGATGCCGCCACGATCTCCATCGACGTGTTAAGGCGAGGCGGCTCGCCAACTCAGCTGCAATGATTGCGTACGTTCGTGGACACGACCCGCCGCTTTGCTCGTATGCGTACGCCAAGGGACGTTGCCGTGCTCCCGACGTCGCTGTTCGCGGCTGCTGTAGTCGACCCGGCTCTGTCAAACGGCTCCCTCTCGGTCTTAAGGGATCTTCTTCTCGTACGCCCCGATGTCACATACCGCGGCGCCCCCAGTCGTGCCGGGCTGTGGGCGGGTGATGCCGCGTTGGTCGAGACCCGGGCAATTTGCGTTCGACCCCTCGTCGATCCCGCGCTGCCGGGGAGAAGCGGAATCGTATTCGTGGGGCCTCCGTGGTGCTGAAGGTCTCCGAGGAACGGGTCATCATCGACGAAGCTGGACCCACATCCGCCGGTGTCGGAGAGGTTATTCACGCCATCGATGCCGCCATACAGCGACACAACTCTGCGCAAGTGTTTGGCCGTCGACAGACATCCTCGCCGCGCAGAGTGTGGTTTCCACGGGGCCGATGATGCGGCCAAAGCGCTACGGAGGGATGCTGATGAAGGGAAGGAATAGGAATCGGGGAAGTAACTGGCGCCCTACTGCCGGAAGTGCTCGCACATCAGGGAGCAGTGCGTCCCGGGCCAAGGACAGCCACGGGTCTAAGCGCCAGACGTCTTCCACGCACGGCACGAGTAGGCGCGGCCTCAGGCGATAGGTGCTGGTGGACGCCCCCCGGACGCGCTTCGCGGGGGGCGTCCCCGCCAGGTCACCAACGTCACCGCTGCTCGATCTGTGGAGGGAGGAATGGCCCCCTAAGAGCTGGATCGGTTGCGCGATCAACTCTCCGCTCATCCTCGCTGCCGCGACCGCGGACAACACACGCGCAACCGAATATATGAGCCGTCCCCGTCCTAGTCCGGGACCAACTTGGGACACAAAAAGGCCGCGAAAGACCACGAAACGATGAAAAAGCACCACTATGGAGGAGGACACAACACAGCAGGTCAGAGGCAGGATTCTGGCATCGCCGCAGGTCATGGCGCCCCCTCTGATCAAACTTCTAATCCGAGGGTCGGGGGTTCGAATCCCTCCGGGCGCGCTAGATATGGGCAGGTCAGAGCCCCTTTACGACTCATCTGAGGTCGTGTACGCACGCTATGTTCGCGCCCCACAAGAAGCCCGCCGCGCGACCGACGATCGAAACCCGTCGATCCCCAGCTGATACGCGGATTCTTGATCCGAGGGTGCCGGTTCCATTCGAAAACGGAAGAATGGAACTCGTCGCTTAGTCATCCCCGCTCACTTGCCTGCTGCCGAAGATATAACCGAGGACGGCACCCAAAAGTGGAACGATCGGGTTTACGAGGAAGACCTGGCCGAGGTCCTTAAATTGCACGACCCACTCGTCTCTCATTTCTCGCCATGCTTGAAGAGGTTCGATGGAGGAGTCGGCGGTCACCAATTCCCGAACCTCCTCGAGTCTTGGGTAGGTCTTGAGCCCATAGAGAACTAATAGCGCCACCTCAACGAGGACCAAACCGAGTAGCCACAAGAAGATCCAGTACCCGAGGCGCGCCATGCCGGAGATCTCTTGAGGTGTTCCCAGATCGGAACTCGCAACGATCTCATCGATCGTGACGCGATTGGTAGCCATCTATTCGTCGGGGGTTAGAACGACCTCGGTCTCATCCCCGTTGGCGTTCCGGATGATTATTCGGCCACCCTTCGCCTCTTCATTCTGGAGGTACTGGAGGAGGGCTACGGCTTTCTTGAGGGCCTGCGCCTTCGCGATCCCGCGCTTATCAGCCAGAGATGCCAGCACGTGGTCCATTTCGTCGTCGATGCGGAAGGTCGTCTTAGCCATGTCGCACTCCAACAGCACTAGGCGGTGGTCCCCACAAGGAAGCGTACTTCTTCAATCTCCGGGGGTCCCAGCACAGACATTTTCTGGACTCGTCCCTCCGTACAGCCCTCTGGAAGCCCGTTGGGAACCCGGAACAATCGACGTCAACGCGGCGATCAACCCCGTCTTCACCCCCCGCAGCCTCTTTAAGCACCTCGGCCGCAGCAAGGGATCCTGCAAGCGCCGAAACGAATGGCGCAGAGACCGCTACTTCGCCACCAGCTATTGCGACGGGAGCTTGGGCATAGAGATACCTGCGAACGAAGGCTCTGAACTCGTCGACGGGGAACTGCACGGAGTCCCCCGACACAGAGACGTGCATGACCGCTAGGTCGGCTTCGCTGATCACATCGCCCCTAAGTAGCTCCCGTATCCTTCCGCGAGAAAGGTCAGTCATCTCCGCGTAGACGTCCACCTCATCGGCTGGGTCCGAGACGTCAAGGAACGGGCAATAAAGACATCCACTCTCGTCGCCGAATAGATGCCTGCTGACGTGGAACGACAGTCTGTTGACCCCAACGTTGATCGTGGTTCGCGCGAGCAAGTCAGTGATGTCCCTGCGGGCAGCGATCGAGTCCACTGCGGAAATGGCTAGGGCCGGCGCTGAGTCCTCGAGATCAAAGATGTAGTTGGCGGCATCGGTTTGATGACCCTGGACTCGCAAGGTCGAGTCTGCCGCCAAGCCCTCGAGCCAACCCGTCTTGGGCCCGCTCGATTCTGAGAGAAAAGCGGGATAGCGCCAACGGTTGCGTTCTTCGAGCGTGTCGGGGTCTACCAGATCGATAACCCCCTCCGCCTCGGAAAGTAGAAGCGTGTAGATGGTCGATGATCCAACCGACCCTCCACCGAAGCACGTCGCCATGACAGGCCCCGCTCTGGAGATCCGAGCGGTATGCCTGAGCTCGTAGTTCACGAGGTTCCACTCGAGAGTCACGTCTGCAAGAGCAGTGGAGGGGAGTTCGGGCAGCAACTCCCTGAAGATGATGCTCGCGGCTAGGGCGGCGGCGGCGTTAACAGCAGGGCCTTTGCCTGACAGAACAGGATGCGGGTCACGGCTAACAGAAAGGTTCCAGCCGTCGCTAGAGACGTACAGATCAGCGTTGGTCCCGGAAAAGCCCACGTCAACAACGAAGCGGGTGCAGCGGGTGGGCAGGTCTGAGCCTTCAGTGAGCCGAGGCTCGATGAACTTTCTCAGATAGCAATCAAGGCGCGATGGTGCCGACGGCATTTCGGCTCCCTCGAGACTTAGCCGCGTACCCAGACGCACCAACAGATTCGCCAAGGCTAGGGCCAGCCGCTCCGACCCCCGTCCCACACGGATCGTCACGACGGTCGAATCGAATCGTTCTGCTACCTCGATCGAAGATTCATCGCTACCGATAAGTGTCTCTAGGGCCTCTGCTCGGCCGTCCGTCACTCGACCGCAACCATTTGTGACGTCTCGTGCTCGCTTAACGGGACCCAGTCCCCGTTCCTGCGAACCAGGACTGCACATGCCTCGAGGCCTCGTCTTAGACCCAGGCCGAAGAATGGCACGACTATCGAGAAAGACCCTTCCGCCGTCAATCCGGGGTTGCGGTCATCGGTATGTGAGTGGAACGCCTCTCCGGGATGCGAATGCAGTCTGGCGACATAGCGCCAGTCATTTCGAAGGGACGCTGCGAGCTGGAGCTTGCCCTCCGGGGTGACCTCTACCCAGCAGTCGGGATAGGTGCCGGCTACCTGATCGGGAAGGACGAACTCATGCGCTTCGGCAACATCATCGATGATTGGCCCTGCTAGGAAAGTCGTCCCTTCGCGGCCGCGCGCTCCTACGCCCTCTAGGAACGCTCTTGCCGCATCAAGAACATTAGCCTTGATCCGCAGAGCGATCATTTCAAGACACCGGCTTTCTTCAGAAGGCCCTTGATCGTTTGAGGGATCCGGAAGCGATGCCGGTATCGATCCCACGAATCGCCGAGGTGAGAAGGATGGTTGTGATACTCCGCGATTCCCTGCAGGCAAACGAAGGGGCGATGGACGACAGGGTGAATGCTGTGAGCAACCCCCGGCGTCCACGATCCGATCGGTAGGACATCGCCGGTGAAGGGGCTGACCATCGTCACGGATGGAGGCTGGGCATCGAATCCTTTGCAGTCAAGCTTGAACAGTCCCGATCGACCGTCCGGTCCTTGTTCGAACGCGAGGAATATGACAGACCCCTTGCGGTCCACGTGAATTCCCGTTCCTGCGAGATCCAGTTCCGCGCGAAGGACCTCCAGCTCCTCGTCCAGGAGCTGCTCTAGATCCTTGCGTCGCATCCATCCACCTGCGGGCCTCGGGCGATGATGGCCAGCTGTGAACCGACGACGACGCTGGACTCCTCGAGGGACTGGGAATCTGGCAGCTCGGCTGCACGGCCCCCAATGACGAGGGCCAGCGCGTAGTCCCCATCGGACATGGCTCCTTGGTCGACGAAGTGCTTTACAGCGGCCTTCAGCACCGAGTGGATCTTGTGCTTCGGGCCGAAGTGATCGGTTTCCCAAGGTGCCCCGTTGGTTGCCCTGATCGTAAGCTGGAGCTTGTTTCCGGCCATCTTTCCTCCTTGCAATCCTGTACAGTAGTGTCTACAATTGCTGACATCGTACCCACTAGGAGACAGTATTGTCAACAACTGAAGACAGGGCCCAGCTGCTCGGTGCTCGTATAGCTGAGCGAAGGAAAGACCTCGGGTGGAGCCTTGCTGAGGTCGCAAGGAGGACGGGTCTGTCTCGGGCCTACATCCACGCCCTTGAGAAGGGCCGCGGCAAGCGGCCTGGTGCCGACGTCGTCCGCAAGCTAGAGGAGGTGCTCGGGCCCCTGACCGATAGCCGTAAAGTGAGGCCTCCGACCCCCCCGAGTCTAGAGGCACTGGCCAAGGAGCGCTCCATCCCCGACTCGGAGATAGCTGTCCTAGCAGCCCTCAGGGTCCGTGGGGAGCCCCCCAGGACCCTTGAGAGATGGCGGTTCATATATGACGCCCTTCTGGCGAGCGAATCCATGGATCACCCATCCAACCATTGACAGACACCCGGTCATGTTGTCCCTTATCCTGAATTCGTTGCGGCCCGCTTCAATCTTGTCGGGGGCTCAGGAGAGAGGGTTTGCCGTGGCCGGAACCAATAGCGACGATCAGGTCTTGCCCGATCTGACGGCGATCTCGGGGCTCGAGGTCACAGACCTCCTCGAACTCGTGAGTCCTTCCGACCGGCGAGAGCTCCAGAAGAAGCTCGAGGAGATGGTTCGTGTCCGCCGACAAGCCGAAGCCGACTCAGCCACCCTCAGACTCAGCTGACCCTGACGTTCCCGCTGTAGCTCGCGACGACCCACCCCTAGCCTGGGACGAGCCTGACCCCGTAGGTATCTTCGTCCTAACGGATCAATCGGGATGGGATGCCTTAGCTGCGAGATACCCAACCGACTGGGAAGTCCCGCTCACGCGCTGTCTCGAGGTGGCGCGACGGTCGGGAGCTATATCGGCCGTGGTCGAGACTCGGTACATCGATCTCGACTATCGAAGCGAGTACTCGGCGTTCTACTCACGGACGTTCCCCAGCATCCCCGATAGCGCCCACCGCATCCACTTCTTCAGCACCATCGTGGGCAGGGAGGCACTGTGGGATGGCGCGAGTGACGGTTCCTATTTGGGATACGTCGTGGTTCGCCCGTCCGAGCTAGGGCGAGTGGGGAGGACGCTGCTCAAGCCTCCGCCTGGCCATTTCGACTCGGTGCGGACATCCGTCATCGACCATGTGAACTTTCTCGGTCGCACCTTGCAGGTAGAGGGGGTTCCGTTCGCCCAGCAGGACACCCAACTCGGGCGCTGCGCCCACGCAGCCGCCTGGGTGTGTCACTTCTCGGCCCACAAGCGGGGCGATGTTGCACGCAGAGCCATGGCAGAGTTCCCCCTCTCGGCCAACCCAGGGTTAGGTCTGGGTCGACCCCTTCCATCCGGCGGGCTGACGGTTCAACAGATCCTTGAGTTGTTCCGTGTCTTCGATCTTCCCGCCGCGTTCTACAAGGTAAAGGAACTGCCGACCCAACCACCACTGCCATGGATGCCCGAGGTGGATGACCCTCAGCCGTCTTCCACCACAGACGGTGAGGTCAACGCGAGCGCGCTCGTGTCGATCTGTTGCCGCTATCTCAATTCGGGATTCCCGGTGCTGGTGGGAACTTCTTCGCATGCCTTCGTTCTATGCGGCTACTCGAGAACGAAGAGGAACGGACAAGACTGGATCACGTTCATCCGTCATGACGACCAACGAGGTCTCTACCTCGAGGTCGACGACGTTCTCAATGACGTCGATCCTGCGACGGGCGACAAATACGGGCCGTGGCAGTACCTGATTGTTCCTTTGCCGGACAAACTGTGGCTTTCAGCCGAGGCAGCAGAGTCACGAGGTGCTCAGATGCTTTGGGCGCTCGCGACAGAAGCCGCCCCACATGTATCGGAAGCGGGACTCTTGATTGATCTCGCCCCAGAGAGGCTCGCTCTTCGCACCTATGCCACCACGGCCAACTCATTCAAGGCTCGGCTTGATCGCGGACTCGACCCGACGTTGATACGAGAATACCGCTTGGCGAGGTTCTCCCGCTACGTGTGGGTAGTGGAGGCAGTCGATCGCGACTTGAGGTCGAAGGCAGAGCCTTGCGTAGTTGGTGAGGTCGTACTTGATGCGACCTCCAGCGACACCCAACCGGAACCGCTGGCCGTCCACGTACCAGGACTAGCCGCCGTACACAGGACAAAGGGGCCGCCACGGTTCCCCATCAGGTGTTCCGTCGATCCCTACCGGACCGGTGGCGTCGGCCCCTGCTAATGCGAAATCCGCCAAGAAGTTGTAGTAAGAGGCACACGAACGCGACCGTGCTCGGATCTGGATGATCTTGACACAGCCGACCTAGACTCGAAACCTACGCGCCTTCCTCGTTCGCTGACCTGAATCGGCGCCGGTTTGTTAGAGCGGAACGAGGTAGGCGCCGGCCCAGGTCGGTTGAAGCGGCGCCAGGCGCGCCGATTAAGAATCGCTGAGGCCCTCGTCGCCAACGTCACCAGCGTCCTCTGTCGCGGCACCAAAATCCCCGAATCCACCCCGACGCGATCCAATGCTCGACTGCCGATGGGCTCTGCGGACACTTCCTGAGCTCCGTTTCACCTAACAAGAACCCGACGCGACAACGGAAAATGGTGCTCAACGTCACTCTCTGTTGAGCAATGAAAAGAGTTGGTCACAGGCCAGATCGACAAAAAGTGCTGGTCAGGCGATTGGGCGCGATGTCAAATGGGGCGGGGGTTCGAATCCCTCCGGGCGCGCTCGATCGACGGGAACAGCGCGTGGCCGCCTAGCAGTCATGCCGTAGCGGACGCGCCTCGCTCTTCGCCCAGTGCTCGCCGTGACGCGTAGATGAGGCCGGCGGAGACGGCGACCGCGAACAGGTTCAGGAACAGCGTGTAATCGACGGCGAAGGCAGCCAACTCCTCGACGTTCTTCGCAGAGGTCGGCAGCACGCCTACGACAGCGAAGAGCGCGTGGACGATGGTTCCCGCGACGACTGCCGCGGCTGCGAAGACGAGGCCGAGGTACGCAGCGAAGCGCCAACCGTAGTAGTTCGCGTTGATCTTCAGCGACGGCGGAACGAGGAAGTCGGAATAGAGGAATGCCATGATGCCCCGAACACGACGCCGTTCTGGAACAAGATCGCGGCGAGCGGGCCGTTGCCCATCGACCCGATGACCGTCAGAACCGCGAGGAACGGGGCGAGGAGAGCGTGCAACGGGACCAACACCCAGGCCGTCATCCCCGTGGGGAAGATCGCCTTGAAGAACGACGCCGGGACGAACGCGGCGACCGCACCTGCGATCGTGAAACCGATCGCCAACTCCTTCCACACCATCCCCCACTCCATGAGATAACGGCGCCCGATGTGCTGCCATGCCTCACCGCTCGTCAGCCGGTCCCGCCACCGTTCCGGGAGCTGATCGACTGAATCGCCTGCGTCCTGCGTCATCTCTTGCGCGTGCTCCAAGGCGCGCCGCGACAATGCATCGGGTCTCGTCATGCGGACGATCGCGGCCATCACCGCAACGAGGATCGGCGCCCCGACGAAAAGCGCCAGCGCGAACTGCCAGCCGAGGAAGATGAAGGCAAGCGCTGCCACCTCGATCGCGAGGTTGGTGGACGCGAACATGAAGGCGAGCGCAGCGATGAGATGCGCCCCCTTGGCCCAGATGCTGCGGGTCGCCGACAGCGCCGCGAAGGAGCACGACGACGAGGCGAAGCCGAGCAGCATCGCGAGGCCCACCTTCTTCGGCTTCGCATCGCCGAGGTACTTGGCGGCCTCGCCGCGAGACAGGAAGATCTGGATCGACGCTGAAATGGCATAGCCGAAAGCCAGCGCCCAGAACGCCCTCCAGAACAATCCCGCACCCGTAACAACGGCCTCCCACGGGCTCGCCGCGACGTCCATCTACGTGCTCGCGACGGTGCGCGATCGTCGCATCGCCAGCCCCTACGGACGGGTCCACGTGTTGCCGCCGTCTTCGCTCACGTACACCGACGCCTCGGGTGCGTCGAGCACCGCGGCATACAGGACTTCGGGATCGTGGGGGCTGAACTCGACGATCGACGCGCCTTCGGGGATCTCAAGTGGCTCCCAGCTCTCGCCGCCGTCGGTACTCTCGGCGGCCGAGCCCTGCGTCGTCACAACGATGTGCTCGGTGTCCTCCTGATCCCAGGTGACCCACATCGCGCCTTGGAGTTCGCCGAGGGCTTCCCACGTACGGCCCCCGTCGGTGCTTTCGACCGCGCCACCTTGCATGTCCGGTGCAAGGACATGGTCGTCATCGCCCGGGTCGACCTGGATACGACCCATGAACGCGCCCCCGAACTCTTCCGAGCGCGCCTCCCAACTCTCGCCGCCGTCGGTCGACGCGAACGTCCCTACCCCTGCGATCCCGGCGTAGACGACTTCGTCGCCGGCACCGAGTGCATGGACATCGGTCGACGGCAAGCCCTCTCCGTTACGTTGTTCGAAGGTCTTGCCGCCATCGGTCGACGCGCTGATCCCAGGATGCCCGCCGACCAGGATCAGGTCGTCGGTGAACGCCCAGCCCATCGCATCGGCGCCGCGGAGGCTCTCGATCACCTCCCACGTCTTGCCGCCGTCGGTGGAGACGGACACTCCCGAGTGGCTGCCGATGTACAGCGTGTCGGGATCCTCGGGGTCAACCACGAGTGAGTGGAGATCAGCTCCCACAACCGGTTCCGACACCGCCACTCCCGGAGCCGGCGCGTCGGTCTGACCCGCGCGGAGCGCGATCACGACGATGGCGAGCACGGCGAGACCTGCCGCCCACGGTAACCAGCGATAACGCTGATACCAAGGCGGAGGGGGTTTCCTTCTCGAGCCCGGTCGGCGCTGACCCTTTCCCGACGTCTTGCCCGGTGTCTGGCGCGTCTGACTCTTAGCCATCGACGATCTCGGTCTTGTCCTCGAGCGCGCGCTCGGCTTTCAACAAGGCGATTTCCTCGCGAAGCTCCCCAATCTCCCGCCGTGCGTCGGAGTCGTCCGTCCCTCCGTGGCCTTTGTGCATGTTCCTCATCGTCGGGATGCAGATGAGCGCCATCATCCCCACGCATGCGATGACGGGTAGATAGGCAATCAGTGTTCTCAAGATGACCCCTCCGATAGCTAGACGTTTCACGCGCCTGCATCAAGGCGCGCGCGGATACGTCTAGGCGAAACGCGGAGGTCTGTAGAGCGAGCGGGCGAGAAGAATCCGCCGCGATGATTCTCGGCGGGAGGGCAGTCGAGAACCCCTCAGCAGGACGACCAGCATGAACAGGGAGAGGAGGGCCGCGCAGATCCCGAGCGCAATGGTCTTCGGGGAGGTGCACATCGGACAGTCGCCCATCTCACCCATCCCCATGGGCAGGGCGATTGCGACCAAAAGCAGGATCAGGACGAGCGCCAGCAGCGCCTTCATCGACCCAGATTACCCGCGCATGGGTTCACTCACAGACGAAGATGCTCCCGTCTTTCCTTGAACTCATCATGGTCGATCTCGCCCTTGGCGAAACGCTCCTCCAGGATCCGCAGCGCGGATCCGTCACCTCCCGAGGAGGAGCTTCCCGGCCACAATCTGCGAACGAGCACGATCCCTCCGATCACCAGCGCCGCGAGAATCAGGGCGGGGAACAGCATCATCCACGTCATCGAACCCGCGCCCATCGAGCACGCACAGTCCATCATCTCGCCACCTCCTCTCTTCTCTTCTTCTTACCCGATCGCCGCAACTTTCTCGGGTGCCAGCCGCGCGAAGAAACGCAGCAGGAGCCGCGTGAAGAACCCTTCCTCGAAGCCCGCAGGGTCGATTAACCGCTGCAGGACGTGGCCCTCGAACAGCGCGATCAATGCGGCGGCCAGCTCGCGCGGCGGCGAGTCGAGGTCCATACCCAGCTCTCTCGACTGGCGCTCGATCATGTCCGCGATGCCGGCGCGCCATACCTCGTATTGGGCCGCGAACCGTTTTCGGAGCTGAGAATCGCGCACCGCTCGTGACCAGAACTCCATGTAGAGCAGGCACCACTGACGGTCCTTAGCGACCAGGGAATCGAGGAACTCGCCGCCCGATCGGATCCTTTCGTCGGCGGTGACGCCTTGCTGGAAGGCCGCCGCGATGTCCCGGAGGCTCGTCTGGATGCGAGATTCGATCAGGGTCAGGAAGAGCTCGTCCTTGCTTTCGAAGTTCGAGTAGAACGCCCCGCGCGAGAACCCCGCTCGCTCGGCTATCCCCTCGACGGTCGCGGCCTCGTAGCCCACCCGGGTGAAGACGTGGGCTGCGGCCCCAAGCAGGGCTGCCCGGGTAGACGCCTGCTTCTCGGCTCTCGTCATGCGCTTGACGGCTCCCATGCCCCTCCACTTGCATACACGTTCGTATCTAGATACCGTAGCGTATCTGAATGCAGACTGCGCTCGATCGAACAGGAGTCCTCTTCAGGGCCCTATGGGTCGCCTTCGTCGTGCAGGTCGCCGGCCGCCTCCTCGACTTTCGGTGGCACGCGATTCACGACGAGTTCGAGACCGGTCGCGACCAGATCACCGCGCACTGGCTCGTCTGGCTCGGGACGCTCTTCGTTCTCGTAGTCGCGCTCCGCGCTCTACGAGGTGACTCCTCGCCGACCGAGCGCCGCGGCTACCACGTCGTGCTGTGGTCGAACGTGATCTACGTCGTCGTTGCGATCGTCCACTTCCTCCAACACCTCGACCACCAGGAGGTGGACTGGGCCCACATTCTGCTCGCCGTAACCAACATCGCCTCGGCGATCGGAGTGATGACGGTCACTGCGGCCAGGCGAAAGCGAACGACACCGGCGATCCCATGACGGCTCATACAGTCGACGTCGAAGCCGAGAACCAGAAGATCCGACGTTCGTGGGCGAAGCAGGCTAAGCGCTACGACAAGTCCATCGGTTTCTTCGAGCGGCGCGTGTTCGGGCGAAGCCACCGTCCGTGGGCCTGCCAGAAAGCCACCCGGAACACGCTCGAGGTCGCCATCGGAACCGCACTCAACCTGCCTCACTATCCAGAAGACGTCGAACTCACCGGGATAGACCTGAGCCCGGAGATGCTCGAGATCGCGCGCGAGCGCTCGGCCGAGCTAGGTAAGGCGGTCGACCTACGTGAGGGTGATGCACACAACCTGCCCTTCGACGATGAATCGTTCGACACCGTCGTTTGTACCTATTCCTTGTGCAACATCCCAGATCCACAACGGGCCGTGGACGAGATGAAGCGGGTTCTCAAGCGCGGAGGAAGGCTGATTCTCGTCGATCACATCCGCGCCACGAACAAGCCGGTGTTCTTCTTGCAGAAGGTGATCGAGTTCCTGTCCGCGCGCTTCGAAGGTGAACATATGACGAGGCGCCCTGCCGATCAGGTCGCGGTTGCCGGATTCGACATAATCGAACAAGATCGAATGGGCGTTGCGGGACTCGTCGAACGACTGGTTGCGGTCAAGCCGAGGTAGACGACCCGCAGCAGACTCTTATCCGAGGGTCGGGGGTTCGCATCCCTCCGGGCGCGCTGATAAAGACAGAACCGACTCCTGGACAACTATTTCGCTCCGCGTACCGTCGTATTCGACATGAGGCATCTTCTCGCGTGGTTCAGCGCGCTTACTCTTGTGGCTGCGCTCGTTTCCTGCGACCCCGCGACCGAGGAGGCCGCGCCGCGCCCAAGTGACCCACGAGCCAGCTCCCCTGCGGACGATTCCCTGATCGCGTTCAACACCCAGAGTCGGCGCGACCTGAAAGCGAGGAACCCCATGCCGCGCGTCGCCCTGGTTCCTCTAGGCGGTGGAGAAGTCCAGCGGTTGCACAAGGGCAGCAATCCCACCTGGTCGCCCGACGGCACGCGGCTCGCGTTCCAGTGCTATCCGGGGATCTGCACCATGGATACCGACGGAACCGACCTCGAACGACTCACCAAGCCAACGGGCCATGTCCAAGACGAGGGTCCTTCGTGGGGTCCCACCGGTCACATCGCATTCACACGCACGTACTTGGGCTTCGACCGCGGCCCCGACATCTTCGTGGTTCCACACACGGGCGGTGAAGCGACGCCGATAATCGAGAAGGGCTCGAACCTCAGTCCGACATGGTCCCCCGACGGCGACTCGATCGCGTTCATTCGAGGACTGGGCACCTCCCTCGAAGCACCCAAGAGCGGTTTCCGGTTGTGGCGCATGCGCTTGGATGGAACCGATCTCCGCCGGCTCACTACCGAGGGTGCAGCGCGACCGGACTGGTCCCCCGACGGAGCAACCATCGTCTTCGACAGGGACTCTGCGCTGTGGACCATCCCGGCCGAAGGCGGTGCGATGCACAAACTCACGCGCGCTACCACCGGTCGCCACACCGAAGGCATCGGCGCCTTTCCCAGTTGGTCACCCGACGGGAAGCGCATCGTCTATATGTGCCAGACGGGCGAGTTCGACGACAACGACCTATGCACGATCAATGCCGACGGCACGGGTCGGACGACGATCCTCGACACGCCGGCCAACGAAGGTGTTCCCGCGTGGCAGCCTGACTCAAGAGTCGCAAGGGTGGGTCCAAGCAACAGCCGATCGTGGCCCAAGGGACCCTTCGCACACAACTGCTTGCCCGAGAACGCGGATGCCCGCGGTGATTTTGATGGAGACGGAATGGCGGAGAGATCGCGTTTCGAGCCCGTATTCGACGGGGACGGGCATGCCGGCTGGACGGTGGTCCTCGGCGACCGGGATGGGTGGCATGAAGAGAGCCGCGCTCGCGTCGATGCCGAATGCCCCGAGGCAATCGGCACGAGGGACGTTGATCAGGACGGAGACGACGAACTGTTCTTCGACACCGGAAAGGGCATGACTGCGGCCCTAGTGGATCTTCTCGTGTATCGCGCCGGAAGGTTGCGAGAAGTCACCTACCGACCCGGGAGCACACTCCTGTACGTGGGGTCGAGCATGTCAATGAGGTCGGATCTCCGGTGTCATCCCACCGAGGGAACACCTCTTTTCGAGATCGTCAGGGTTGATGAGCAGCGACAAAGAGTGACTTCGACCAGGTTCTCACTAAGAGGACAAGTGCTGGTCAAGACCGGCACCTTCCCGATCCGTGGCGATGCCGATGGCCGACTCCGCTGCTTCGGACTCAGGTGGACCGGTTATTGATGAGGACGGCGCAGGGGGCGCCCCTGATCTATCCCGCACGACGAGCAGGGGTCGGCGTGAAGATTGGGTGCGGCGCTCTTGTGGATTCGCCGCCTGCGGGGTTACGACCTTCCCGCTCGATGCCGAACGACAGGAGGCCGAGCAGGCCCGGGCCGCCCGCCCGGCGAACGCTCAGAGACGAAGCGGCGACGGAGGTTGAGGATCATGACGAGGCGGACCCGCGCACTGCTCCTGCTGGCGGTCCTCGGCGCGGGCGCGACCCCGGCGGCCGAGGCGGCCGCGCTGACCGCGAAGCGGCCCCGACAGCAGACCTATTTCGTGGTCCCGGGGCTCCCGGACCAGTGCGCGCTCTCGACCGACCCCGCCCTCGCGGATCCGGGCACCTGCCGTGACGACTACGCCGGCGTCCAAAGAGAGGCCCTGGGGGGCGCCCCACTCGAGCTCCCGGCGCGGGACGGCGTCCCGCTGAAGCTCGACGTCTCCCGGAAGATCACCGGAAGGATCAGGGTCACGTCGCCCTACCTCTGGGGCTACCTCGTCCCCTTTGGCATCGGTCGTCCGCAGCTCAGGGCAGGCATGACCGGTCTCGCGGGGGAGAAGGAGGTCTCGGTCGGCGTCGCCACCACCGAGGCGTGGACGATCACCCCCCTGGAGACCGAGCACGTCGTCGAGTTCGAGATCACACCGGACCCGGAGCTGGCGGGCGTCCGGCTCCACGGGCTGACCTTGACGCTCGAGATCGTCGGCGTCAGCGTGGGCCACGATCGCTTCTCCGCGAACGGGCAATCGACGCTGACCGTTCCGGTCGCGGCGTCGGCCGGACGCTCCTGAGCAACGGCCGGCGGGCCGAAGCCGCCTGATCACAGATCGCGACGAGCGAAGACCGCCACGGCGACCGCGCCCACGAGCGCGATGTAGCCCGCGCTCCATGCCACCAGGCCCCATCCTCCGGCCGCGGCGCCTCCGAGGGGGCCGAGCTGCACGACGACACGCGTCACGCCGCTCGTGCTCGACGTCAGGTTGTGGAGGCCCGCTTGATAGAGAGCCTCGAACGGAAGCGCCCACGACGCCACCCTGCCGGTCGTCTCGAGCGAGGGGGACGAGAGCGCCCGCCCTAGCTGCGCCAGCAGACCCGCCAGAAGTCCGGCTCCGTAAACCATGAACATGCCGATGCCGTTCGGAAGCGCGTTGGCGATCGACGAGCCCAGCAGAGACAACGCGATGACGACCTCGACTCCGAGCACGACCGATAGTCCCGATGGGAGCAGCGGAGCCGGGTGCCAGTCGCCGATCGTCCACGTGATCGTGACCGCTGCCGCGTAGAGGAACGTCGCGTATGCGGCCGCTACGAGAGAGGCGCCGACGAACCGGCCTATCAGGAGCTCTGAGCGAGCAACCGGCCGCACGACGACCGGTTGCAGAAGACCTTGCTCCGCGTCCCCGCGGATCGTGGAGAACGTGAGGAAGATCGCCAGAGCCGAAGCGAGGAACAGAGTCATGAACATGGAGAGGCCGACGAGCGTCGCGCCCGCGAGCACCTGGGCATCGACGAAACCACCTCCGACGTTCACCCTGCCCCGGACACTTTCGAACGCGTAGTGGTTGCCGAGCGCGTAGAGAGCCAGGAAACCGACCGTCGCGATCGGAACCACGAGGAAGATGCGCCGTCGCACGCACTCCCGCAGGGTGAGCTTCGCGATCACCCAGATCGAGCTCATCCGACGTCGGTCCCCACCGTGTCTATGTAGACGTCTTCCAGGGTGGGCCGGTTGGGGCGTACCTCGAAGATGCGCTCCCCTTCCGCGGCGAGGTCCGTGACGAGCTTCGGGATGTCGTCCCGGCCGACGTCGGGGAACACCCTGGTTCCGCCGGCCGTCTCGATCTCGACGCCGCGCGCGGCGATCATCTCCTTCGGGTCGCCCTCTGCCACGATCCGGCCGTTGTTCAGGATCACGACGCGATCGCACACGAGCTCGACCTCGCTCAAGAGATGCGAGTTGAGGAACACGGTGATCCCGCGGTCATGGACCTCCTCGAGGATCGCTCGAACGGCCCGGCGTCCCGCCGGGTCGAGGGCGCTCGTCGGCTCGTCGAGGAACAGGACCTGCGGCGATCCGACGAGAGCCTGCGCGATGCCGAGACGTTGCTGCATGCCCTTGGACATCTGATCGACCCGCCGTTCGGGCACGTCACCGAGCCCCACGAGGCTCAGCAGCTCCCGCCGTTCGTTCTCGCCTCCGTCTGAACGAGCGATCTGTTGATGCACCTCGAGGAGCTCCGCGGCCTTCAACCATCCGGGGAACCGGAACAGCTCCGCGAGATAGCCGATCGCGGAGCGCGCCTCGAAGGAGCCCGCCGGGACGCCGCAGACTTCGGCGCGGCCCCCGCTTGGATGCACTAGCCCGCACGCGATCTTCACGAGCGTCGATTTCCCCGCACCGTTGGGGCCGAGGAGGCCGACGAGCTCGCCCTCGTCCACGGTGACGCTCACGCCGTCCAGGGCGGTCGTGGATCCGTAGCTCTTGGCGACGTTGCGGGCAACGAATGCGGGCGTCATGGCCCTGGGACTGTAGCGGGGAAATCCCGCCAGAAGACGTGGAAAGTGTGCGGTTCCCGTGGGATCTAGGAAGCGGGAGCACGCCTTGCGTCAGGGCGGCTTTGCACGCATCCGCCGCGGGGAGTAGAACGGACCGAGGTAGGCCGTCGAGAAGAGGAGGCGCCATGTTCGCGCAGGTGATCCAGGGGCGGGCGACCGACCCCGCAGGACTGAAGAAGCAGTTCGACAGGTGGGATCAGGAGGTCAAGCCGAAGGCCCAGGGGTTCCTCGGATCGACCGGCGGGATCACGCCCGACGGCGAGTTCATCACCGTCGCCCGGTTCGAGAGCGCCGAGGCTGCACGACAGAACAGCAACCTGTCGGAGCAGAGCGCGTGGTGGGAGGAGACGTCGCAGTACCTCGCCGATCCGATGTTCCACGACTGCACGGAGGTCGACACCTTCGGCGCGGGCGGGTCCGACGACGCAGGGTTCGTCCAGATCATCCAGGGCAAGACGAAGGACGTCGCCAAGTCGCGTGAGCTCGACGCGAAGATGGATCAGGGGATGAAAGACGTGCGCCCCGACGTGATCGGCGGCATCACCGCGTGGCATCCCGAGAACGGCCGCTTCACGAGCGTCATCTACTTCACGTCCGAGGCCGAGGCGCGCGCCAAGGAGAAGGAGATGGAGACGTCGGAGGAAGTTCAGGGATACATGCGTGAGATGCAGGCGCTCTCGGACGGCGAGCCGAAGTTCCTCGATCTCCCCGAGCCGTGGATGTTGAGCAGATGACGGACGTCCTCGACCTGTACCGCCGCGCGACCGAGCAGTTCGGCTCGCTGATGCGCGAGGTCCGCGACGACCAGTGGAGCGCTCCGACTCCGTGCAGCGATTGGAGCGTGCGCGACCTCGCCAACCACGTCATCGGCGAGAACCGCTGGATCCCGCCGTTGATGGACGGCAAGACCGTCGAGGACGTCGGCGACGCGCTCGACGGCGACCTGTTGGGTGAGGACCCCGCAGGCGAGTGGGACCGTGCCGCGAAGGAGGCCATCGCCGCGATAGAGGAGCCGGGGTCGTTCGAACGAACGGTGCACCTTTCGTTCGGCGACTTCCCCGGCCGCGTCTACATCGGGCAGGTACTGAGCGACCACGTGATCCACTCGTGGGACCTCGCGCGCGCGATCGGCGGTAGCCAACGTCTCGATCCCGAGCTCGTCCGCTTCGCGTACGACGAGCTCGGGCCCCAGCTCGACGAGTGGCGCAAGGCAGGCGCATTCGCGGCGAAGGTCGAGGTACCCGACGATGCGGACCTGCAGACGAAGCTGCTCGCGGAGGCCGGCAGAAAACCCTGATCTACGAGGCGAAGCCCGGCGGTTGGACGATCGCCGCCGGGCTCGAGCCCCTGGTTCACCTGAGCCTCTTCGCCAACAGCGCCGCGACCGCTGCGACCGGACCGACCCAGCGCTTGTTCCTCGTCCACCACCAATGCACGCGCTCGTCACGGGCGACGTCGTCGAATTCGCCGTGTGCACCCAAATCGGCCGGCACCGAGTCCCACAGGTTGTCGCGTCTTCCCGCCTCGATAGCGCGCTCGGCCTGCTGCGCGTCGTACCCGGTTCGTCCCAGATAGCGGTCGAGGAGCCCCGAGGCGACCTTGTCGCCGAGGATGGCGGCCGAGGTCGACGGTGCGACGTTGACCTCCCGCCGGTAGTTGTCCGCGGCCCACACGATCGCCCGGGCCGCGACCTCCGGCTGGTAGATCGGCGGGACGGGCTGCGGATGCCTCGCCAGCGTCGTCTTCACCCAGTGGAACTGAGGCGTGTTGAGGGCCGGGAGCTGCACCATCGAGATGCGGACGTTGCTCCCGTCGTGCAGCAGCTCGCAGCGGACGGACTCGGTGAATCCCTGTATGGCGTGCTTCGCGCCGCAGTAGGCGCTCTGGAGAGGGATGCCGCGATACGCCAGCGCCGAACCGACCTGGATGATCGCCCCGCGGTCGCGCGGAAGCATCCGTCGCAGCGCAGACATCGTGCCGTAGACATAGCCGAGATAGGTCACTTCGGTGACGCGACGGAAATCCGCCGGACCTATGCCGGTCAGCGGCGCGAACACCGACGCCATCGCGTTGTTGACCCAGACGTCGATCGGTCCGAGCTCGTCCTCGACGCGCCCTGCCGCGTGCTCCACCGCCTCGGCGTCGGCCACGTCGGCCGGCAGAGCCAATGCCACTCCGCCGCGTGCCTCGATCTCCTGCTTCGTCGCCTGCAGCCGGTCGCTGCCGCGGGCGATCAGAGCGACGGCCGCGCCCGTGCCCGCGAACGCGGCTGCGGCAGCGCGTCCGACCCCCGCCGACGCCCCCGTGATCGCAACGATTCGCCTATCGCGCATTCGCCACCGGTTCCCTGGGCCTCCACCCATCATCATCGCCCTTCTCGCCACCGCAACTGTATCACTAAGGTACTTTGGTGTTAGACTCGCCGCATGGCAAAGGAGGAGGCCGCGCGTCGCGTGGGCCGAGGAGCCGGCCGAGAGACGGGCCGGTCGGTACGAGGCCGCCAGGGCCGACGTGCCGACAGGGTCCTCGTCGACCTGGGTTTCGAGCCACGCCGCGAGGGCGAGAGGGTGCTGCTGGCGAACTGCCCGTTCCACTCTCTCGCGAGGTCCGATCCCCGGTTGGCCTGCGGCCTCAACCACGCCTTCGTGGCCGGCGTGATCGAGGGAACGCAAGAGACGGCCACACGTGCGCTTTTCGATCCCGCGCCGGGACGTTGCTGCGTGACGCTGGAGGAGGTCCCGGACGCGTGAACGTCTCGACCACGGCGCCGAAGCGGCCGGACGCGCACGACGTCCCTACGCTTCGGATCGCACCCGCCGATCCGGAACGCGACCTCACACGTGCCGAAGCAGGCGCGCGCGAGCTCCTCGAAGCTCTCGGCGTCGACCTGGATCGAGAGGACCTCCAGGCGACCCCGCGGCGCCTCGTCCGGATGTACGACGAGCTGCTCACACCGAAGTCGTTCGTTCCCACCACCTTCGAGAACTCCGACGGCTACGACGAGCTCGTCCTCGCGAAGGCCATCCCGTTCACCTCGCTCTGCGCCCATCATCTGCTTCCGTTCCAGGGCGTCGCACACGTCGGCTACCTTCCCGCAGCGCGCATCGTGGGCCTCTCGAAGCTCGCCCGCGTCGTCCATTACTTCGCTCGGTCGCTGCAGGTACAGGAGCGTCTCACGAAGCAGATCGCCGACTGGCTGCAGGACGAGCTCGGTCCCCGCGGCGTGGGTGTCGTCCTGGAAGCAGAGCATCAATGCATGACGATCCGCGGCGTCCAGGCCGCTGGGACCCGCACCGTCACCTCGACGATGTACGGGTTGCTGCGAGAGGACGCGGCGACACGCGCGGAGTTCTTCGCACTGGCAGGCAACGGCAGATAGGGAGGAGTCAAGATGCGCCGATTCTCGTTCCGTCCCCTACTGGAGATCAGGGGCCGCAAGTTCAAGGGCTTGCGCGGATTCGCGGGGAAGCCTTTCCATCCGCCGCTGACGGACCTCACGACCGGCGCGTACGTCATCTCCCCGATCCTGTTGATCCTGGCGTTCCTATTCGAGGACTCCGCCTGGGCGCAGGATGCGCAGAAGGCAGGGGCGTGGGTCCTGCTGATCGGGGGCGTCAGCTCCGTGGCGACCGCGCTGACGGGTTTCGCCGACTGGCTGAACACGCAGAAGGGCACGCAGATCCGTCGCATGGCCAACGCGCATGCGTGGACGATGATCACGCTGACGGTCGTCGTCCTGTTCGCCCTCTGGTACATCTTCCTCGCCGAAGGCGGCGAGTACTTCTCGGAGCCGTCTGCGCTCTCCGCGATCCTCGGCCTCGCGATCGCGGGCCTCGTCACGCTCGGCGGGACGATGGGCGGATCGCTCGTCTACGACTGGGGGTTCAACATCGAGACGGCCAAGGACCACCCCGTGTGGCATCCGAGCGAGCAAGACGTAATCCACCCGCACGACGTCCCGAGCAACGAAAGCGAATAGGAGGCGATCGCACGTGGAAGCAAGCACAGCGAAGACGCCGGGGCAGATCTTCAGTAACCGGCCGGTTGCGACCGCATGACGGCCGGAGCGCGCACGATCCTCGTCACCGGGGGCACCGGCGCCCTCGGGACGGCCGTGACGAAGGTCCTGCTCGACGGCGGCCACCGCGTAGCCGCGACATGGGTGGTGAAGGAGGAGGCCGAGGCCGTTCGCGCGGAGCTCGGCCCGGTCGACCGCCTCGTGCTGGTGGAGGCCGACGCCACCGACGAATCGTCGATGGCGGCTGCGCTGGAAGACGTGCAGGCCGCGTTTGGCCCCGTCGAAGCGTTGGTGCACCTCGTCGGTGCGTGGAAGGGCGGCGAACGCGTCGAGGAAACGTCCCTGGCGACATGGCGACGGATGATCGATCTGAACCTTCGTTGCGCATTCGTGTGCGCCCGTGCCGTCCTGCCGGGCATGCGTGAGCGCGGATGGGGGCGGCTCGTGTTCGTCTCCAGCCGGACGGCGCGCGAGGGCCGGGCCGGACAGTCCGCTTACGCGGTCTCCAAAGCCGGAGTTGCGGTGCTGGCGGAGACGATCGCCGAAGAGAACCGCGGGTCGGACGTCACCGCGAACGTCGTAGCGCCGTCGACGCTCGATACGCCTGCGGGTCGAGCAGCCATGCCTGATAGCGACTTCTCACGCTGGGTTCCACCGGCAGACGTCGCCGCGACCATCGCGTTCCTCGTCTCTCAAGAGGCAGGCCAGCTTCGAGGGGGATGGTTGCCGGCCTACGGAGGCGTGTAAGGGTCGTGGACACACGCTGCGTCGCTCCGGCGCTCGGGAATCACTTCGTCGTCGACCTCGAGCCGTGAGCGGGTCGAGCATCGCCGACTACGGCCTCATCGGAGACACCCGGACCGCGGCGCTGTCTGCTCTCCACGGGTCGATCGATTGGATGTGCGCGCCCGCATTCGATTCGGAACCGATCTTCGGGAGGTTGGTCGGCGGCGAGGGAGCGGGATCGTTCCAGGTCGAGGTCGAGGGCGTCACCGGCGCGCGCCGGACGTACGTGGGCGACAGCGCCGTCATCGAGACCCGGCTCGAGTCGCGGCGGGGATCCGGACGGTTGGTCGATGCCATGGTGGTGGACGTCACCGGAAGGCTCCTTCCCCAGACGGTGCTCATCCGGCGCCTCTCGTGCGACGACGGCGAGCTCGTGGGACGCGTCCGTTTCGATCCGAAGCTCGGCTTGCGCGGGCGGCCTCCGCGGACGAGTCGCCGCGCGGGTGTGCTGGTATGCGAATGGGGCTCGCTGGCGCTGGGCCTGCAGGCGTTCCCGGAGATCGAGCTTGCACCGGGGGACGACGTGGGAGTCGCGGTCCCCGCGGGAAGCAGCCTGACGCTCGTCATGACCCTCGCCCATAGGTGCCCGGTGACGTACCTGGCTCGGGCTTCCGTCGACGCGCTCCTCGACGCGACGCTGAGATGGTGGGCCGACTGGTCCACCTACATCGGGTACGAGGGCCCCTTCCGCGGCGCCGTCACGCGCAGCCTCGCGACCCTCCAGCTGCTCACCTACTCACCGTCGGGTGCGCCCGTTGCCGCTCCCACGACATCGCTGCCGGAAGAGATCGGTGGGGTTCGGAACTGGGACTACCGGTTCTCGTGGCCGCGCGACGCGAGCATCGGGTTGGCCGCATTCCTCGCGGTCGGGAAGCCCGACCTGGCGCATTCGTTCATGCACTGGCTGCTTCACTCGAGCCGCCTCACGCGGCCCGCTCTCGCCGTTCTCTACACGCTCTTCGGCAGGTCGCCGGCCGAGGAGCGGGAGATCCCCGACGTCCCCGGCTACCGGGGAAGCGTGCCGGTGCGGGTGGGCAACGACGCGCAGACGCAACACCAACTGGATGTCTACGGGTGGGTGGTCGACGCGGCATGGCTCCTGACCGACTCGGGTCGAGAGCTACACGCGGAGACGTGGCGCGCCGTCGCCGGGATGGCCGACTTCGTCGCCGGCCACTGGCAGGAACCCGACGCCGGGATCTGGGAGGTCCGCGGCGAGCCCCTCCACCACGTCCACTCGAAGATGATGGCGTGGCTCTGTCTCGACCGTGCCGTCAGGATCGCGCGCGCGCGCGGCGGCCGGGCGCGCCGCGTCGCGAGGTGGTCGGAAGAGAAAGAGCGGATAAGGAGCGACGTCGCCGCGCGCGGGTTCGATGCCGCGGCGGGGACGTACGTACGGTCGTACGGATCGACCGACCTCGACGCCGCGGTGTTGCTCCTGCCCGTCCTCGGTTTCGACGACGATCCCGCGCGCGTGCGCGGGACGATCGATGCGATCCGGCGAAAGCTGGCGACCGACGACGGCCTCGTGTACCGGTACCCTCCCGGGTCCGACGGGATCGCGGGGCACGAGGGCGCGTTCCTTCCCTGCTCCTTCTGGCTCGTCCAGGCCCTTGCCCTCACAGGCCGGGCCGACGAGGCGACGCGCCTATTCGAGGACCTCCTCGGCCGCGCCAACGACCTGGGATTGTTCTCCGAGGAGATCGATCCGTCGTCGGGCGAGCTCCTGGGCAACTTCCCACAGGCGCTCACGCACGCCTCCGTGGTCCAGGCAGCCTTGAGCCTGAACGTGAAGGATGACTGACGTGGATTGGCAGGGGTGGGCGACGTTCGGGTTCGGAGCGACCGTCGCTCTGACGGCGGTTCTCGTCGCCGCCCAACTCGGGGGCCTCACGCGGATGGACATCCCGATGATGCTCGGGACGGTGTTCGTCGAGGATCCGGACAGGGCGCGCGTCGTCGGCTTCTTCATGCACCTCGTCAACGGGCAGGGCTTCGCGCTCCTGTACGCGTCGGCGTTCGCTGCTCTCGGGGAGGCCAATTGGTGGCTGGGGGCCGCGTTCGGCGCGCTTCACGGGCTTGGGGCCCTCACCCTGATAGTCCCGCTGCTCCCGGGCATCCATCCGCGCATGGCATCGGAACGGTCGGCGCCGGACGATCGAAACGTCCTGGAACCGCCGGGCCTGTTCGGTCTCAACTACGGCCGCGCGACGGCATTCGTGACGCTGATCGCCCACGTCCTCTACGGCTCTTTCCTGGGGATCTTCCTTTCGCCCTGAGCCCGGACCTACTCGAAGAAGCTCTCCTTCCGGAACAGCCCGAGGCCTGGAGGCGTCGCAGCGACCCGCACCTCCCGCCGGATCGGTTCCCTCAGCGGGCCCAGAAAGACGGCGCGTCGCTCGCGGGGAACGACTCCATGCTCGCCTCGTCGACGGCCGCGTCGAGCGCCGCCGCGTCGTCGAGAACGACCTTCTCGATCGGTTCCGGCGTCTCCATCTCGCGCTCCTCATATCTGGTGTCCCGTCACCGACAACCTAGACGCTCGCGTCGCTATTTCGTGCTGAGGCTTGCTCCGGCCCCCACTCCTACTTCGAGAAGTCGGTCCCCATCTCGTCGGGACCTCCGGTCACGAGGCCCACGAAGTTCCCGGCCGGGTCCTCGAAGTGCGCCACGGTCGGGCCGCCCGGCACCTCCATCGGCGGGTTGATCGTCTTGCCGCCGAGACCCTCGATCTTCTTCAGCGCCGCCTCGATGTCCTCGACCCAGACGTACCAGGTGAGGTGCTGCCCGCTGCCGTCGGGAGGCGCCTGCCCGATCCCCCCGTTGATGCCCTGGCCGCCGTTGTCGACGATGCCGTAGCCCATCGGGTTGTCGGCGTCGATCTTCCAGTCGAAAGCGTCGCCGTAGAACCTGATGAGAGCGGGGCCGTCGGGGCCGATCGCCTCGAAATGGACCACCGGGTTAGCCATCTCAGCTCCTTTCGTCGCGGTGCTCGAACTATTGCCGCTCCGGCAGATGCAGCCGGTCTGCCTCTTTGACCGCCCCGGGCGCAGGAACTAATCGCGGATTTGGCCTCGGCATGCAACCAGGACAAGGGGACCGGACGTCTAAATACTGTCTACACGGTGGCGAAAGGGGCAATCAGATGCGCAGACTAGGTCTGCTCGTAGCGGTTTCGGCTCTGTTGGTGTCCGGGAGCGGTCTTCCGGCGAGCTCTCAGGAGCCACACGTCCGGGCGGATGCCAGCCAGTTCGCTATGGCCCAGTGGAAGGTCGCCGAGAACGGGGAGCGCACGATCTACTTCGCCGCGGGGATCACGCGGGTCGACGGGCCCGAATGGCCCTTCACCGGCTACGTCGGCCGCGCCGAGTGCACGAGGGTCGTCCGCGGCCATCACTCGCACTTCGTCTGCCGCGGCCGTGCCCGGCCGGTGGATCTCGCGCCGGGGGACTTCGTCATGGACCCGGCTCTGCAGACCGCCCGCCTCAACGTCGTGTCCGAAGGAATGACCCATCAGTTCACGTGGGAGGCGAACCCGGACGCGCCGCGGCCGTACTTCCACCAGCACGCGGGCACCGACGTCGGCGCGCAGGTCATGACGTCGCTCGCCCGGCGCGCCTCCGCGACGGGCACGGCGTACGAGCAGGAGCTGGACGATTCCAGAAACGGTTTCCTCGTCGAGGGGGCGATGGTCGACGCCTACCTCAACGGCCGCGCCGAGCTCCCGCATCTCACGTTCCGCGACGACGGGACGCTGATCTTCCGGCAGACGTTCGCTCAGTAGCGGTCGGTCCGGCGATAGCCGCCGCTCTCGGTCCACCACTCGATGTTCGAGGTGGTCGCCCGCGGGAGCGAGGTGCGACATCTCCTCGACGTCCACGCTGAAGAGATGGAAGCTGCCGAACGCCTGCTCGCCTGAGCCCGACGCTTGGAGGTAGCGGCCGAACGTCTCCTCGTCCTCCACGGCGACGGCGCGGCCCGATAGCTTCGCGTCGCCGGCCGCGACGTTCTTGTCGGTCGTCGCGCTGTGGAGCGCGAGCCGGGGGTCGCGCAGGAGGTCCTTCGCCTTCAGCGAGCCCGGCATCATGCCGAGCCAGAGCTCGCCGGCGCCGAACAGCGTCTCGATCCCGGAGATGCGGGGCGCGCCGCCGGCCCTGAGCGTGGCGAGCAGCGCGAGACCGTGGGCCTCGAACCTCCCGCGCACCTTCGCCGCGAGCTCGGGGGCATCTGCTTCGACATCTTGCCAGTTCACTGCCGTCCTCGCCCCTCCCGGAACGTCACCGACTTCGAGGATCGCACGAGGTCAGCGACCTCTGCGCTCAGGCCGAGGACCGGCGAACCAGCCGCTCGCCAACGGGGTCTGCAAACCGGGCGAGGACCGGCCCCGCGAGCGCGAGCACGAACACGTAGCTGATCGCGAGCGCTTCGAAGTCCGCCGAGACCCCGGCCGCCGTCGCGAGACCCGCGATCGCGATGGAGAACTCGCCCCGAGCGGTCAACATCGCACCGGCGCGGACCCTGCCCCTGACGCCGACACCCGCGCGTCCGGCCCCGATCCAGCCCGTCGCCACCTTCGTCGCCGCCGTCACGACTGCGAGGGCGACCGCGGGGGCGAGGACCGGAGGTATCGACGCGGGATCGACGGAGAGCCCGACGAAGGCGAAGAACATCGCCGCGAACAGGTCGCGCATCGGCGCCAGCAGCCCGTGCGCCGCTTCGGCCGCAGGCCCCGACAGCACGATGCCGACGAGGAGGGCCGCGACCGCCGCGGAGACGCCGAAGACCTCGGCCGCGCCCGCGATGAAGATCGTCATGCCGAGGATCGTGAGAAGCAGCGCCTCGTCCGAGTGGCTG
This sequence comes from Actinomycetota bacterium, assembly GCA_030861725.1. Classification (GTDB taxonomy): domain Bacteria; phylum Actinomycetota; class CADDZG01; order CADDZG01; family WHSQ01; genus JALZEG01. The sequence continues at coordinate 65,428 of JALZFC010000005.1, read as the reverse complement.
AAGACGAGCCGGCTCACGCCGACCTCGATGCGCGTCGCCGCAGCGAGCGTCACACCGACGACTACGACGGCGATAGCGGCGGGGGCGAGGCCGGCCACTCCTCCTTCCCCCACCAGCAGGGCGGCGACAACGGGAAGGTAGAGCGCCATGACGAGGTCCTCGATCACGAGCGCCGAGAGCACCACCGGAGTCTCGCGGTTGCCCGTCCAGCCCTGGTCGGAGAGGACCTTCGCGACGATCCCGGAGGACGAGACGTAGGTGACGCCGCCGAGGACGACCGCGAGCACGACCCCCCATCCCAGGACGAGCCCGGCGGCGAACCCGGGGACGAAGTTCAGCACGAGGTCGGCGCCGCCGGTGCGGGCGTGGCCGCGCAGGGTCGCGATCAGCTCGGCGGCGGTGTACTCGAGGCCCAGCATGAAGAGCAGGAGGATCAGCCCGATCTCGGCCCCCACCTCCACGAACTCGTCCGCCGTCACCACCGGGACGATCCCGCCCTTTCCGAAGGCGAGACCCGCCGTCAGGTAGAGCGGAACCGTCGGCAGCCCGGCGCGCGCCGCCAGGCGCGACAGGACCGCCAGCCCCAGCAAGATGGCACCGAGCTCGACCAGGAGCTCCGGATGCTCCATTGCGCCGCTAACGCGCGCTCAGCAGCTCGACGACCTGCTCGACCCCCCGCGCGGTCCCGACGACGACGAGGTAGTCGCGGCCGAGCAGCTGCTGCTCCGGCCCGGGCGCAGGGATCGCCTCCTCGCCGCGGACGATCGCGACGACGGAGACGCCGGTGCGGGAACGGATCTGTGCGTCACCGATCGTGCGGCCGGCGTAGACGGAGTCCTCGCGCAGAGGGAGCCAGTCGATCACGAGCCCCTCGATTCGCTGCTGGAGATCGGCGAGCTGTTGGGCGATGCGGGTCGCGCCCAAGAGCTCGGCCAGCGTCCGCGCGTCGTCCGGCAACAAGCCGAGGACTCGCGTCATCTCGTCGGGGTCGTCGGGCCGCGAGACGTAGATCTCGCGGGATCCCGTCCGGTGCGAGATGACGCCGATGCGCTTGCCCTCGGACGTCTCGAACTCGTACCGGATCCCGACGCCCGGAAGCTTCACCTCGTGGATCTCGCTCATTCAGTCCCTCCGTCGCGATGCGGCGCGGCGTCCAGGTGCTGCCGGTAACGGGACCAGTATCGCGGCGGGAGCCGCGGTCAGGACTTGACCAGCCGCTCGATCGCGACCGTCGCCTCGCGGACCATGTCCTTGCCCTCCTCCGTTCCCCGGGCGACACAGTGGCGGATGTGCTCGTCGAGCAGGCCCACCGCGACCTTCTTCAGCGCGTTGGACGCCGCCGTTATCTGCGTGAGGATGTCGATGCAGTACTCGTCGTTGTCCACCATCTTCTGCAGGCCCCGCACCTGCCCCTCGATCCGGCGCAGCCTGGCCAGGATGTCCTCTTTCTCGCCGTAGTAACCGCGCATCAGGGCTCCTCCCTTGCTCCCCCGCCTCGTTCGGGTCGGCTTGACATCTATATACCCTGGGGGGGTATGGTACGTCAAGACCACGGGAGCAGGAGGGGCCGGTGATGGCGACGACGGAGAGGGCGATGACCGAGACGGTGGAGGCGCACGAGGGACACCAGGAGCACGAGGCCGCGCACCACGACGCGCACCACGGCAACGGGGACGGCGACCACGGCCATCACGACCCCGCCGCGTTCCGCGATCGGTTCTGGGTCACGCTCGCCCTCACGCTCCCGGTCGTCTTCTTCAGCGAGATGTTCCAGGAGCTTCTCGGCTACGAGGCCCCGTCCTTCGCCGGCAGCACGCTGATCCCGCCGGTCCTCGGGACCGTCATCTTCGTCTACGGCGGGTCGCCGTTCCTGATCGGCGCATGGCAGGAGGCGAGGTCACGCCGTCCCGGGATGATGCTCCTCATCGGCCTCGCGATCACGGTCGCGTTCACCGCGAGCGCCGCGACGGAGCTCGGGGCCTTCGACCTCGACTTCTGGTGGGAGCTCGCCGCTCTGATCGCCGTCATGCTGCTCGGCCACTGGCAGGAGATGAAGGCGATCGGGCAGGCGAGCAACGCCCTCGCCGCGCTGGCCGAGCTGCTTCCCGACGACGCCGAGCGCGTCACCCCCTCGGGCACCGAAACGGTCCCGCTCTCCGAGCTGCGCACGGGCGACGTGCTGCTCGTGCGCTCCGGAGCCCGGATCCCCGCCGACGGACGGGTGGTGGAGGGGACGGCGGACGTCGACGAATCCATGCTGACGGGCGAGTCGCGACCGGTCACGAAGTCACCCGGCGACAACGTCACCGCGGGAACCGTGGCGACGGACTCCGCGCTCCGCGTAGAGGTCGAGGCGGTCGGGGACGACACCGCCCTCGCCGGGATCCAGCGGCTCGTCGCAGAGGCGCAAAGCTCACAGTCGCGCGCGCAGGCACTCGCCGACCGCGCCGCTGCGTTCCTCTTCTACGTCGCGACGGCGGCCGGTCTCGTCACCTATGCCGCGTGGACGATCGCCGGTGAGCAGCGGGGGGCCGTCGAACGGACGGTGACCGTCCTGGTGATCGCGTGCCCGCACGCGCTCGGCCTGGCGATCCCGCTCGTGATCTCGATCTCGACGGCACTGTCGGCCCGCAACGGGATCCTGGTCAAGGACCGGCTGGCGCTCGAGCGCATGCGCGAGGTCGACGTCGTCCTCTTCGACAAGACCGGCACGCTCACGGCGGCGCGGCACGCGGTGACGGGAGTCGCGGCGGCGGAAGGCGAGGCCGACGAGGTCCTCGCGCTGGCGGGAGCGGTGGAGTCCGACAGCGAACACCCTCTCGCCCGCGCGCTCACGGCCGCCGCACGCGGCAAGGGCGCGGTGCCGGAGGCGAGCGGCTTCAGGTCGATGACCGCCCGGGGCGTCGAGGCGACGGTAGACGGGCGGACGCTCGCGGTCGGAGGACCGAAGCTGATGGCGGAGAGGGGGGCCGAGGTGCCGCCGGGCATCGCGCCGGACGTCGACGCGTGGAAGGACCGCGGCGCCGCGGTGCTGTTCCTCTTCGAGGCAGACCGCGTGCTGGGGGCGTTCGCGCTGGAGGATCGCGTGAGGGACGAGTCGCGTGAGGCCGTCCGCACGCTCCACTCGATGGGCGTGAGCGTGGCGATGATCACCGGCGACGCTCGTCAGGTTGCCGCGGCGGTCGCCGCGGAGCTCGACATCGACGAGTTCTTCGCCGAGGTGCTGCCCGAGGACAAGGACTCGAAGGTGGCGGGTCTGCAGGAGCGGGGGCATCGCGTCGCGATGGTCGGCGACGGCGTCAACGACGCTCCCGCGCTCGCCCGCGCCGACGTCGGCATCGCGATCGGCGCCGGGACCGACGTGGCCATCGAGTCCGCGGGGGTGATCCTCGCCTCCGACGACCCGCGGGCAGTCGCGAGCGTGATCTCGCTGTCGAGGGCGTCGTACCGGAAGATGGTCCAGAACCTCGTCTGGGCGACCGGCTACAACGCGGTCGCGCTGCCGCTCGCAGCCGGTGTCCTCGCGTGGGCCGGCGTCACGCTCTCCCCCGCCGTCGGAGCCGTGCTGATGTCGCTGTCGACCATCGTGGTCGCGGCGAACGCGCAGCTGCTGCGCCGGCTGGACCTTCGCCCGGAGCCCTCGGCCCTCGAAGCGCGGCCATAGGGCCCCGGCACCGGTACCCTCTGGGCACCCTTGCGAGGCGGACAGGGACGGCAGAGCGGAGAAGAGGAGGCTTCAGGTCCAGTACCCGGTGACGCAGTTCCTGTACAGGCCGATCTCGACGCGCATCGCGAGCTTGCTCGCGCGCACGGGCGTGTCGCCCCTGACCGTGACGTGGGTGGGCGTCGCCGTCGCCCTGCTCGCGGCCGTGCTCCTCGGCGGTGGGTACTACGTCGCCGGAGCCGCCGCCGCCCTGGTGGCGGAGATCGTCGACTGCGTCGACGGGGACCTGGCCCGCGCCACAGACCGCTCCTCCACCGTCGGCGCGTTCCTCGACAGCGTCCTCGACCGCTGGATGGACGCAGCCCTCATCCTCGGCCTCACGTATTCCGATCTGGACTCGCTGGCGGCCGTAGGGGGACTGGCTCTGACGGCTTCGCTGCTCACGTCGTACACGAGGGCACGGGCGCAGAGCCTCGGAGTCGACTGCCCCGAGGGCATCGGTGCCCGCGACAGCCGGCTCCTCATCCTCATCGTCTCCGCGCTGGCCGGCGTCGCCTGGTGGGGCCTGCTGCTGATCGCCGTCACCGGCTTCGTCACCTCGATCCAACGCGCCGTCATCGGAGCGAGACGCCTCGGCGCGCGCGTAGAGGGACGCGTCGCCGGCTCGGAGTAGAGCCCGGGCCGTGACGTCGCACCGGGTCACGACCGGAGTCTCGCTCGCTTCGCTGCCTCGACCGGACGCGCACGAGCCGAAGCCCGCCGCACCGCGGCGGGGGGAGCTATGGACTCCCTGTCCCGGCCGGCGCGCCCGATTTGTCCCGCTTAGCGACAGGAACCCCGCTCCCGCCGACGAAGTCCTGCCGGTCGGTCAGGCGAGGGGGGAGCAAGAACATGGGATCTCGATCGAAACCGTCGTCTCGCAGGACCGCGGGGGCGTTCGTCGCCGCGGCTACGTTGCTCGCCATGCTTCCTGCCGGAGCGGGGGCCGCCGAGCATCGCGAGGCGATCCGTCCGGCCGGTAAGGCCGTGCCCGGCAGCTACATCGTGATGCTGCGCCCGGAGGTGAGCGACGTCGCGGGTGTGGCCGTGCGCCTAGCCCGCATGCACGGCGGCCGGCTCGGGTACGTCTATTCGCACGCGCTCGATGGTTTCTCGATCGAGATCGATCGCGCCGGAGCGCTCGCTCTCGCAGCCGACCCGCGGGTCGCGCTCGTCGAGCAGGACCCGGTCGTCCGCGCGGTCGACACGCAGTCGAACCCGCCGTACGGGCTCGACCGCACGGACCAGCGCGACCTCCCGCTGAGCGGCTCGTATGTCTACAACGCGACCGGAGCCGGCACGACCGTCTTCGTGATCGACACCGGGATCCGCGTCACTCACGCCGACTTCGGCGGCCGCGCCTCCCACGGGTACGACTTCGTCGACGGCCACGCCGACGCGAGCGACTGCGACGGCCACGGGACCCATGTCGCAGGCACGGTCGGGGGCTCGACCTACGGCATCGCGAAGGGCACCTCGCTGGTGGCGGTCCGGGTGCTGGACTGCAACGGCGACGGAGCCGGCGCCGACATCATCGCCGGCATCGACTGGGTGACCGCGCAGCACACGGCGGGCGAGAAGGACGTGGCGAACATGAGCCTCGGCACGCTCCTCGGCACGAGCTCGACGATCGACGCGGCCGTCCGCAACTCGATCGCAGACGGAACCACCTACGCGATCGCGGCGGGGAACGGCGGAGTCCTCGGGATCGCCGAGGATGCGTGCAACACCTCGCCGTCCAGGGTCGCGGAGGCGATCACGGTCTCCGCTACCGACAGCTCCGACCGCAAGGCGTCGTTCGCGAACTACGGCACCTGCGTCGACATCTTCGCCCCCGGCGTGAACGTGCTCTCGAGCTGGGTGACGAGCGACACCGCGACCAACACGATCAGCGGGACGTCGATGGCGTCCCCGCACGTCGCCGGCGTCGCCGCGCAGTACCTGCAGGCGAACGGAGTGACGGCTCCCGCGGCGGTCGCCACCGCGCTCACGGGCAACGCGACGACGGGCAAGGTGACGAGCGCGGGCTCGGGCTCGCCGAACCGCCTCCTCTACAACGGCTTCATCACCGCCGGCACGACGCCGACTCCCACCCCGACGCCGACGCCTCCTCCGAGCAACGCGGCCCCCGTCGCGAGCTTCACGAGCTCGTGCTCCGGCCTCACCTGCTCGTTCACCGACACGAGCACGGACTCCGACGGGACGATCGCGAGCCGGAGCTGGAACTTCGGCGACGGCACGACCTCGACGGAGGCGAACCCCTCGCACTCGTTCCCCGCCGCGGGGACCTATACGGTGACGCTGACGGTGACCGACAACGCGGGTGCGAGCGCGACGACGTCGCAGGCGGTGACGGTGTCGGCCGGCGGTGACCCCGACCCCGCCACGCCGAATCTCACGAACGGCATCGCGACGTCGGACACGAATGGAGCTGCGGGGACGTGGAAGTACTACAAGATCCAGGTCCCGGCGGGCAAAGCGTCGCTGAAGGTCGACCTCACCGGCGCCGCTTGCTCGTTGCTCGGCTGCAATCCCGACCTCGACCTCTACGTGCGTGGGGGCGCGAAGCCGACGGAGTCCGCGTGGGCGTGCCGTCACTACACCGGCGCCTCGACCGGCTCCTGTACCGTCTCCAACCCGGCCGCGGACTGGTGGTACGTCGGCGTCCACGTCTACTCGGGCACACAGTCGAAGAGCTACAGCGTCAAGGCGACGTATTAGAACCGACGCCGACGGGGGCCGCGTCGCGGGCGCGGCCCCTTGTCCCCTCCCCCCACCGGTCCGCGGTAGGCATAGGGGCATGCACACGAGGGCGCTGCTGTTCGACTTCGACGGGACCGTCGTCGACACCGAGGTACCCGCGTTCCGCGCGTGGCAGGAGGTGTACGAGAGACACGGGCACGTGCTGTCGGTCGACGAATGGTCGAGCTGCGTCGGAACGCTGGGAGGCTTCGAGCCGCTCGACCACCTCGAGGGCCTGCTCGGCCGCGCGCTCGACAGGCACTCCGTGGACGCGGCCCGCTACAGGCGCAAGCTCGAGCTCGTGAGCCGTGAGTCGCTGCGGCGCGGTCTCGAGGGTTATCTGTCGCGGGCGGCCGGCCTCGGGATCAGCGTCGCGATCGTCTCCAGCGGCGAGACGGCCTGGATCACGTCGAATCTCGACCGGCTCGGGCGCTCCGAGGGCTGGGCCTGCATCAACTGCGCCGACGGCAACACGGCCCGTGCGAAGCCGCTCCCCTGCCTCTACGAGGAGGCGCTCGACGCGCTGAGCGTGGCCGCGGACGAAGCCGTCGTCTTCGAGGACTCGCCGAACGGGATACGCGCCGCGAAGGCCGCCGGGCTCTTCTGCGTCGCGGTGCCGAATCCCGTCACGAGCGCGCTCGACCTCTCCGAGGCCGACCTGCTCCTGACGTCGTTCGAGGAGATGTCGCTGGACGACGTCCTCGCACAGGCGGGACGGGGGAAGATACTTGGTGCGGTCGCCCGAGAAGAGGAGCCGGAGTGAGCGCGTCGACGTCAGCAGCGCCCGCCACGGCCGTGTGGTCGCCCGCGCGGGTCTATCTCGTCGCGTCCGGCGTGTTCCTCGTCGCGGCCTCGCTGGTCGGGTTCACCGTGAACAGCGCGTTCCCGGCCTCATCCGGCGCGGTGGAATCGGCCGGCACGGGGCACATCCTCGGCATCTTCGAGACGAACGGGTGGCACAACCTCAGCGCGCTGATCAGCGGCGCGATCGCGCTCGCGTTCGCGATCAAGCCAGAGTGGGCGCGGACCGGCGCGCTCGTGAAAGGCGTCATGTACGTAGCCGTGACTGCCTCGATCGCGATCTGGGGCCCGGAGGCGTTCAAGATCGCTTCGAACGCGGCGGACCAGGTCGTCCACGCGACCCTCGGCGTCACCGGTCTCGCCGCCGCAGCGATGACGCCGCGCCGCTAGACCCTCAGCTACACGCTTTCGGCTGCCACCGCGGCGCAGTCTCGAGCCCCGGCGAGTCCGTCAAACGCCGCAGGCGTCGACCGTCGGGATCGACGGCGTAGACGTCGGTGGAGCGGCCGCGGGAGCCCACGAACACGATCCGCTCGCCGTCGGGCGACCAGCGCGGTTCCGTCTCGTCGCCCGGAAGGTTCGTCAGCCGTCGCTGCGCCCCGCCGTCCGCGTCCACGACCCACAGGTCGCGGTTCCCGGAGTCGTCGCGGACGAAGACGACCTGGGTCCCGTCGGGCGACCAGCGCGGCGACGTCTTCGTCCCCCCGGTGCTCGTCAGCTGCGTGACCGCGTGCCCGGTCCGGTGGACGAGGAAGATCTCGGTGTGCGTGTCGAAGCGCGTCGCCTCCTCCGGCGATGCCGCGATCGCGACCCACTGCGAGCTCGGCGACCACGACGGGTCTTGACCGACGTGCCCCGGCATGAGCTCGATCTCCTCCGCGCCGGACGGCTCGATCAGGTAGACGCGCTTGTGGTACTCGTCCGTATTGCCCTCGACCGCGATCAGCTCCCCGTCCGGCGAGTACTCCGGGTGGAAGCGGCCGGCCTCGCTGTGGGTCAGCGCCTCCACCCTGCCGCCGGAGGAGGGCACCGAGTACACGTCGAACGACTCGTCGCCGAGATCTTCCGTCTCGAACGCGATCCGGCGCCCGTCGGGTGACCAGGCGGGCGTGAACGACGCCGCGCCTTCACCCTGGTCGACGATCTTCTCGAGCCGCGCGCCGTTCGCCGCGACCGTGTAGAGGTTCGCGTGGTAACCGCCGCCGTCGAACGCGATCGTCCGTCCGTCGGGCGACCACGCCGGCTCGTAGTCGTGCGCCTCGCGCGGCGGCGGGATCCCGTGAGACACGCGGCGCTCGCGCGAGCCGTTCGAGGGCATGACGAAGACGCCGCCGCCGGTCTCCGTCCTGCTGAACGCGATCTTCGACGCGACGGCGGAAGCGGCACACCGATCGCAGCCGCGATAGCCGTCGTCGCCGGCGCCCCCGATGCACGAGTCGCTTCCGGCCCCTCCGTCGAGCGTGTCGTCTCCCGCGCGACCGCTGCCCGTGTCGTTGCCGCTCTCGCCGTGGATCCGGTCGGCCCCGCCACCGCCGTCCGACACGTCGTGCCCGTCACCCGCGCGTACGACGTCGGCGCCGTCGCCGCCGAGCAGGAAGTCGTCGCCCGTCCCACCCGCGAGGCGGTCGCGTCCCGCCGCTCCGTCCACCGCGTCGTCCCCGGCGTCCCCGTCGAGCGAGTCGTCCCCGTCGTTGCCGCGCACGACGTCGTCGCCGCCGCCGCCGGATATCTCGTCGTCGCCGCCGAGGCCGCAGATCACGTCGTCGCCGGCGGTGCCGGTGAGCTCGTCGTCGTCCGCGGTGCCGGTAATCGCGCCCTCACCCGAGCAGGGGTTCGACCGCAGCCGGTGGGGGCCGCGCGGCGGAACCGGTACCGCCTCCAGCTCGCATCCCGACAGCTCCTCGCCCGAGAGGCAGAGATCCTGTCCCCGGTCCCCTCGAAGCGCGTCGGTGCCGCCGCGACCGACGAGCTCGTCGCTTCCCCCTCGGCCCGACAGGACGTTGGGACCGCCGTCACCTCGGAGGACGTCCCTCCCGCGGGAGCCCGTCACGTTCTCCACCGACACGAGCGAGTCGTCGCCTTCGCCGGCAGCCGCCCCCGCGGCGAGATCGACGGTCACGGGCTCCGAGAACTCCGCGACGTCGATGCCGTCGCCGCCGTCGAGGCCGTTGTCGCCGGGACCGCTGCGGAGGACGTCGTCGCCACCCTCGCCGTACTGCTCGCGCGCGGCCAGCACGTCGTTGCCGTCGCGGCCGTGGACGACGTCGTGTCCGGAGCCGCCCTCGAGGTCGTTCGGCCCGTCGTCGCCGTTGAGGACGTCGGCGGAGCGCCCGCCGAAGGCGTTCTCGATGCCGTCGAACGTGTCGGTGCCGAGCCCGGTCGCGCTGCCGGCGGCGAGGTCGATCATCAGCGACGCGCCGTGCCCCCTGTACGAGATCGTGTCGCTCCCGGGGCCGCCGCTCGAGACGTCGTCGCCTTCGCCCGGCTCCACGAGGTCGATGCCCGCTCCGCCGACGAGCTCGTCGGCGCCTTCGGACGCGCGCAGGTAATCGTCTCCCGCCCCGCCGTCGAGGCGGTCGTTGCCTGCGCCCGTGGAGAGGTAGTCGCCGCCGTCGGTGCCCGTCACCACGTCGTCCTGCGCGGTCCCGTGGAACCCGGTGATCCCCGACAGCGTGTCGGTCCCGCCGGCGTCGGTGAGCGTGCCGGCCGCGAGGTCTGCGACCGCGCCCGCACCTTCCTCGGAATGGACGGTCGTCCGCTGGATGGTCTCGACGCCGTCGCCGATCAGGGTGTCGTTCCCGGGACCGCCCTCGACGGCCTGACCGACGAAACCATAAGGAAGCGGGTTGCCGTCGCCGGTATCGAGGAGGTCGTCGCCGGCGCCCCCCCGAAGGATATCGACGCCCTCCTCGCCGTACAGCCGGTCGTTGCCGTCCGCACCCGACAGGCTGTCGTGACCGCCGTCACCACAGATGAGGTCGTCGCCTCCGCCGCCATCTACGGAGTCGACGCCGCCACGCGCCGCGATCACGTCCCGCTGAGGCGTCCCGACGATCTTGTCTCTCCCCCTCGTGCCGGCGATCGTCGCCCGCTCGCCACGGCACGTCACCGGGGCCGCGTGGGCCGGGAGCGCAGCCGCGGCGAGGGCGACCGCGACCAGGACGCAAGCGCACCTCGTTGCTCCAAAGCTCATCGGTGACCTCCAGCGGGCGACGACGGAACTGCCGTGTTGACGCCCCGGCGCGTCGTTCCGTTCCCGCACACCCCCGGGTCGCGCCGACGGCGCTCATGACCCGCGCGCCGAGTCGACGCCAGGCGCGCAACGCGGCCTCAGAAGTAAGACTGCAGCTCACCCTGCCTTCGGACGTCGAGGGTTGCGCAGTGCAACCCGCCGCCGAGGATGTAATGGTCCTTGAAGTCGACCAGGACGGGCTTCAGCCCGATCTCCTTGAAGAACCGGATCGTCGGCTCCTCGTGCTTCTCGACCAAGACGCGCTCTTCGCCCAGCATGAGGACGTTCATCGACAACCACCGGCTCGAGAGGTGGAACTCCGCCTGCGCGACGCCGCGCGGGGGGCTCAGGACCTCCCATCCCGCCCTCTCGAACATCGCGAGGATGTCGGGCGAGGTGCACGGGCGATCCGGGCACGACAGGACCCGGCCGACGCCTATAGGGACCCACGTGGCGTCCATGTGCACGGGACCCGGGTCCCTGAACCTCGCGGTGTGTATCCGATAGCCGTCACCCAGGTGGCGGCGGAGCCACTCGATCCCGAGCGCGTTCGTCACCTGGCTTCGTTGGGCGATGATGTCCTTGCCGAAACGCGTGAAGTCGGCCGCGTCGAAGCACGGCTCGCTCTCCGTCGTGATGAACCGGCCCGCCAGCGGGCCTACGTCGTCCGGCGCGTCCGGGTCGCCGCGGGTGAACGACAGGAATTCCTCCGGGTAGTCCCAGTCGTATAGCTCGTCGCGCATCGAGCACTTGGGCGCTGCAGTCCACCGGCAGCCCCCGGCGAAATACTCCTGGACGAGGGAGCGGTACCTGAGGTATTCGAAGTAGCGGGCACGATACGCCATCGGCGCCTCGATGATCTCGTCGCCGACGACCATGAGGACGTCCCGGACGTCGGCGTTGAAGAAGCCCGAGGCGGCGAAGAAAGGCGTCGTGCAGACCTTCGGGCCGTAGTCGACCGGGTCCGGCCTTCTCACGACGACGCCCTCTCCCTCCAGCACCTCCTGAAGGTTGTCGAGCGCCTTCGAGGCGGCGGCGACGATGTGCTCCGGATACGGCTGCCCCCCGTAGCGCCGGTAGAAGTCCCAGTACTCGCGGCGCACCATCGACTTGAACTCGTGCGTCAGGACCGGCACCGTCACGCCTTCGGCCGTGCCGACGATCGCCTCCTCCAGCAAGTCCCACTCGTTGTGCGAGCGGACGACTCCAAGGACGTTCGTCATCGGCATCCTTCTCTTGGTGGGTCTGTGCGATCGGGCGTGGGAGTCGTGGACGAGAACGGTCCCAGGGTCTCAGCCGTCCGCCGGCCGCAGTGCCGGCTCGGCGGCGTCGTGGCGGCGGATCCTGTCGATTATCTCGGACGTCGAGATCCCCTCCGTGTAGTCGAGGATCCGGAGCTTCCCCAACCCCAGAGCTTCTCCGTACATGTCTTCCAGAGCGGCGGCCGAGAGATCGCTGCCGTGGACGACGAGCGAGATCGCGTGGAGGTCGATGAACTCCGCCGTGACGGTGAACGGTGCATCGGGTATGACCGAGTCGACGAACCGGCACGCTTCGATGACGGCTATCCGCTCTTCCATGGTCATGACGGGAAGCCGCTTGTAGCTCGCCGCGACCGAGTCCGAGATCACGCCTACGGCCAGGTGGTCGCCCAACGCGCGGGCGCGTCTCAGAATCTCGACGTGCCCCCAGTGGAAGAGATCTCCCACCATGTCGACGTAGACCTTCTTCACGTGAGCGAGGTGTCGTACGTGGCGAGGCACTCGCACAGCGCTGCGCGGAAGCGCTCGAGGTCTGCGTCGTCGATCGCGCCCATGGTGGATATCCGGAAGACCTCTCCCTCCAGCGGGCCCTGGCCCGCATAGATCACGAACCCGAGCTGCTTGAGGCGGTCGTGCAGCGGCCGGTACTCTACGCCGGGCGGCAGGCGGTAGCTGCGCAAGACGCAGGAGGATTCCGAGGGCCCGATCAACGGCTCGACTCCCAGCTCGGCGAGCCACCCCCGCGTCCGCTCCGCCAGCCACGTGTAGCGCCGGCGGCGCGCGCGCCACCCGCCGGTCTCGGCGAGCTCGCGCAGGGCCTCGTCGAGGGCGAAGAAACCGTGCACCGCCGGCGTGAAAGGCGTGTCACCGCTCTCCTGGGTCTCGGCGTACCGCAAGAGGTCGAGATAGACCGTCCGCGAGGGCCGGCAGCCGCGCTGCAGCTCGGTCCTTCTCACCACCACGAACGCGAGACCTGGTATCCCGTGGAGGCACTTGCCGGCGGAGCCCGCGCATGCCCCCAGCCCCCACCGCTCGAAGTCGATCTCCTCCGCCCCGAAGCTGCTGACGGCGTCCACGAGCAACGACAGACCGCGAGAGCGGCAGACCTGACCCAGCTCCTCGATCGGGTTCAGCCGCCCCGTCGTCGTCTCGTGGTGCACGACTGCAAGATGAGTGATCGACGGATCCGCGTCGATCGCAGCCGCGACGCGCGACGGCGGCACCTCCTCGTCCCACTCGAAGCGCGCGACGGAACAGGAGATGCCGTGCGCCTGCGCGATAGCGGCGAGGCGGCGGCCGTAGGTCCCGTTCTCGATCACGAGCACACGGCCGCCGGCACCGACGAGGCTGCTCAGCATCGCTTCCGCAGCCGCCGTGCCGGAGCCGGCGAGCAGTGCGGCCACCCACCGGCTGGACGGCAACCCGTAGACGTCGAGCAGCTGAGCCCGCACGGAGTCCTGCAGCTCGAAGTACTCGGCCTCGCGGTGGCAGAGATCGGGCTGCAGGAGAGCCTGCCTCACGCGCGCGCTGAGGTTCACCGGCCCGGGGTTCAGCAGGATCGGAGGTCCCGCCGTGTCCTCAGGCACCGGCGGCTCCGATGTGGTCTACGAGACGCTCCTTGACCTCGTGGGGGGCCAAGGCCGGTCGCGGCAGAGGGCCCGCCACTCCCGGACAGATCTTGATCTGCCCGAAGCGCGGCCCCCGTGACCCGCCGGCATCGAAGACCTGATCGACGACGTCGGTACACGATCCCTCCACCGCGAAGCCGTAGCCGCACGCCGCCGCGACACCCGCGAACGACACCCCGGCCGAGACCGTGCTCTGACCCCCCGTCGACTCGTGCATCTCGTTGTCGAGCACCAGGTGGATCAGGTTGTCGCCTCCGTAGGCACCGAGGGTGGCGTAGTTCCCCATGCGCATGAGTGCGGCGCCGTCCCCTTCGACGACCACGACGCGCAGGTCCGGCCGCACGAGCGAGAGCCCGAGCGCGAGAGACGTCGCACAGCCCATCGACCCCACCATGTACAGGTGGTTCGGGCGGTCGTCCAGCGCGTAGAGCTCGCGTCCCGTGTAGCCGGTGGTGGCGACGACGACGCTTCCCTCCAGGGGCGACCGGTCCCGGATCCGGCGGAGCACCTCGGTCCTGCTGGGCCTCTCCACGCTCGCGCAGACGTGGCGCACGGCATCCCGGCGCTCGGATCGGACGACGGCGGGCGGGCGCATGTCGCCATGCGGATGAGGAGCGAGGGTGCCCTTGCGCATCACGAGCGCGTACGGACGGCTGTCGCGGCGCATATGGGAACGGGCCCGCTGCAGGGCAGGAGCGATCTCGTCGCGGTCGGTCGGGAACCACTCCCAGGGGATCTCCATCGTGTCCAGAAGCGAACCGGTCGTCCTGCCCATCACCAGGTGCTGCGGCTCGTCCCCCAGGTCGGGGTCGCCTCGCAGCGTCACGATCAGCAAGACGGGCATCCGGAAGGGCCAGGCAAGTGACACCAGAGGGTTGACCGCGTTCCCCAGACCCGAGTTCTGCATGAACGCGACCGCCGGCCGCCCTCCCAGCGTCGAACCCAAGGCCGACGCCACGGCGTCGCCTTCGTTGGCCGCGGAGAGGTGCACGAGCCGGTCGTCGCGGATCACGTGGTCGATGAACGTCTCGAGATACGAACAGGGAACCCCCGCATAGAACAGGAAGCCTTCCGCGCGAGCAGCCTCGACGAACTCGTGCGCGCCGATCACTCCGGCAACCCGCCGGACTGCAACGACATCGGCGGGGACGAAGGACCCGCGGCGAGACGCGCCCGCCGGAGGTGCGACGCGTTGTTGCCGTCGAGCCAGTGGCCGTTGATGTACATGACGCGGATCGGCCGGCCCGCCGCCACGAGGACGTTCAAGAGGTCGGGCAGGCCGAGCCGGTCGAACTCAGGTCGGCGTCTCACCTCGTCGAGCGCGTGCAGCAGGTCCTCGCGCCCTTCCCCGGTCACTCGGATGATCCCGGCCCAGCGGCCGCAGGGGGTCCGGCCGTGCCACGCCGGCTCCGGACCGACGTGCTCGAGCAGGACCTCCTTCTCGTGGAGACCGCGATCGTCGAGCTCCGAGCAGTAAGCGAAGTCTTCGCCCGCCCTCTCCCAGGGCGTCCTCGAGTCGACGACGGCTATCAGCGCGCCGGGGGCCGACAGCAGGTCCGCGAGCACGTAGCTGCGAAAGAGGACGTCGCCACGGGCGACCAGGGTGTCCGCCCCCAGGACATCGCCGGCGCGCGACAAGCAGGCCAGCTCGCCGCACGGGGGTTCGGGATCGATCACGACGTCGACGTCCGCCACGTCGACCGCGTCCGTGGGACGTCCGACGACCACTGTGACGTCGTCGACTCTCTGTTTCTTGAGCTCGGCGACCAGCCTTTCGAGAAGCGACCCGCCTGCGACGGTCGCCGCCACGTTAAGTCCCTCCTCGGGCAGGCCCGGCTCCTCGTGCCGGGCCGCCGCGAGGACGACGGCCTTGCGTTTGCTCGGGCCGCCCATGTAGGTCTTCTCCGCCTCCAACAGCTCGTCGACGCCCTGGAGCCGGAAGATCTCGGCCATGGGGGCGATGCGGCGTTCGGCCTCGACCAGCGACTGCGTCTCGCCGATCGCCGCCGCGACCTGCTGCATCGCGGCGACCGACGCGCGCAGGAGATGGTTCGCCCAGATCACGAGGCTTATCCCGGCTCGGCGGAACACCTCCGCGGGAGTCCCGTAGTACCTCGTCGGGACCACCAGGAGCGGGCACCGGTTCTGCCACAGCCCGGCGAACGCAAGCACCTCATCGGGACGGGCGCGCTTGCTGTGGATCAGGATCGCGTCCGCTCCCGCCTCCCGATACGCCTCCGCGCGCCGGAGAGCCTCTTCCATCCCCCACCCCGCGACCAATGCCTCGACGCGCGCGACGATGCTGAAATCGGGGTCATCCTGTGAGTCCTTCCCCGCCCTTATCTTGCCGGCGAACTCGGCGATGCCAGCGAGCGGTTCACGCTCGCTCGGGACGAAGCTGTTGCTCTTCGGAAAGAGCTTGTCTTCGATGCAGACGCCTGCAACGTCGCTCCGCTCCAACTTGCGGACGAGTCGGCGCATGTTGTTGAAGTCCCCATAGCCGGTGTCGCCGTCCAGCAGGATCGGTATCGTGGTGACGTCGGTCATGAATTCCACGGTTTCGACGACCTGAGTCCAGCTCAGCTCGTTGTTGTCCCGGACCCCGTGCTGCGCGGCAATCGTCAATCCACTGGCCCAGATCCCTCGGAACCCGGCCTCTTCCGCGATCCGCGCGCTCAGACCGTTGTGTGCTTCGAGCATGAACTCGGTCTCTGACGAGTCCAGCATCCGCCGCAGTACCGTCGACTTGCGCATAGCGTCGGCGGATTGTAACAAGGTTCATTACAAGCCATTTTGGGGCCGGTTGGCGGCCATCTTGAAGAACCACCCGCGCGGGCACCATCACAACGATGGGGGGTGATGGTGGCCCGTGGAACCACTGCCCCCATCAAGCTCAGGACCTCCGCGCGGCGACGCACCGCGCGCGAACACTGTGGACGCGGCGCCGGGCCGTGCCCCACGGCCTCGACGTCGACCGGTCCGTCCGGAACTGGGGTTAACCCCAGTCGGTAGCATGGCGGCATGTCAGAGCGCGAACCGTTGTTCCGCCAGGAGGCCCTCGAGTACCAGAGGCGTCGCGCCGCGCCCGCAGACCTCGTCAGGCTGGCGTCCTGGCCGAAGAAGGGCTTCTGGATCGTGCTGGTCTGCGTCGCCGCGATCGTGGTGGCGGCGTCGATCGCGACGGTCGAGCGGGTCGCGCTGGCGCTCGCCCTGGTAGAGGACGGCGCCGTGACCGCGCTCCTCCCCGAGGGACAGGGCGCGCCTCCCGAGACCGGGTCCGCTGCCGCCTACCTCCCCGCGAACGGCGGCCGCGAGGTCGACGTGCGGATCGAGTCGGTCGAGACGTCGGTGCCCGCGGACGAGGCGCGCGATCGCTTCCCCGGGCTCGCGCTGGCCATCAACGGCCCCGTCACGATCCTGCGGACGGACCCGGTCGAGCCCGGCGAGGACTTCGGGCAGCTCCGCGTGCGCACCGGCTCGGAGCCGGTCATCGTCGCGTTCGTGCCGGGGCTCCGGCAGCTGTTCGGAGACTCATGAGCAAGCGCATCCCGTACATCCAGCAGCTCGAGATCTCGGACTGCGGGGCCGCGTGTCTCGCGATGTCGATGGCGTTGCACGGGCGGACCGTGTCCGCGGAGGAGGTCCGCAACGCAACGGGCACAGGGCGCGACGGCGTCAACGCGGCGTCGATCATCCGCGCCGCCCGCGCGTACGACATGCGGGCGCGCGGCGTGAAGGTCGAGCTCGACGGGATCAAGTTCCTGCCGAAGGGAGCGATCCTGCACTGGGAGTTCAACCACTTCGTCGTGTTCGAGAAGCTGACCCGCGGCGGAGTCGTCGTCATCGACCCGGCCGCCGGGCGGCGCCGGATCTCGCTCGAGAAGTTCGGCGAGTCGTTCACCGGCGTCGCGCTGATCGTCGAGCCCGACGAGGGCTTCACGCGGGATCGCGCGCACAACCGCAGCGCCTGGCGGTACGTCCGGCCGATGATGCGCCAGTCGGGGCTGCTCGGACGGGTCGCGGTCGTGTCGCTGTTCATCCAGCTGCTCGCGCTGTCGGTCCCGATCCTCACCGGCGTCCTCGTCGACCGGATCGTCCCGACCGGCGACCGCAGCCTGCTCTTGCTCCTGACGCTCGGCCTCCTGGCCATGGCGCTGTTCCACCTGCTGTCGTCGTTCGTGCGCGCCCACCTGCTGCTGAACGTGCGGACGCAGCTCGACCTCAAGATCTCGCTCGGGTTCATCCACCATCTCGTCTCGCTGCCGTACTCGTTCTTCCTGCAGCGGTCGTCGGGCGACCTGATGATGCGGCTGAACAGCAACTCGACCGTGCGCGAGATCCTGACGACCGGCGCGATGTCGACGATGCTCGACGGCTCGCTCGTCAGCCTCTACCTGATCCTGATCTTCGTGCAGAGCCCGCGCATGGGCGCGGTGATCGTCGCCGTCGCTCTGCTGCAGGTCCTCGTGATGCTGGTCTCCCACCGGCGCAACCAGCGCCTGATGTCGGAGACGTTGAACGCCCAGGCGCGCTCCCAGGGATACCTCGTGCAGATCCTGAGCGGCATCGAGACGCTGAAGTCGGTGGGGGCCGAAGAGCGCGCCGTGTCGGAGTGGACGAACTTCTTCGTCGACGAGGTGAACTCGACGCTGTCGCGCGGCCGGCTGAACGCGGCGGTCGACTCGCTCATGGGATCGCTGCGCGTGGCGTCGCCCCTCGCGATCCTCGGCGTCGGCGCGCTCAGCGTCCTGAACGGGAGCCTGACGCTCGGCGAGATGCTCGCGCTCAACGCGCTGGCCGCGGGGTTCCTCACCCCGCTGGCGAACCTCGTGACGACGGGGCTGCAGATGCAGCTGCTCGGCAGCTACATGGAGCGCATCAACGACGTCCTCGCGACGGCGCCGGAGCAGGAGTCCAAGGAGAGCCTCTCGGCGCCGGTGCTGAAGGGCCGCATCACGCTGGAGAACGTGTCGTTCCGTTACAGCGCCGGATCGCCCGAGGTCGTGAAGGACGTGTCGCTCGAGATCGAGCCCGGCCAGAACATCGCGATCGTCGGCAAGTCCGGGTCGGGCAAGTCGACGCTCGCCCACCTGATCCTCGGGCTCTACGCGCCCACGAGCGGGCGCGTGCTGTACGACGGCCAGGACCTCGGGTCCCTCGACCTCGCGTGGGTGCGCAAGCAGCTGGGGATCGTGCCGCAGGACGCGTTCCTGTTCGGCTCCAGCGTGCGCAAGAACATCGCGCTCGCGGAGCCCGACATGCCGCTCGAGCGCGTCGAGCGCGCCGCCGCGCTCGCTGCGATGCACGACGAGATCGCCGGCTGGCCGATGGGCTACGACACCGTCCTGGCGGACGGGGGCGCGTCGCTCTCGGGAGGCCAGAGGCAGCGCCTCGCCCTCGCCCGGGCGCTCGTGCACGACCCGAAGATCCTGCTGCTCGACGAGGCGACGAGCCACCTCGACGTCGAGACGGAACAGGTCGTGCACTCGCACCTCGAGAGCCTCGGGTGCACGCGGATCGTGATCGCCCACCGGCTCAGCACGGTCCAGAACGCCGACCTCATCCTCGTCATGGACGACGGGCGCTTCGTCGAACGGGGCACGCACGACGACCTACTGTCCGCGCACGGCCGCTACTGGAGGCTGGTCGCGTCGCAGGGCGAGGCGCTCGTCCCGAAGGGGGCGGGCCCGGCTCCCTCGACGACCTGAGCCAAGCCCTGCGCTTCCCGGAGGGCTTCCTCTGGGGCGCCGCCACGTCTGCGTACCAGGTCGAGGGCGGCAACGCCTGGGCCGACTGGTACGACTGGGAGAGGGCGAGCGACACGACGTGCGCCGACGTCTGCGGCATCGCCTGCGACCATTACAACCGGTTTCCGCAGGACCTCGCGCTGCTCGCGGAACTCGGGTTCGGCGCGTACCGCTTCTCGGTCGAGTGGTCGCGGGTCGAGCCGCGCGAGGGCGAGGTGGCACCGGAGCAGCTCGCGCACTACGCGGCGATGCTGTCGGCGTGCCGCCGCCTCGGGCTCGAGCCCGTCCTGACCTTCAATCACTTCACGCTCCCGCGGTGGGTCGCCGAGCGAGGGGGCTGGGAGGACCCGGCCGTCCCGGCGCTGTTCGCACGGTTCTGCGGGTGGATGTGCGACGCGGTCGCGCCGTTGCTGCGATGGGCCGTGACGCTGAACGAGCCGAACATCGTCGCGTTGCTCGCGTACGAGGACGGCGTGTTCCCGCCGGCGCGGCGCGACCGTGACGCCCGTGTGCGCGTGACCGATGCGTTCGTCGACGCGCATCTGCGGGCGCGCGACGCGGTGCGGGCGCGGACGGACGCGCGCGTCGGCCTCGCCCTGGCGCTGGCGGACTGGCAGGCGACTCCGGGGGGCGAGGCTCCGCTGGAGGACATCCGGCGGCTGCGCGAGGACGTCTATCTCGACGCGTCCGCCGGGGACGACTTCGTCGGCGTCAACACGTACACGCGGCACCGCGTCGGGCCGGAGGGGTTCCTCGCGCCGGAGGACGGCGTGGAGCGGACGGGGATGGGATACGAGCTCTGGCCGGACGCGCTCGAGGCGACGGTACGGCGCGCGTGGGACCGCACGGGGCTTCCCGTCCTCGTCACGGAGAACGGGATCGCGACGTCCGACGACTCGCTGCGGGTGGCATACGTCGAGGGGGCGTTGCGGGGGCTGCACCGCTGCATCGAGTCGGGGATCGACGTGCGCGGCTACTTCTACTGGACGCTGATGGACAACTACGAGTGGAACTACGGCTACGCGCCGTCGTTCGGGCTGATGGAGGTGGACCGGCAGACGCTCGAGCGGAGGCCGCGGGAGAGCGCGCGCTGGCTGGGCGAAGTGGCGAGGACCGGAGTCCTTCCGAGGCGCCTCCGCTAGTCGCTTTCCTTGTGCCTACACCGCCGCCTACCGAGGCTGAAGGCACAAAGAACGAGAGGCGCTCCTAGCGCCGTCGTCTACGGGGCCGTGAGAGACCGCCGCCGCACGTAGACCGCGCGGCTACTCGTGCGCCCGCAGCTCCCGGCGTCCCGTCGCCGCCGCGAGGTCCGCGCTCGCAGGCCGCGGCCCCGGCTCCGGCTCGCACACGAACATCTCGTGTCCCGGCCGCTCGACCACGCGCATGCCGGCCGAGCGAAGCATCGCCTCGACGCACGCCTCGGTCGGCGCCCACCAGTTCGTCAGGTCGTTCGCGAGCGACTTCTCGATGAACGCCATCTTCGGCCACCCCGGGTCGAGCATCGCGTCGCGCTCGTCGATGCCGAGGTCGTCGGGGACACCGGCCGCCTCGTCGCCCGGCATCGTCAGCGTCTGCACGACCAGCAGACGGTCGATCTTCTCGGCGAGGATGTCGAGCGCGAGCAGCGGGTAGCGCAGGTGGTACAGCACGCCGAGAAACAGCACGAGGTCGAAGCGCTCGGCGACGTGCGCGAGGTCGTAGATCTGCATCTGCTCGAACCGCACGCTGCCGGCAACGCCGAGCTGCTCGGCCGCCCACCTCGCCTGGCGCAGGTAGTGCGGGTCGAGGTCGATCCCGACGACGTCCGCGCCGCGTCCGGCGAGCGCAAACGAGTAGAACCCGGCGTTGCACCCGATGTCGAGGACGCTCCAGCCGTCCAGGTCCTGCGGGAGCACCGGCCCGAGCTGCTCCCACTTGAACGACGGGAAGTCGCCGAGCGGATGGTCGGGCGCGGTCTGGTGGCCCGAAGGCAGGTGCAGGTTGTGGAACCAGGGCGCCAGCTCGGCGATCCGCCGCTCGACGGGGTCGCTCGCCAGGTCAGGCCGCCCCATCGACTGCAGCGTCACGCGACCCGCTCCCGGGCTCCGGCGACGTGTGCTTCGAGCTCCTCCGCCCGGCGCTCGGCCGTATGCTCCGCGAGCACGCGCCGCCTCGCCGCGTCCGCGATCGAACGCCGTTCGTCCTCGCCCAGGTCCTCCAGGTAACGGAGCACGTCGTCCGGGCCGTGCGCGATCAGGATCTCGGCCCCCGGCTCGAAGAACGAGTCCAGTCCTTCCCACCAGTCCGAGACGACGGGGACGCCACAGGCCGCGGCCTCGAAGAGCCTCACGCTGGGAGCGTAGCCGCTCCGCACCATCTGCTCGCGGGTGACGTTCAACGTGAACCGTTGCGAGTTGTAGAAACGCCGGTGCTCGGCGGGCGGGAGATGATCGACGCGCTCGACGTTGGGCGGCCAGGCGATCTCCTCCGGGTACTGAGGCCCGGCGACGGCGAAGCGGACGCCGGGCCTGCGCCGCGCCGGCTCGATCAGCAGACGCTCCACGGCCGGCTGCCGGTCGTCGCTGTACGTGCCCAGATATCCGAGGTCCCAGCGCGCCTGCGCGGGCTCCGGCCGGTACTCCGCCGCATCGACGAGACAGTAGAACGGAGTGGCCCACGCGGCGCCGTACCCGGCCCGGATCGTGTCGAGGACGGGGCCTCCGGTGAACGACAGGTAGAGGTCGTAGCGCGCGACGAGCTCCGGGGAGAGGTACTCGTGGTCGCCGCGGCCGAGCTTCTCGAGCGTCACCGGCGTGTCGATGTCGTAGAACGCGGTGACGCCGCGGGCGGTGTCGAGGACCCACCTCCCCACCTCGGCGCCGTCCGGCACGAACGAGCCGACGACGACGAGATCGGCCGCGGCGACCCGGTCCGAGAACCTCCGGCGCAGCTCGTCGAGCGACGAGTACAGGAACGTGCTCCCGTACGGGGGCCGTGGGAGGTCGCGGTGCGTCGCGTACCACGGCACGTCGCGCTCGAGGAAGACGACGTCGTGCCCCCGCGCCGTCAGCGCCTTCACGAGCGCCCGGTAGTTCGTCGCGTGGCCGTTGCCCCACGACGACGTGATCGACAGTCCGAGGAAGACGACCCTCATGACACGGCCGTCCGCGGCGTGGCGTCGAGCAGCGCCTCGAGCCCGGCGACGCGGTGCGCGTACGTGTGCGCGGCCAGGATCCGCTTCCGGGCGGCGTCGCCGACCAGGCGGGCGCGCTCCGGCGTCAGCGCCGCCGCCGCCGCCGCGACCTCGGCTCCGTCGCGCGCTACCAGCACCTCGCTCTCGGGCTCGAGGAACGTCTCGATGCCCTCCCAGTCGTCGGTTATCAGACATGCGCCCGCGCCGGCGGCCTCGAAGACCCGGGTCGCGGGCGAGAACCCGTTCGCGGCCATCGACTCGCGGCTGACGTTGAGCACCGCGGTCGCCGAGCAGTTGAACGCGTTGTGGTCCTGCGGCGAGACGTGCCCCCGGTAGGTCAGGTTAGGGGTCCCGGCGCGGTCCTCCCAGCCGGCGCCGCCGAGGAGGAACGTCCGCTCGGGCGCCGAGTCGGCGGCGCGGAAGAAGAACTCCTCGACCCGCGCTTCCCGGTCCGGCAGACGGTTGCCGAGGAACGACAGGTCGGCACCGAAACGCGGGTCGGGCGCGACCGGGAAGTGGGTCGAGGGGTCGAGCGCGTTGTAGATCGGGACGCACGCCCGGGCGCCGAGCGCCTCGTACCGGCGGACGACAGGCGCGCCGCCGCCGTACGTGAGCACCAGGTCGTAGCTCGGCACGAGCTTGCGCAGCGAGTCGTCGGCGTCGGACTCCATCCGCGCGAGCGTCGCCGGCGCGTCGACGTCCCAGAAGGCGCACAACGAGTCGTTGCCCGCGAGATCCAGCACCGCTCGCTCGAGGACGTCGTCGAACGCTCCCACGCCGCTCGCCTTGACGACCAGGTCGGAGACCGCGGCGCGTTCGACCGTAGCCACCACGTCGTCCTCGGTCTCCGCGCGATAGACGACGACCGTCGCCCAATCGGGGTCGGGGATGTCACGGTGAGCCTGCCGGTCCAGGATGTCGGGCTCGTAGAACGTCACGGCGTGCCCGCGCTCCGCGAGGGCGCGCACGATGCCCCGGTAATAGGTGCAGGCGCCGTTCCAGTACGCCGACACGAGGCTCGAACCGAAGAATGCGATCTTCATCGCAGCTCCTCGTACACATCCATCAGCTCGTCGACCCGATGCGCGCACGTATGCCGCGCGCGGATCGTCCGCAGCCCGTGCTCCGACAGCTCCCGTGCGAGCTCCGGCTCGTTCAGCACGCTCTTCACGTTCGTGGTCATCTCCTCGCGGTCCCGCGCCACGAGGTAGTCGCGCCCCGGCTCGAACAAGCCCTCCGCGTCGTCCCACGGAGCGCACACGAGCGGGATCCCGCACGCGAGGGCCTCGAACACGCGGATCGTCGGGATGCCGGGGAGCACCCGGACGTACGGGCGGCGCGGGACGTGGACGGTGACCCGATGCGCCGCGAAGACCTCGGGGACCCGGTGGTTCGCGATCCACCCGCGGAAGTCGAGGCCGGCGGCCCTCACCGCGGCCCGGCCTCCGGACGGATAGCGGACGCCGTGGACGACGCCGCCGAGGCCGAGCGCCTTCACGGGGGACAGCAGGAAGTCGTCGAGCTCGCCCGTGCGCTCGCCGTCGCCCCAGTTCCCGATCCAGGCGAGGTCGCCGCGGCGCTCGACCTGCGGCAGGGGGCGGAACGTGCGTACGTCCGCCGCCTCGTACCACGTCCACACCCGGCGCGCCAGGCCGCGGTCGAGGTAGATCCGGCGGATCACCTCGGCGAACGCGAGCACGCCGTCGTAGCCGGAGAGATCGAACGCGGCCATGTCCCCGGACCGCGTCGCCGCACGGTGGTGCGTGTCGTGGAACAGAAGGCGGTAGTCGTGCGCCGCACGATGTGCACCGACGGCCGCCACCACGGCCGGGTCGTTCCATTCGTGGACGAGCACAAGGTCCGCGCCCGCCAGGACCGCGTCGAGGTCGAGCGCGCCGAGGTCGTATTCGTTGCTCCGCAACGACGGGAAGGCGCGGTGGAATTCCTCGATAGGGGCTTCGCCGTGGTCGCGCACGAGCGACGCCCTGCTCCAGCCCCCGGCCGGCTCGTAGACCGCGACGTCGTGACCGCGTGCCTGAAGCTCCAGGACGATCCCGCGCAGGAAGTGCGCGTTGCCGTGGTTCCAGTCCGAGACGAGCGAGTGGCAGAACAGCACGATCCTCACGACGCCACCGGCTCCCGCGCGACGCTCGCGTACAGCTCCTCGTATCCGGCGGCCATCCGGTCGAGCGTGAACGTCATCGCGCGCTGCCTCGCCCGGTAGCCGCGGAGCCGGCATTCCTCGGGATCGGCCACGAGGCGCGCGAGCACCGCGCGCAGCGCGTCGCGGTCCTCGGGGTCCACGAACGTCGCCGCGTCCGCCCACACCTCGCGCAGGCTGGGGATGTCCCCCAGCACGAGCGCGCAACCGGCGAGCCCCGCTTCGAGCGCGGCGAGCCCGAACGGCTCGTAGCGCGCGGGCTCGGCGAAGATCGCGGCGCGCCCGAGCAGCTCGGCGATCTCGTGTGGCCGCTTCCGCCCGACGTGACGCGGGTCGGACATACCGGCGCCGCCCGTCGCGGGGTGCACGCCGGAGCCGACGACGACGACCTCGCAGGGGAGGCCGGCCGCGATCGCGTCGAGCGCCGCGACGTTCTTCGCCTCGTCCCACACGCGCCCGATCGTCACGACGAGCGGCTCCTTCTCGTGCGGTGTGAACGTGCCGCCGCGCCCGTTCGGGACGACCTCACCGCGGCCCGCGAAGCCGTAGCTATGCGCGAGGGAGCGAAGCATCCAGCGCGTCGGTGCGACGACGACGGCGGCGGCGCGCAACCCTGCCGTCGCGCGGCGCACGTACTCGCCGAGGTCCTCCACGGGAACGGCCCCCTTCACCGCCCGCCACCACGAGACCACGCACGAATGCGCGCCGAGCACGACCGGGGCGTCCCAGCCGAGGGCCGCGTGCGCGTAGCCGTTCACGTGCACGATCTCGGGGCGCACGCGGGCCGCGACCTCGCGCAACCACTCCCCCGAACGATCCACGTCGTCCCACGGGTCCGGCATCCACTCGAGCCGGCACTCTCGCGCCTGCCACGCCTCGAGCGGCGTCCGGTCGAGCTCCGCACGCTGCTCGTCCGTCAGCGGGTCGCCCATCACCGCTAGGGACACCTCGGCCCCCAGCGGCGCGAGCCCCCGCACGAGGTCGAGCGCGTGCGTCCACACGCCCCCGAGGTTGTCCGCCGTCATCAGGACCCTCACGAGGCCCTCCCGTAGAGGCCGTCGATCGTGTCGGCGAGCGCGACGTACGCCTCGGCCGCCTCGTCGAAGCCGCCGCCCTCTTGAAGGCGCCGCACCCACGCGACGATCGCGCGCGGCCCCCACTGGTCGGGCCCCTCCACGAGCACCTCGCGCTCGGTGCCGCGGTAGCGCTCGCCGCGGAACTCGTAGAACGAGCCGTCGACGTTCACGACCGCCGCAGCCCCCGCGCTGGCGTACACGCGCGCCGCGATCTCGGCGTCGCGGCCCCCGCTCCAGTACCAGGAGCAGGCGAGGCGGACCGACGCGCCGTCCGAGAGGTCGAGCTCGGCGGCCGCGTAGTCCTCCGCCTCTGCTGCACCGGGGGCAAGACGGCGGCCGTCGCGGTAGAGCCGCGTAGTCACCGACGTCACGGTCGCGCCGGTAAGCCAGAGCGCGAGGTCGACCAGATGCGTCGCGAGATCGATCGCGCAGCCCCCGCCGGCGAGCGCCGGGTCCTGCGACCACGCCTTATCGGCCCCGTACGCGTTGTGGAAGACGAGGTCGAGCGCGTACACCGTCCCGAGCTCGCCGTCGTCGACCAGCGTCTTCACCGCTTCGGCCGCGCGCACGTGGCGATAGCAGAGGTCCACCCCGAGCAGGACGTCGTGGCTCCGTGCGGCGTCGACGACGGCGCGGGCCTCGGCCGCCGTCCGCGTCAGCGGCTTCTGGCAGAAGACCGGAAGACCGGCCTCGAGCGCCTGGAGGCACTGCTCCGCGTGGAGAGCGCTCGGCGTCGCGACGACGACGCCGTCGAGGTCGTGCGCGAGCATCTCGTCGAGCGTCTCGCACGTGTGCTCGCATCCCACCTCGGCAGCGGCGACCGACGCGGACGCGGCGACCGCGTCGCCGACGACGGCGATCTCCGCGAGGCCGGTGGCCGCTACCGACCGCAGCCGGTTCCCACCGATCCATCCCGCGCCGAGGAAGCCGAGCCGCGGCCGCCTCAGGTCGCGCGTTGCCGGAATCGCCGGCTCGTGAGACGTCCTCACAGGACCGTCACCGCCTTCAGGAACCCGTCGGGGCGCTCCACCGCTCCCGTGAAAGCACGGTCGAGCCGGTCGAACGGCACCCTGTGCGTGTAGAGGGGCGAGGGGTCCAGCGTCCCGGAGTCGACGGCGGCAGCCGCGGCACGCACGCCTTCGACGTACGCGCTCAGGTCACGCTCGTGCGCGTTGACCACGTCGATGCCGCGCCAGTTCCACAGCTGCATGTTCACGGTCCGGCTGCCGTCCTGGTGGTACCCGGCGACGACCAGGCGCCCGCGCACCCGAGTCAGCTCGCCGGCGACGTCGAGCGCCGCCTGTGCCCCGGCGGCCTCGATCACGCGGTCGCACAGCTCGCCGCCGGTCAGCGCCGTCACGCGCGCGACGGTCTCCTCCGGCCCCCGCAGCGACACGACCTCCGCGGCTCCCATCGTCCGGGCCACTTCGAGCGAGAAGTCACGCCGCGACACCGCGATCACCCGTGCCCCGGCCCCCGCCGCGAGCTGCGTCAGCAACCCGCCGAGGAACCCGATCCCGACGACCGCGACGGTCTGACCGCGGCGGATGTCGCTGCGGGCGAACACGTTCATCGCGCAGCCGAGGGCCTCGCCCGGGAACGGGTCGTGCCCGGCGGCGGCCGGGACCGGCACGACTGCCTCCGCCGGAGCGACGTCGTACTCCGCGTGCGCCCGGTACGAGATCGCGGCGACGCGCGTCCCCGGCTCGATCGCGGCCCCCTCGCCGGCGGCCTCGACCACACCCCACCCCTCGTGACCCGGGGCGCCGGCCTCGAACGGGTAGTCGAACCACGAACGTCCTTCCCACACGGCCGCGTCCGACCCACAGATCCCGCAGCCCTCGAGCGCGATCAGGATCTCGCCCGGCCCGGGCTCCGGTCTCGGCACCTTCGTCAGCGTGACGCGCCGGGGCGCCTCGACGACCGCAGCCCTCATCACGACGGCGGCCTAGCCGCGGTCGGCCGCCAGCGGGCGCGCCCGGACGATCTCCGCCGCCACTCCGCCGCCGAGCGCGGAATACTCGCTGCTCTCGACCAGCCACCGGTAGAGCCGCTCGACGCCCTCCTCGATCGAGACGCGGGGCTTCCACCCCGTCGCCTGCTCGAGCGCGGAGTTGTCGGACACGTAGTAGCGCTGGTCGGCGACGCGCCAGTCGCCGAACGCGACGCGCGGGGGTCTGCCGTGCACCCGCTCGATCAGGTCCAGGATCTCGAGCAGGCTCGTCGTGTTGTCGGAGCCACCGCCGACGTTGAACGCCCGGCCGCGGGTGACGTCCTCGTCGCGTATGGCGAGGAGCAGGCCCTCGACCAGGTCCTCGACGAACAGGAGGTCGCGGACCTGCTTGCCGTCGCCGTAGATGCCGATCGGCTGCCCCTTCAACGCGCTGATGAGGAAGTGCGCGACCCATCCCTGGTCCTCGGTCCCCAACTGGTGCGGGCCGTAGATGCAGCTCATGCGGAAGACCGCGGCCGGGATGCCGTAGCTCTTGGCGTAGTCGAGCACGTACTGGTCGGCCCCGCCCTTCGAGCAGCCGTACGGGCTGCAGAACGCAAGCGGGCGGTCCTCGCCGATCCCGTTCTTTCTGACGGCGTCGTCCGCCGGCTCGTAGCGGTCGCCGAGGTCGAGGAGCTCGAGGTCGTCGAGCGCGCCGTAGACCTTGTTCGTCGACGTGAACAGGAGCCGGGGCGGCACGGGCAGGCTCCGCACCTCTTCGAGCAGGTTGAGCGTCCCCTGCAGGTTGACGGCGAAGTCGAGCTCGGGGTCGCCGAGGCTCGTCGTCACCGCTACCTGCGCCGCGAGGTGGAATACCTCGTCGCAGCCGTCGAGGGCCGCGCGGAGCGCGAAGCGGTCGCGGACGTCGGCGACGTGGAACGTCACGAGGTCGCCGTGCGTCGCCTCGAGCCACCGGAGGTTCCGCTCGACCCCGGGGCGGGCGAGGTTGTCGAGGACGACCACGGGTTTGCCCTCGCTCGCGAGCCGGTCGGCGAGGTTGACGCCGACGAAGCCCGATCCGCCCGTGATCAACGTCGCCGGCTCGCGCGAGCGGCGGGTCGTCCGGCGCGTCCCGGCGTCCGCCAGCGCGCGCACTGCATCGATCCCGCCCTCGGCCCACACGCGTGCGGGGAGCTTCGGCGCGCCGCTCCGGCGGTAGAGCCCGAAGTGGTAGGCCCGCTCGTCCGCGTGGAAGCCGTCGAGCGTCGCGCGCACTGGGTTCAGGTCCTCCGCGGAGTACCAGTAGACGCGCGGCACCGGCGCCGCCGCGACTTCGACGAGCTCGCGCAGCATCCTGAACTCGTCGTGCGCCCAGGTCGAGAAGCCGCACTCGGTGATCCAGACCTCGGCCGTCGAGCCGTGGCGGTCGAGCACCTCCTGCACCCGCCCGGTGTGCGCGCCCCACCCCTCCCACACGGCCTCCCACGTGCCGGGGAAGCCGTGGATCCCGACGACGCCCATGTGCTCCATCGCCCCCCGCCGGAACATGAGATCCAGCCAGTTGGGGTCGAGCGGGCTCATGCCGCCGAGGACCGGGACGACGCCGAACTTAGTGGAGGCGCGCTCGGCGGCGCCCCCGATCATCTCGGCGAAGATCTTCCACTCGGGGTCCACCGTCCAGTCCCACTCGATGTAGTTGTTGGGCTCGTTCCACAGCTCGACGTGCGTGAAGAGCCCCTCGTACGACGACAGGAGGAACTCGACGAAGTCCGCGTACGCCGAGGGCTCCCGCGGCGGCGACGAGCTCTTCGGCAGGATCCCGAGCGACGGGGGCGTGTAGAGGACGCTCGGCAGGACCCGGAAGTCCGCCGCGAGCTTCGGGAGGAGCCACTCGTACCACTCCCGCCCGCCCTCGGCATGCCAGTCCGCCCACGACACCGCGGTCCTCAGATGCCCGACCCCTAGCCGGTGCAGCCCGGCGACGACGCGCTCGACCATGGCGCGGTCGTGGAGGTGGAAGTACGAGGCGACGCCGACGTCCGGGTTGCCCTCACGCTGCGGGAAGCGGTCCCGGAGCTGCGCGGCGCCGTCGATCTCGCCCCAGCTCGGGTTGTGCCTGATCGTGTCGACGATGCGGCTCACAGCGTCAGCCCCCGCACGGCGAGCTCCGCCGTCGCCGCGTCGACCCGGTCGGTCGCGACCTGGCCCTCGAGCCACTCCGCGAGCTCCTCCATCCCGTCCTCCAGAGCGACCTGCGGCTCGTATCCGATCAGCTCGTTCGCCCGCGTGACGTCGGCGAAGCAGTGGCGGATGTCGCCGACCCGGTACTTGCCGGTCACCTCCGGCTCGACGTGCTCCTTGCCGAGGACCCGCGCCAGCTTCTGCGCGACCTCCGCCACCGACAGGTCGCGGCCGCTCCCGACGTTCAGGACGGCGCTCGCGACGTCCTCCTTCTCGAGGGCGAGCCGGCAGGCACGGGCGACGTCGGCCACGGCGACGAAGTCCCGGCGCTGGTTGCCGTCCTCGAAGATCAGCGGAGGCCGGTCGTTGAGGAGGCGGGCCGCGAAGATCGCCAGCACGCCGGTGTAGGGATTCGACAGCGCCTGGTCGCGGCCGTACGCGTTGAAGAACCTCAGCGCGAACGTCGGGATGTTGTAGCTCTGCCCGAAGAGCAGGCACATCCGCTCCTGGTCGTACTTCGTGAGGGCGTAGACCGACGAAAGCGACGGGGGCTTCGTCTCGGGCGTCGGCAGGGGCCGAAGCTCCTCGCCGTCCGGCCCCCGGGGCGCCCACTCGCCGCGCTCGAGCTGGTCGCGGGAGCGCTCTGGCGCCGCGACGGCCCTCCCCTCGGGCGTCTCGTAGAGGCCTTCGCCGTAGATGCTCATGCTCGACGCGACCAGCAGGCGGCGGACCGGGTGCTCGAGGAGCGCCTCGAGCAGGACCCCGGTCCCGTACGTGTTGACGCTCGAGTACTCGGCGATCTCGTACATGCTCTGGCCGACGCCGACCCGGGCGGCGAGGTGGAGGACGTGGTCGACCCCGACCAGCGCCCGCTTCACGGCGTCCGCGTCGCGGATGTCGCCGTCGACGAGCTCGACGCCGGCGTCGAGGTACGGAGGGCGTCTCCCGGTCTCGTGGACCTGCGGCGTGAGGTCGTCCAGGACCCTCACGCGATAGCCGTGCGCCAGCAGCTCGCGCGCGACGTGCGACCCGATGAATCCTGCCCCGCCGGTGATCAGCGCCAGATCTCCCATAGCCCCTCCTCGGTGAAAACGAGGCGCGCTTCTTCACCTCACCTACGCGTGCTGGTAGCGACCCAGCAATCCGAGCGGCCGACCTTCCGCAGCAGAACTCCGGCCCGAGCATACGGTGTTGATGATGCTGGCCGCTCGCGGCCCCTCACGGCCGATCAGCTTGCCCTGCTTGGCCGTCTACCCTCGCAAGATGCCGTCCGGCCGGGTCACTCTGTTCCTGTCGACCGGCCGGTGCGGGACGCAATGGCTGGCGGCGAACCTGTCTGAGTTCTATCAGAGCACCGTCGCGGTCTCGCACGAACCCATTGGGCCCAATTACCGCCCTCGGGAGCTCTTCCGCCTACCGGCGGCCGCTCCGGCTCCCGAGGTGACCGCCCACCTCGAGAGCGTCGAGCGGGTGCTGGAGCGCCGGGATTACGCGGAGACCGGCTGGCCGCTGTTCGCGGCGGTACGGCTGTTCGCCGCCAGGTTCCCGGGCCACGTCCGGGTCGTCCACCTCACGCGGCACCCGGTCAGGACGGCACTCTCGCACATGGTCCACCAGTGCTACGCGGGGAGCCTCCGCGACGACGGCTACACGCGCCTGGCCGCGCTCGGCCCGGACGATCCCGGCGTTTTCCAGACCGGATACGCCGGGCGCTGGGGAGGGATGACGCCGTTCGAGAAGTGCCTGTTCTGGTGCACCGAGGTCCACCTGCATGCCCGGGAGCTGGCGCAGGAGGGCAAGGTGCCGCTCATCCGGCTGCGGTCCGAGGACCTGCTGTCGGGTGACGAGCGTGCCCTGCGGGGGCTGTGCGACTTCATGGGGCTTCCGTACGAACCGGAGCTGACGGCGCGGTCGCGGCGGCGGGTGGACGCCTGGAACCACCGGACGCGGCTCGACCTGGACTGGCGGCGCGTCTTCGACCACCCGGCCGCGACCGAGGTCGTGGAGTGGCTGGGGTACGCGTTCGACGACCTGGACGACCAGGCGCTGCGGGAGCGGTACGAGGGGACGCCGTTTGAGGGAGGTGCCGCAGAGGAACAATCCCGGTGACGTGGTTGAAGCGCCAGCCGCGCCCGCGTCCACACACGTGAGGAGGCTCACATCAGCGATCGCGAGTCCCACCTGAACGTCTTCGACCGATGGGCGGAGAAGACCGGGAACCCCCTCGCCCGCAGGAGCGCCCCCGCGAGCGGAGAATCTCCACCTCGACGACCGACGATCGACGAGGTGACGAAATCGTGAAGAAGCTCATCGCACTCGCAGTGACCGCTCTGGTCGTTGCCGCGCCGGTCCAGACCGCGCTCGCCGGCAAGGGGGGTGCCCACCAGCACGTGGAGGGCACGATCGCCGTCCCGCAGGGGGGCAACGCCGCAGCGACCTGCGTCTACCGCACGCAGCGGACGCTCTACTCGCTGACCGGCGAGAACGGCGTGTTCGGCTACACCTTCGACGTCGACCCCAAGACCACAGGCAAGCCCTTCAAGCTCGAGGCGAGCAGCGGCACCGGGATGGACATCAGCTTCTACGCCGACCTGGGTGACGTGACCGACCCGACCACCGCCCCCGCGAACGTCCCCTACGAGAACCCCGGTCCCGGCGGCGAGAAGGGTACCGTCCCCGCCGGCTACCCCATCGCCTTCGTCTGCATGACCGAGGGCGTCAACGGCAGCTTCAGCTACATGGCGGGCAAGGGCGTCAAGTAAGCACACGGCTCGATCTTCGAAAGAGCCCCGGGTGCGACCGCCCGGGGCTCTTTCGTCTCCGCCGACGTCACTACGTCACTCGCACTGCGCGACGTTCTCGCCGTTAGTGCAGGAGTCGGTGTCCGGCCCGCCGACCAGCGTGTCGTCGCCGCCTCGCCCGTCGAGCGTGTCGTCGCCGCCGAGGCCGTAGAGCGCGTTGGCGAAGTCGTCGCCGAACAGGTCGTCGTCGTACGCGGTGCCGACCGCGCCTTCCGTCGACGTCAGGACGTCGGCACCCTCTCCCCCCGACGAGGAGCCCGCGGCGAGATCGACCGCCACCGCCGCCGGCGACTGCGCGTACACGACGAAGTCGAAGCCCTCGCGCCCGTCGACGTGGTCGTCGCCCCCCAGCGGGTAGAACGTGTTGCTGGCGGCGTCGCCGAGGAGGGTGTCCCCGTGGCGGGAGCCGGCGACGATCTCCATGTTCACGAACGTGTCCTCGCCCTCGCCCGTCGCGGTGCCCTCCTCGAAGTCCACGGTGACGGGATCCGGCGAGAACTTGAACGAGGGCGTGTCCTGTCCGTCTCCACCGTCCATGAAGTCGTCGCCGGGGCCGCCGTAGTGCGAGTCGAGCCCGTCACCGCCGTGGATCCGGTCGTCGCCGACGCCGCCCTTCTGGACGTCGATACCGCCGAGGCCCTCGATCCGGTCGGCTCCGCCGCCGCCCGTTATCGAGTTCCTCCCCGCGTCGCCGGTCAGCGCGTCCGCGTGGTCGGAGCCGATGAGCCTCTCGACCTCGACGAGCGCGTCCGCCCCCTCGCCGATGGCGGCGCGGATGTCGAGGCTCGCGTCGACGGGCGTCGCCGAGTTCTTGAAGCTCGCGGTGTCGACGTCCGCTCCGCCGTCGAGCCGGTCGTCGCCGCGGCCTCCCTGCATCGTGTCGTTGCCGCCGTGGCCCTCGACCTTGTCGTGCCCGTTCGCGCCCTCGATCTTGTCGTTGCCGTCGCCGCCGCAGATCATGTCGTTGCCGGCCAGGCCCTTGATGACGTCGCCGCCGCCGAGCCCCGAGATCACGTCGGCGAACCGGGTGCCCCTCAGCCTGTCGGAGCCCTCGGTGCCGACGATCGTGGCGGCCTTGCCCATGCACGACTCGCCCGCAGCCGCGGGAGGTGCGGTCGCCAGCGACAACGCGAGGGCGAGCGGTACGGCGGCGACCCTCTGATTCACTCCGGCCTCCGGCGCGCGGCTCGGTCCTCTCGTTCCCGGCGCGCCATCTCCAGCGACTCCTCCACCGTCGGCGCCGAGCCCCCGAGGTGCGCGGGCAGCCACCACGAGTCCGTCTCGTCCCTCGGCTGGTCGGGGTAGGTCTTCGCGGCCCCCGCGACGAGGCGCTCGATCTCCGACATCAGGACCTGCGTCACCGCCTCCGGCGTCTCGCCCGGCTCGTACGGGATCGGCGGCGCCAGATCGACCGTGATCGTCACCCCGCGCTCGAAGTTCTTAGGCCGGCCCTTCGTCAGGATCCTCTGGCTGCCCCAGACGGCCCCCGGGATCAGCGGCGCGCCGGCTTCGATCGCCATGCGCGCGGCGCCGGTCTTGCCGGCGGCCGGTACGAACGAGCGGCTGATCGTGCCCTCCGGGAACATCCCGACGATCTCGCCTCGGCGCAGGGCCTCGATCGAGAGGTCGATCGCGTTGCCCGCGAGGCCGTAGCGGTCGACCGGGATGTGCTTCATCCCGCGCATGAGGGGGCCGGAGACCCTGTGCTCGAAGACCTCCTGCTTGGCGAGGAAGCGCACTAGGCGCCCGCGCTTTCTCGCGGCGGCGCCGACGAACGCGAAGTCGAGGTAGCCGACATGGTTGGTCGCGATCACCGCAGGGCCCTGCAGCGGGAGGTGCTCCTCGCCAGACGTGACGACGCGCCACCGCATCGTCTTGAAGATCGTCAGCGCGAGGCCGATCACCGGGCGGTATACGGGCTCCAACGACACTCCCCTCGACTTCGGCGGTGGGACGCCGATGATAGAGCCCCCCATCGTGCTCCGCCGCTTCCGCTAGATCGTCGGCGCGTCCAGCGGCGCGTTGATCTCGATCAGGTTCCCCTCCGGGTCCCTGAGGTGCGCAAGCCTCAGGAATGCGACGTCGTAGTCCATCGGCTCCGTCACGAGCTCGACGCCCCGCTCCCTCAACGCGTCCGCCGTCTGGTCGACGTCGTGGACCCCGAACGTGAGCGCGACGGCGTCGCCGTGCCCGGGCGGCGGGAGCTCGGTCCCCATCATCTGTCCCATCAGGTCGCGCCGGTACAGCGCGAGGATCACATCGCCTGCGGCGAGCTCGTAGTAGACGCCGTCGCCGGCCCCGAGCGTCACGTCGAGCCCCAGGGCGTCGCGGTAGAACGCGAGGCATCGCTCGACGTCTTCGACCAACAGGCGAACGTGCGTCAGCTTCATCGGCTCTCCTCTCAGCGCCTCTGGCACGACGGACAGTAGGTCGTCCCGCGTCCACCCAGGACGATCTTGCGCAACGCCGTGCCGCAGCGGGGGCACGGCATCCCCGACCGCCCGTACGCGATGAGGAAGCCGGCGTTGCGGCCGGACTCGCCGTTCACCATCCGGTAGTCCGAGAACGTGGTCCCCTCGCGCTCGATGGCGCCGGCGAGGACCTCCCGGATCGCGCCGTGCAGAGCGCGGGCGCGCTGCGGGCCGACCGCGCGCGACCGCGGATGGATCCGCGCCAGCCACAGCGCCTCGTCCGCGTAGATGTTGCCGACGCCGGCGACCGGGCGCTGGCTCAGCAGGAACGGCTTGACCGGAGAGGTCGTCCTGCGCAGCTCCGCGGCGAACCCGGCGGGGTCGAACTCGTCCGACAGCGGCTCGGGGCCGAGCCTCGCGAGCGTCGGCAGCCCCCGGTAGTCGCCGGCAGGCACGACCGCCATCCGGCCGAACCTCCGGACGTCCCTGAAGACGAGGCGGCGGCCGTCGTCGAGGTCCACGGCGGCGCGCGCGTACGCGTCCTCGACGTCGAAGCGGAAGGAGCCCGTCATCCCCAGGTGCATCACGAGCTCGAGCCCCCGGTCCAGCGGCGCGATCAGGAACTTGCCCCTCCGACCCACGGACTCGATCCGGCGGCCGGCTAGGCGGTCGACGTCCTGGAACTCGCGGGGGATCGCCGGGTGCGGGTCCGTCCACACCGCGAGCGCGCGCCGGCCGGAGAGCTCGGGATCGAGCTGCCGGCGGACCGATTCGACCTCGGGGAGCTCGGGCACTGGCCGAGCGTAGCTGCCTGTAACTTCAGCCCATGCCCCAGCACTCGATAGACCCGCACGACTTCCCGTACGCGCCCGAGAAGCTCCCGTCGAAGGACGAGGTCGGCGCCGAGGGGTTCTTCGCGGTCGACATGAGGGCCGGCCGCGTCGTCGCCGTCGAGGACTTCCCCGAAGCCCGCGCTCCGTCGTGGAAGGTGTCGGTCGACTTCGGCCCCGTCGTCGGCGTCCTCCGGACGAGCGCCAAGATCAAGAACTACACCGCCGAGGAGCTGAACGGCCGCATGGTCGTCGGCGCGGTCAACCTCGGGACTCGCCGGATCGCCGGCTTCGAGAGCGAGTTCCTCATCCTCGGCGCGCTCGACCCGGACGGGACCGTGAGGCTCCTGCAGCTCGAGGACTCGGTCGCGCCGGGCGCCCCGATCGCGTAGGCGCCGTGGCCGACGCGTTCTACGAACGGCTCGAAGACGACCTGTTCCGCGCGACGCGCTGGACCACGGGGCCGTGGGGACCCGACGCGCAACACGCCGGCCCCCCCTCTGCGCTCCTCGGGCGCGCCGTCGAACGCCTTGCTCCCGACGGCGGCCACGTCGCGCGCGTGACGGCGGACATCCTCCGCCCGGTTCCGATCGCCGACCTCCGCGTCGACGCGGCCGTCGTCAAACCGGGTCGCAGCGTGCAGCTCGCGGAGGCCCGGCTCGCCGCCGCGGACGAACCGGTGATGATCGCGCGCGCCTGGACGATCAGGACGGCGTCGCTCGACCTGCCCGCGCCTGCCCCCGCGCCCGCCCCGCCGCTTCCCGCGGACGAGGGGACGCTGATGTTCGAGGACAGGAGCGAGACCGACTACCTCGCCGCGATGCAGTGGAGCTTCGTCGACGGGTCCTTCTTCGAGCCGGGTCCTGCGACCGCGTGGCTGCGCATGCGCTTCCCGCTCGTCGAGGGCGAGGCGCCGTCACCGTTGCAGCGGGTGCTGACCGCGGCCGATTCCGCGAGCGGCATCTCGGGCGCGCTCGACTTCGCGCGGTGGGTCTACGTCAACCCGGACCTCACCGTGTACCTGCACCGGCCGCTCGACGGCGAGTGGGTGTGCCTCGACGCCGCGACCACGGCGGAGCCGTCCGGCGTCGGCCTCACCACGTCGGTGATCCACGACCGGCGCGGCCCCCTCGGCCGTACCGGGCAGTCGCTCTTCGTCGCCCCGCGTTAGGCCTTCTCCGCCCACGGCACGACGATCTCCTGGGACACGAGCTTGATCGCGGCCGCCGCGGGGATCGCCATGAGGACGCCGGGGACGCCGAGCAGCGCCGCCCCCATGAGGGCCGAGACGAGCACGGCCGCCGGCGACAGGTCCACGGCCTTCGTCATCACGCGCGGCGCGATCAGGTAGTTCTCGATCTGCTGGTAGAAGATGAAGTAGGCGAGGGTCGCGATGCCCACCGGCAGCGACACGAAGAACGCGACGATCACTGCGGGCACGGCTCCGAGGGTCGCTCCCACGAGGGGGATCAGGTCGGCGATCGCCACCCACAGCGCGAGGGCCACGGGGAAAGGCACGCCGACGATCGTGAGGAAGACGAAGGACGTGACGCCTGCGATCACCGATATCACCACGTTGCCTGCGATGTAGCTCCCGATCTTCAGCAGGACCGGGTCCATGATGCTCTGCACGCGCTTGCGCTTGCTCTTCGGGATCAGCTTGAGGCTCCCCTCGCGGATGCGCGCGAGACTGAGCGAGAAGTAGACCGTCAGCACCAGGACCGTCACCGTGTTGAAGATCGTCGCGAGGACCGAGCCGGCCACGCCGAGGACCGTCCCGAACGAGCCGCCGATCTGCGACGGGATGTTCTCGGTCGCGCTGCGGAGACGCTCGGCGATCCCCTGCTCGGACACGTACTCCCGCAGGCGCTCGTTGTTCTCTGCGAGGTCCTGCACGTAGGTGGGCACATTCCGCGCGAACTCCGTCACCTGCGTCACGAGCGGCGGGACGACCGCGGCGAAGAACCCGGCGAGGAAGAAGACGATGCCGAGCAGGATCAGGAGCACGGCATGCCCCCGCTTCAGCCCCCACTGCTGCAGCCGCCGGACCGCCGGATCCATCCCGACCGCGAGGAAGGCGGCGACGAACACGAGCATGAACAGGCTGCGGACGAGGTAGATGCAGTAGACGAAGAGCAGCGCGGCCGCGCCGACGACGACGATCTTGAAGACGTCCTTCGCGCCGACCGGTACCGGTGCCCGCTCCGCCATGTCCGCCCTCAGCCCCTCTGGAGGTGCTTGGCGACGACCGCGAGCAGGTCGTCGTACTTGAACGGCTTGATGAGGTAGTCGTGCGATCCGATGACCTCGGCCTTCCGCAACGTCGGCGGGCTCGAGTGCGCCGACATCATCACGACCGGGGTCTGCGCGAACTCCTCGTTCGCGCGCAGGGCCCTCAGCACGTCGAAGCCGTCCGCGTCGGGGAGCCGGATGTCGAGGAGGACCAGCGCGGGCTTGACCTCGTTCGCACGGTCGAGCGCCTCCCTCGCGGTCGACGCCTCTTCGACCGCGTACCCGCTGCCCTCCAGCGTCATCCTCACGAGGAGCCGCAGGTCGGGCTCGTCGTCTACTACCAGGATCGTCTCGCTCACTCAGCGCTCTTCAGCTTGACGCAGAAGCGCGCGCCCGTCGGCTCGCGCACCTCGTGCCAGATCTCGCCGCCGCAGGCCTCGACGAGCATCTTCACGATCGCGAGCCCGAGCCCGGAGCCCCCGGTCGTCGACGACGTGGACCCCCGCGAGAACGGCAGGAAGAGCTCGCCGATGAGCTGGTCCTCGACCCCCGGTCCGTCGTCCGAGACCGAGAGGATCACGTCGCCGTTGCGGCGCGCACCGCTGAGCGAGATGTTCGGCCCCCCGTACCGGTACGCGTTCGTGAGGAGGTTCGTCACGACCTGGTCGAGCCTGTGCTTGTCCGCGAGGGCGACCGGAGTGTCGGCGACGTCGACCTCGACCCGACGACCGTCGGGTGGCGGCGTGTTCGCGACGACCTCGTGGGCCAGCGTCTCGATCGGGACGGGCTCGATGTCGACGGTCACCTGCCCTGCCTGGAGCTTCGAGAGGTCCAGGAGGTTCTCGATCAGCACCGCGAGCCGGTCTCCCGAACGTGTCATCGCGTCGAACATCGTCTGGAGCTTGCTCTCGTCGAGACGGTGGCGCGCCCGGGACAGCATCTCGACGAAACCGAGGAGCGACGTGAGCGGCGTGCGCAGCTCGTGGGCCGCGTTCGCGATGAACCGTTCTCGCAGGGCCTCCTGCTCCTTCTGCTCCGTCACGTCCTGGAGCGTCCCGATCATCGCGACGGGACGTCCGTCCTCTGTGATGATCTTGCCGCGCGTGTGCACGACCAAGACGGTGCCGTCGCGCCGGACGAAACGGTGCTCGTAGTCGAGCGGCTTCCCCTCTTCGAGCGCCCGGCGCGACTGCTCCTGCACGACGTCACGGTCGTCCGGGTGAACGTGCTGCTGGTAGATCTCGGAGGTCGGGTCGAATTCGTGCGGCTCGAAGCCGAGCGTCCGGTACATCTGATCGGACCACCTGATGTGGTCGGTGACGATGTCCCACTGCCAGCTTCCGATGCGGGCCAGCCGCTGCGCCTCGAGCAGCTGGTCCGTCAGCTCCCGCTCCCTGCGCGAGTGCTCCGTACGCGCCAGAGCGAGGTCGGCGAGCAGCGCGAGGCGCCGCAGCTCGTCGGTCTCCTCCTGTCCGAAGAACGGGGTGTACGGGCTGGTGACGACGACGAGCTTGCCCGACCGCATCGGGACCGACACCGCGCCCGCACCCTCCGGGGCCGCCTCGGTCCCCCCGGTGGCGAACGACGCGGCGAGGTCCGCGGCCGCGCGGGGCGACAGGCCGTGCACGCCCGTGACTGCGCCGTCGCGGTCGACGATCAGCGACCCGCGGCCCGCGGTGAGCTCGGTGACCTCCGGCAGCAGGACGTCCGTGATGTCGGACGGCGACAGCGCCTCCATGAGAGCGAACTCCGCCTCCTGGAGGCGCGCGTTCCCGGCCTGCCGCCACGCGTTCCGCACGAATCCCGGAGGCGCGAACCCGAGCAGGAAGAACGGTCCCGTGGCGAGAGCGAGGATCGCGGTGCCGATCTGCACCCCTGTGACCTCTTCGCTCGACGTCGCCGTGCCCGCGATCACGAGCGTGATCGCGAGGCCTGCCGCGCCGATGCTCATGGTCCTCATGCGCCGCCGCGCGACCACCGGCTGTCCGCGTCCCGCGCGCCACAACCGGAACGTCACCGCGCCGAGCAGCACCACCCACTGGGTCAGCAGGAGGTAGACGTACGCCTGGAACGAATCCGTGCGCGGCTCGCCCGGCTCGGGGAAGTGGTCGAAGAGGAACGTCGCGACGATCGTTCCCGCCGTCAGCAGCGCGGCCAGGCCGTGGAGGACGCGTCCCGGTGACTCGAACGACGCCATGAACCGGAACAGGAAGTACGGGAACAGCACCAGGACGACCACGATGATCCGCTGCATGAAATCGACAGACGCGCTGGTGGATTCCTCCGGCAGGAGCTCCGAGATCACGATCACGGACGCCAGCGCGCCGAACGTCGCGGCGACCCAGCCCGCGGGCTTGCCGCCGCGCCTGCGCCACTGGGTCAACGCGATGAGGCCCAGCGTTACGTACAGGAAGAGCTGTACGTAGCCGAGGACCTCGTGAAGCCTCTCCAAGAAGTCTCCGATCGCGGGGGTACCCGGGAATAAAGATTCTAGGTTCGTTTGGGAGACGGTGCGAGGATTCGTACGATTCGGCTGCTCCGGATCAAGTCGCCAAAGCCCCAATTCCGGGCGAAAGAGGACCGCTGCGGGCTGTACCGTGCGGTCGTGACGGACCTGCGAACGCGGCTCGGCGCACAGGAGGCGAAGACGGCGCGCAAGCGTGCACAGCCGTCGTGGATCGACCCGATGCTCGCGACCCTGACGAAGACGTACTTCTCCGATCCCGGCTGGGTCTTCGAGCCGAAGCTCGACGGGATCAGGTGCCTCGCTTTCAAGAAGGGAGCGACGGTGAAGCTCCTGTCGCGCAACAAGCTCGACCTCACGGCGACGTACCCGGCGATCGCGGACGCGCTCGCGGTGCAGAGCCCGAGCTTCGTGGCCGACGGCGAGATAGCCGCGGTGAAGGGCGAGATCACGAGCTTCTCGTTGCTCCAGCAGGTGCACCGCCGGCGCGTCCCCGTCGTCTACTTCTGTTTCGACCTCTTGCACCTCGACGGGTACGGCGTCACCGGGCTCCCGTTGACCACGCGGAAGAAGCTGTTGTCCGAGTCGCTCTCGTTCCGCGAGCCGCTGCGTTACGTGAGCCACGTCGAGGAGGAGGGCGAGGCGTACTACCGCGAGGCATGCCGCCGCGGGTGGGAAAGTCTGATCGCGAAGAGGGCCGCGAGCCGGTACTCCAAGGGACGGTCGAAGGAGTGGCTGAAGTTCAAGTGCTCCTTCGAGCAGGAGCTCGTGATCGGCGGCTACACGGAGCCGCAGGGCGCGCGCCCGCGCTTCGGCGCGTTGCTCGTCGGCCACTACGACGGCGCGGGGGATCTTCGGTACGCGGGCAAGGTCGGGACGGGCTTCACGCAGCGCACGCTCACCGAGCTGCACGCGCGGATGCTCCCGCTGGAGCAGACGGAGTCGCCGTTCGCGGGGCCGCCGCCGGTGAGGAAGGGCGCGCACTGGCTGAAGCCCCGGCTCGTCGCGCAGATCGGCTTCAGCGAGTGGACGACCGACGGGAAGCTGCGCCACCCTCGTTTCCTCGGGCTGCGAACGGACAAGAAACCCGGCGACGTGGTCCGCGAGTCCTAGCCCCGCGCCCCCAACGGAACCCGAGAAAGGCACGACCGGACATGGCCGACCCGAAGACCTGGGGCGTCGAGATCGGTTACCTCGACGCCCGCGAGGAGTGGGTGGACGCGCCGCCTGAGACGGTCGAGGCGATCCTCGGCGTGATGGAGGCCCGCACGACCGCGCCTCCCGCGTCTCCCGTCGTGGTCGCGCGCAGGGGCCGTCCCGCCGACCTCGGCGACGCCGTCGAGGTCCGGTTCGAGGACGGCGGCTCCGCGCGCGTCGACGGCGGCCTTCCGCCCGACGCACCGCCCGGCTACCACCGGCTCGTCGGCCGCGACGGCAACGAGCGCGACCTGATCCTGAGCCCCGGCACGTGCTGGCTCCCGTCCGGACTCCGCTCGTGGGGCTGGGCGGTCCAGCTCCACTCGGCGCGCTCTACGAAGAGCTGGGGCATCGGCGACCTCGGTGACCTTCGGGAGCTCGGCCGGTGGGCCACCGGGACCGGCGCCGGCATGGTGCTGCTCAACCCGCTCCACGCGCCGAAGCCCGGCCCCCAGCAGCCGAGTCCCTACTTCCCCTCGAGCCGCCGGTGGCGCAACCCGCTCTACCTGCGGATCGAGGACGTGCCCGGCGCGACCGAGATCGTCGACGACGTCGAGCACCTCGCGTCCCGGGCCCGGAAGCTGAACTCCGGCGACCGCATCGACCGTGACGAGGTGTACCGGCTGAAGATGGAGGCGCTCGAGGCCATCTGGCGCCGCCGGACCGACTCGCCCGCCTTCCATCGGTTCCGCGAGCGCCACGGCTCCTCGCTCACCGACTTCGCGACGTACATGACGCTGGTAGAGCACCACGGCGGCGGCCCGGCCACGTGGCCGCAGAAGCACCGCAACCCGAACCGTGCGTCCGTCACGAAGTTCCGCGTCGACAACGAAGAACGCGTGCTGTTCCACGAGTGGGTGCAATGGCTTCTCGAGGAACAGCTCGTGGCCGCCGGCGACGCCATCGGGCTCGTCCACGACCTGGCGATCGGCGTCGACCCCGACGGCGCGGACGCGTGGCTGTGGGGCGACGTGTTCGCACGCGGGGTGAAGGTCGGCGCGCCGCCCGACCTGTTCAACTCGCACGGGCAGGACTGGGGCCTCCCCCCGTTCGACCCCTGGCGGTTGCGCAGCGCGTCGTACCGCCCGTTCGTCGAGACGCTGCGCGCGAACCTCACCGGCGCAGCCGGTGTGCGCATCGACCACGTCATGGGGCTGTTCCGCCTGTTCTGGATCCCGGAGGGAGCCGGTCCGGCCGCCGGGACGTACGTCCGTTATCCGTACGACGACCTGCTCGACATCCTTGCGCTGGAGAGCCACCGCGCCGGGGCGTACGTGATCGGCGAGGACCTGGGCACGGTCGAGGACGTCGTGCCGGAGCAGATGGCCGTGCGGAAGATGCTCTCGTA
Source organism: Actinomycetota bacterium (assembly GCA_030861725.1). Taxonomy (GTDB): domain Bacteria; phylum Actinomycetota; class CADDZG01; order CADDZG01; family WHSQ01; genus JALZEG01. The sequence goes on along the minus strand of JALZFC010000005.1, from coordinate 22,507 downwards.
CCGCCTGCTGTGGTTCGACGAGAACCCGTCGGGCTACCCGGAGCTCGCGCTTGCCGCCGTCACGAACCACGACCTGCCGACGGTGGCGGGGATGTGGACCGGCGAAGACCTGCAGGAGCAGCGCGACCTCGGGCTCTACCCGAACGAGGCCGCGGAGCGGGACGTGCGCGCCCGCTTCAAGAAGGCAACCGGGTTGAACGACTCGGCGTCACCGGAGGACGCGGTGAAGAAGGCGTACGCGCTGCTGGCGAAGTCGCCGAGCGCGGTGGTCGTGGCGACGCTGGAGGACGCGCTCGCGGTGCGGCGCCGGCCGAACCAGCCGGGCACGATCGACGAGCGGCCGAACTGGTCGATGCCGTTGCCGGTCCCGGTCGACGAGCTGGGCACGCGCCCGCTCGTGAAGAGCGTCGCTCGCACGCTCGCCCGCGGCCGCCGCGCGGGGGCCGCTGCTCCGCCCGAGATCCACCACGCATACGTCTCGTTGAGCGAGGTGAAGCTGCATTACGCGGAGGCCGGAACCGGGCCCCTCGTCGTGATGCTGCACGGCTATCCCGACTTCTGGTACTCGTGGCGTCACCAGATGCCGTTCCTCGCACGGCGCGGCTTCCGCGTGGTCGCTCCCGACATGCGGGGCTACAACCTGTCCGACAAGCCACACGGCGTCGCTGCGTACCGGATGGAGAACGTCGTGCGCGACCTGCGGGAGCTGGTCGAGACGCTGGGCGACGGCCCGGCCCGCGTCGTGGGACACGACTGGGGCGGTGTCGTCGCGTGGTACTTCGCGATGGCGCACCCGGCGTTGCTCGACCGGCTCGCGATCCTGAACGCTCCGCACCCCCAGCGCTACGTCCGGTCGATGAACCCGCGTCAGGCGTTCAAGAGCTGGTACGTCGGCTTCTTCCAGCTACCGTTGCTGCCCGAGCGGTTCGTGTCGGCCAACGACTTCGCCATGCTGCGCAAGCTGTTCCGCTACGACCCGGCGCGCCGCGACGCGTTCACGGACGAGGACGTCGAGCTGTACGTGGAGGCCGCGCGCCGCAGCGACGGCCTCCGCTACCCGATCAACTACTACCGCGCGCTGCTGCGGCCGAACCCGTTGCCGGCGCTGCGCTGGCGGCCGATCGAGCGCCCCGTCCAGGTGATCTGGGGCGACAGGGACAGGTTCCTCGAGACGTCGCTCGCGGAGCCGGACTCGGGCTGGGTACGCGACGCGCGGGTGCACCACCTGACGGAGGCGAGCCATTGGGTGCACCACGACGAGCCCGCCGAGGTGAACGGGATCCTCGCCGAGTTCCTGGGGGCCTAGCGGTCGTTCCTTGTGCCTGCACCCTCGCTCACCGAGGTCACGGGCACAAAGAAAGTCTCCAGACCGGCGTTACCAGGCGGGGGGGTCGCTGGCGGGGAACGAGTCCTCCGACTCCCGGTCGGCCTTCTCGTCGTCGGCCGTGTGCGCCTTCTCGTCCTCGCGCTCGTCGTCGGGCGGCATCGAGCCCGGCGGGATGCGTCTCGTCGAATCGGTCTTCTTCTCGCCCTGAGTCTCCGGGTCCTCCGGCATCGGCCGCTCCTCTCGCTCGTGCCGTCCGCGGCGTTCCTACCCCGCGGAACCTACGGCGACTCGCAGTTGATGTTCGTCTCGCCCTCCCGGCACACGTCGGTCTCCGGCCCCCCGTCGAGGTAGTCGTTGCCCAGGCCCCCGTCGAGCACGTCCTCCCCGCCCTTGCCCTCGATGACGTCCCCGCCCGGGCCTCCGTTCAACGAGTTCGGTCCCTCGTCGCCGCGCAGGAAGTCGGTGGCCGCGGAGCCCACGATGCCCTCGACCGCGAGCAGGTTGTCCGACCCCGAGTGCTGCCCGGTCGCGAATCCCGCCTCGATGTCGGCCGTCACCGGCGACGTCACGAGCGCGTACGTCACGACGTCGCTGCCGGCGCCGCCCTCGAGGACGTCGTCCGACGTGCCACCGTCGAGCACGTCGTCGCCCTCACCGCCGGCGAGCTGGTCGACGCCGTCGCGGCCGATCAGGACGTTCGGCCCGGCGTCGCCCGTCAGGAAGTCCGGCTTGATCCCGCCGGAGAGGTTCTCGACCGCGGTGATCGTGTCGAGGCCCATACCGTCGGCGGTGCCGTTCCCGAGATCGGCGAACACCTTCTTGCGAGAGTCGAGGTAGTCGAGCGTGTCCGTCCCCGCGCCGCCGTCGTACGCGTCGTCGTTCAGCCCCGCGTAGAACAGGTCGTCGCCGGCGTCGCCGAACACCTGATCGATCCCGCCGAAGTCGTAGATCGTGTCGTTCCCGTCGCCGCCGCGGCTGACGTCGTCGCCGTAGTTCGCCTCGAGCAGGTCGTCGCCGCCGGCACCGTCCAACGTGTCGTTGCCGCTGAGGCCGAGGATGTGGTTGACCTCCGCGTCGCCGGTGAAGACGTCGTCGAAGATCGACCCGGACAGGTTCTCGACGCCCGTCAGCGTGTCGGCGCCCTGCCCGCTCCCCTGGCCCGTCGTGAGGTTCGCGGTTACTGCCGCGGCCGCGCTCGCGTAGTCGACGACGTCGAGGCCGGCGTTGCCGTCCAAGTGGTCGTCGCCGTTGCTGCCGACGAGCGTGTCGTCCCCGTCGCCGCCGTCGATCGAGTCGTCGCCGGACCGTCCCGTGATGTGGTTGACGGCCGCGTCGCCGGTGAGCGTGTCGCCGTAGCCGGAGCCGAGGAGGTCCTCCACCTCGAGGAAGCTGTCCGTCCCGTGCCCGGTCGCGACGCCGCCGGCGATCGAGGCGACCACGGGACCGGGGGCCGTGCCGAAGTCGAGCGCGTCGAATCCCTTGCCACCGAGGATCGTGTCGTCTCCGCCCCCGCCGTCGAGCGTGTCGCCGAAGAAGTAGCCCAGCTCGGGATAGGCGTCCTCGTTCCCGCCCAGCAGCGTGTCGTCGCCGGGACCACCCCGCAGCGCGTCCTCACCGTTACCGCCCTTGATGACGTTCGAGCCGTCGTCGCCGATCAGCGTGTCGGTGGCGTAGGTGCCGGTCACGTCCTCGATGTCGTTGAGGAGGTCCTCGCCGCCCCCGCTGGCAGTTCCGATCTCGAGGTTCACGACGACGCTGTACTGGTCGATGTAGCTCGCCTCGTCGTCGCCGTCGCCGCCCCCGAGGTAGTCGTCGCCGTCGCCACCAAAGAGGATGTCGTTGCCGCCGAACGCCTTGAGCGAGTCGTTGCCGCCCCGCCCGACGAGGCCGTTCGGGCCTCCGTCGCCCTGGATCCGGTCGGCGTACTGGGAGCCGCCGACGGTCTCTACGCGCGTCAGCCGGTCGTCGCCTTCCACGCTCGACGCCGTCCCCCTGCCGAGGTCGACCACGACGCCGCGTTCCTCGCGGTCGCGGTACTCGAAGGAGATCGCGTCGCGCCCGCCGCCGCCGTCGAACCGGTCGTCGCCCGTCCCGGGCGCGGCGTTGTCGTTGTCCGGGCCGCCGCGCAAGACGTCGTCGCCGTCGCCGCCCGAGAGGTAGTTCGAGCAGCTGCGCTCCTTCTTCTCCTTCCGGCACGCACCCGCCTCGAGCACGTCGGCGCCGTCGGCTCCGTAGAGGCTGTCGGAGTTGACGCCGCCGATCAGCGTGTCGCCGCCGCCGTAACCGTTGAGGAAGTTGTCGTCCTTGCCTCCGTTCAGGAGGTCGGCTCCCTCGTGACCCTGCAGGTTGTCGTCGCCGGCGTTGCCGTAGACGAAGTCGGCTCCCTTGCCCGCGCGTACGAAGTCGCTCCCCGTTCCCCCGGCCACGCGGTCGGAGCCCTCGGCCGACTGGATCCGGTCGCGGCCCCTGTTCCCGCAGAGGAAGTCCTCGCCCGCGAGGCCCGAGATCACGTCGTTGCCCCCTCTGCCGACGATCACGTCGGTACCCGGCGTGCCGGTGAGCGTGTCGGGGCCGTTCGTGCCGACCTTCGTCGCGCGGCGGCCGAAGCACGCCGCCGGCGCCGCCGCGGCATGCTCGGCGAGTACGGGAACGATCGTCGGCGCGAGGGCCGCGACGAGCGCGACGGCTGCAACCGGGATGCGGGCGGGTCTGGCGATGGTCATTTAAGGCTCTCCTGTATCGCTAGTCGTATGGCGTCCTAGACGCCTCACCGGGCCGAACCGGTCCCTCGGGTCCGTGACGGGTTCAGGCGGCAGGCCGCCTGCGAGTCTCCCGCCAGTGCGTGACGTACAGGAACCATGCGGCGCCACCCGTGACCAGGCTGGAGACGAGCTGGACCAGGCCGGCGTCGCGCTCGGCCCCCGAGCCGGTGTCGGACACGACGCCGGGGACTGCCACCCGCGCGAGGGCGAAGAGCGCCGTGGCGGCCGCGGCGAGCAGAACGATCATCGCGACGAAGGACACCGCGTAGAGATAGGCGTTGTGGGCCCTGGCGCCGGGCGAGGAGACGAACGTGGCGTCGCCGAGCAGCTCGCGATGCCGCCCGCGGTGCAGCAGCAGCACACCCGTCGCGGCGAGGGCAAGGGCGATGCCGTTGAACGCGTCCCGTGCCCGCGCGGCTTCCTGCGCCTCTACCGACGACTCGTCGAACACGTTCACGTACCGGACGGGGCCGGTCTGACATTCCGGGTGGAGCGGGTCTTCACCGCAGTTGATCGAGGTGCCCTCGATCTCGACGAAGATCATGTTGGCCAGGGCGGACGTCGTCGACGCGATCGCGAACAGCAGCGTGAAGATCGCGACGAACGACACCAGCGACAGGTAGAGCGTCCTGGGTCTGTGCCCGTGCGGGTCCGGCTCGCCGCGGCTCCCGGCGAGGGCCACGATCCCCAGCAATACGACTCCGATGAGCGCCAGTGGCATCACCACGAGCTCCAGCCCGCCGAACGCGAACATCGCCGCCTCCCGAGTAAAGATCCAGTCGCCGCCGCGACTATATGGAGATATCGCCCACCTATGCTGGCGCGATGCGTACGGGACGCGCCGATCTGCCGCTCCACGGGGGCCGCGCGCCCGCATGGTTGTTCGAGCGGATGCGGCTGCTCGCGCGGGAGATCGGCCGCGCGATCGTCGAGGAGGAAGGACCGCACGGTCTCCTGCGAAAGGCGTCCGACCCGTTCTGGTTCCAGGCGTTCGGGTGCGTCCTCGGCTTCGACTGGCACTCGAGCGGCCTCACGACCACTGCGTGCGGCGCTCTGAAGGAGGGGCTGCGCCCGCTCTTCGGCGAGCTCGGCGTCGTCGTGGCCGGGGGCAAGGGCAAGACGTCGCGGCGCGCGCCGGCCGAGATCGCCGGCGGGTGCGAGGGCTTCGGGATCGACGCGGCGCCGCTCGTCAGGGCGAGCCGCCTCTCGGCCAAGGTCGACTCGGCCGCGGTGCAGGACGGCTACGACGTCTACCACCACACGTTCCTGTTCTCGTCCGACGGCGCGTGGACGGTCGTGCAACAGGGCATGAACCAGTCGAACGGGATGGCGCGCCGGTACCACTGGCACACCGCGCCCACGTTCGTCTCCGACCCGCACGCCGGCGTCGCCGGCCGTCCCGAGGACGGCGTCACGAACCTCGTGGCGTCGTCGGGGGGACAGAACCGCGACGTGTCGGTCGCGCTCGCTCGCGAGGAGCCGTCGAAGCTCGCTGCGGAGCTCACGCGGATGCGGACCCTGACGATGCCGCGCCACCACTTCGTGCGGCTCGCCGATCTGCACCCCGAGAGGGTCGAGAGGGTGCTGCTGAAGGCGTACGAGGCGCAGCCCGAGGACTACACGTCGCTGCTCGCCGTACCGGGGGTCGGCGCGAAGGGGCTACGTGCCCTCGCGTTCGTCGCCGAGGTGACGTACGGCGCGCCGGCTTCGGTCGAGGACCCGGTGTCGTTCTCGTTCGCGCACGGGGGGAAGGACGGGACGCCGTTCCCGGTCGACCGCAAGACGTACGACTCGACGATCGAGTCCCTGAAGCGCGCGGTCGACGACGCGAAGGCGGGACGGGGGGACAAGAGGGCGGCGCTGCAGAGGCTGGCGCGGCTCCGCGCTTAGGGTTCGCCCCAGATCGCGTTGCGGATCGCGTCGACGCTGGCGATGAAGGTGTCGACCTCGGTCCGCTCCGGCAACGGCTTCTTGCCGAGCAGGACGTCGAACGCGAGCGCCTTCGACTCCGCCGTCACGACGCCGTAGCCCTGGTGGACGTAGTAGACCGGGGTCGTCGGACGGACCGCGTAGTCCCACGTGATCTTCACCGGGTCGGCCGGGACCGGCGACGCCGTCTTCTGCACGAGCTCCTCCGCCTCTAGACGCGTGAGCTTCCCGTCGTCCAGCGGTCCCGACCGGAGCTTCTTCTTGCCGGTCGCGACGACCTGGTCGGGGCGCTGCCCGCCGGTGGTGTCGCCGAGCTCGGTCCGCGCCCGCTCGATGATCGCGGAGAGGACGCCGGCGGTCGTGGGAGCCGCGCACGAGGTGCCGCCGAAGTCGCGCGTCTCGACGTTCTCCTCGTCGATGACGGTCTTGACGCCGAACGCCCCCGCGGCGCGCCACTTCGAGCCGAACGAGGCGACCTCGACCGGGATCGAGTGCCACCAGTGCGCCTGGCCGTTGATCGGCGATGCGGCGCCGACCGTGAGCTGCCATGACGGACCGGACCACGGATCGGTGATCGAGATGTCGGAGTCGGGGGTCTTGCACTTGCACGGGTCGGGAACGGGGCCGCCGGGCGTGAACACCGTCGACGAGTTCGTGTTCGTGGCGCCGTTGCCGGCCGAGAACACGATGCTCTGCCCCCGCCGCGTCGCGACGCGGGTCGTCTCGGGATCGCCCAGCGGGAGGTTCGCCCGATTCCCCCACGAGTTCGAGACGATGTCGATCCACGGCTGCGCCGTCGCCCACTCGAGGCTGCGCCCGCCGAGGCTCTCCACCATCACGATCAGCGCGTTCGGGTTCGAGCCGAACTTCGTGCCCGCGCCGACGCTCGCGACGCCGGTACCGTGGCCCTGGTCGTCGAGGATCTTTCGCTCGAGCCACTCGCCGGAGGTGTCCCCTGCGCCGCGGGAGATCCCGCCGATGATCCGGGTCCCCGGGAACCAGTAGAGCTGGTCGCCCTTGACGGCCTTCCACATCGCGTCGTCGGCGGTACGTGCGGCCTCGTAGCCCTTCGAGTCCGCGACGCCGAACGACGGCTTCAGCGCGACGGCCTCGGCCGGATAGCCCTCGACGAACTTCGACGGGTGGTGCACGAACTCGGGGGCCCGGAAGTCCTGGTGGTAGGGGTTGATCCCGCTGTCGACGAAGGCGATGACGACGAACGGCTTCTTCTCGAAGGCGGCGAGGGAGCAGGCCACCTGCTTCGGCTTGGGCAGCTTGAGGCAGGTCTCGTCGATGCGGACGCGGTCACCTTCGGACCAGTGACCGGTGTCGTTCTCGGCGAACCACTGGTCGCGCGGGGGCGTCGGCGGGACCTGGGCCCGCGAGAGGGACGGGACGAGGGCCCCGGTGAGGGCCGCGAGCAGGACGAGGCATAGCGATCTGCGCATGCCCCTCAATTGGCGCCCGGGGGCCGAAATCCTGTCTCGCCCCCGGGGGGATCAGACCGAGAGCGGCTTCTCCTGCTTCTCCAGCTCCGCGGCCTCGCGGTCCAGGTCGCTCGCGTCCAGGTGCTCTCCCTCGCTCTCGACGCTGATCCGCGGCACCAGCCGGTCGAGCCAGCGCGGGAACCACCAGTTCGCGTCGCCGAGGAGCTCCATCGTCGCCGGCACGAGCACCATCCGGACGATCGTCGCGTCGACGAAGATCGCCACCGCGAGCCCGAGCCCGAAGAGCTTGATCGAGCGCTCGTCGAACCCGAACACGAACGACAGGAACACCGTGACCATGATCGCGGCGGCCGCGGTGATCACGCGGGCGGTGGTCGCGAGCCCGTTCGCCACCGCGAGGCCGTTGTCGCGCGAGACGAGGTACTCCTCACGGATGCGGGACAGCAGGAAGATCTCGTAATCCATCGAGAGGCCGAACAGGATCGTGAACAGCATCATCGGCACCCACGCCTCGATCGGCGCGGTCGACGCGACGCCGAACACGTCCTTCAGCCATCCCCACTGGAAGATCGCGACGATCACGCCGTACGCGGCGCCGATCGACAGCAGGTTCATGACCGCGGCCTTCAGCGGGACGAGGACCGACCGGAAGACCACGACGAGCAACAGGAACGAGAGCAGGATGACCGCGCCGATCAGGATCGGCAGGCGTTCGCCGTTCTTCTCGGAGAAGTCGATGACGCTCGCGGTCGCGCCGCCGACGAACACGTCCGTGTCGGTGCCGCCCGTGACCTCCGGCACGACCTCGTCCCGCAGCGCGTGCACCAGGTGGTTCGTCTCGGGGTCCTGCGGCGACGTCGTCGGGAACACGGTGATGACGGCGGCGTCGCCCTCCGGGTTCGGGGACGGAGGCGTCACCGCGGCCACGCCGTCGGTCTCGAGGATGAGCGCGGACAGCGCCTTCAGGTCGTCCACGCCCTCGGGCCCCGACAGACGCGCCGCGAGGATCAACGGCCCGTTGAAGCCGGGGCCGAAGCCCTCCGAGAGCATGTCGTACGCCCGGCGCGAGTCCCGCGACTCCGGTGCGGTGCCCGCGTCGGCCTGTCCCAGACGGATCGAGAACAGCGGGATCGTCAGCACGGCGAGCACGAGGAACGCGCCGAGAGCAGCGGGAACGGGCCGCCGCTGGATGACCCTGCTCCAGCGGAACCACATGGACGCCTGGTGGCGAGTCTCCGCCCGGTGGAACGTCGGGAGCCTCCACTTGTCGACGTTGCGGCCGGTGAAGCCGAGGATCGCGGGCAGCAACGTCACCGACGCCACCATCGTCACCAGCACGGTCGCCGCGCCGCCGATCGCGACACCCTGGACGAACGCGAACCCCATGAGGAGGATCCCGAGCAACGAGATGACGACGGTCGTGCCGGCGAAGAGGACGGCGCGGCCCGACGTCGTGATCGCCCGAACCGTCGCCTGCTCCGGGTCCATCCCCTGGTGCAGGTGCTGGCGATAGCGGGTGACGATGAACAGCGCGTAGTCGATCCCGACACCGATACCGATCATCGACGCGAGCTGTGGCGTGAAGTCGGGGACGCTGAGGAAGTTGGCGAACAGGATCACGAGCGCGAGCCCGATGCCGATCCCGAACAGGGCCGTGACGATCGGGAGGCCCATCGCGAGGACGGAGCCGAACGTGACCAGGAGGATCAGGATCGCGGCGAGAAGCCCGATCAGCTCCGAACCCCCCGGCTCCTCGAACTCGTTGAACGCGATGATCGGGCCGCCGAGCGCGATATCGAGTCCCGGCTGCTCCGCGCCGCGCGCGAGCGCCTTCATCTCGTCCACGAGCTCGATCGTGACGGCGGTCGCCTCGATGTCGAACTGCACGTCGGCATACGCGATGTCACCCTGCGGCGATACGTTGCGCGCCCCCTCGGGCTCATACGGGCTCTCGACCGCGGCGACGTGGTCGAGCTTCGCCATCTCGTCCAGCAGCGACCCGATCGACTGCTCGACCTCCGGGTCGGTCACGCCGTCCTCGGCTCGGAACACGACCTGCGCGCTGTCGCCGGACTCCGACGGGAAACGCTCCTTCAGGAGGTCGTACGCTTCCTGTGACTCGGCGCCGGGCAGCGAGAAGTCGTTCGCGTACTCGCCGCCCACGGTCGAACCGAGCGCGTTGGCCGCGACCAGCGCAACGAGCCAGAGCCCGAGCATCGGCCACCTGCGCCGGTAGCTCCACCTCGCGAGTCGTTCGAGCATCGTGGTTCCGCCCTTTCCTGAGGCCTCTTTGTCCGCACGGTAATCACCGCAACGCGCCGGGGGCACCAGATCGTTCGGAAAACCGCCGTCGAACCGGCCGTTTTGCGGGAAGTGCGTAGCCGGAAGAGCCCACGTTTGTCCCGTCGCTCCCGAAACCTCGCGATGCGGTATGGGAGCGCCCGGAATGCGCCGCGCAAGCTTAGGCGAACGCTAACGCGAGTAAGTCATTCCCGCAGCAACCTCAGGTCTGACGATCCCGAGGGACGCCAGGAATTCCCCGAGCAGCGCTCGCCCGTGAACCACGGGCGGCGGGGATGGCAACACGGATCGAGGCATCGCTCGGAAGAAAGATTGGTTCGCCGAGCGTTTCGCCGTCACCTCGCATCCGGTGACGTCTTCGCCCTCGACACACCGGTCGTCACCGCGACCACCCCGGATCCTGTCGCGGCCGTCTCCGCCCGCGAGAGTGTCTCCACCTCTGCCGCCACTCACAAGATCGTCTCCGGCCTCCCCGCGGATCGCGTCGATGCCACCTCCGCCGAGCAACGCGTTCGATAGCGAGTCGCCGACGATCGCCTGGCTCTCGGAACCACCCGCGGCGTTCTCGAAGCCCCGGATCCGGTCGGAGAAATCGGGCCCCACGGCGGTCCCGGAGGTGAGGTCGATCGTTCCCTGGAACTCGTAGTACACGGTGTCGCTGCCGCGCCCACCGGAAACCGAACTCTCGCCGTAATAGCGGTAGGCGACGTCGTCTCCACGCATTCCCGATATCCGGTCGTCACCGCCGATCCCCCCGATGAAGGCGTTGTCCCCGCGATCGCCGATCAAGACGTCGTCGTGGCGGGAACCGAACAGGTTCTCGATGCTCGAGAGCACGTCACTGCCCTCGCCGGTCGCCGTATGAGCTCTCAGGTCGGCGTCGACGGCTTCGGGGGAGTCGATGAAGACGCCGTAGTCGCTCCCGCGCCCCCCGGCAAGGACGTCGTCGCCGTGGCCGCCGACGAGAGAATCGTCACCGTCGGCGCCGATCAGGACGTCTTCACCTCCGTAGCCGATCAGGGCGTTGCCCCAGGCGTTGCCCTTGATCCTGTCGCCGAAGCGGGAACCCTCGACCTGGTGGACTCCACTGATCGTGTCCCGTCCCCACCCGGAAGCCTCGCCGGCACCGAGATCGACGGACACCGAGCGCGGTGACTTGACGTAGGAGATCGCGTTGATGCGGTCGTCGCCTCCGAAAACGCGGTCGTGGCCCGCGCCCGCATCGAAGCTGTCGATCCCGGCCCCGCCGCGCAAGACGTCGTGACCCGCCCCGCCGCAGATCTCGTCCCACCCTCCGCGCCCGACGATGCGGTCGTTCCCGCCGAGACCCGCGATGACGTCATGCCCCGGGGTCCCGACCAGGACGTCGGCGTGGGGAGTCCCCTGGATCGTCGCTCGCGCCAGCTGACAGCGAACCCTGGTGGCGGGCGCCGCGGAGGCGGCATCTAAGGACGGCGCGCCCCGGGGCCCCCCGAGCCCGAGAGCAACGACCGCGCATACCAACACCCCGCCCACGCGCGGTGGCCGGCGGCTTGGTGACTGCGAACGCTCGACCGCGCGAGCCACGGCTGCCATCACTCGTCCTCGGGCAGCCATGATTCTGCATACACGGTTGCGTCCGAGGCTGCTCCCTCCAGCGACGTTCCGGGGCAATACAGCTTCGCGGTCGCCGACGCGCTGTCGCGGTCCTCGTCGATCTCGCCCGGCCCACCACCGTCTACAGCCCAACCGCGGGCGCGTATGCGGAACTTGGAAGTCTGCTGGCTCGTGCAGGGCTCTGCGATCTTCTTCGACACATTGCCCAAAGCGCCCGCCCCGGTCATCTTCTGTTTCTCGCGGCACCCCATCTTCGTCCAGCCGCCCGCGATCGCGCGGTACAGGCAGACGGTGATCTTCGCCCACGAGACGTACTCGCCACACTCGAAGCTGCCTCGCCCGACGACCATCCCGCCCCCGTTCGAGATGCTTGGCCCCGTGACCGAAGCCTCGCATTCGAGGTCCGTGAGGCCGGCATCCGTGTCCCAGAGCAGATCGATCACGTCCTCGGGGTCGGGACACGTCTCGCCGGAGTCCTCGAAGTCGCAGACGCTCCACGTGCCGAGTGGATCGTCCGCTGCCTCGCACGCCTCCGCCTCGCACGTGAATCCGATCATCCCGAGGGCGTCGTCGCCGGCGCAGCTGGCCTCGCCGCATTCGAGCTCGACCAAGCCAACAGGGTTCCCGAGCGCATCCTCGATCGTCGCGTCGGGTGTGCCATCGGGCGGAGGAGTGCTTACGGGGGCGACGGGTTCTTGCGTTGCCGACTCGATCGGATCCGCCTCCGTCTGGTTCGCCGGCGTCTGACTCGTATCCGAGGGTGGGGGCGGGGTCGAGGCAACGAAAGCCCCGCTCGCGTGCTCCGCCGGAGAGGGCCTCGTCAGTCCCACGAGCCGGTTCGTCTCCGCGTCGACCGTCGTGTACAGGAAAGACTCCGCACCGGCGGTACCCGGCTCGAATACCGCCGCACCGCCGCCGGGCGAGAAGGCAGTGACGTTGTCGACAGCTATGGATGCAGTCTCACCATCGGCCTCGAGGGCGACGGGTTCGACCAGCGTCGCGCCCACCGGGTCGGCACGAGAGATTCCCAAGTTACCCAGAACAGTGGCAGCAAGCACAGAGCCGGCAATTGCGATGCGCGCGCAACCAGAGAGACCCATCGGTCGCCTTTCTGCCCTCTCAAGCAGTCCCGCGACCGCCTGGCCTGGACGCAGTATCCCTAGTTAACGTGGACTAGTCAAGAAGTAATTACCTGAGTTATCTAAGCCGCACGCGGCGACGCGGCTAGCGGAGCTTCGGCCCCCCTGCGATCGTGCCCACCACTCCCTCGTTCCCCTGGTTGTTCGGGCCCACCGTCGAGCACGTGTTCAGACACGCGTCGACGAACGCTCCCCACGGGCGGCCGCGGTCGTCGATCACGACGTCGAGGAAGTCGTAGACCGCCTTGCACCGGATCGGGCCGCACGTCCCACGGACCATCGGGTCGGACGGGTCGTTGATCGACGCGGAGTGGAACAGCGGGTCGCGGGCGAGCGCGTTCGCCGTCACGGTCATGTACGCGTTCCACGTCACGTTCTCATAGCTCTTCGGGTCGGGCGGGTTCAGGAAGAACAGCTGCCTGAAGCAGTAGACGGGATCGGGCTTGCAGTCGTCGCTCTCGGGGAACGGCTCGCCGGGCGAGTTCGTGCTCCCCATGTACACGACGGCGACCTTGCCGCGGCCCCCGAGCGCGAGACTCGGCAGCGCGGCTTCCTTCAGACCCGGAGGTCCGGCCATCAGCGGCTTGCCCCACGTCTCGCCGCCGTCGCGCGAGATCGCGAGATACGGCAGCCGGTTCCGCGCGATCCAGAAGTAGTAGACGTTGCCGTCGGCGTCGGCGGCGACGCTCGCCTCGTGCTCGTACACGCCGGTCGTGCCCAACGGCATCCCGTTGTCCGCGACCTGCACGCGCGTCCACGTCGCGCCCTCGTCGCGGCTGATCGCGAGCCACGGCTGGCCGCACAGCCCCTTCGGGATGTAGATCGTCCCGTCGGGCCCTCCGTAGCCGTGGCCGATCGCACCGTGGCAGTACCCGTCGATGCCGAGGTCGTTCTCCGGCTGCCGGTCCGTCACGTACGGAGGCATCCCGGTCGGGACGTAGGTGATGCCGCCGTCGAGCGACTTCTCGCACTGCGTCGCGACGGAGTAGATCGTCGCCCCCGCCTGCGTCGAGCACGCGTAGACGACGTTGTCGTAGACGGGAACCGGGCTGAGCACCGGCGGCGCGGTGAAAAGGTTCTGGTGGTCCTGAAGGCCGCAGCCCCCGGCGGTCGTCGTCCAGCTCTCGCCGCCGTCGTCGGTGAACGAGATCAGCGAGCACCCGAAGAAGAAGTCGAACGTGAACACGCGGTTGGTCCACGGGTCGACGTGGAGGAACGGGTCGAGCGTCTGCGGATGGCGGTCCATCGAGCCGAGCTTCGGCGAGACGTCGCGCCACTTGCGGCCCCCGTTGCCGCTCGCGAGGACCTGCGGGCCGCTGCTGAGCGCCTGGAAGAAGATCGTCCCGCCCTTGCCGACGCCGAGCGTCGGCTCGCCCGCTCCGACACCCGTACGGAACAGACGGGGTGAAGCCTTGCCCCCACCGGCCGCGCGCGCGGGCGCTCCGCCGGAGCGGTGGGCGACGGCGACGGGGCCCGAGTCCTCTGCGACGCTGCGTCGGAACCGCGGCGCGGTGACGCCGGGCTCGAAGTCCGGACGCGCCTCCTCCATGTCGAGGTGCGCGTGCGGCAGCGCGGCCTGCGGTGAACGGGGTAGCGAACGGGCTGCGGGGCCCGCCGAGATGCCCGCGAGCACGAGTGCGACCAGCGCGATGACCGGGACCCGGCGCGTCATGTTCTTCCTCCCGCGGCTAGGACGGACGTCCTCCTCGTCAGGATTCGGTACGGCCGGCGGCGGCTCCTGCCGCTACGGCGGGGTCGGCACGCCCGGGCAGCCCTGCTCGAGGGCCGACCGCAACGGGAACATCGGGTCCGGACCCGGCAGGTCCGTCTTGCCCCCGACGTAGTAGCCGCCCTTCCACTGCCCCCAGATCTCCTGCCGGCAGAACGAGTCCACGACCATCCACTCGTGCTCGCCTGCGGGACGCTCCAGCTCGGCCGCGCGCCCGTAGAGGGGGCCGAGGATCCTCTCGAGCTCCTTCAGCCACGGGCCCGTCTTGCCGCTCGAGCGCGCGAGGTAAGTGCCGTGGCCCTCGGCGAGGAACTCCTCCTCGCCGATCGCGGGGACGGCGGCAAGGTCCTGGGGGTCGGTCGTTCCGGCAGTCGTGTGGACGGCGCCGAGGAGCAGGCGGCGGCGCAGCTCCTGTGCCGTGAGAACGGCGTCGCCGAGCTCGCAGTCGCGGCGCTTCGACCCGCACCGGAAGTCGCTGCCCGCCGCGATCACGCCCCCGCTCTGTCCGCGGCTCGGCCCGGGGAGATCGCGCCGCGCCGCATAGAGCGCGCGCAGGTACATGCCGGCGACGGTGGGGGCCGCGTTCGACGTCCCGCCGAAGCCGCTCTGTCCGGTCTCACTCACCGTCAGCGCCGTGTACGCCGACGGATACCGCCGGCCGACACCGGAGACGTCGGCGGGCTTGCCGTGTCCGACGTAGGAGCCCTGCTTCGTCGGGCTGACCGCGCCGACGGTGATCAGCCAGTCGGGCCCCTTCTCGGAGCTGAGGTAGGTGGGGTTCGGCACGGTGAAAGCGTTCTCGAAGCCGTTGCCTGCCGAGAAGAAGATCGTCTGCCCGCGTTCGGTGGCCTTGCGTTGCGCCGCGGCGTCGTCGCCGTTGTAGATCTTCGGGACGACGTCACCGTTGCCGTACGAGTTCGACACCGCGTCGATCCACGGCTGGTCCATCGCCCAGTCGAGCGCCGCCACCGCCTGGTCCGCGTTCTCGATGTCGATGAAGACCAGCAGGCACTCCGGGCAGGTCCCGTGCAGGTTCCCGACGGAGACGCTCGTGGTCCCGGTCCCGTGCTCGCGCGAGTCGCCGTGGATCTTCTGCGTCCCGAACTCGATCGCGCCGACGATCTTCGTGCCGGGGAGCCAGTAGTAGTTGACCTCGTCGCGGGTGCTCCGCTCCACCGCGTCCCACTTCGCCTTGTCCTTCGCATCGAGCGTCTGGAGGAGCGTGTCCGGGTTCTTCCCGTCGAGCGTGAGGTCTATCGGCTTGTAAGAGGAGAACGCCTTGCCCGGCGCCGGGAACCCCGGGAGCCACCTGTGAGGAGGGGTCTTCAGCGGGAGGTCGTTCGACCGGTCGCGGTCGAGGTGCTGGGGCATCTTCGCCCCGAGGTAGTCCCAGTGGTAGGGCGAGAACGTGTAGTCGATCACCGCGAGGACGACCGCGTCCTCGCCGGGCGGGGCCGGGACGGTAAAGCCCGGCTGCGAGACGGTCTGAGCGGCCCCCGGAGCGAACGGCACGAGCGCTGCCGTCAGGGCGGCAACCGCCGCCAGCGCGATCCTCCGCATCTCGAACCCCTCCGCAATGTCTCCGGGCCGTCGCCACTAGGTTCGGGACGCGGCCCCCGTTTCCTCCGCCCCCGGTCACTACTCTCGCCGGGCAGGATCTACCAAACGGGTCAAATCGCGATGGCCGGCTCATCTCCGGGGTAGGGAGGAGAAGGCCTCCCCGGTGGTGAATCTTCAACCAATGAAAGCCCTTCGTCTCTTCCTCGTCGCCGCGGCCCTCGTGGTCGCTGCGGCGGCTCCCGCCCACGCGGCGATCGCCGCGGCCGCGCCCGGCAGCTTCCTCGCCGGGTTCGCCACCCCGGTCGTCATCGCGGCCCAGGGCGAGGCGATCGCGTTCCTCAACAGCGACGTGGCGCCGCACAACTTCGTCGCCGACGGCGTCTACCTGTCGAAGAAGGACGCGAAGAAGGCACGCTGGTGCACGGCGTACACGACCAAGACCTGCCCGCTCTTCTGGAGCCCGACGATCACCGCGGGCGAGACGGCCGACGTCGAGGGCATCGAACGGCTCGAATCCGGCAAGCAGTATCCGTTCCTCTGCACGGTCCATCCGAGCATGAAGGGGACACTGGTCATCCGCTGATGCGCCGGAGCCCGCGCCTCCTCGCGAGTCTGGCCGTGGCTGCAACCTGTCTGGCCGCCACCACGGGCGCGGCCGCGCCCCCCAAGCGGTCCGTCGTTCAGCCCGGCTTCGTCGTGACGCCCTTCGCCCAGACTCAGGGGACCGCGACGAGCCTCGCGTTCAGCCCCGACGCCGAGACGCTCTACGTCACAGACTCCGTCGGTGGGACCGTCCTCGCGATCGATCCCATGGGCATCGTCGAGACGTTCGCGACCGGGTTCAGGAGCCCGCTCGGAGTGGTCGCCGGACGCGACGGCAGCGTCTACGTGGCCGACGCGGAGGCCGCGCGGGAGGGACCGTACGGGGTGCGCAGCTACGGGCGGGTATGGCGCATACGCGACACCGACGGCGACGGGATCGGAGACAAGCAGCGCGTGGTGCTGAAGGACCTGCCGAACGGGCGCCACAACACGAACGGGCTCGCGTTCGGCCCCGACGGGATGCTCTACGTCGCGAACGGCAACTCGACGGACGACGGCGTCGAGGGGGGCGAGGCCGAGGTCGAGCCGTGGTCGGGCTCCGTGGTGCGAGTCGGGCCCCGCGCGAAGAACGTCTCGGTGACCGACCTCCCGCGCGGCGCGCTCGTCGCGCACGGGTGGCGCAACGTGTACGACCTCGCGTTCTCCCCCGTCGACGCGACGAAGCTCTTCGTGCCGATGAACGGGACAGACGATGCACGGAAGGGCTCGACGGGCGAGAACCCGGTGGACCCGAACCTCGAGGACTCGGACGACCTCCTGTACCTGACCGACGTCGACGACCGGCGCGTCGACGACTTCGCGTTCCCGTCCTGCCTCTACAACCTGGCCGAACGCGGGAACCTCAAGCCGTACACCAACCCGAACCCCGACGTGGTCGAGCGCTTCGGCCCCTGTCGCAAGCGCATAGTGCCGCGGCCGGTGTCGTCGTTCGGCCTGCACCCGTCGGCGAACGGGCTCGCGTTCCAGACGACCGACGCGTGGGGCGACGACTACCGGGACGATTTGTTCGTCGCTGAATGGGGCAGCATCTTCGGTCCCCCGGCCGGCCACAAGGTCGTGCGCGTGGAGCTCGACGAGACGGGGACGAAGGTCACTGCGCAGAGCGACTTCCTCGAGATGGACACGCCTCTCGACGTGACGTTCCACCCGGAGGGCGCGATGTACGTAGCGGACTTCTCGGGGACGATCTTCAAGGTCGAGAAGGCGATCTGAGGCGCGTAGCCCTCGGGTAGCGCTGCGGTAGCACCTCCTCGACGTACGGGAAGATGACGTCCGCCCAGAGCGCGTATCCCGCGGCGCTCGGATGGAAGTCGTCCTCGCTGTAGTAGCGGTCCGGGTCCGCGGCGAAGAAGTCCCTGGTCTCGTCGGCGAGCGGCACGACCGGCACGCCCTCTTCCCGCGCGACCTCCTCGATCGTCTCCTGCACCGCGCGCCCTCTCCAGCCGACGATGGTTCGCAGTGGTTCGTAGAAGACCGGCGAGCGCATGTCGGGGGGCCCCGCGACGACGACCTCGGCGTCCGCGTCCTCGAGCGACACGATGACGCTCCGCATGTTCTCCTCGACCGTCCTCAGCCGGGTCAGGTGCGTGACGTCGTTCGCGCCCAGACACACGAAGACGAGGTCGGGCTTCTCGGCCGTCGCCTCGAGGATCTGGTCGTAGATCTCGTCGTCCAGGCGCTCCCCGGAGACACCGACGCCGACGAGCCGCACCCGGTAGCGCTCCTGCGCGATCCGCCGCGCGAGCAACGTCGGGTACGCGTTGTCGGCGCTTCCGGCCCCCACTCCCGCGGCCGTCGAGTCGCCCATCACGACGAACGTGAGCGGCGGCGCGTCGACCTCACCGTAGACGCCGCCGATGCGCAGCGCCGGCTTCGTGGGGAGGTAGTCGCGCCGGAGGGCGAGGACGACCTCGACGCCGACCAACAAGAGGGCCGCGAGGACGAGCCCGAGAAGGCCGAGGACGACACGTTTGATCACGCGCCGCATGCGACGGGGGCTATGCGCTCAGGACGATCTGAAGCCGCTGCGTGTCGGGGAACTCGTCGGCTGCATCGGCATCCGCCTCGGCTCCGAAGGACAACAGGAACTCACGAAGGGCGTCCAGGAGGAGCTCTTCGGCCTCGGCGCGCGTTGGTGCCGCGGTGATGACGCCCGGCATCTCTCGTATGCGCGCCTGAATCCAGCCATCCTCAACAGGCTCGTAGACGGCAGTAAGGGAAACGCGTCTGTCCACGCCCATAGAGTACGGGAAGCGAAGCGCAACTCAGCCTCGTATCGGCGTCTCGCATACGGGAGGTCTTTGCTTGGTCAAGCGGCTCGTCGTCGAGCGCCACTTGCGTGCTCACGGCTGCGAGCGCGTCCGTGAGGGGGCCCGCCACTCCATCTGGGAAAATCCCACCACCGGAAGACGCTCCTCACTTCCACGACATCGCGAGATACCCCGCCACACCGCCAACGCGATCTGCCGGCAGCTGGGCGTCCCGAACGTGTCCTAAGAGTCGTCAGAAGATAGAGAGACGGCACCCGACGGCGAGGGCGCGGTAGCCGGTCTGATCACTCCGGCACGGTGATCAGCGTCGCCAGGCCCTCCGCCCCGTCGTTGCGACCGACGTCTACCGCCGCGCACGCCGCGAGGCAGCCGTCGACGAACGCGCCCCAGACCGTCCCGTCCGGAGCCACGACGACGTCGATGAAGTCGTAGACGGGGCCGCACTTCGTCTGCGGACAGGGGCCCCGCAGCAGAGGGTCCTCCGGCTCGTTCACCGAGGAGCTGTAGAAGAGCGGCCGGCGCGACAGCGCGGTGCGCGTGGTCGTGACGTAGCCGTCCCACGCCACCTCCTCGTAGCTCCCGTCGTCGCGCGGCCGGTCGTGCGTTCCCATGTAGCCGAACGCGACGAGGCCGCCGGCGCCGACGTCGATCGACGGAAGACTCGCTTCCACGACGCCGGGGCGGCCGACCATGAGCGGCTTCCCCCACGTCCGGCCCCCGTCGCGCGACACCACGAGGTACGGCAGCATGTTCGAGCCGATGTACGCGTAGTAGACGTTGCCCTTTCCGTCGGCGGCGACGCTCGCCTCGTGGTCCGCCGACGCGAGCTCGGCGACCTGGACCTTCGTCCACGTCGCCCCCTCGTCCTTGCTGATCGAGAGCCACGGGAAGCCGCAATGGCCCTTGGGGATGTAGATCGTGCCGTCGGGACCCGCGAAGCCGTGCCCGTGGAGCCCGCCGCAGAACTGCCCGGTGGCCTCGTCGAAGCCGTAGAACGTCGGCTCTCCGGTGGGAGCGAACGTGACGCCGCCGTCGATCGACTTCGAGCACGAGGACGAGGCGACGTCCTGGTAGCAGTAGTAGACGACGTGGGGATAGAGCGTCGCCGCGCTCTCGACCAGCGGCCCCGCGAACACCGTCTGGTGATCGTTGACCGGACGGCCGCAACCAAGCGGGTTGGTCGTCCACGACTCGCCGCCGTCGTCGCTGAACGAGAGCAGCGAGCAGACGTAGCCTTGGAGGTCGACGGTGAACACGCGCGACCCCTCTTCGGTCCGGTCGACGTAGACGTAGGGGTCCCCGGTCGAGAAGTGGGCGTTCCTACCCGCGATCCTCGGTGAGACGACCTCCCAGCTCTCGCCACGGTCGGTCGAACGCACGACGTCGACCGGCGGGAGCGGGGTCGCGCCGGTGATCGTGTCGGCCGCCGCGTAGAAGACGTCGCCGTTCGTCGCCACCCCGAGCGTCGGCTCCGCCGCGGCATGACCGACCGCGTGCGTGACGACCGACGGGAGGGCGGCTGCGGCGACGGCGCGTCCGCCCGCTCGATGGGCGACCACGCGCTCTCTCGGGGGCTCGGCGCCGGCGGCGGGAAGGCCCGCCCCGGCCACGGCGCCGACCGCGACGAGACACGCGAGCGCGACGAGAAGAAGCCCGCGCGACGCCCGTGCCCCTGTTCTGCTCACGTCGTGGTCATTCGCCGCACCCGCCCGGAGTCCTGGGCGGCCGGAGGCCCGGGCTCTGACCTCTATCGCCAGAACCGCGAGGCCACGATGATCAGGACGCCGACCAGGGCGATGGAGAGGTTTAGAGCGATCCAAAGATAATGAAGGCGGACCTTGACCCATGGGGAGCGGACGCGCTTGCCCGGCCGGTCCGGCTTCTTGTCGAACAAGGCGAACCTCTCGTTGTGCTTGCCCTCACCCGCTCGTCTGATGGCCTGTGTCGTCCGAGGAGCGCGACCGGGATCGTGTTGGAGATCCGAGATCTCCGCACGGATCTCACCGAGGATCCGGGTGTGCATCCTGTTGCGCTCGTAGTGCTTGATGCTTAGCGCCGCGCCCAGGATCCCGAGAGCGATCACCACCACACCGGCAAACGCATCAGCATTGCCGACGCCGTCGCCTGTAGCGAGAGCTGCGACGGCGGCTGCGATCCCGCCGAGGATGCTTGCCACGGATGCACGCAGCGTTTCGTGCTGCCGCGCGTGAGTTGCATGCTCCTCGTAGTAGCGCCAGAGGTCCGGAATGGAATCAGGGGTCCGCTCCAACGATGGGATCTCTACGTTCAGACGCCGGCGAGCCGCCTCAGCGCGCCGGCGTCCTTCAGGACGATCTGCCGGCCCGCGACGCGAAGGTAGCCGCGGCCCTCGAACGTCTTCAGGATCTGGTTCACCGTCGGACGGGAGCCGGCGACCATCGCCGCGATCTCCCCCTGCGTGACCTTCAGGTCGAGGAGCGTCCCCTCGGGGCCCTCGGCGGCGTTCTCCGCGAACGACAGCAAGAGCTTCGCGACGCGGCCGTGCAGGTCGAGGAACACGAGATCCTCGGTACGGTCCTGGAGCCGCCGGATGAGCTTGCCGAGCATCCGGAGGTACGCGTCGACGAGCCGCGGGTGCTCGCCGAGCAGCCCGAAGAACGTCGCGCGCGTGAAGACGAGCAGCCGGGCCGCCTCGACGACCGCGGCCGACGCGGAGCGCGGCCCCCCGTCCACGAGCGCGACCTCGCCGAGGATCGCCGGCGTCTCGAACACCCCGAGGTGGAGCTCGGCCCCCTCCTCCGACGTCACGAAAGCCTTCACGCGGCCCTCGAGGATCACGTACAGCGTGTCGCCCGGGTCCTGCTGGTAGAAGAGGATCTGACCCTTCGGGTACGAGCGCTCGATGCCCCTCGCGGCGACCGTGTGGAGGTCGGCGACGGACAGGCCCCCGAAGAGCTCCGTCCGTCCCAGGACCTCCGCACTCACCGCCGAGCCCGCTCCTTGTGTCGTGCCCTGAACGCCGCGACGTTCATCCGTGTGGAACAAGACGGGTCGCAGTAACGCCGCGACCGGTTGCGAGAAGTATCCACGAAGACGTCGGCGCAGTCGTCCGCGTTGCACACGCCGAGGCGTTCCCATCCCCAGCGCACCATCACGGTCGCGAGGCCCATCGCCGCGACGGCGGCGACCCGGTCGGCGAGCGGCGAGTCGTCGGCCGCGAAGTGAAGGTGCCAGTGGCCGTCGTGGTCGGTCATCTGCGGCGCGGCGCCGGACCGGGCGAGCAGCTCGTTGATCCGGCGCGCCGCGTCCTTCTCGCCGGGGGCCTCGAAGATCGCGCGCAGAGCGCCGCGCAGCTCCCGGAGCGGCTCGAGGTCGTCCTCGTCCACGGGCCCGTAGCCTTCGAGCCCCTGCGCGTCGAGGAGCGTGCGTACGTCGTCCGGCGTCTGCAGGTTCTCGTACCCGCTGACCGATCCGAGGGAGTTCACGAGGTTCACTGCGACGCCGACGCCCGGGTCTGTGTAATGGTCGAAGTCCATTTGACTTCTTACCTCCGACGGCATATGTTGTAACGGTCATAGCGAGTATAGATCATTACGAAGGGAGGGCGCCAGTGCACCCCGTGATCCTCGGGCAGGTCGCCCAGGACCGAGTCCGCTCGCTGATCGAGGAGGCCGACGCCGGCCGGCTCGCCCACCTCGCCGCGCCGAGACCACGGTCGCCGCGTCTGCGGCGGCGCCTCGGGCTCGGCCTGATCGCCCTCGGCAACAAGCTCGCGTGCGAGGAGGCGCGCGGCCTCGCCGGACTCCCCGGGGGCCGCGCCTGATGTCGCTCGCAGCAGAGGCCTACGGCGCCCGCCGCGGGGGG
>JALZFC010000037.1:14152-35023 GCA_030861725.1 Actinomycetota bacterium | reverse complement strand
ACCGAGGGTCGCGGCGCGGACCCTCGTCCGCCACGGCGACGCGGGAGCGGCGTCCTCCGCGACCGCACGCATGATCGCCGGTGCCAGATCGGGGACGTCCCCCGCGGGCTGCACGCGCAGAGCCCGCCGCACGCGCTCGAGCTCCCGTCCGTGGCGGCGGCACGACGCGCAGCCCGCCAGGTGCGCGTCGAGCGCGCCGGCCGTCTCGCCCGCGGCCTCACCGTCGAGCCGCGCCGACAGCTCGACGCGCGCCCAGCCACACCCGCGGTCAGTTGGCACCGGCGTCCTCCCCCGACCGCGGCGACAGCGACTCCACCAGCAGCTCGCGCGCCCGGTGGACGCGGCTCTTGATCGTGCCCTCGGGGGCCCCGAGGATCGCGGCGACCTCCTTGTAAGAGATCCCGAACATGTCGATCATCACGACCGGCTCCCGGAGGTCGAGCGGCAGCGACGCGACCGCCTCGCGGACCTCGATGCCGACCCCGAGGTCCCGCGGCGCCGGGACCGGCTGCGCCTCGGCGCGGTCGGTGATGCGCTTGCGCCGCGTCGCCCTGCGGCCCTCGTCGAGCGCGCAGTTGCGGGCGATCGAGAAGAGCCACGTCGAGAACTTCGAGTCGCCGCGGTAGCGGGGGAGGAACCGATAGGCACGGACGAACGCCTCCTGGGTCGCGTCGGACGCGAGGTCGGGGTCGTGGAGGAGGTGCAGGGCGAGGCGCCAGACGTGGCCCTGGTACCGCCGGACGAGGTCCTCGAACGCGTTGAGGTCCCCGCTGCGCGCGGCACCCACGGTTCGAGGATCAGGCTCGTCCACGGCGCCCTCCAAGGGCAATCAGCCGTAGTTCTCATCCTGCCACTCCACCGCGAGTGAGACTGCGGGACCCCGCTGAAAGTTCGGCGGCGAGGTCCTCCCGGTAGGCGGCCCGGGCTGCCATGCTGGGGGCATGGCGTATGCGGGGAACCTCATCTGCCGGGACTGCGGCCTCACGTTCACGTCGGTCTGGGGCTCCTACGAGTCCGCCGACGAGTACCGCTGCAGCAACGACCACGTAGTCCACGTCGAGCCGCGCTCCGGCACCGTCCTGGCGGTCGACGGCTGCGCCTGCGCGGGCGAGACGCTGGTCGACCTGCGGGGGCGGTGCCCCGAATGCGCGACGGAGCTGGCGACGGGGCGGCTGCCGAGCTGTCCGGTCTGCGGAGGCCGGGACCACGACGTCCACGTGGCGGGCCTGGTGGGCTAGCACTCTCCCGCTGAGAGTGCTAATTCGGTAGGATCGGAGCTATGCCCCCCGAGACCGAGCGCCGCCTCACCGACCGCCGCGCGTTGATCCTGCGCGCGATCGTGTCGCACTACGTCGGCACCGGCGAGCCCGTGGGCTCGAAGGTCCTTGTCGAGCGCTACCACCTCGGCGTCTCGCCCGCGACCGTCCGCAACGAGATGGCGGCCCTCGAGGAGGGCGGCTACATCTACCAGCCGCACACGTCCGCCGGCCGCATCCCGACCGACGCCGGCTACCGCTACTTCGTCGACGAGATGCCGGAGGGGGCGCGGCTCCCGGCAGCCGAGGCTCACCGCATCAGGCAGTTCTTCGTCGAGCCGCGCTGGGAGCTCGAGGAGGCGCTGCGCCAGACGGCCGCCCTCCTGTCGTCGCTGACGAACCACGCGGCGGTCGTGTTCGCCCCGGCCCTCGACCGGAGCCTGATAAAGCACGTCGAGCTGATCGCGCTCGCGGGCGAACGGGCGATGCTGATCGCCGTCACCGACACGGGACGCGTCGAGAACCAGGTCGTGCTCGTGCCGGAGGGGACGCGGGAGCAGGACCTCGTCGCAGCCTCCGAGTCGTTGAACAGGGTCCTGGCAGGCGTCGCCCTCGAGGACGCCGCGGCGGCGCTGAGGAAGCGGCTACCGGAGTTCCCGCAGGACTCCGCTCCTCTGCTGCAGCTCGCGGCCGACGCGTTCGACGCGCCGGACGAGGACAACGCGCACGAGCGTTTCTTCCTCGAGGGGGCGTCGACCATCGTCGACGAGGCGAAGTTCTCGGACCTCGAGAGCGTCCGGAGGGTCATCAGCGCGCTCGAGCACCGGCGGCTGCTGCTCGAGGTGCTGGCGGACGCGTTCTCGCTGGGCGGCATCTCGGTCCGCATCGGCGCCGAGAACCCGTCGAGCGAGATGCAGCTGTGCTCGGTGGTCACGGCTCCGTACGGGACCGGCGACAGCACGCTCGGCTCACTCGGCATAGTCGGCCCGACGCGCATGGACTACCGCCGGACGATCGCGGCGGTGCACGAGGTGTCGTCGCACCTCGGCCAGATGCTCGCCGGGCTGGGGATCGAATAGCCGCGATGGCCGACTACTACGAGATCCTCGGGGTGCCACGCGACGCGACGCCGGACGACGTCAAGAAGGCCTACCGCAAGCTGGCGCGGCAATACCACCCGGACGCGAACCCCGGCGATGCCGAGGCGGCGGAGCACTTCAAGGAGATCAACAACGCGAACGACGTCCTCTCGGACCCGGCGAAGCGCCGGCACTACGACCAGTTCGGCGACGAGCGCGTCGGCGCGGGCGCCGCGGGGTTCGGCGACTTCGGCGGGATCTCCGACCTGTTCGCCACGTTCTTCGGAGGCGGCTTCGGCGGCGGAGGAGCGCGGCGCGGCCCGGCGCGCGGCGCGGACGTCCTGGCGGAGATCGAGCTCACGCTCGAGGAGGCGGCCGGCGGAGTCGAGCGCGACGTGGAGGTGACGACTCTCGGTACGTGCTCCGAGTGCGACGGCAGCGGCGCCGCCCCCGGCACGTTCCCGACGCGCTGCAGCGACTGCGGGGGGACGGGGGAGATCCGGAACGTGCGCCGGACGATGCTCGGCAACGTCATGACGGCGAGCACCTGCCCGCGCTGCGGAGGTGCGGGACAGGAGATCGCGACGCCGTGCCGCGGGTGCCGCGGCCGCGGCCGCGTCGAGGTCACCGATACGCTGACCGTGCAGGTGCCGCCCGGCGTCGACGACGGCGCTCAGCTGCGCGTGTCGGGCCGCGGCGAGGCCGGCGTCCGCGGCGGCCGGTCGGGCGATCTCTACGTCGCGATCAGGGTCCTGCCGCACAAGGTCTTCCGCCGCGCCGGCGACGACCTCGGCTGTGAGGTCGCGGTGCCGATGACCGTTGCCGCTCTGGGCGGCACGGTCGCGATCCCGACGCTGGAGGGGCCGGAGGAGGCCGAGGTCGCGGCGGGGACGCAGTCCGGCGAGGTCAAGCGCCTGCGGGGGCGCGGGATGCCGCGGCTCGGCGGCCGCGGCCGCGGCGAGCTCGTTGCGCTGCTGAAGGTCGAGACGCCGACGGACCTCGACGCCGAGCAGGTCGAGCTCCTCGAGCGTTTTGCCAAGCTCCGCGACGAGCGGGCCGGGAACAGGGGCCTTTTCGACCGCATCAAGGAAGCGTTCCAGTAGGTCGCGGGACGTGAGGCACCACGTGGACCGGGGGCCGTGGTTCGTCGCCCCGCCGGACGCGTGGACGCACGATTCCGTCGTCCTCCCCACCGGCGAGGCCCGTCACGCGGTGAAGGTGCTGGGGCTGGCTCCTCCGGACGTCGTGACGGCGACCGACGGACGCGGGACGGTCGCACGCTGCGCGGTGTCCGCGATCGAGGGCGGGAGCGTGCTGCTCGAGATCCTCGAGAAGGAGACGGTCCGGCGCCCGCGGCCGGAGGTCGCCGTCTACCAGGGCGCCGCCAAGGGTCACAAGGCCGACGAGGTCGTGGAGAAGCTCGCGGAGCTCGGCGTGGCGGAGATCTCGGTGTACGAGTCTAGGCGCGCGGTCGCACGGTGGGACGCGGCCAAGGTGGAACGGTTGAACGATCGGTGGGCCGCGGTCGCCCGGGCGGCCGCGAAGCAGTCGCGCAACCCTTACGTCATGACGGCGCTCGCGGGGTTGTCGTGGGACGAGCTCGTGCGGCGCGTGGCCGCAGAGCCCGCCGCGGTCGTGCTGTGGGAGGAGGCGTCGCTCCCGCTCCGCACCGCGCTGCTCGAGGGCGCCGAGCGGATGGCGATCGTCGTCGGTCCCGAAGGGGGCCTCGAACGCGCCGAGGCAGAAGCGCTCGCCGACGCGGGCGGACAGCTCGTCTCGCTCGGCCCCCGCATCCTCCGGACGGAGAACGCCGCGCTCGTGACCGTGGCGGCGCTGCAGTACCACTACGGCGTCATCGGATAGCTTCGCCCCCATGCGCGTCGCCTTCTCCACGCTCGGCTGCCGGTTGAACCAGGCCGAGACCGATTCGATGAGCGAGCAGCTCGAGGCCCTCGGCGTCGAACGCACGGACTCGCCGGCAGACGCCGGAGTGGTCGTGATCAACACGTGCACGGTGACGCGCGAGGCGACGAAGGCGTCACGCATGGCGATCCGTCGAGCGGTGAAGGCGAATCCCCGCGCCAAGGTCGTCGTGATCGGGTGCTATGCGGTTTCGGATCCCGACGAGGTCGCCGCCATCGAGGGCGTCGACGTCGTCCTCGGCAACGACGCGAAGGACTTCCTCCCGGCGGCGCTCGGGTGGGAAGCCCCGGCGCAGCCGCTCCTGCAGCTCGGGATGAGGCGGGTCCCCGGCGCGATTCCGAAGGTCAGGGCGAACCTGAAGGTCCAGACGGGCTGCGACGAGTGGTGCACGTTCTGCATCATCCCGACGACGCGCGGTCCCCTGAAGAGCACCGACGAGGAGTCTCTCCTAGCCGAGGCGCGGGCGCGGGTCGCGGCCGGGGCGCGCGAGCTCGTGCTGACCGGCGTCCACCTCGGCAAATACACGTTCGACCGCGGGGGCGACGAACGGGGCCTCGTGCGCCTGTTCCGCCGGCTCCTCGACATCGACGGCATCGTGCGGCTGCGGTTGTCGTCGATCTTCGCCCGCCACCTGACGCCCGGGGTGCTGGCGTTCATGGCGTCGGAGGAGCGGATGTGCCGCTACCTCCACGTCCCGCTGCAGTCGGGCGACCCGGGCGTGCTCGCGGACATGCACCGCTCGTACGAGATCGCCGAGTACGTGGAGCACGTCGAGCGCGCGGTCGAGGCGCTTCCGGGCGTCGCGCTCGCGACCGACGTCATCGTCGGGTTCCCGACGGAGAGCGACGTGGCGTTCGAGGCGACGATGGACGTCGTCCGGAGGCTGCGGTTCTCGAAGCTCCACGTCTTCCGGTACTCGCCGCGGCCCGGCACCGCCGCCGCGGACATGCCCGACGCGGTCCCGCCCCCGGTGAAGAAGGAGCGCTCGAAGCGGCTGATAGACCTCGGCAACTCGATCCGGACGGAGTTCCTCGAGGCGCACCTCGGCGTGCCGCTAGAGGTGCTGGTCGAGGACGAGAGGGAGGTGGACGGCGAGATCGTCTCGTCGGGCCAGACGTCGGATTACGTTCGGGTCTGGTTCGAGGGTGGGGGGATATTGGGCCGCATCGTCACCGCCCGCGGGACGAGTATCCGTGCGGACGGGATCCGGGGCGAGCTGATCTAGCTTACCTCGTCCCTCTTACCTGGAGACGGTTAGAGGTCGCGACGCAGGAGTCGCTTCAGCCATGCCGAAGTTAGACCTCCTCGTTAGGCGGTGAGGGGGACCATGGTTGAGCATCGGTCGTTACCGGTAAGCATGTTGATCCTAGTCTTGGTCGGCGGTGTAGTGCAGATGCCTGCGCAGCGCGCGGACGCGCAAACGCAGATCACGAGCGGCGCCACTCACTCGCCGGTGATCTCGTCCGACGGATCCAGAGTCGCTTTTGTCGTGGAACAGATCCCATCGGGGAGACCTGACATCTACCTGCGCGATCTCCGGACAGGGATCCTGAGGTCGATCTCAGCCCCTGCCGGCGCCGAGCCGAACGGAGGCAGCTACGCGCCGGCGATCTCGGCCGATGGGCGCTTCGTGACCTTCGAGTCCGAAGCGAGCAACCTCGTCCTGGGAGACACCAACGGCCAAGTCGACGTCTTTGTTCGCAATACCGACACCGGGACGACAACCCGCGTTTCAGTCTCTACCCAGGCTCAAGAATCGCCGGCAGGGTCTTTTCAGCCTTCCATCTCGGCAGATGGCCGATTCATAACCTTCCACACTCGCGCCGGCCTCGATCCGGCCGATACGAACTCCTTCAGCGCAAGCCCCGTCGACGTGTACGTCCGGGACACGGTCCTCAACACTACGAAGGTGGTCTCGACGGATGCATCCGGCGCTGCCGCGGGGCGGTCGAGCGGCGCGGATATCTCTAGCGACGGCAGCTTTCTCTGCTTTCAATCCGAGTCAACTGCTCTTGCCCCGGGTGATGTCAATGGAGTGACCGACGTCTTCGTTCGGAGCCTGAGCACCGGGACGACGAGTCTCGCATCCATGAGCGACAGCGGTACTCCAGCAAACGGTCCGAGCGGGAGTTGCTCCATCGCGAAGGGCGCTAGGCCCGTGGCATTTTCGTCGACCGCCTCCAATCTCGTGGCCGATGACACGAACGGACGTCAAGACGTGTTCGCGCGGGATGTCCCGAACGCGAGCACGACAAGGATTTCGACGACATTGGATGGCGAAGACGCCGAGTTGTCCGGCTTCGTGCTTTCCGACGACGGCAGCGTCGTCGGCTTCGTGTCGCGCGATTCGTTTCTCGTGGGTGGAGACAACAATGGCCTTCACGACATGTTCGTCAAGAACCTGCCGACTGGCTCGTTCTATCGAGCTTCCGTAAGTTCGGCCGGCGCGGAGGCCGACAATCAGTCGACTGAGGGTGACGTCTCAGGAGACGGCCGCATGATCGCCTTCGCGGCGGACGCAAACAACCTGTCGTCGGGTGACGGCTGGTTAACGCGCGATGTGTTCGTACATGATCGAGTCGCCCGGACGACACAGCTCGTGTCGCAGGGGGGAGCCGGGCCGAATCCCGGAAACGGCATAGCTTCCGACGCGGAGGCCCCGGATGAATGTCATGATCTGCGCGTCTGTCTTGGTCCTGTGCACAATCCGGTAGCGGGTCCGGTCTCGAACTCGTTAAGAGAGCTGGCACGACAGCTCCCACGGACGCCGAAGAATCAGGTCCTGGTTGTCAACGCGAACGTGATACAGGCGTATGCGACACCGAACAATCCTACCCATAGCGAAGACTGCGGCTCGGACTCTAAGACGTGCAGGAGCAACGCACGCGAGCTGAACTTCGCCGAGAGAATAGACGGGCTCAGCCGGAAGACCCGTGGACCGCTCGACGGAATGGCGGCCCCTCCCGACATCATCCTCCTGCAAGAGGTTCGCACGAGCGATCTGCTGAGAAACCGAGATGACGGTAGTGGCGTCACGGGCATCGCGGCGCACCTCAAGGACCTCACCGGCTACACGTACAAGATCGCAGTCAGCGATGATCACCCAGAGATCTCTGCAGAAGACGAGAACGGTGACGGAAGAGTAGACACGAAAGTGAAGTCCGATGGCGCGATCCTCTACAACGCGGCGACCATGCTCAAGAGGGGGGTGTCGTCGGTTACGAGTACGTACGACAAGGAGACCGAGGGCTGTCCACAAGACCCCCTCCCGCGGCCGGCGGATGTCGACCGTGACGGAGAGGACGACTGTGAATACGCCAAGCACAAGCGTAACTACCTCGCGCAATTCGTCGAGCGGAAGCCAGGGACGGACAAAGCCCTCTCGGGGGGTCTCCGCATCGCTGTCGCGAATATCCACTTCGTGACGCCGTCCCACCTAAAGGGCGGTAACCAGAGTCTTACGCATGAAACAGCGGTAGATCGGTGGACACAGGAGGTCGTCAACGCACTGCATGGCGAATTTCCGGTCGCTGAGACCTACATGATGGGCGGCGACTGGAATGCGGAGCGGTGCTTAGAGGATCCTGATCCGTCGGCTCCCCAGGAGCGAGCGACTTGTGCTGAGCGACTGTGGTGGTCGAACGCAGAGCAGGACGGATTCGTCGACGACATCTACGCGCTGTATGGCTCGTCCGACGAGACGCTGAGCAACCAATACCGAGACGGCTGCGACGTCGTCGGCCAAGGCAGCTCCTGCTCTGACTTTCACCACAGAGAGAAGCGGATCGACTTCGTTTTCCACGAGGATGCGACTGTGTTGGGGGCGTCCCATGACTTGACGTGTGGCATCAGGGACAGGCGCAGCGGACGAGCGCCGAACTGCGACGACCTGTTGAACCACGACCGGTATTCGGACCATCGCCTCGTCTGGACGCTCCTTCAGGGCTAGATGATGAATTCGTCGCTGCGGAGCCAGATCATCGCGACGATGATCGTCGTAGTAATCGTTGCTCCAAGCGCGGACGCCGACCGCCCCGCGAGGCATATTGACTTGCGCGATACTGATAACGCGCGAATTGTCAGCGGCGCTTACTACACGTCGCGCGCAGGAGACATCAACGGTGACGGCGCGGAGGACCTGCTAGTCGGAGACTGCCTCGGCGACACCTGGGCAGGCGAGGTCTACGTCCTCTACGGGCCGTTCAGTCGGAAAAGGATTGATCTGTCACGTCCCTTGCCGGAAGGCTCAGGCTTCAAGATCGTCGGCGGATCGAGAAGAGACACCGCATGCAGGTTCTCAGGAGCAGGTGACTTCAACGGAGACGGACTCGGCGATGTGCTCGTTGGGGCGCCGGCTGCGGACAACAATGCACGTTACAACTCCGGGTCCGCGTACGTAGTGTTCGGAAAGGACTCTGGGATACCAGTCCAATTGAGAGACTTCGATGACGGCAAGCATGAAGGATCGGGTGTCCGCATAGACGGGGCAGCGGACTGGAATTTCGCGGGGGAAGACGTCGCGGGACTCGGCGACGTCAACGGCGACGGTAATGCCGACGTGGCCATCGGTGCCCCCTTCGCCTCTAGAACTTATGTGATATTCGGTAGTGCGACTGTTACGTCGATCGATCTCAGGATGTTCGATCTCAACGCGCAGGGCTTGGCCGGCTACGTCGTCAACACGCCGGCGCCCTACGCCGACAACAGTTATTCGGTCGGGGCTGCCGGCGACGCCAATGGTGACGGGTTCGACGACCTCGTCGTCGGCGTCTACCGCACCACCGAGGACCCGGGTTCCGCTTTCGTCGTGTTCGGAAAGCCGACCGGCGAACCCGTCGACGTCGAAGGTCCGACGTTTCGTGGCTACGCCATGGAGGGACCGGACAAGCGCGACACCGTGGGGTATGCCGTCGGGGCCGCGGGGGACGTGAACGCCGACGGTTTGGACGACGTCATCGTGGGTGCGCCTGCGATCAACTGCTGTGACGTGGGCCACGGTTACGTGATATTCGGGAAACAGACCGAGGAAACGATCTCTCTGGGCGAACTCGGGTCTGAGGGCATCGACATTGTCGGCGCCATTACGCGAGACAGGACCGGCTACTCGGTCGCGGGGGTGGGCGACCTGAACCGGGACGGGTTCGGAGATGTCGCGATCGGCGCTCCGTATCCGAGGCCGGGGGACGACGATCGCCGCGGGGCGGTGGCCGTCGTCTATGGGCAAGCGACGGGAGGCAAGATTCGTCTGAAACGTCTGGCGCGTCGCCAGGGGTTCTGGGTCGACGGTGTCCGCGGCGGCGACCAGTTCGGCACGTCGGTAACGGGTCCCGGCGATCTCAATGGCGACGGAGTCGACGATCTCGCGTTCTCTGCGCATAAGATCGGTAAGACCTTCGTATTGTTCTTGGACGACCGGTAGCGACTCACACAGGGGGGTCAGAACGACGGACTGCTTGTTCTGCAAGATCGCGGCGGGGGAGATCCCGTCGGACACCGTCCACAGGAGCGAGAACGTCGTGGCATTCCGCGACATCAACCCGGCGGCCCCCACGCACGTCCTGGTGATCCCCGTGCGCCACGTCGCGTCGGCGGCCGCGCTCGGCCCCGACGACGGCCCGCTCCTGGTGGAGATCTTCGACACGATGGCCTCGCTGGCGGAGGACGAGGGTCTGAGCGGCGGCTGGCGTGTGGTTACCAACGTCGGCGGCGACGCCGGACAGAGCGTGCAGCACCTGCACTTCCACCTGATCGGGGGCCGCACGATGTCCTGGCCCCCGGGTTAGGCCCGGCCCTGGCCGCCGGGGATTAGGACAAAGTACAATCTTGTTCCTCTGAATATGCTTACTACTACCCAAATAAAGATCCTCGTCCCCGGCCATCACGAGATGGTCCGGCTCGTCGGGGCGAGGGACGAGCTCCTCAAGGTCGTCGAAGCCGCGTTCGACACGCGCATCCTCGTGCGGGGCAACGAGATCGTCATCAGCGGCGAGCCCGCGGAGGCCGAGCGCGTCTCGGTCCTGTTCGAGGAGCTGCTCGACCTGCTCGAGAAGGGTCAGATCCTCACCACCGACGCCGTCGGCCGCTCGATCGAGATGGTCAAGCGGGACGAGGGCGTGCGGCCCTCGGAGGTCCTGTCGGACACCGTCGTCGTCACCCACACCGGGAAACCGATCCGCCCCAAGACCGAGGGCCAGAAGCGCTACGTCGACTCGATCCGCAAGAACACGATCGTGTTCGGCATCGGCCCCGCCGGCAGCGGCAAGACCTATCTCGCGGTCGCGGCGGCCATCCGGTCGCTGCAACGGGGCGAGGTGTCGCGCATCGTGCTCACGAGGCCCGCGGTCGAAGCCGGCGAACGGCTCGGCTTCCTCCCCGGCGACCTCGCCGCGAAGATCGACCCCTACCTGAAGCCCCTCTACGACGCGCTCTACGAGATGCTGGAGCCCGACGTCTTCCAGCGCTACGTCGAGCAGGGCACGGTCGAGATCGCGCCGCTCGCGTTCATGCGCGGGCGCACCCTCAACGACTCGTTCATCATCCTCGACGAGGCCCAGAACACGACTCCCGAGCAGATGCAGATGTTCCTCACGCGTCTCGGGTTCGGCTCCAAGGCCGTCGTCACCGGCGACGTCACGCAGGTCGACCTTCCTTCCGGCACCCGCTCCGGGCTCATCGTGATCGAGGAGATCCTGAAGGAGATCGCCGGCGTCGGTTTCCTGCACCTCGATGCCAGCGACGTCGTCCGGCACAAGATCGTGCAGGACATCGTCGAGGCGTACCGGCTGTACGCGGACGCCTCGAAACGCGGCTGATGGACGTGTTCCTTGCGAACGAGCAAGACGTCCCGTTAGACGAGCCGCACCTGGCGGCCCTCGCGAGACATGTCCTCGAGGCGGAAGACGTCGATCCCACCGCCGAGCTCTCGATCCTGTTCGTCGGGTCGGACCACATCCGCCGCCTGAACGCGCGCTACGCGGGCGACGACTACGCAACCGACGTCCTCGCGTTCCCGATGATGGAGGACGACGAGGAGTCCGTGGTGCTCGGCGACGTCGTCGTCTGCCCCGAGATCGCGCAGGCGAACGCGGCCAAGGCGGGCGGAACGCTCGAGGGGGAGCTGCGGACGCTCGTCGTGCACGGGACGCTCCACCTCCTCGGATACGACCATCAGAACGACACGCAGCGCGCCGCGATGGACAAGCGGACGAACGAGGTCATCGACGACTTCGCGCGGCGGGTGAGCGGGTAGGTGGGCACCGCCGCGACCCTCCTCGTCATCGCGCTGCTCCTGCTCCTCGCGGCCTTCTCCGCGATGGCCGAGACCGCGATCTCGCGCATCGGGCGAGTGAAGGCCCTGCACCTCGCGCAGGAGCGCAGCGGGAAGGCGTCGGCGCGCCTCGTGAAGATGGTCGAGGACCCGGCCCCGTTCCTGAACGTCGTGCTGTTCGTGACGCTGCTGGCGCACATCACCGGCACGACGCTGGCGACGAGGCTCGCTCTGGACACGATCGGCGACGGCGCCGAGGCCGTGGCGGCGGGAGTCATGACGTTTCTGATCTTCGTCCTCGCGGAGGTCGTCCCGAAGACGTACACGGTCCAGCGGACCGAGACCGCGGCGCTGCTCGCCGCACGGCCGGTATACCTCGTCGGCCGGTTGCTGATGCCGGTCGCGAAGGTGCTGATCCTCGTCGCGAACGCGCTGATGGTGCTGCTGCCGGGCCGCGGCCTTCCGAAGGGACCGTTCGTGACCGAGGAGGAGATCCGGCACCTGGTCGACGTCGCCGAGGAGGAAGAGGAGATCGAGGAGGAGGAGCGCGAGCTCATCCACTCGGTCTTCGAGTTCGGCGACACCGTCGTGCGCGAGGTGATGGTGCCGCGTCCGGACATGATCACGATCCGGGCGACGGCGACGCTGGACGAGGCCCTCGAGATGATCATCGAGGGCGGATACTCCCGCGTCCCGATCTACGAGGGCGACACCGACAACATCATCGGCGTCCTCTACGCGAAGGACCTGCTGAAGCGCATCCACGAGAAGCGGGGCGACTCGAAGGTCGCCGCGCTCGGGCGGGCGCCGCTGTTCGTCCCCGAGCAGAAGAAGGTCGCGGAGCTGCTGCGCGAGATGCAGGAGCAGCGCGTGCACATGGCGATCGTCGTCGACGAGTACGGGGGCACCGCGGGCCTCGTCACGATCGAGGACCTCATCGAGGAGATCGTCGGTGAGATCGTCGACGAGTACGACCAGGAGGAGCCGCTGGTCGAGCCGGTCGACGAGGACCGCATCCGCGTCGACGCGAAGATGCCGATCGACGAGGTCAACGAGCTGCTCGACGTCGACCTGCCGCACGAGGACTGGGACACGGTCGGGGGCCTCGTGTTCGGCCTCACGGGACGCGTCCCCGAGGTGGGCGAGTCCGTCCACCTCGACTCGCTCGAGTTCAAGACCGAGCGCGTCACCGGCAGGCGCGTCCAGAAGGTGCTGATCACGAAGAGCCAGCGGCGCGAGCAGGAAGACGAGGCCGATTAGCGCGCCCTTCCGGTCCGGGTTCGTGGCGGTCGTCGGACGGCCGAACGTCGGCAAGTCGACGCTCGTGAACGCGCTGGTCGGCGAGAAGATCGCGATCACGTCCGACAGGCCGCAGACGACGCGGAGCGCGATCCGCGGCGTGCTGAACCGCGACGGGGTGCAGGTCGTCCTCGTCGACACGCCCGGCTACCACAAGCCGCGCACGCTCCTCGGCCACCGGCTGAACGACATCGTGAGGACGACGTGGAACGACGTCGACCTCGCGCTGTTCGTCGTCGACGGCGCCGCGGGGATCGGAACGGGCGACGAACGCGTGGCCGGGGACCTCCGCGCCGCGTCGTGCCCCGCGTTCTGCGTCGTGAACAAGGTGGACGCCATGACGCTAGACCGGGTCGCGGTAGCGCTCACGGCTGCAGCGGCGATCCGCGATTTCGACGAGTTCGTCCCCGTCTCGGCCAAGACCGGCGCGGGCGTACCGCTGCTAGCCGACCTCGTCGCGGCGCGGATGCCGGAGGGCCCGATGTACTACCCACCGGGAACGCGGACCGACCAACCCCCACCGATCTTCGTGGCCGAGCTCGTCCGCGAGAAGCTCCTCGCTCGCGCGCGCCAGGAGCTCCCTCACTCGATCGCGGTCGTCACGGAGGACTACGAGGAGCGGGAGGACGGGCTCCTCGAGATCCGCGCGACGGTCTACGTCGAGCGCGAGTCGCAGAAGGGCATCGTCATCGGCAAGGGGGGCGAGACGGTGAAGGCGGTGGGGACCGAGACGCGCCTCGAGATCGAGGCTCTGTTCGGGCGCAAGGTCTTCCTCGAGCTGCGGGCGAAGGTCGAGAAGGACTGGCAGCGGCGGGCGCACGCGCTGGAGCGCCTCGGGTTCGGCCGGGGCGAGTAACCCGGAGGAGTGCCCGGCTGAGGGTTCCCGGGCTTTTGGTGGGTCGGGGGAAGGACCTACGCGGCCGATGCCGAACCAGCTTGGTATGTATCGCTCCGGATGGCGCTCGGCGCCGCGCTCTTCCTGGCCGTGGCCCTGCTCGTCCCGGTCTCCGGCACGCTCCATTCCGCCGGCGCAAAGCGCCTGCGTGGGTCGCTGCGCCTGCTGGCTCACGTCCCGTATAGCAGCGGGACCGACATCTCCTTCGCCGGCGACAGGGTCTTCTTCACCCAGAGTGGAGCGGTCACCAACGGCAGGGTGAGGATCTTCGATGCCAAGGGAGCGCAGCCGAAGCTGCTCGGCGAGTTCACCTGTGGGGGGAACCAGAACGACGTGGCGGCCTTGAGCGAGGACATCATCGCCGTCGGCAGCCACTGGGGAACGTGCATGGCCCAGCCCGCGAGCGGCGTCAACATCCTGGACGTGAGCGATCCCGCCAACCCCCGGCAGCTGGGGTTTGCCGTGCTGCCGGCCGGCACGCACACGCTGACGGTGCATCCGACCGAGCCGCTGATCTACGCGTCCAACTCGATCAGCGATCCGAACTACGTCATCGACGTGAGCAACCCACTGGCGCCGGTCCCCATACCGACGACGGCGCAGACGTGCCACGACATCACCTTCCGCGTCACGAAGGCAGAGCAGCTGGCCTTCTGCGCCGGCGGAGGCAACACGGAGATCTGGGACGTGAGCGATCCGCTTTCTCCCGCCGTCCTCTCGACGATCGACGATGCCGAGATCGGCTATCACCACGAGGCGATGGCAACCCCGGACGGTAAGTACCTGCTGATCGGCGACGAGGACTCGTCAGGCTCGTGCTCCGGGAACACGGAGGAGCGCGAACGTGGGGCGTTGTCGATCTACGACATCCGGAACCGCCGGGAGCCCGAGCTCGTCGGCTTCATGAACGCCCCGCGCGGGCCTGCCACCTGCTGGGCCCACAACTTCAACTTCATCGACAACCGCATGCTGGTCATCGGCTGGTGGCAGGCGGGGACGTCGGTGATCGACATCTCGAACCCCGCAAAGCCCGAAGAGGTCACGCATTTCCAGCCCGATACACAGGCCGTGTGGTCCTCGTATTTCTACAGGGACCGGATCTGGGTGAACTCGGGGTCGGGGGCCTGGATCCTGGACGCGCAGCACCTCTGAGATCGCTCCACGCCGGACGGCGCTGACCCTCTCTCGTTCAGCCCCCCGCGATCGCCGGGATGATCGTGACGCTCGAGCCCGGCTGCACCGGTGTCTCCAGCCCCTGCAGGAACCGCACGTCCTCGTCGTCGACGTAGAGGTTCACGAACCGTCTGAGCGCCCCGGTCTCGTCCAGCAGCCGCGCCGCGACGCCCGGAAACCGCTCGCCGAGGTCGGCGATCACTCCGTCCAACGTCTCGCCCGTAGCCTCCACCTGCGCGGCTCCGCCGACGAGCGGACGGAGCTGCGTCGGGATCTTCACGTTCACGGACATACGCGCGTCTCCTTTCCCAGGGCTTGTTCGACTTGATCGGTGGAGGCGCCGACGACGTGCGTGGGACCCCTGTCCCCGAGCGCCTCCAGCGTCTTCAGGCCGTGGCCGGTGATCAACGCGACCGTCTCGTCACCCGGCACGATGGCGCCCTCGCGCACGAGGCGCTCGAGGGTCGCGATCGTCACGCCCCCGGCGGTCTCGGTGAAGATGCCTTCGGTCGCGGCGAGGAGCTCGATCCCGTCGCGGACGCTCTCCTCCGCCACCGCCGCGATCCGGCCGCCGGAGGAGCGCGCCGCTTCGATCGCGTAGAGGCCGTCGGCGGGATCTCCGATGGCGAGCGAGCGCGCGCTCGTCTTCGGCTTCACGGGCCGGACCTCCGTCGCTCCTGCGTCGAAGGCCGTTGCGACCGGCGAGCACCCCTCGGCCTGTGCACCGTGGACGGAGGTCGCCGCCGGCTCGTCGAGTAGCCCGGTGACGTGCAGCTCCTTGAGCCCCTTGGCCACCTTCGTCAGAAGCGAACCCGACGCGACCGGGACGACGATCGCATCGGGCGCCCGCCACCCCAGCTGCTCGACGACCTCGAACGCCAGCGTCTTCGATCCCTCGGCGTAGAACGGGCGCACGTTGACGTTCACGAACGCCCACGGACGGGACGCGGCAAGCTCCGAGCAGAGCCTGTTGACGTCGTCGTAAGACCCGTCGACGGCGACGACCTCGCCCCCGAACGCGGCGGTTGCCAGGACCTTCCCGCGCTCGAGGTCCTTCGGGATGAACACCACGCTCCTGAGGCCGGCGGCGGCAGCGTGTGCGGCCACGGAGTTCGCCAGGTTCCCGGTCGAGGCGCACGCGAGCGTGTCGTATCCGAAGTTACGGGCGGCGCTTGCCGCCACCGACACGACGCGGTCCTTGAACGAGTTCGTCGGGTTGAGGGAGTCGTTCTTGATCCACAGCTTCTTCAGCCCGAGCTCCGCGGCGAGCCGCGGCGCGGGCCGCAACGGTGTCCAGCCTGCACCGAGGTCGATCCTGTCCGGCGGCGCGGGGAGGAGCTGCGCGTACCTCCATATCGACGCGGGGACGCGCGCGATCAGGTCGCGCGTGAGCGACGCGCCGATCGCCCCGTAGTCGTAGACGATCTCGAGGGGCCCGAAGCAGAAGTCGCAGACGTGCTGCGGTGCTACGGCGTATTCCCGGGAGCACTCGCGGCATACGAGCGACGAGATGCCGAAGCTCCGCGCGGCTGCGTCGTCTTCCAGGGTGGGGCGGGGACCTGCGACCTGTGCGTTCAACCTGCCGCCTCTCTCGACTTCGACGACGCCGAGGAGACGCGGGAAGCGCCGCTCATCTTCCCCGGCTCTACCGGGCCAGATTTGGCACCTGTCTCCGAAGAGATGGTTGCCGGGGCTTCACAGGGCTGGGTCCCTCCACCCCCTCTTGATGAGGTGGTTGTTGTCTATCGAGCGAAGCGACCTCTGTCAAACCGCGGAACGGCGCTGAAGTAGCCTGCCGCGGGATGCGTAACGCCCCTGCCTACGAGGTCCGCAACCTCTGCAAGGTCTACTCCGACCCCCGAGTCGTCGCGAACGACGGGATCTCGTGGTCGGTCCGGCCGGGCGAGGCGTTCGGGCTGCTCGGCCCGAACGGCGCCGGGAAGACGACGCTCGTGCGCCAGCTCGTCGGCCTGCTGCGCCCCACGTCGGGAGAGGTCCGGCTCTTCGGCGAGCTCGTCCGGTACGGCCGGAGGCCGGAGCCCCGCCTCGGCCGCACCGTCGCGTACCTGCCTCAGGGCGCGACGGCACTCGGCGAGCTGAAGGTCGTCGAGGCGATCTCGTACACCGGGATGCTCCGGGGGCTCGGCAAGGCTCGCGCGACGGCGGACACCGAAGAGGTGATGGACGCGCTGTCGCTCGCGCCCCTGGCGGACCGCCAGCTGCGGAAGCTCTCGAGCGGACAGCGCCGGCTCGTGCAGATCGGGATGACGCTCGTGGGGCGCCTGCCCGTGCTCGTCTTCGACGAGCCGACGGCGGACATCGACCCGGCGCTGCGGATCAGGATCTGGGACCTCGTCGCCGACCGCGCGCGTGGGGGCGCCGCCGTGATCCTCGTGACCCACGACGTGGGCGAGGCGGAGCACGTCCTCGACCGGGTCGCGATCATGGGCGGGGGCAAGGTGGTCGCCGCCGGGACGCCGTCGGAGCTGAAGGCGCGCCTGTCGCATCGAACTCGGATCGAGGTCGTGGTCGCGGAGGACGCGACGGTCGAGCCGCAGGCGCTCGTCGGGCACGTCGTCGGGGAGACGCGGGTCCGCGGCAACCACCTCAGTGCCTGGGTCCCCGCGGAGGATGCGATCCCGGCCCTCGAGAAGATCATCGCCGCCGCGGGCCTGGAGTCGCTCGAAGACGTGCGGCTCGTCACGCCGACGCTCGAGGACGTCTACCTCGAGGTCGGGGGCCGCACCTTCGAGGAAGAAGAAGCCACCGGGACCGGTCGCCTCGGCGAGCGGCCAGGAACGGCGACCGGTCGCCTCGGCGAGCGGCCGGGAACGGACGCATCGTGAGCGCCAGGACGGCGGCGGCCGGAAAGCTCGCAGTGCTCGTGCGGATGCAGATGGCCCGCATCAGGACGGCGTGGCGCCCGTACCTCATCGTGTCGTCGGCGATGCCGCTGGGGATCGCCGTGCTCATGCGGGCGGTCATGGAGCCGGAGCAGGTCGAGGAGTTCGGCGAGCAGATCGTGGCGGGCTCGGCCGTGCTCGCGATAGCGATGACGGCGATCGTCATGCTCGCCCAGCGCGTCGCGTGGATGAAGGAGACCGGAGCCCTCGACTACTACGCGACGCTCCCGGCGGGGCGCGGCTCCCTCGTGGCCGCAGTCCTGCTCTCGTTCGCGGTGTTCGCCCTGCCGGGGACCGTCATCGTGCTCACGTTCGGTGCGCTGCTGTTCGACCTCTCCCTCGCCGCGCTGTGGGCCGCGATCCCCGTGTGGGCGCTGGGTTCGTTCGCTCTGGCCGGCCTCGGCGTCGCGATCGGCTTCGCCGCACCCGACGAGCAGCTCGCCGGGATGTATTCGAACCTCGCGATGATGGCGGCGCTGTTCCTCGGGATCCTGCCGCTCGAGCGCATCCCGGGATGGCTCGGCCCGGTGCGCGCGGTCCTTCCGTCGACCTACGCCGCCGAGGCGTTGAAGCCGGGGTTCGCGGGGGGCGTCGCGGCGTCGCAGGTATGGGATCTGCTCGTGCTCGCCGCGTTCGGGGCGATATCCTTCTGGGCCGTCCGGGGGCCGTTGTGGCCCCGAGCCGAATAAGCCGCTACAGAGGAGCCGCGACGTGCCCCAGGCGACGGTGAAGCGCTACGACTCGGTCTCGCAGACCGGGGTCCTCGTCTCCGACGACGGCGCGACCGAATGGGCCATCGACCCCGAGGCGATGGCGGGCTCGATGTTCAGGTTCCTCCGCCCCGGGCAGAGGGTGACGTTCGACCTCGTCGAGAAGACCGGCGGCGCGGCGGCGCGCAACCTCCGCATCGGCATCTCGTAATCCCCTCCCAGCCCCCGCGGCCCACTTACTCTGTCCTTCTCATGCCGGGGCTGTACAAGGACGAAGGCGTCGTCCTGAAGACGATCAAGCTGGGCGAGGCCGACCGCATCGTCACGCTGTTCATGCGCGACCACGGCAAGGTCCGCGCCGTTGCGAAGGGCATCCGCAAGACCAAGAGCCGCTTCGGCGGCCGCCTCGAGCCGTTCACCCACGCCGCCCTCATCGTCTACCGCGGCCGCAGCCTGGACACGATCACCCAGGCGGACATCCTCACCTCGTTCGACGAGGTACGAACCGATTACGCGCGCCTCACCGCGGCGGCCGCGCTCGCCGAGCTCGTCGAGAAGATGACGCCGGACCGCGAGCGTGCGTCCTCGACGTACCGGCTGCTCCTGGAGGGGCTCGACGCCCTCAGGACCGGCAAGGGGGAGACGGTCGTGCCGGCGTTCCTGATCAAGCTGCTGTCGCTGTCGGGGTACCACCCGCAGCTCACGACCTGCGCCGGCTGCGGCGAGACGGCGGCGGGCCTCGGCGGCTTCAGCCCCGCGCTCGGGGGCGCGGTCTGCTCGGCGTGCTGGAGGGACGACCGCGACGCGCTGCAGGTCTCGGTCGACCGGCTGCGACTGCTCGGCCGGCTGCTGGCCGGGGACTTCGGCGAGCCCGCGGAGCCCGGCGAGGCTCGCGAGGTGACGAACGTGCTGCGACGTTACGCCGAGTACCACCTCGAACGCCCCCTGCGCAGCCTGCAGTTGATCCCGAGCGCGCAGTGAGCGAGCCCGATCCCGCGGCCTTGCCGGGCCGCGTCCCGCAGCACGTCGCGATCATCATGGACGGCAACGGGCGCTGGGCCGAGGCGCGCGGTCTCCCGCGCACGAAGGGCCACGAGGCGGGGGAGCGGGCGCTGTTCGACGTGGTCGAGGGCGCTCTCGAATCCGGGATCCGGTTCCTCAGCGTCTACGCGTTCTCGACCGAGAACTGGGCCCGGCCCGCCGACGAGGTGGACTTCCTCCTCGGGTTCAACCGGGCGCTGCTCCGCCAGCGACGGCAGGAGCTTCACGAGCGCGGCGTCCGCATCCGGAGGATAGGGCGCCGGGAGCCGGTCCCGCAGGACGTGCTCGACGAGTTCGACGAGGCCGAGACCGTGACCGCCGGCAACGACCGTATGGAGCTCCACGTCTGCTTCAACTACGGGGGCCGGGCGGAGCTCGAGGACGCAGCCGCGGCGGGATCGATCCCGGAGCACCTCTACGCGCCGCACGCTCCCGACGTCGACCTGCTGATCCGCACGTCCGGCGAGCGGCGGCTGTCGAACTTCCTGCTGTGGCAGTCGGCGTACGCGGAGCTGTACTTCACCGAGACGCTCTGGCCGGACTTCGATCGCCACTCGCTGTTCGAGGCGCTGGCCGACTACGCCGGGCGCGAGCGCCGGTTCGGGGGCCTCGCCTAGGCGCCACGTATTCCCGTAGGTCCTTGATTCGCTGCCCCCGCGGGCGCACTCTGGCACGAAGCGCACACCGAAGAAGGAGGTTCGTGTGGCAACGAACGTTTCGCGGGGCAGCATGCCGGCGATGGGAACGATCGGGACCCCGACGCTCTGGATCATGGGCGGCCTGGTCCTGGCCGTGCTCGGGGGGATCCTCGGGAGCTTCTTCGACGCCGGTGACGACATGCAGGCGATCCTGTACTCGCTGTCTGCGATCGGCGGGACGATCGCGGGTCTTCTCCTGCTCGTC
The DNA here is from genome assembly GCA_030861725.1 of Actinomycetota bacterium. Classification (GTDB taxonomy): domain Bacteria; phylum Actinomycetota; class CADDZG01; order CADDZG01; family WHSQ01; genus JALZEG01. The sequence continues at coordinate 14,574 of JALZFC010000037.1, read as the reverse complement.
CGGCACGCACGGGCGCGGCTCGACCTCTCGGCCGCGGGCTTCGGCGCCCTGGGGGCGCTCGGGGTCGCCGGCGCCGTAGCGGGCTACACCGGCGGCGGGCCCGAGAGCGTGTTCGGGAGCCTCGCGGTCCTCCACTGGCCGGCCGTCTGGCTGATCGCGTCACAGGACTGGTCGCCGGTATGGGGACGTGCCGCCGCGGCGCTGGCCGGTCTGTTGTTCGCCCTGTGGGGCTACGCCTACGTTCTCGGCGACGAACCGGCCGACACGGATTCCCCGCTGGCGATCGCCGGGTGGATCGCCTTCACCGTGGCCGCCGTCGGATGGGTCATGACGCTGCGCGAAGAGGGCGACGACTTCACCGGGGTTGCGACGACGACGCCCCTGTAGCTCGTCCCGCAGGTTCGAGAAGAGCGGCCCCCGTG
>JALZFC010000037.1:0-14142 GCA_030861725.1 Actinomycetota bacterium | reverse complement strand
CTCGGGGGCCGCTCTTCTTTCGTCAGACAGATGTCTGACGAAACCCGAGCCTCTCAGGGAGAAGGCTGCGCGGGGTCGTCCGAGCCCTCGTCCCGGCCCGGGTCGGCCGACCGCGCTCCCGGCCCCACCGCCGCGGCCAGCACCCCCGCGTTCGGCAGCACGACCGGCCCCCGGTTCGTGAGCATCCGCACGTAGAACAGGCTCATGTCGGTGACGGTGCCCTCGTACTCGCCGCCGAGGGGGCTGGAGCGGAGCACGACGTAGTCGCCGAGCGTGAACGGGCGCACCATCAGCAGCACCATCCCGGCGAAGAAGTTGCCCAGCGTCTGCTGCGCCGCTATGCCGACGACGACGCCGGTGAGGGCGCCCCCGAGCAGAAGCCCCTGCAGGTTGACGTCGAGGGCTCCAAGGGTCGAGAAGACGACGACGCCGTAGCCGATGAACGTGACGACGGTACCGAGAGCTGCCCCCCGCGCGTCGCCGGTGTGCTCCGCCATCGCCCGCCGAACTGCCTTTGCGAACGAGCGGGTGGCGGCAACGCCGGCGCCGAGCAAGACGATCGCGCCGGCGACGGCGAACGTGATGCTGGTGGCCGTCGGCTCGATCTTCCGGCCGTCGACCCGCACGTCGAAGAGCTGGCCGACGCCGGCCGACACGACCATGCCGGCCACGGCGACGGCGGCATACAGGAGCCCCCGCACGATGTACGGCCGCGCGGCCCGGCCCGGTGCCGCTAGTCGTTCCGTGTCCATGCGCGCAGGCTAACGCGCATCCGGACGAGGCGGCCCCTCGTTCGGCTCGATCAGCACCTGCACGACGCGGCGCCGGTGCATCGCCCGCACGCGCAACCGCCAGCCGTCGTGGTCCACGACGTCGCGGCGCTTCGGGATCCGGCCGAGCCGGTCCATCAGGAAACCGGCCACGGTCTCGTACTCGCCCTCCGGGAGGTCCACACCGAGGCGCTCGCCGGCTTCGTAGATGGGATAGCTGCCGGGGACCAGGAACCGCCGCTCGCTCAGCTGCTCGACGCCGGCCTCGGAGAAGTCGTACTCGTCGCGGATCTCGCCGACGAGCTCCTCCAGGAGATCCTCCAGCGTCACGATCCCCGCAGTGCCCCCGTGCTCGTCCGCTACGAGCGCGAACTGCCTGCGCTCGCGCTGCATGTTGACGAGCAGGGGATGGAGCCGCAGGGACTCCGGCACGACGAGCATCTGCCGGATCCAGCGGCGGTCGAGGGGGCGGTCGCGTGCCGCCGGGTCGATCTTCAGCAGGTCCTTCGAGTGGAGGAAGCCGATGACGTTGTCGACGTCGCCCGCGTAGACCGGGAACCGGGAGTGCCCGGTGTCGAGGACGCAGCGCTCGAGCTCGGCGGGCGTGACGGTGGAAGGCACCGCGACCATCTCCGTGCGGGGCACCATGATCGACGCCGCGTCGCGGGTGCCGAAGCCGATGGCGCCCGACAGCAGCCGCTCCTCGAACGCGTCGACCATCCCCTCGCGTGCGGAGTCGGCGATCATCGCGCGCAGCTCGCCCGCGGTGTGGATCTCCGTCCGCTCCTCCTGCGGCTCGACGCCGAAGACGCGGATCCCGGCGTTGGCGATCCCGTTCAGCAGGCGGATGAACGGGCGGAAGAGGTTCGCGTAGATCCGGAGAGGGATCGCGACCCACAGCGCGCTGCGCTCCGGCTCGGCGATCGCGATGTTCTTCGGCGCCATCTCGCCGACGACCATGTGGAAGAAGACGACGATCGTCAGCGCGATCACGAACGAGATCGAGTGCAGCAGGCCCGACGGGAGCTCGGCGAACGACTCGATGCCGCTCTCGATCAGGTGCGCGACCGCCGGCTCGGCGACGGCGCCCAGCCCGAGGGATGCCATCGTGATCCCGAGCTGGACGCCGGCGAGCATGAACGACAGCTCCTTGATCGACTTCTGCGCGAGCCGGGCGCGGAGGTCGCCGGACTCGGCGAGCCGGTCGATCTTCGTCCGGCGCGCCGCGATCACGGCGAACTCGGCCCCCACGAAGAACCCGTTCGCGACGAGCAGGCCCAGGGCGGCGGCGAGGTACCACCAGCTCATGTCTGCTCTTCCTCCGGGACCTGAGCCGGCGCGACGCACAGCACCTGCGAGATGCGGCGCCCCTCCATCTCGACGACCTTGAACTCCCACCCGGCGTGCGAGACGTGGTCGCCCGGCTCCGGGATGCGCTCGAGCCGGTCGAGCAGGAAACCCGCGAGCGTCTCGTAGTGGCCGTCGGGCATCTCGAAGCCCGTCGCGTCCTCGACCTCGCTCCGGTGGAGCAACCCCGACACGAGGTGGATGCCTTCCGGAGGCTGCGTCAGGCGCGCGCCGGCGGTCGGGTCGTGCTCGTCCTCGATCTCGCCGACGATCTCCTCGAGCAGGTCCTCGAGCGTCACGATCCCCGCCGTGCCCCCGTGCTCGTCGAGGACGATCGCCATGTGCCTGCGCCGGCGGCGCATCTCTACCAGGAGCGAGTTGAGCCGCCGTGACTCCGGCACCACGAGGACGTCCTGCATGACCTCCGACACCGGCGTCGTCGCCCTCTGGTCGAGCGGGACGCCGTACCCGTCCTTCACGTACGCGATCCCGACTACGTCGTCGAGGTCGCGGCCGTAGACGGGGAAGCGCGAGTAGCCGTGCTCCACCGCGACCTCGAACATGCGCGCCACGGTGTCGTCCTCGTGCAGCGCCACCACGGACACGCGCGGGACGAGCGCGTCGTCGGCGGACTTCGTCCCGAAGTCGATCGACTTCGCCAGCAGCTCGAAGTCCTCCTTCGCGAGAGTTCCCTCCTTGCGCGAGGAATGGATCAGCAGATCGAGCTCCTCGAGCGAGCGGACCGCGATGAGCTCCTCCTGCGGCTCTATGCCGAAACGACGCACGGTCCAGTTCGCCGCTTCGTTCAAGAAGACGATCAGCGGCCGGAGCAGGCGGTTCACTGCCATCATCGGCCCGACGACGATGAAGGCCACCGTTAGCGGCTTCGCGATCGCCAGGTTCTTTGGCACCAGCTCGCCGACGACCATCTGGAACGCCGTGGCGATCACCAGGGCGAGCGCGAACGAGACGCCAAGCTCCGCCCCCTCGGGGAGGAACGCGATGTCGTCGACCACGGGGACCAGGAGCTCCCCGATCGCCGGCTCTGCGACGAACCCGACGATCAGCGACGTGATCGTGATCCCGAGCTGGGCGCCCGACAGCTGGAACGACAGCGTCTTCAGCGCCTGGAGCGTCCGCGCAGCGCGGCGACTGCCGTCTTCGGAGAGCTGCTCGACCCGCGTCCGGTCGGCAGCGACGAGAGAGAACTCCCCCGCGACGAAGAGGGCGTTCGCGAGGACGAGCGCGAGGACCGCGAGCAGCCCCCAGGTGCCGTCTATACCGGCTACACCCCTGGAGAGGTCGAAAGGCGGGAACTCAGGTGCACCCGACTATCATGCCTGCATGAGCGGCGTGACCATCGACACCATCGTCAACCTCTGCAAGCGCAGGGGGATCGTGTTCCCGTCCAGCGAGATCTACGGCGGGCTCCGCTCGGCGTGGGACTGGGGCCCGCTCGGGATCGAGCTGAAGCGGAACGTGAAGAACGAGTGGTGGCGCTCGATGGTGCACGAGCGGGACGACGTCGTGGGTCTCGAAACGTCGATCCTGATGTCGCCGAAGGTCTGGGAGGCGTCCGGGCACGTGGCGACGTTCACCGACCCGCTCGTCGAGTGCACGAACTGCCACCACCGCTTCCGTGCCGACCACCTCGACCTGGACAAGGCCTGCCCCGACTGCGGCGCCAAGGGCTCGTGGACGGAGCCACGCCAGTTCAACCTCATGTTCAAGACGCACATGGGGCCGGTCGAGGACTCGGCGCACGCGGTCTACCTCCGGCCCGAGACCGCGCAGGGGATGTTCGTCGACTTCGCGACCGTCCAGACGACCTCCCGAAAGAAGATCCCGTTCGGGATCGCGCAACAGGGGCGTTCGTTCCGCAACGAGATCACTCCCGGCAACTTCGTCTTCCGGACGCGCGAGTTCGAGCAGATGGAGATGGAGTTCTTCGTCAAGCCCGGCACCGACGACGACTGGCACGAGTACTGGCTCGGCGAGCGCATGCGCTGGTACACCGATCTCGGGATGGACCCCGACAAGCTGCGGCTGCGCGAGCACGAGGCCGACGAGCTGTCCCACTACGCGAAGCGCACGTTCGACATCGAGTACGACTTCCCGGGGATGGGATGGTCGGAGCTCGAGGGCATCGCGAACCGGACGGACTTCGACCTCAAGGCGCACGCGGCGCACTCGGGCCAGGATCTCTCGTTCTTCGACTCCGAGACGGACGAGCGCTACGTCCCCTACGTGATCGAGCCGGCGGTCGGCGTCGAGCGCCCGACGATGGCGTTCCTGCTCGACGCGTATACGGAGGAGGAGGTGCCGTCCGCGGCGGGCAAGCTCGAGAAGCGCACCGTGCTGAAGCTCCACAAGCGCCTGGCGCCGACGAAGGTCGCGGTGCTGCCGCTCTCCAAGCACGCCGACCTCGTGCCGGTCGCTCAGAAGGTCGCCGCGGAGGTGCGTCCCCACTTCGTGACGGAGCTCGACCTCACTCAGGGCATCGGCAAGCGCTACCGCCGCCAGGACGAGGTCGGGACGCCGTACTGCGTGACGGTCGACTTCGACTCGCTGGAGGACCGCCAGGTGACCGTGCGCGAGCGCGACACGATGGAGCAGGAACGAATCCCGATGGAAGGCCTGTTGGAATACCTGCGAAAGAGGTTCTAACCATGCGAAGCAAGGTCAGCGGCACCGTAATGGTCCACGATCGTCCGGCCCCCGGCGCAACCGTCGAGCTGCACAACTCGGCCGGTGACGTCGTGACTCAGATCATGGTCGGCGACGACGGCCGGTTCGCGTTCCACGTCAGCGAAGGGACGTGGTCGCTCCACGCGTGGGACGCCCACGGGCATCGGGGGACCGCTCCCGTGACGCTGGCCGAAGGCGAAGAGAAGGATCTGCAGCTCGTCCTCGAACATTCCGAGGGAGGCCACTAGCCGAATGACGAAGCCGTGGATCTTTGACTTCGCCGAAGGCAACGCTTCCCAGAAGAACCTCCTCGGGGGCAAGGGCGCGAACCTCGCCGAGATGACGAACCTCGGCCTGCCGGTGCCGCCGGGGTTCACGATCACCACCGAAGCGTGCAACGCCTACCGCGAGGCCGGGGGTGAGTTCCCGAACGGGCTGCTCGACCAGGTGGCGGAGCAGCGCAAACGCCTCGAGGAGAAGATGGGCCGCGGCCTCGGCGACCCGAACGACCCGCTGCTGGTGTCGGTCCGTTCCGGCGCCCCGTTCTCGATGCCCGGCATGATGGACACCGTCCTGAACGTCGGGCTGAACGACGAATCGGTCGAGGGCGTCATCCGTCAGACCTCCGACGACCGCTTCGCCTGGGACTCCTACCGCCGGCTCGTGCAGATGTTCGGCAAGACCGTGATGGGGGTCGACGGCGACCTCTTCGAAGAGGCGCTCGACGAGCTGAAGCACACGAAGAAGGTCTCGAACGACGTGGACCTGCGCACGGACGACCTGAAGGGACTCGTCAGGACGTTCAAGAGGATCGTCCGCAAGGAGACCGGCGAGGACTTCCCCCAGGACCCGACGGACCAGCTCGAGCGCGCGATAGACGCCGTTTTCCGGTCGTGGGACAACAAGCGGGCCCAGGACTACCGCAGGCGCAACAAGATCTCCGACTCGCTCGGCACGGCCGTCAACGTCCAGGCGATGGTGTTCGGGAACAGGGGAGAGGGGTCCGGCACCGGCGTCGCGTTCACGCGCGACCCCGCGTCCGGCGAGAACAAGCCGTACGGGGACTACCTCGAGAACGCGCAGGGCGAAGACGTCGTCGCAGGGATCAGGAACACGCTCGCGCTCGACGAGATGGGCCGCGTGCAGCCGGACGCGTGGGCCGAGCTGCAGGGGCACATGAAGTCGCTCGAGCGCCACTTCAAGGACATGTGCGACATCGAGTTCACGGTCGAGCAGGGGAAGCTGTGGCTGCTCCAGACGCGGGTGGGCAAGCGCACTGCTCTCGCCGAGTGGGTGATCGCGAACGACATGATCGAAGAAGGCCTGATCGACGTGCAGACGGCTGTCCGCGACCGGGTGACGGCCGGCAAGCTCGACGAGCTCTTCAAGCCCAGCATCGCGGCCGCCGAGCGCAAGGCGCAGGAGCCGATCGCGACGGGGCTGAACGCGTCGCCGGGTGCCGCCGTCGGTCGCGTGGTGTTCACCGCCGCGGACGCCGCCGAGTGGGCCGAGAAGGGCGAGAAGGTCATCCTGGTGCGCCGCGAGACGAACCCGGACGACTACCACGGGATGATCGCCTCGCAGGGGATCCTCACGTCCGCCGGGGGGACGAACTCGCACGCGGCCGTCGTGGCGCGCGGTGAGGGCATCCCCGCCGTCTGCGGCGCAGACGCGATCCGTATCGACCGGGCGCGCAAGCAGCTCACCGCCGGCGGCGTCACGGTCAAGGAAGGGGACTGGATCACGATCGACGGGACCGACGGAACGGTCTTCGCCGGAACGCTGGAGACCGAGGCGTCGCCGATCGAGAACGCCATGCGCGGCAACAAGAGCGCGCGCAAGAGCCGCCTGTGGACCGCCTACAGCCGCATCGACGAATACGCCGAGACCGTCCGTCGCATGCGCGTCCGGGCGAACGCCGACACGCCCGGGCAGGCGAAGAACGCGCGGGCGCGCGGCGCGCAGGGGATCGGGCTGTGCCGCACCGAGCACATGTTCATGGGAGAGGAACGCGTGGCTGCGGTCCGCCAGATGATCTTCGCCCAGACCGAGGAGGAAGAGCAGGCCGCGTACAAGGTCCTCCTGCCGCTCCAGCGCCGCGACTTCGAGGGGATCTTCAAGGCGATGGACGGACTGCCGGTGACGGTCCGGCTCCTCGATCCTCCTCTGCACGAGTTCCTGCCGAACCACGTCGATCTCGCCGTCGCGGTTGCGGTCGCGGAGGCGACCGGGAAGCGGAAGGTGAAGCTGAAGGACGCGTCGTCGACGCTCAAGGAGGCGCACGTCCTCCTGGAGAAGGTCGAGGCGCTGCACGAAGCGAACCCGATGCTCGGCCTGCGGGGGGTGAGGCTCGGCATCGTCAAGCCGGGGCTGTACGCGATGCAGGTCCGCGCGATCGCCGAGGCCGCCGTCCGCCTGAAGAAGCGCGGGCTCGACCCCCGGCCGGAGATCATGATCCCGCTCGTGGCGACCGCCGAGGAGCTCCGCCAGATGCGCGAGGAGCTCGAGCCTGTGGCACAGCAGGTCGTGGAGAAAGCGGGCGTGGACCTGCACGTCGAGTTCGGGACGATGATCGAGCTGCCGCGGGCCGCGGTGACGGCCGGCGAGATCGCCCGGCACGCCGACTTCTTCTCGTTCGGGACGAACGACCTCTCGCAGACGGCGTTCGGCTTCTCCCGCGACGACATCGGGAAGTTCCTGGCGCTCTACGAGCTGCGTAAGCTCGTCCCGAACAACCCGTTCGCGACGATCGACGAGCCCGGCGTCGGCCGGCTGATGTCGATGGCGGTCGAGGAAGGCCGGGCCGCGAACCCCGAGATGCACTTCGGCATCTGCGGCGAGCACGGCGGCGATCCGGACTCCGTGTGGTTCTGCCAGGCGCTGGGCCTGGACTACGTCTCGTGCTCTCCGTTCAGGGTGCCGACGGCGCGCCTGGCGGCGGCGCAGGCGCTATTGGGAGAAGCGAAGACGTCGTCGAAGTAGCGTCGCTCCTCTGCTAGCACTGCCTTATCGGATACTCCACCCGGAACGGCACCGCGTCCGGGGGGCCCGCGTCGACCGGCCACGAGACCTCCATCCCCGAGATGAACCCCAGCTTCGCCGCGGTCTCGCCGCGCCACGTCACGCGCACGAGGTCCTTGTTGTCGTAGGTGTCGTCCTCGGAGCGCGACCGGGACAGCGACTTCGGGTAGAGCGTGAGCCCCTTCTTCACCGATCCCTTCTCCGTCGCGTTCCCGTCGGCGTCGACGTTCAGCTTCCAGACGACCTTCTTGCGCTTGGGGATCTCCTGCGCCTTCGGGACGCGGTTGTGGAGCGGCATGTCGTCCGGGACGTAGACCTCGGTGTGGACCTTGAACGCGCACCAGCCGCCCCTCGTGTCCACGTTCGTCTGCGCCCACATGACGCCGTAGTCGTTCGCGTCGTCTTCTTCCATCGCGGGGTCGAACGAGTACAGGAACAGGCAGACCTTCGCGCGGGCGACGACCTCGCCGTCGACCTCGTACTTGGTCGCCCGGCATCTCTTGCCCTCGCCCGCGGACGTGAGCGGCCCGGTCACGACGGGCTCCTCGCGTGCGTTGAGCTGGGCGTGCGCGGGGACCTGCCACCAGACGACGAGAGCGCCCGCCAGCATCGCCGCCAAGGGACGGCGCAACCGTGTCCTCACCAGGTCGCCCCCCTCGGGATAGTCGTCGTACCCCAATGCTAACGTCCCCCGCGTGAGCGGGACCTGGCGCGAGCGCGCCGAGGAGAAGGACCGCAGGACGCTCTCGGAGCGGGCCCAGATCGCGTCCGAGTCGAAGGGCCGCGACCGCTTCGAGCCCGAGGACGACCTGCGCACGTGCTACCAGCGCGACCGGGACCGGATCATCCACTCGAAGGCCTTCCGGAGGCTCGCGCACAAGACCCAGGTGTTCCTCGCGCCGGAGGGGGACCACTACCGGGTCCGCCTCACCCACACGCTCGAGGTCACGCAGGTGGCCCGCACGATCGCCCGGGCGCTGTCGCTGAACGAAGACCTCGTCGAGGCGATCTGCCTCGGGCACGACCTCGGCCACACGCCCTTCGGCCACCTCGGCGAAGAGGTGGTGGCGGCATTCCACCCGGGGTTCCGTCACAACCTCCAGTCCGTCCGGATCGTCGAGGTGCTGGAGGACCTGAACCTGACGTGGGAGGTCCGGGACGGGATCGCGAACCACACGTGGTCGATGCCGATGCCGGCGACGCTCGAGGGCCAGATCGCGCGCTACGCGGACCGGATCGCCTATCTCAACCACGACATCGACGACGCGTTGCGGGCGGGGATCCTCACCGGCGCCGACCTTCCGGACGTCACGACACGCGTGCTGGGACCGACCCATTCCGACCGGGTCGAACGGATGGTCACCGACCTCGTCCGGGCGTCGGAGGACGTTGAGTCGATCGCGATGACGGCGCCGGTGTTCGAGGCGATGTCCGAGACCCGCGCGTTCCTGTTCGAGCGCGTCTACCTCGGGCGCATCGGGCACGCGACGCGCGAGGCCGTCGAGCGGATCCTCCAGACGCTGCTGGCACATTACGGCTCCGACCCGCGCCGCCGCCAGGAGGCGGTGGACTACGTCGCCGGGATGACCGACCGGTTCGCGCTGCGGACGTTCGAGCGGCTCGTCGACGGGCCGCCGCCCGGGCTGGGGGGCCTAGAATGAGGCCACTTCCCCACCGGTTGCTCTAGCGCGCTCGGATTCCGGCGAGGCAGGTGGGATGGCGAAGATCAGAGAGGACGACATCGACGCTCTGCGCGAGCGCGCGGACATCGTCGAGGTCGTATCGGCCCATTCGCAGCTGAAGCGCTCCGGAGCCCACACATTCAAGGGGCTGTGCCCCTTCCACTCCGAGAAGACGCCGTCGTTCCAGGTCGACGCGGCGAAGGGGCTGTGGCACTGCTTCGGCTGCGGCGAGGGCGGCAACGTCTACCACTTCGTCCAGAAGGTCGAGAACCTGCCGTTCCCCGAGGCCGTCGACTGGCTCGCGCGCAAGTTCGCGTTCGAGCTGCACTACGAGGAGTCCCGCGCGGGTGACCGGGGGGCGTCGCGGGGGCTGAAGGCCCGGGTCGTCGAGGCGAACGAGGCGGCGGCGGCGTTCTTCCACGTCCAGCTCTTCACGGCCCCCGACGCGGCCGAGGCCCGCACGTATCTCGAGAGCCGCGGCTTCGGCCGCGACGTCGCCGAGCGGTGGCAGCTGGGTTACGCGCCCGGCCGCAACGCGCTGGCGCGGCACCTCCTCGGGAAGGGGTTCAAGCAGGAAGAGATCCTGCAGGCCGACCTCGCGCGCGTCAGCGACAAGGACGGCTCGCTCTACGACACGTTCCGGCGCCGGATCACCTTCCCGACCTGGAACCTCCAAGGGGACGTCGTCGGCTTCGGCGCGCGTGCTCTCGGCGACCAGCAGCCGAAGTACCTGAACACGTCCGAGACGCCGGTCTTCTCGAAGTCACGGCTGATGTACGGGCTCAACCGCGCTAAGTCGGCTATCGCACGCGGCGCAGCCCTCGTCGTCGAGGGATACACGGACGTGATCGCGCTTCACGAGGCCGGCGTGGACGAGGCCGTCGCCACGAACGGCGTCGCGCTCGGCGACACGCACTTCGAGCAGCTGAAGAAGTTCTCCTCACGCGCGGTGCTCATGTTCGACGCCGACGCGGCCGGTGCCGGCGCGACCGAGCGCGGGTTCGGGATCCACCACCGCATCGGGATGGAGGTGCTCGTCGCGCCGCTGCCGCCGGGCCGCGATCCCGCAGACGTCGTCGCGAGCGACGGCCAGGAGGGGATCCGCAAGGTCATCGACGCGGCGCAACCCCTGCTCGAGTTCAAGCTGGAGCAAACGCTCGCCAAGCTCCCACTGGACACACCGGAGGCCCGTTCCCACGCGGTGAGGCAGGCGTGCGAGGTGCTAGGGTGGCACCCTGATCCGATCGCGCGCCACGAGTACGCGTTCATGGCCGCTAGGCGGATCGGGGTGGATCCCGAAGTAGTCCACCGGGCGCTGGAGGAACAGCGGTCGCGGCCGTCGGGATCGGGGGGAGCAGAGACCGACGGCGCGCGCGACCGTCGCTTCCCCGGGCACGTGAAGGTAGAGCGGGAGGCGCTCCAGTTGTTGCTGCTACGGACTCACGAAGCGGGTCCCTGGACCAGAGACGTCGAGCCCGCTCACTTCACCTCGTCGCCACGGCGCGAGCTGTTCACGCACGCGCAGACGTGGGTAAGCGAAGGGCGTCCCGTCGAGGGGCCGGCGTTCGCACAACGGCTGTCGCCGGATGCGCTGTCGTTGTTCACGGAGCTCATCGTCGGCGCCGACGTCCCCGAGGACGAGGAGCTTCAAGCTAGATTGCGGGAGGTCTTCGTACGCCTGCAGGTCTTCGGGCTCGAACGGGACATCAAGAGCCGGCGCAACACTCTCCAGGAGATCAACCCATTGGACGACCCACAGCGGCACGACGAGCTGTTCACCGAGCTGGTAGGGCTCGAGGCGACGAGGCGTGACCTGCTTCGGAAGGTGCAGGGGGCCGCGTAGATGCCCGACGACGAGGTCACCACGGTTCCGGCGCCGGCTCCTGCGGACGCGGCGGGCGCGCCCGCGGCGACGCTGACCGAGGTCTCGCCCGCGCAGGTCGAGGTCGACCGGATCACACGCGCCGCGAAGGCGGAGGGCTCGATCACGGCGGCCGACCTCGCCGAAAAGCTGTCGACGCTGGACCTCACCCCCGACGACACCGACGCGGTCTACCAGCGGCTGATCGAGCTCGGTGTCGAGGTCGTCGAGGACGAGGTCGTCGAGGAAGAGGAAGAGGAGGACGAGCCGGTCGTCGCGGCCCCCGACGCGGACGAGGACCGCGTGCGCGCGCGGCGCGAGGTCGACATGGCTCTGAAGGCGCCGACCAACGACCCCGTCCGCATGTACCTGAAGGAGATCGGACGCGTCGCGCTGCTGACCGCGCAGGAAGAGGTCTCGCTCGCGAAGCGGATCGAGGCCGGCGTGCTCGCGGACGAGAAGCTCGAGGTCGCGGGCGAGCTCACCGACGAGGAGCGGATCGAGCTGCGGTGGCTCAGCTCCGACGGCGCCCGCGCGAAGCGCCACCTCGTGGAGGCGAACCTGCGGCTCGTCGTCTCGATCGCGAAGCGCTACGTGGGCCGCGGGATGGCGTTCCTCGACCTGATCCAGGAGGGGAACCTCGGGCTCATCCGTGCGGTCGAGAAGTTCGACTACACGAAGGGCTACAAGTTCTCGACGTACGCGACGTGGTGGATCCGCCAGGCGATCACGCGTGCGATCGCCGATCAGGCCCGCACGATCCGGATCCCGGTGCACATGGTCGAGACGATCAACAAGCTGCTGCGCATCCAGCGCCAGCTGCTGCAGGACCTCGGCCGGGAGCCGACCGCCGACGAGATCGGCGAGCAGATGGAGCTGCCTCCCGAGAAGGTGCGCGAGATCCAGAAGATCTCGCAGGAGCCGGTTTCGCTGGAGACGCCGATCGGCGAGGAGGAGGACTCCCACCTCGGGGACTTCATCGAGGACTCCGAGGCCGTGGTGCCGCTCGAGCGGGCGTCGTTCCGGTTGCTGCAGGAGCAGCTCGAGTCGGTCCTCCACACGCTGTCCGAGCGCGAGAAGGAGGTCATCCGGCTGCGGTTCGGCCTCGTCGACGGGCAGCCGTGCACGCTCGAGGAGGTCGGCAAGAAGTTCGGCGTCACCCGCGAGCGGATCCGCCAGATCGAGTCGAAGACGCTCTCGAAGCTGCGCCACCCCTCGCGCAGCCAGAAGCTTCGGGACTATTTGGAATAGGCGCGCGGTTCTTTGATCCTCCCTGCCCGCCCGATGCAGCGCGGCGCCAGCCGGCCCTAGCTCTGGGGCGGGGGAGCGACCGAGAGGCCCGACGGGTGGCCGTCGCCGCCCTTTACCTTGTTGATGCCGTCCGCGGCGAGGTCCTTCGCCTGCTCGAGGCCCGACCCCACGGCCTCCTTCGCCTTGCCCGTCGCCTGCTGGAAGCGCGGCGAGTTCACGAGGTTGTCGTAGAGCCTCTGGAGCTGCTCGTAGCGCTCCGTCCCCGCCTTCGCCCCCAGGACGTAGCCCGCGCCGAAACCGATCAGGACTCCCAAGCGACCCCGCATGTCGACCTCCCGTAGAGATGAGCAATCGGATGGTTGATCGTATGCCCGCTTCGCCTCGGGCCCAACCGGGAGCCGCGAGCGTCGTCCCGGCGTGCGTGCACCGATAGGATGTGGCCCGTCGATCCGGGGTAGCTCAACCGGCAGAGCAACCGGCTGTTAACCGGTAGGTTGCGGGTTCGAGTCCCGCCCCCGGAGCTCCCATCGGCCTACAGAGGCGGCCCGCGCGGCCGCCTCTGGCGCGTCCTGCCGCCGGCGCTCCGACCTTCATCCGACTAGGCCCCCACCTGCGCTTTTGCCTCCTGCACCGCCCGATCTAGCTAGTCAAGGACCACGCCCAACTTCCCCTCGGAGGGGGGACCGTTGCACCCCGCGGGGGGATGCGGCTCCCGCGCCCCGCTGTCAGTCTCGGTTGAGCCTGTTGCTTTTTGTTGCTTATTGGGGCTGGGAGGCCGGGATGAAGTACCACCATTCGGACGTCGACGTGGATCAGCTATGGGCCGACTTCGGCGACGATCCGTCCGAGCAGAACAGGGAAGGCCTCATCCGCCACTACCTGCCGCTGGTCGAGTTCCTCGCCGGCCGCCTCGGCCGGCACGTCCACGCTTCGTACCGTGCCGACCTCTTCAGCTTCGGCGTCGAGGGGCTCATGGACGCCATCGGGAAGTTCCGCCCCGATATGGGGAACCGCTTCGAGACGTACGGGTCGTGTCGCATCCGCGGCGCGATGAGCGACGGGATCCGGAAGATGTCGTGGCTGCCCCGGGGGGCCGAGAACCGCTCGAGCCGCGTGATCGAGACGATCGTGCCCGTGGACTTCCAGGGGGCGCGGACGCACGTGGGTACGAAGCTCCAGGATTGTCTCAGCGAACGCACCGACGGGACGCCGTTCGACGACCTGCTGCTCGCGGCCGACCACGACGAGGTCGTGACCGCGGTGCAGGCGCTGCCCGAACGGGAGCGCAACGTCGTCGTCGAGCACTATTACGCGGAGAAGCAGCTGAAGGAGATCGGGCGCGACATGGGCGTCACCGAGTCGCGCGTCTGCCAGCTGCACCGCCGGGCTCTCCGCCTGCTGGGGACGCTGCTGACGGAGCCGGCGACGGCATAGGCCGGCAGGAGTGAGCGCGGCGGCGTCTCGGTGGGGCGCCGGGTCGCCGCCCGCTCCAACCGCGAGGCTGCAACCCGTCCCCGGACGC
>JALZFC010000036.1 GCA_030861725.1 Actinomycetota bacterium | reverse complement strand
GTCCAGGGCTCAACGGCGGCGACGTCCTCGAGGCCGCGCGCGATCGCCTCGATCAGTTTGGCCTGCTTGCCCGACGACCCGAGGAAGATGCGCGGCTTGTTCATGCGCGATTCATGATGACGGACATCGCGCACACGCTACTCCGCGGACCTCGCGCCGTTCACCTCTTCCCACCGGAGGAAAAGGCGCGGACTGTTAGGCAGATGACACCGTGCCGGGCCGCGATCCGGTTTGCTTGACGTGCCCAGGCCTTCGTTCGTACTTACCTTGACAGGTCGCGTGGGCCGAGAGTTACATGAGGAGCTCGACGAGATAGGGGGTCGAAGGGTGGACCGGTCCGAGTTAAAGCCCGCGCCGGACGCGGCAGCCGCTGCCGGAACGGCTCGCCCGCGGCGCGGCAAGCGCCGCGACGGCAAGCGGAGGAACCGGAGCTGGAAGCAATGGAGGCGCGCCTGGGGGGAGTGGGTCCGGCGCGTCGGCCTGTGGATGTTGCTGTTCGGCGTCGTCGTGGTCGTCCTCGTCCCGTCGGTCGCGCTCTCCGACGGCGCGAGGCTGTTCCTGCTCAAGCTCCTCGCGGCCGCCGTCATGTCCTTCCTGCCCGGATGGATCTATCTCCAGTTCATCCGGAACAAGGGCGAGAGCCTCTACGACGAATACGTCCTCAACCTGTTCCGGCTGCACATCGACGACTATCGCAATCTTCCCGCACCGCCGGAGCACACGAGCTATTACCGCCCGTGGAAGCGACAGCACGCGAAGCTGCGGACGAAGACAAAGGACAATCTCTACCGGCGGAAGTTCGAAGCGATCTACGGGCGCAGCGCGGTCAGCACGTTCGACAAGATCTACGATCGTCGCAAGCTCCGCGACAAGACCGAGACCTTCTCGCCCGTGCTGCTGGCTACGTTGCTGTTGTGCCTGGGATGGGTGCTCGTCCTGCAGCCGGAGCCGCTGGATCTCTTCGGCGAGTTCGAGCTCTCGGGGGCTCCAGAGCTGCCCTACGAGACTCTGCAGTTCGGGTTCTTGGGCAGCTACTTCTTCATTCTCCAGGACCTGCTGCGACGCTACTTCCGGGAAGATCTTAGGACCGCGGCCTACATCTCGGCATCGGCACGCGTCGTCTTCGTGGCAGTGATGATCACCGCCGTCGACGTCGTGTGGGAGTCGACGGTGGGGAGCAAGCAGGTCTTCGCCTTCTTGATCGGGATGTTCCCGCAGATCGGCCTGCAGGCTCTCCGCGCGGCCGTGGCGGTGCCGTTGCGGCGCGGGATCCCCAGTCTCGAGACCGCGCACCCCTTGAGCGACCTCGACGGGCTCAACTACTGGTACGAGGCGCGCCTCGCGGAAGAGGGGATCGAGGACATCCAGAACCTTACGTCTGCGAACCTCGTCGACCTGCTCCTGAGGAGCCGCGTGCCGATCAGCCGCCTCATCGACTGGATCGACCAGGGGTTCCTCCATCTGCACCTCCCCGTCGCCGAGGAGTCGAAGGATGATCCCTGGCAGCGCCTACGCAGCATCGGCATCAGGGGTGCCACCGATCTGGAACGGGCGTGG
The DNA here is from genome assembly GCA_030861725.1 of Actinomycetota bacterium. Taxonomy (GTDB): domain Bacteria; phylum Actinomycetota; class CADDZG01; order CADDZG01; family WHSQ01; genus JALZEG01. Next base: position 35,024 of record JALZFC010000036.1, on the reverse strand, counting down.
GCAAAGCTCGGGAACGACGACGGTTTCAGGAGCAACATCGCGGCGGCGCTCGGCGAGCAGGATCCGTCGCGGGCGGCTGCGCGCGTGGAGGCGATAGTCACCTCGCTCGCCGGACAGGTGAACCTGTGGCACGTGAGGGCGTTCAAGCAGCACGAGTGGCTGCACGGCGACGCGGAGCCGGATGAGGAGCGGCCGATCGTGCTCGAGGCCCACGGACCGCAATTGCGCAGCACCGCCGGTGCGTCCTAAACAACCGCCACCGGGACTACACGCAGCGAGCTGCACCAGCCTGATGTCTTCCGTGATCTTCGTATCGATGTCGACGGTGAAGCCGGCCTGCTCGCTGTAGAAGCGCTTGGCGCGGGCCGGTTTCGTAGTACGATACCTGGCGTGGAGATCCTCCCGTCGAGCCGTCGCCACGGTGTCGACGATGAGGACATGCAGCACTGCATCGAGAAAGCTCTGGCAATCGAGCAGGTGGGTGACGATCCGGTCCGATATCTGATCCTCGGCTCGGATCGGGCGGGGAACCTCCTAGAGCTTGTGGTCTTGGACCGGCCACAGGGACCTGCAGTGATTCATGCGATGAAGATGCGACCCAAATACGGACGACTCCTACCGGGAAGCGAGTGAGATGGCGAAAGACCACGGGAAGCTCAAAGACGGAACGGCCGTCGGCGACGACGTAGTCGAGAGATTGGCCGATGAGGCCGAGAAAGGCTACGACGTCGATGAGATCCAGCGTCGAAAGGCCGGAGGCCGGCCGGCCATGGGTTCCGGCCCGGCATCCGTGGAATCCGTCCGGCTCGACCCCGAGCTCAAGAAGCAGCTGTTGTTGCGCGCATCGAAGGACGGAATCAGCGTTTCGGAACTGATCCGGAAGGCCCTTCGAACCTACGTCCGCGCCAGCTGAGCTAAGGCGCTGCGATAGTCACGATAAATATCGTCTTTGGCTCGCCCCCACCTGGAGAGCACCCTTTTTCGGCAGCGCAAACGCACCCGTCGTAATGCCTGAATGATGACGACGGGGTCTTGAGGATGTTCGTCGACGGATCGATGCAGACTCGCCGCGCCGTATTGAGGGGCCGTTAACCTCGCGATTCGACCCGACGCTCGGCTTCGCCACGCGCGGGTTACTCACTGGAAGCTAGCCACAGGGGAGAGCACGCGATGGGGAGATCACCCAAGCCAGATGCGGCCCGAAAGCCGCCTGTGCCATCGGATAGCCACGCCGACATCGAGGATTGGATCCGGCGCGTGATGCCGGATCTGCATCCCATCGTCGAGAGGCTGGACGAATTGATCTGCGAGACGATCCCCGGGCTTCAATACGCCGTCAAGTGGAAGAAGGCGTACTACGGGTTGCCAGAGCTCGGGTGGATCATCGAGATGGTCGCCTACGATGTCTCCGTGAATGTCGTCTTCTTCGGCGGCGCGGAATTCGATCCTCCGCCGCCGCTCGGAACCACCGACCGGACCCGGTACGTCAAGGTAAGGACCCTGGACGAGGCGCAGACACCGGATATGCACAAGTGGATCGAGCAAGCGGGACGCGTCCCGGGCTGGCAGAGCTGACCGTGCAGCCGAACGAGATCATCGAGGTCCTGAACCGTCCGCTCAGCCAAGAGCTCCTGGCTCGCGACCTGACCCGCCTGGCCTATATCGCCAAGGACGGGACTCCCCGGTCTATCCCGATCGGGTTCACCTGGAACGGCTCGGAGATCGTCATGTGCACGTCGAAGAACGCCCCGAAGCTTCCCTCCCTGCGCCACAACCCCGCGGTCGCCCTGACGATCGACACCGAGGTGCATCCGCCCAAGATCCTGCTTATCCGCGGTCGGGCAGAGCTGGACGTCGTCGACGGCATCCCGGACGAGTACCTCCAGATGAGTGGCACCTACACGATGACACCCGAGCAGCGGGTCGAGTGGGAGGCGGAGATCCGCTCGCTCTACGACGGCATGGTCCGGATCGTCGTGACCCCGACGTGGGCGAAGCTGATCGACTTCGAGACGACACTTCCGAGCGCGGTCGAGGAGCTGGTCCGGCAGCGGGACGAACGCCGGCGCGCCTGAGCCACCGCGCGGGAGGCAGTCCGTGGTCGGTTTGGCAATCTTTCCCTCCGGCTCCCCCGGAAGGATGTAGCGCGCGGTGGACCGAACTACTCTGCGAAGACTCTGAGGAAGGTCGACGAACGGGAGGTGCGTATGAGCGACGTGCTCCGCCGGGCAAAGCTCTCGCTGGACAAGGAGACGCTCCGGGTGTTGGACGACTTCGACCTCAAGGCCGCCGTCGGAGGAGACTTCCGAACGACCATCGTCCCGAATACCGTCGATACCGCGGTGCAAACCGTCTGCGGGTTCGATCCGCCACCTTGGGTCAGCACGAGCCCCCCGACGCATCTCTGCCAGTGATCCGCGATCACACCGACGAACGAGGAGGTGAAAGATTTGGAGAAGACGGTCAAGAAGCTCGTCCTCGGCAAGGAGACGCTGCGAGACCTCACGCCGAGTGAGATGAGGCGCGCTGTAGGCGGCGCAGCGGACGGCGCCCAGAACGTGTTGCCTCCGCCCACGGGCTGCGACAACACCGGCATCATCTGTGAGTACTCGGAACGGACCTGCTGTTTCTCGGTCTGACGAACGCGGGATCGCAGTAGCGGGCGGCTTCGGCCGCCCGCTTTCTTATGATCATCTTCGTGTAACGATCGATCGATGACGGAGTCGTGGCGGCCCCTCCTCGAAGGTAGCTCGGCCGCCAGGGCAGCAGAGGCGGTCGACGCCATCGCCGCCGGCCTCCAGCGCCCTCCTCCCGCCAGCGATCGCAACGACGTGACCGACCTGGGGCGCCGGGTAGACGAGGCCTCTCTCGCGCGGGGCCGGGCAGGCTACGCGTTGTTCTTCGGGTGCAAGGCCGAGGCCGGCGACGCCGAGGCCGAAGCGCCGTGCTTGGCTCACCTCGGCGAGGCGATCGATGCCCTTGCGAGCGTCCGGATGGGACCTTCCTTGTTCATGGGGTTCTGCGGGGTCGCGTGGGCGTGCGACGTCCTGGGCGAGATCATCTTGGATGCGGAGGACGACCCGAACGAGGCGATCGACGACGCCCTGATACCGCTGTTCGAGTCGGAGATGGTCACCGAGCTCGATCTCATAAGTGGCGTCGTCGGCATCGGCGTCTACGCCTTACAGCGCCTCCCGAGGCCGGAAGCTCTGAAGTCTCTCGAACGCGTGATCTCTCTCCTCGAGGAACGCGCCGTTCACACTGCAGAAGGCATCGCTTGGATCACTCCTCCCGAGGCGCTACCTCACGAGGCGCGGCGGGACTTCCCGGACGGCTACTACAACCTCGGCATGGCTCACGGCATCGCCGGTGTGATCGCGCTCCTCGCGGGCGCGATGGAGGCGGGGGTCGCGGTGCCGAAGACCAAGGTCCTGCTCGAGCAGGCGGTCCGGTGGCTGCTCGCTCAGGAGACAGAGGACGACCCGCGAGCGTTGTTCCCTGCGATAGTCGACGTACACGGCCATAGGGAGACGAGCAGAACCGCCTGGTGCTATGGCGATGCCGGGACGGCCGCGGCCCTCGTGCTCGCGGCAACTGCCGCCCGCGAGGAGGTGTGGCTGGCGGAGGCCCGGAGGGTCGCGCTCGAGGTCGCGCGCCGTCCGCAGGAGATGTGCGGCGTGCGTGACGCGTGTCTTTGTCACGGGGCGGCGGGCTTGGCGCACATCCTCAACCGACTCGCTTTCCGGCTCGACGACGAAGAGATCGCCGGTGCTGCGCGCGTCTGGATCGAGAGAACGCTGGACATGAGGAACCCGGCAGAAGGTGTCGGCGGATTCAGGACCTATCGGACCGGTCGTGACATCGATGCTCGTTGGATAGACCACCCGGGCCTGCTCGCCGGCGCCGCGGGCGTCGGTCTTGCTCTTCTCGCGGCGATCGGACGGGTAGCCCCCGTATGGGACAGAGCGTTCTTGCTATCCATACCTCAGCGTTCCGGCGTCTGATGGGCGCCCTCGAGGATCTCGGGATCGAGCCTTCGGGATCGTTCGTTCTTCGTACGCCGGCGCTTCCGTACGACGACTTCGTCGCCCTACGCGGCGGGCCGGGCGAGCGAGAGACCGAGTTGCAGCGCGAGCGACTGAGGGCGGCCGTAGCGCGACCGGAGGTGCGAGACGCGGTGTTCGTAGCTTCGCCTCGCGTCGCCGAATTGCTCGACCGCTGGCTCCTGGAACCCGCGGGATCCGCTGATCTCAAGATCGAGCACGCTCTCGTCCGCTACTTCACCCGCATGACAGCCCGTGCCACGCCATTCGGGTTGTTTGCCGGCTGCTCGAGCGGGCGGATCGGTGACGTGACTCGCCTGCAGCTGAGTGGCCGCGAAGAGTACCGGCGGCATACGCGCTTGGACATGGAGTACCTGTCCGCACTCGTCGACGAGCTGGAGCGCGACGCCGAGGTGTGTCCGCTACTCGAATACCGCCCCAATTCCAGCCTTTATTACGGAGCCGGGAAAGTCCACTATGCAGAGGCGCGCACGGGCGAGGACGGTCGCTCGCATCTCCTCGTCGCCGTCGCAGACAGCGACTACCTACGGAGGACCATCGAACGCGCGTCGTCGGGGGCCCGGCCGCAGGAGCTGGCGGAGGCGTTGGCCGGCGGCGACGTCTCACTCGATGAAGCGCAGGGCTTCGTCGACGAGCTGATCGACAGTCACATCCTCGTCTCGGAGCTGGGTCCCCCGGTCACGGGGGCCGAACCCATCGAAGTGTTGATCCCGACGCTGGAGCGATATCGGGCGACGGCGAAGGCCGGCGCGACGCTCCGCGAGGCGCGAGCTGCACTCGCAGAGATCGACTCGCGGGGGATCGGCGTCGAACCAGCGGCCTATCTCGGCGTGGCGGCAGCACTCGAGAACCTCCCGGCGAGCGTGGAGCGGTCCCGCCTCTTCCAGGTCGACATGACCAAACCGGTGCACGCTCTTTCCCTCGGGCCTCGCGTGGTCGAAGAGGTCGCTCGCGCCGTGCAGATCCTCCACCGGGTGAGCCGCCGAACGAACCGCGACGACCCGCTGGAGCGCTTCCGGAACGCGTTCAGGGACCGGTACGGCGATCGCGAAGTCCGTCTGCTCGAAGCCCTGGACGAGGAGCTTGGCATCGGCTTCGATGCTTCGGCGACGCCATCGGCAGAGGCGTCACCGTTGCTCGCGGGCATGACCTTCCCGCCCCCGCACGACGATCTAGCACCCTGGCAGTGGCGTGACCAGTTCCTGCTCGGGAAAGTCATCGAAGCGACCCGAGCAGGGCAGGACGAGGTCGTGCTCACCGCTCAGGACCTAGAGGAGCTCGCGGGCGATCCCCGCCCCCTTCCGGAGGCCTTCTCCGTAGGGGTGACGATTGCGGCAGCGTCCGAGCGGCACGTTGATCGAGGCGACTTCAGATTGCTCTTCCAGGGGCTCGACGGTCCCTCGGGAGGACGCTCGATAGGCCGCTTCTGTCATTCAGACCCAGAGCAGCACGCTCTTCTGCAAGAGCATCTCCGCCAAGAGGAGGCACTGCATCCCGGGGTCGTCTATGCCGAGATCGTGCACCTCCCCGAGGGCCGGTTAGGCAACATCTTGCTGCGACCCGTGTTGCGCTCGTACGAGATCCCGTACCTCGGGCGTTCGGGGGCAGCGCAGGATCGACAGCTCCCGGTCCAGGACCTTTGGGTTTCGGTGAACTCCGACCGGATCGTCCTTCGTTCCGAACGTCTGAACCAGGAGGTTCGACCGCGTCTCACCAGCGCGCACAACTACACGTGGCGAAGTCTCGGCGTCTATCGCTTCCTGTGCGCGTTGCAAGCGCAGGGCTCGTGCGGCGGTCTGCGATGGGACTGGGGGGTTCTCGAGGGAGCGCCGTTCCTCCCGCGCGTCCGGGTCGGCCGTACCGTGCTCGTGCGGGCAAGTTGGTTCGTGACACAGCGAGACCTCGTCCGCCTTGGCGAAGCCGGACAGGACGCGTGCGACACGTGGAGGCTCGAGCGGTCGATGCCCCGCCTCGTCGCTCTCGCAGATGCCGACAACGAGCTGATCGTCGACTGGGAGAACGCGTTGTCGGTTCAGAGCTTTCTCGCGTTGGTCCGGAACCGACGTCGGATCCGGCTCGTCGAGGTGTGGCCCGACGAAGAGGACCTGATCGTTACCGGACCGGAAGGGCGCTTCCGTCACGAGATCCTGATCCCGTTCGTCTCCTCTCGCCCGACCGTCCCGAAACCGGCGGTGCCGCTGCGCAGGAGCACCATCCGGCGATCCTTCCCGCCGGGGTCGGAGTGGCTGTACGCGAAGCTGTATACGGGCAGGGCAACGGCCGATGCCGTTCTGCGGGAACGAATCCGTCCGCTGACGCGGAACTGGGTCGGCGGGGGAGCGGTCGATTCCTGGTTCTTCATCCGCTACGGCGACCCGCACTGGCATCTCCGCCTGCGTCTGCACGGACGGCCCGAGAGGCTGACGCACGAGGTCCTGCCGGAGCTCCACGAGGTCGCAGGCGGTCTTCTCCAGGCTGGCACGATCTGGAACTTGCAGCTCGACACGTACGAACGCGAGGTCGAGCGCTACGGCGGCCCGGAGGGTGTGGAGCTGGCGGAGCAGATCTTCCACGCCGACAGCGAGGCCTGTCTGGGGATTCTCGCGACGATCTCGGGCGATGCAGGCATGGACGAGCGGTGGCGGCAGGCGCTTCGCGGCATCGACCTGTTACTCGAGGACTTCGGCTTCTCGCTCCAGGAGAAGAGCGCCGTCATGCGTTCGCTCCGCGATTCGTTCGCGGAGGAGTTCGGTGCGTCGAGCGATCTGAAGAGGCGCATCGGAGCACGCTACCGACGGGAGAAGCTGGTGCTCGATGCCCTGCTGGAGGGGCAGGCAGCCGCAGACACGGAGCCCCTCCTGCGGCTTCTCCATGAGAGATCGTCGTCGGTCCGGGGGGCGGCTGGGAGGCTTCGTGAGTTGGGAGAGCAAGGAGCCCTCTCACGCCCGCTCGAGGACGTCGCTTCGAGCGTCGTGCACATGCACGCGAACCGGCTGCTCCGCTCGGCTGCTCGGGCTCAGGAGATGGTGATCTACGACCTGCTGGACCGTCTGTATCTGGCCCGGACGAAGCGTTCAGTACCCGAAGCGTGAACGAGGGGATAGCGCGGCCCGACCCTTGCCGGGCCTTGATCCCGCCTGCAGAAACGACGAGGTTCAGCGGCTTCGTCTGTGGCATCCTCCGTGGATGGTGACGACGGATGCCAAGGCGCAGTTGAAGCACTATCTCCAAACGGCTCGGGATGCAGTGCTCTGGAAGCTCGACGGCCTCGACGAGTACGAGATCCGGAGGCCGCTTACTCCGACCGGTACGAACCTTCTCGGACTCGTCAAACATCTCGCCAGCGTCGAGGCCGGCTACTTCGGGGCAACTTTCGGTCGCCCGTTCCCCGAACCGTTGCCGTGGTACGAGGACGACGCCGAGCCCAACGCGGACATGTGGGCGACCGCCGACGAATCGCGCGATCACATCGCCGGGTTCTACCGGCGCGTGTGGGCGCATTCGGACGAGACGATCGACCTCATGCCTCTCGATGCCGTCGGGCGCGTCCCGTGGTGGCCGGAGGAGCGCGCTGAGGTCACGCTCCACCAGATCATGGTGCACATGATCGCCGAGACGCACCGGCACGCGGGACACGCCGACATCGTGCGAGAGCTGATCGACGGCTCCGTCGGGTTCCGGAAGGACAACGACAACATGCCCCCGGCCGACGAGACGTGGTGGACGACGTATCGAGAACGTCTCGAAAGCGTCGCCGTGGAAGCCGGCGGCCGTCGTGGATCCGGAGGTCGAACGTCACAGCCACGTTAGCCGGCGTTGTGCGGCTTCGGCGCGCTGTGGCGATGCTCTGCCTCGTCACGGTCATCGTGCCGGGCTGCTCGGATTCGGCACCTGAGCGGCGCGCGTCGCCGTCTCCGTCGGATTCGACACCTGAGCGGCGCGCGTCGCCGTCTCGGAACGAGACCGGCTGGAGAGCGATGGCCGAACCGTCGTTCGAGCCGTTACTTCAGCCGAGCGCGGTCTGGACGGGGGACGAGCTGCTCGTGTGGGGAGTCACCGACCCCGACCTCGAAGACGTCGCGGCTCGAGCGGCGATCTACGACCCAGAGGCCGATCAATGGCATGAACTGCCCGCGGGGCCGCTGTCTCCCAGGTTCGGGCAGGTCGCAGCTTGGACCGGCGACGAAATGATCGTATGGGGAGGAGGACCTCGCGAGGGTTTGGCCGGTGACGGTGCGCGATTCTCCCTCCAGGCTCGCACGTGGAGCGAGATGTCGCCCGGTCCGCTTGGTCCCAGGAGCTTCAACACCGCGGTGTGGACCGGTGACAGCATGCTGATCTGGGGGCTGGGCGGAGAAGGTTTTCCCGGCGGCGCTGCCTATTTCCCGCGATCCGACACCTGGAGCGTCATGAGAGACGCTCCCATAGCCGCACGAAGCCTTCACTCCGCCGTATGGACCGGCGACGAGATGCTGGTCTGGGGCGGGGCACGAGCCGGTGGTACCGGGGAGAAGGTTTTCGACGACGGTGCCGCTTACGACCCGGATGACGATTCGTGGAGGAGACTTGCGCCGGCGCCACTGACGGGCCGGGTCGGGCACAGCGCAATCTGGACCGGCTCCGAGATGATCGTATGGGGAGGCGGCGAACCACCTGATGTCGTCGCCGACGGCGCAGCGTACGATCCCGCATCCGATTCCTGGCGACGCCTCCCGAGGTCGGGATTGAGTCCGCGACTCGGTCACGCGGCCGCCTGGTCCGGTGAAGAGATGTTCCTGTGGGGCGGCAGGGGCGAGAGCGTTTTTGCCGACGGCGCCGGCTACGATTCCTCGTCGGAGCGGTGGTCGGATCTCGAGGAGTCTCCGCTCCTCGGCCGTGCATTTCCGGTTGCGGTCTGGACCGACGACGAGATGGTCGTGTGGGGCGGGACGGGGGAAGACGGATCTCTGCTTCGCACGGGTGCCGTGTATCGACCCTAGCGGGGCCCGGCGAGGACGCTCCCATGGCAATTCCCGAATCGAATAGAGCTGTGTCCTGTTACGCCGCCCCCGTCTTGTCCGTAGACCATCAGTAGGCCGCGAATGCGTGGGAAGTGAAAGGGCGTCGACATGCGTCGCATCGGCTTCGCGCTATCGGTCGTCGGCCTCGCCGCGGCCCTCGGCTCACCCGCGGGTGCCGGCCCGGATCGACCAGAGACCTACGGCCCGAAGGGGATGTTCTGTCCGGGCCAGCTTGCCTTCTCGTCGGACTTGCGCGGCGATGGAGCCGGCTTCTGCATGTACGCGGACCCTCTGATCCCCTTGCGGCTGTACGTGACGCACGACGCGGGCGCGTCGTGGACGCGCGCAGCGGCCGACGGGATCCCCGCCGAAGCGAGCAGCTACGACACACAGCTCTTCCTGTCGCCTCGCTTCACGAGCGACAGAGCCCTGTACCTCCAGACCGACGAAGGCCTCTACGGCTCCATCGACATGGGCAAGACCTTCGATCTCGTCGAGGAGCGCGCGGCGGCGACGGGGTGGTGGATGAGGGACATCGAGCCATACGTCGAGCGCGCGCAGGACCTGGAGGACTACGAGAAGGTCGTCTTTGCCTACGCCGGCGGCGGTAGCAACTCGTTCGTCGACGACGCCGCGAAGATCGACCCTCCCGTCCGCGTCCCCGTTCTCGGATCGCCGGGATCGGACCTGCGGTTCCTCGTCCCGCGGAACTTCGCCGAGACGGGCACGGCCTTCACTCTCGCTCATGGCGGAGCGGGCATCGCATGTGACGACGCGACCTATTGCGCGGGGACCACGTTGTTCGAATGCTCGTTTGCCCTCGTCTGCCTCGAGCAGGTCCAGACGTTCCCCATGCAGTTCGTCGTCGGCGCGGAGGTGGGGACGAAGGGCGAGAGGACGTTCGTGTACCTGCTTCGGAAGAGCTACCTCACCGATGAGATCGCGGGTTGGAGACTTCGAGGCGAGGAGGAAACGGAGCTCGAGAGCCTGCGCCGGCTGATGCCGGAGAGGCCGGACGCTCCTTATCTCCAGCAGACGTGGGCGCGCCTTTCGCTCGACCCGAGGGATCCCGAGACGCTCTATCTCAGGTGGCTCGCCTGCGAGAACCCACCCGACGAGCTCGTGTCGGTCTACCCGGACTTGATGCAGGAGGCGATCCTCCGCAGCACCGACGCCGGTGAAACCTGGCGGCGCGTCGGGTTCAGGCGAGAGTGGATCGAAGGGACGCCGGTTTCGGGCTTCACCAGACGTTCGACCGGAACGCTCCCGTGGAACATGCGCGACTGGTGCGTTCCGCCGGAGATCGCGATCACGTCCACGGGCCGGCTCTTCGTGACGGCGGCGTACGCACAGACGGATGCGGGGACGACTCCTGGTCGCATGTATTACGGCCCCTATTGCTCGGTGGACGGAGGTCGTGAGTGGGGGCGAAGCTGCCCCCGAAACCTCCGATGAAGTGAGACTAGGAAGCTCCTGTGGGGCCTCCATTCCACAGTTGCGATAATCAACCAATGCCCACAGTCCTGGCGCTCGGCAGCGTCCGCATGAGATGAGGCTGCCGAGGTCCGCGCATGAAGCGCATCCGTGGGTGATCGCCCGGATCGCTCCCGACTTCAGGCTGCTGGACGCCTGGGCGCTCCCGGCGCAGGGCGGTGCCGAGGAGTTCGGCTCCTTGCTCGAGATGATGGCCTCCCTCGACCCCGCCAACGCGGAGTCCGCCGCCACTCGCGCGCTCTTTGCGGTGCGACTGCGCGTGGGCGGCTGGTTGGGTTGGGACGACCCGACGAAGAAGCGTGCGATCCCCGGATCCGGCGAAACGACCCTCGGCGCGCGCCTTCCGGAGGACGTGCGAGGTAGCGCGAGGGATCCTGCGATCGGCGGCGCGCTGCAACGAGCCGCCGGTGGCTTCGTCCCCCTGTATCGCACCGAACGAGAGTGGGCGGCCGAGCTCTCGAACGCGACGGTGCATGCAGTCCTGCACCTTGGCTGGGTCGACCAAGGCGACGGCCTCTTCCAAGGGCAGCTGGGCATCTACGTCAAGCCCCGCGGCAGGCTGGGCGAGGCCTACCTGATGCTGATCGCGCCATTCCGGCACCTGATCGTCTACCCGGCACTCATGCGCCAGATCGGACGTGCGTGGGATGCGCGATCGCCGGCGTAGCGCTCGCCGCAAGGATCGTTAGCGGATCGCGATCTGGAGAGGCGCTCCGCACGAGGTTACCGACGAGGCAACTGGGGGATATCGCCCCGCGATGAAGGTCCTGCTCGTCTCCAACCACCACGGTGAGTTGTCGGGGGGCGCCGTCGCGATGATGCGCCTGACTCAGGAGCTGGTCGAGTCCCGCGGCCATACGACGATCCCGTTCGCGATCCGGGAGGACGCGAACCTCCCGGTGCCGTCGCGCGCGTATTTCCCGACGGTGCGGGACCTTCGGCGCCAGCCGTTGCCTTCGGACGAGGCCGGCGCCAGCCCGTATTCGTTCCCCGCACGGAAGGGTTTGCGCCGGCTCGTACGTGCGGGCCGGCCCGACGTCGCCCACCTGCACAACGTGTTCTCGAAGCTCACGCTGTCGGTGGTCGACGCCCTCGATGCCGAGGCGGTGCCGGTGGTAATGACGCTCCACGAGTTCAAGAGCGTCTGTCCGAACGGAATGCTGTTCACGCACGACGGGATCTGCCATCGCTGCCTGCACGGCCGCCGCTTCTGGAACGGCATCCGCCACCGCTGCGTTGAGGGGTCGCTCTACAGGAGCGCGATCGCCGCCGTCGAGGCGTACGTGAACCGGTTCCGTCGCATGTGGGAAAAGATCGATGTCTTCATCGCTCCCAGCGGGTTCCTGAGCGACATCGTGGTCGCGGCAGGTCTTCCCCGCGATCGGATCGAGGTGGTGCCGAATCCCGTGCACGTAGCCGAAGACCTGCAGCAACGTTCGGTTGCGGAGAGGTCGTTCTTCGTCTACTCGGGGCGGCTCGTCGCGCAGAAGGGGCTGGACGTCTTGCTCGACGCGGCGGGGATGCTCGATGCGGAGACGCGGATCGTCGTCTACGGCGCAGGACCTCTCGAACCACATCTGCGGACGCGGGTCGAGCGCGAGGGTCTTCCGGTCGAGCTGCGCGGTTACGCGGACAAGGCGGTGATCGCCCGCGACCTCGACCGGTGTGTCGCGTCGGTCAGCCCCTCTCTGGCGTACGAGACCTGCCCGATGGCGATCCTCGAGGCGGCGGCCGGCGGCGTCGCCACGGTCGGTAGCGATCTCGGCGGCATACCCGAGCTCGTGAAGCACAAGGAGACGGGGGTCCTGGTCCCGCCGGGGGACCCGCACGCGCTCGCATCTGCGCTTCGTGGGGTCGCCGACGACCCCGACTCGGCCGCAGAGCTGGGTCGCGCCGCGTGGAAGCGCGCACGGGCGCGGCACGATCCGCGCGATCATCTGGAGGCGCTCACGGAGATATACGAGCGCGCTCTGCGGAGGCGCCGCGGAGCGGCACCGGCGCGGTGACGAGTCGAAGGACGCGATGACGCTTCGCATCAACTGCTGGTCCGGCCCCCGCAACGTCTCCACGGCGTTGATGCGGAGCTTCGCCCGGCGTGCCGACACGCGTGCCGTCGACGAGCCGCTCTACGGGCACTACCTCGCCACGACCGGCGCGCCTCACCCCGGCCGCGAGGAGCTGCTCGCCGTGCTCGAGACGGACGCAGGGACGATCGCCGGCGACGTGATCCTCGGGTCCTGCGACCGTCCGGTGCTGTTCCTGAAGCAGATGGTCCACCACCTCACGCCCGATCTCGACCTGCGCTTCCTCGATCGCTGCGTCAACGTCCTGCTGATCCGCGACCCTGCCGAGGTGATCGCGTCGCTCGTGCATCAGCTGCCCGAGCCGACGATGCGCGACGTCGGGCTCGAACGACAGGTGACGCTCTTCAGAGACCTCCGCGCGCGCGGCCAGGATCCGCCGGTGCTCGATGCCCGGGAGCTGTTGCTCGATCCCGAGCACGTCCTGAAGGAGCTGTGCGCGCGCGTCGGGATCGCATGGGACCCGGCGATGCTGTCGTGGTCGGCAGGCCCGCATCCGGAAGACGGACCCTGGGCGAGATACTGGTACGACAGCGTGCAGCAGTCGACCGGGTTCGCGCCGTACCGTCCCAGGAGCAGCGAGGTGCCGGAGGCGTGCCGCGAGCTCCTGTCGGAGTGCCGCGCCTGTTACGACGAGCTGGTCACCGGCGCGACCGTCGGTCGCCGGGCGGGAGTCTCCTAGGTTGCCGGCGCGAGCGTATGGCCCCCAGGACCTGCCCGATCCTCGTAATGAGGAGATCCTCGTGCACGTCGACGGCGAGCTATTGCCTCGTCACCGGGCACGGGTATCCGTCTTCGACTCGGTGGTCCAGGGGGGCGACGCGGTCTGGGAGGGCCTCCGCGTGTACGACGGCAGGATCTTCGCGCTGGACCGGCACCTCGACCGGTTGTTCGCCTCGGCGCATGCCCTTCGGTTCGAGGGCGTGCCGTCGCGTGAGGAGGTGCGTCACTCGGTCGTCGAGACGCTCGTCGCCAACGGCATGTACGACGGGGCGCACGTGCGGCTGACGCTGACGCGGGGGCCGAAGGTGACGTCGGGGATGTCCCCCGGCTACAACCGCGCCGGCTGTTCCCTGATCGTGCTCGCGGAGTGGAAGCCGCCGGTGTACGGGACCGAAGGGATCCGGCTCATCACGTCGTCGGTCCGCCGCAGCTCCGCGGCCACGCTCGACTCGAAGATCCATCACAACAATCTCCTCAACAACATCCTGGCGAAGATCGAGGCCGACCTGGCGGGGGTGGACGACGCGCTGATGCTCGACCTCCACGGCTTCGTCGCCGAGACCAATGCGACCAACGTCTTCCTCGTCCGCAACGGCACCGTCGTCACCCCGCGCGCCGACGCGTGCCTTCCCGGGATCACGCGGGAGATCGTGCTCGAGCTCGCGGTCGCCGAGGGACTGCAGGCCGTCGAGCGGAACGTCTCGCTCTCCGAGGTCTACACGGCTCGAGAGGTTTTCACCACCGGCACGATGGGCGAGCTCGCGCCGGTGGTCGAGGTCGACGGCCGTTCGATCGGTGACGGCGCCGTGGGACCGATCACGCAACGGCTTCGCGAGCTCCATCGGGAGCGTATGCGGCAAGAGGGGGAGCTCCTTCCCAGAGAGGACCGCTAGGTGCCCGACATCTTCGAGAGGCTCACGTGGCGAGGCTGATCTATTCGGCGATCGCGTCGCTCGACGGCTACGTCGCGGACGCTCAGGGGAACTTCGACTGGGCCGCGCCCGACGAGGAAGTGCACGCCTTTTTCAACGACCTGGAACGTTCCACCCGGACGTACCTGTACGGTCGCCGTCTCTACGACGTCATGGTCTATTGGGAGACCGCGCCGACGGCGGGCCACGAGCCTGCGTTCCTCCTCGACTACGCGCGGGTGTGGCAGGCCGCGGACAAGGTCGTGTTCTCGAAGACGCTGGAGAAGGTGTCGAGCGCCCGGACGCGGATCGAGCGCGATTTCGATCCCGAAGCGATCCGGCAGATGAAGGCGACCGCCCCGAACGACATCTCCGTCGGCGGGCCCACCCTCGCAGGCCAGGCGATCTCGGCGGGGCTCGTCGACGAGCTCCATCTCTTCGTGACGCCCGTGGTCGTGGGCGGAGGGACCCAGTGGCTTCCGAGAGACGTGCGCGTCGACCTCGAGCTGCTGGATATCAGGCGGTTGGGCAGCGGTGTCGTCCACCTCCACTACCGGGTCCGCGCTGCCTCGTAGGACCGACGATCCGCCGGTCACGTCATCCGGATCAGCCCGATCACGTTTCCGTCCGCGTCCACCACCGACGCGACGAACAGGGTCCCACCTTCCGCGACCGAAGACGGCGGATTGACTGCCACTGTGGCAGCGAGTCCAGATAATGTGTACTATTCCGCACCGGACGGGGACATCGCTCTGGGCGGAGTGATCGTGGGAACTGGCGCGGCGACAGCGATCTTCTTTCGGGCTCTTCTGGCTCTTGTGCTGTTAGGCGCCGGGATCGCGAAGGTGGTCGATGGTCGCGAACGCCTACTGCGCGTGATCGAGGACTACCGTCTCCTCCCGCGCCCCGCGGCAGCCGCGACCGCGGCTCTTCTTCCCTGGGTTGAGATTTCGACCGGCCTGTTGCTCTGGACGGGCGTGTGGGCAAGAGCCGCAGCGGTGTCGGCGGCTCTTCTCTTCGTCGGGTTCGCCTCCGGTGTGGCCGTCAACCTCCTCCGCGGCCGGACCGACATCGCCTGCGGGTGCTTCGGGTCGATCACGCACGGTCTCTCGTGGTCGATCGTGGCGCGGAATGCCGGGCTTGCCGTGATCGGCGGTTTTTCCGCCCTCTCCGGAGTGGCCGGGGTCGCAGCCGGAGAGGCGCTCCCGGTCGCCCTATCCGCCACAGCCGTCGTCCTCATGGGCCTCGTCCTAAGGGCGGTCCGAAACGTACGCCTCCTCGACTTTGGCGCCCTCGTTCCCGAAGGCCGTTCCCACGCCGGCGGCGTGGTGGGACCTTCGGGGGTGTCCTCACCCTCGACCACCTCCTTCCTGCCCCTAACGAGCCCGGAGGACTGGAGCGCATGAGCGGATTCTGGTTGGTGTCGTACGTCCTGCTGTGGATTGCTCTGGCCGTCACGGTCGCGGGACTAGTCGTCCTGGCGCGCCAGATCGGGATCATCCACCGGCGCATCCCGGCTTTCGGCGCGCGGGAGACCCCCGCGGGACCCGACATCGGCGAGCCGGCTCCTCTCGTCCGGGTGTCCGACTTGAACGGGCGAGCCGTGGAGCTCGGAGGTCACAAAGACAAGGCGACGCTGTTGGTGTTCGTGTCGTCGTCATGCCCCGCGTGCTCGGAGATCCTGCCCGGCGTGAGGTCGCTCGCGCGAGCGGAGCGGCGACGGCTCGAAACGATTCTCATCAGCCTCTCGAGTGTGGGCGCCACGCGCGACTTCGTTGCTGCCAACGGCCTGGAAGGGCTTCCGGTGGTCGTCGCACGAGGGGACGTCGATGAGGCGTATCGCGTCGCGACCTCGCCGTACGGGATCTTCGTCGCGAGGGATGGGACGGTCAGGTCCAAGGGGCTGGTCAACAGCCTCGAGCACCTGGAAAGCCTCTTGAACGCGTCCGAGCACGAGGTTGCGACGGGAGGCCGCGATGGGAACGGAGGGGAGGCGTGATGGATGGCCGCGACGGCACGAGGAGGACCAGCGACCACGAGTCGCCGCTCGATGAGACCGTCGAGAAAGCCCTCGACCGGCTGTCCCAACGCGTGTCTCGGCGAGGCGTGCTCGGAAAACTCGGCAAATTGGCGCTGGCTACGCTTGGCGTGTCGATCATCTCGGAGGCGCTGCCGGTGAGCTACGGCGTGGCCGAGGCGGACATCTCCTGCACCGACTGGAGGATGTGCAACTTCTGTGGCGTCCAGTGCGACTGCTGCAACGGGACGTCGGGGATCGGAACCTGCCCCGCCTGTGCGACTGTCGGCAGCTACTGGACCGGATGCTGTTGCAAGCCGGGAGATGTTTCCTACACCGTTCGGTACTGGGACTGCATGAAGGGCGGCTGCAGCACCGAGAAATACAATCAGTGTCAGAACTGCACCGAGTGCACCCGCGGTTGTCCCCAGCCGGTCTGGGGGAGCGGCACGTACATGTGCACCGCCGTCATCGTCACGAGCAACGTCTGTGGCCTGGGGTGCGCGACGTGAGGACCAAGCTCCCCGGGCAACCCGCGTCGCTCGGTGGGGGCCTTGCAACTCGACTCGAGCTGCCTGCGGCGTGGGTTCGTGTCGCTCAGCTCGGAGGCGCGGCGGTCGCAGGCGCGGCCGTCGCATCGGCGGCGCCGGCGCCGACGGTGCCGCTCCTTTTCTTCACGGGGTTGTTGGCCGGCGTCTCCAGCCTCTGGTCTCCCTGAGGCTACGCAATGGTGGGAACACTGCTCCCCATCGGGCATGGGGAACGCGAAGAAGGAAAGCGGCCGACGGTTTTGTGGGCGCACGCGGCCGGGGGGGCCGTCGCGGGTACCGCCGCCGGGCTCGTGCTCGTTGCGGGCGGGACGCTCCTGAGATCCTCGCGGGCCCCGGAGAAGCAGCCGCTGCGTTCGCCGTCGCCTCCGTCGCGGCCGTCTACAGCATCCGCGAGGCCGGCTTGTCTCGCCTGCGCGTGCCTTGTCGCGGGCGCCAAGTCGCGCAGAGACGTTACCGCCGGGATACAAACCCGCGGCTCGCCGCGTTCGTGTACGGCCTCGGACTCGGCGTCGGTTTCGCGACGTACATCCCGGTCGGCACGCTCCTGGCCGTGGCTGCCTGGGCGTTCCTCCTCCCGGGGGCGGCCGGCGTCGCCGCGATGACGCTCTACGGCGCCGGGCGCGCCATCCCGCTCTTCGTTCTCGGTCCGGACTCGGCGCGCGACGCCGCGGCGCTGTCCGCCGCATCCGATCGGTTGTTCGTATGGCAACCGCTGGTCCACCTGACGAACGGGATCGTGCTGGCGTTCGTCGCCTCGTACCTCGTCGTCGCTACGTCGATCGATCACTTGTCTCGTGCAGGAGGTTCTTGAGATGCGAACGCGCTCCGCGGCTTCCGTTGCCCGTCCGCCGGCCGCCACGCCCAAGCTCGCGGCTACCGCCCTCGGGCTTTGCATCCTCGCTGCGGCATGCGGGGGACCGCCCGAGGCTGCCGCCGAGAAGTTGCCGGCTGCAGCACCAGTACAGGAGCCCGCCATTCTCTACGTGCTCGACCCGAAGGACCTCGGCATGACGTCGCAGGTGCTGGCCGTCGACACCGTTGCCGGCGAGATCCGGAGAACGTACGAGGCGGGACGCGACCCGGCGATGGCGGTGTCGCCCGACGGGACCCGTCTATACGTCGCCTCCCGCGACACCGCTACGGACACGCTGCGCGTGATCGACGCCGCCACTGGTGAGGTGCTCCAGGAGATAACGCTACGGAGCAGGTGGATGAGCTCGCTCCCGTCGTACTTCCCCACGATGGAGCTGTCACCGGACGGGCGGTGGCTCTACATTCTCGAGGCTCGGGTAACGGGAGGCGACGCTGCGGACTACTCGGTGGCGACATTCGACACACGCACCGGACAGCTGCTCCCGCAGAGCGCCGACGTCCCTGCATGCGGTGGCGCTGCGCTCGTACCGGCCGCACGCGGATTGGGATTCTCCGCCGCGTGTCACCTCTCGCACGACGCGCGCAGGGTCGCCGTAGCGCCACATGGGGCCGCCGAGGCGAGCAGCAGGACCCACCTCCCGCGTGATGAAAACGACCGGACGGACGAGCACGGAACCCCGTTCGACCTGTGGCGCCTGGCGTGGGCGGTCGCGGCGTCCGGCGATGACCGGATGTACGCAATGACGCAGAGCGGTCGCGTCTCCGTGGTCGACACCGCGTCGCGACGCGTCACGGGGACGGAGGATCTCGGTGTGGAGGAGGGCTCCTTCGTCCCCTTCGGAGCCGCGGAGCTCTCGCCTGTCGGAGACCGGCTGTTCGTCGGGATGGGAACCATCGGCGACGCGTTCGACAGGCTGACGTCCGACCGTCTGCTGGTAGTGGACACCGCATCGTGGGAAAGCGGCGCCACGATAGAGACGTCGCTCCCGTTCCAGAGCCTGGTCGTCAGCCCCAGCGGGAGATACGTCTACGGGATCAACACGGAAGCTAGGAGCATCGTCATCGTCGACGTCCACCTCGGGCAGGAGGTTGGGGTGATCGAGGGAGTCGGCGAGTCGCCGACGCTCGGCGCCATCCCGCCGGCGCCGGCCGCCTGAGCAAAGCCTCGAAGAAAAAGGGAGGATACGAGAGCCGAAAATCGTGCCTGCCTGGCGGCATCCCGCGCGCGGGTGGTTAGCCTGCCTTCCGAGCCATCGCCCAAGCGATCATGCGGTTGCACGTGACCGCGCCGCTCCCGACGTGCACTCCCGCGGCTCCCGGCGCGTCCGACGTGCGGTGCGCGACGAAGCGGATGCCCCACGCACCGTGCCAGCCGGCTTCCCACTCGACCTCGAGCTTCCGCAGCCGGAGGGCGTCGCCGAACGCGCTACGCTCGTGGAAGTAAAGCGGGAGCGTCGACCGGTCCTCGGCCAGAGCACCACGCCGGGTGGCGTCCTCGTTGTCCGCGTACCAGAAGAAGTCGGGCTCTGCCGCCCAGAGCCGGTCGAGGTAATCCACGTCACCGCGTGAGAACGCCTCGACGAACTCGGTTACGACCGCTCGCGCCTGCGCGGCCCGGCAGCCGCGCTCGAGCGCCTGAGCGGGGGCAGGCGACATGGCCGCAAGAACGGTGATCAGAGCCAAACACGCCACTCGTCGCATGACTTGATGATAGGCCGCGCTATGTCGATTGTCCTTCTTGCGCGAGCGAGAGTTACAGGGGCTTAACCCGCCGCGGCGGCCCACCGGCGGGTTAGTCAGATCCCGAGGCGGCGGCCGAAGCTCTCCACCGGCCCCCGCGCCCGCGCCGCCGAGCGCCTCTGCGCCCACATCCCGAGCGCGATCCCGGAGCCGAACAGCGCGGCCCCGCCGAGGCCGGCCGGGATGCCGATCAGCAACGCGCGCCGGCGCGTGCGCAGCTCGTGTACCGGCCAGCCACGCGTGACCGCGATGCGCCGGAGCACGAGCTCCGGGTTGACCGCGTGCGGGAAGCCTACGGATTCGAGCAGCGGCAGGTCGTTGACGGAATCGGAATACGCCGCACACTCCGCGAGGTCGATGCCGCGCTCCGCGGCGACCTCCGCGACCGCCTTCGCCTTGGCGGGACCGTGCATGACCGGGCCGACGAGCCTCCCCGTGTAGTAGCCGCCGGCGTCCACCTCCGACATCGTCGCGATCGCCCCCGTCATCTCCAGCGCGTCTGCGATCGTGCCGGCGAGCTCGATGGGGGCCGCGGTCACGAGGAAGGTCAGGTGGCCCTTCTCCTTGTGGTCGTCGATCACGCGGACGATGTCCTCGTAGACGCGCGGGAGGATGCGCTGCTCCGCGATCTCCTTCCCCCAGGCCACGAGCTCGGCCGCCTTGTGGCCGGTCACGAACTCGAGCGTGGACGTCTGCGACATCTCGACGTTGCGCGCGCGCTCGCCGGCGAGCCGGAACGTCATCTGCCCCCAACCGAAGCGCAGCAGGTCGCGGACCCTGAACATGTCGCGTTCGTACGCGCCGCGCGCGAGCAGGAACAGGCTCGATCCCGGGATCAGCGTCTTGTCGAGGTCGAAGAACGCCGCGCTCTGCGGCGGGGTCACCATCCCCGCCACTCCGTGATCTCGGAATGGTCGATCCGGCGCGACGGCGGCCGGCGGTCGTCGCCTTCGGGGGGACGACCGACGTAGACGAAGCCCGCGATGAGCTCGTCGGGCGCCGCTCCCACGTAGTCGCGCACCTCCGCGAGCCGGACCATGTCGCCGGTACGGTGCATCGCGCCGAGCCCGAGCGAGTGCGCCGCCAGCAGGATGTTCTGGATCGCGGCCCCCACGGCGTGATGCTCCTCGACCTCGACCACCTTCGGGTTGTCGAGGTGGGGCCTTTCGATCACGCAGACGAGCACGGGCGCGCGCAGCACCTTGTCCGGCACCTTCGAGGCGTCCTTTCCCAGACGCGTCAGCCCCGCGGCCCACGCCTCGCCGAGCTCGGCGCGGGCGTCGCCGCGCAGCACGACGAACCGCCACGGCTGCGTCAGGTGGTGGTTCGGCGCCCGCACGGCCGCGGCCAGCAGCTTGTCGACGACCGTCCGCTCGACCTCGCCCCCGCAGCGCGGCACCGAGCGGCGCGTCATGATCGCCTGGTAGGTCTCCACGAGGTCGAGGATAGACACACCGCCGCGCCCGGGCCCTCCGCATATGCTCGCCGGGTGCTGGTAGGAGCCATGAACTTCCCCGGCCGGTCGGTGACCAAGGAGATCCACCGCATAGCCGAGGAGAGGTTCGACTTCGTCGACCTCACGCTCGAGCCCCCGGCCGCGTGGTTCCCCGACGGGAAAGACGTCGGGCGGCTCCTCGGCGACCTCGGCCTGACCGCGGTCGGGCACACGCCTTATTACCTGCCGATCGCATCGCCGTTCCCCGAGCTGCGGTCGGTGGCGCGCGACCTCTTCCGCCGCGCGCTCGACGTCTTCGCCGACGCGGGCGTGACGCTCGTGAACGTGCATCCAGACCAGCGCGTCCCGCTCCATTCCGCCGACCGGGTCCGGAAGGCGAACGCCGAGGCGATCGCGGGGATCGTCGAGGACGCGGGGCAGCGGGGGATCCGCATCATGGTCGAGAACCTCGACAACCGCTTCGCGCGCGTCGAGGACTTCGCCGAGATCTTCGCTGCGGCGGCGGACGCGGAGTTCCACCTCGACATCGCGCACGCGAACCTGCGGCTCGGCCTGGGCGAGCAGAACCGTACGCCGAGCCTGCTCGCCGCCTACGGCGACCGCCTCGCGCACGTCCACATCTCGGACAACACGGGCGGGACCGAGGACCGCCACCTGCCCCTCGGGGCAGGGACGATCGACTGGAGGGCCGCGGTCGGGTGGCTGAAGGAGGCGGGGTACGACGGCACGGTCACGCTGGAGGTCTTCTCGCGCTCTCAGGAGCACCTCCGCACTTCCCGGAAGCTCTGGCTCGGCTGGTGGACGGAACGGGGCTAATCCTCCACGAACGGCGCGTCTGCCCTATGATCGTTGCTCATGGGGCTAAAGAGGGTCATGTGGCTTCTGTTGGTCGCGTTCGGGATCTTCTTCTTGATCGAGTCCCCGGGCGAGGCCGCGAAGCTCGTCAAGATGACCGGGGAGAGCGCGCGGGAGTGGCTCTCGACCGCGGCCGAGAGCCTGTCCACGTTCGTGAGGTCGCTGGTCTAGCCGGTGATGCCCGGCCCCGGGCGCTACCTCGCCGGAGACGAGACGGTCATCCTCGAGGCGAGGCGCCATGTCGCCGTCCTGGCCCGGCCCGCGGTGACCGCAGTCGGGGCGATCGTCCTCGCGGTCGTCGTCGGCACGGTGCTGAGCCCCGGCGACGGCGGCGACGTCCTCGACACCGCGGCCGGCCTCTTCGCTCTCTGGTTCCTGCTGCGGTTCATGTGGCGGCTGTTCGAGTGGTGGGCGGACCGCATCTTCGTGACGGAGAAGAGGATCTTCGAGGTCTCGGGGATCCTCACCCGGAAGGTCGCGTCGATGCCGCTCGGGAACCTCACCGACATGACCTACCAGCGCTCGCTGTGGGGCCGCCTGATCGGCTACGGAGAGCTGATCGTCGAGACGGCGGGGCAGGCGCAGGCGCTCAGCCGCATCAGGTACCTCTCACACCCGGACGACTTCTACCGGGCGGTGACGGGCCTCGTCACCGCCAGCCTCCTCCCCGCCGCCTCGCCCTCCGACGCCCCCGGCGCGATCCCGCCAAAACGGGACGAAGAGGACGACACGGGGCCGCTGCCACGCGTGATCGTCTGAGCCGGCGACGGCCCCGGCGGAAGGAGTAGCGCGCCGCGGGGCGAACCTCTCTGGTTGACAGCCCTTTACCGGAGGTGGACTCAGATGAAGAAGCTTGCAGCGCTCGCCCTCGGCGGGCTCGTCGCGGCGGCGCTCGTTCCCAACGCGACCGCCGCGGCACCGAAGCAGCAGAAGGTCTCGGGGAGCATCGCGCTGCCCGCCCCGTACACCGACAACAGCGGCTGCTACGCGGGCCTCCAGCGGCGCGTCGCGATCCTGAGCCAGGGGCTCGTGAACGGCGGCATCGGCTACCACTTCGACCTCGACCCCGCGACGATCGGCAAGCCGTTCGTCCTCGAGCCGACCGGTGGGCAGAGCCACGTCGATCTCGACATCACCTTCTATTACAAGTTCGGCACGCCCGAGGACGTCGCCGGTGATCCCCTGAACGCGGGCTCGCCGGTCAACACCAGCTTCAACACGCGTGAGGCCGGCGGCGAGTCCGGGATCATCCCGAAGGGCGAGTACACCAAGGCGATCGTGTGCATGTACGGCGGCGACCAGGGCGCCGGCGCAGCAGCGACGTTCGACTACACGGCCGGCAAGGGGGTGAAGGTGAAATGAGGAAGTTGATAGCACTCGGGGCATCTTCTTTGGTGGCACTCTCGCTGATCGGCGGAGCGTCGTCGGCGGCCCCCAAGCAGCAGAAGGTGGACGGCAGCATCAAGGTGATGGCGCCGTACGCCGGCAGCACGTTTGCGACGTGCTACTCGGGACTCCACCGCAGGATCATGA
Source organism: Actinomycetota bacterium (assembly GCA_030861725.1). Taxonomy (GTDB): domain Bacteria; phylum Actinomycetota; class CADDZG01; order CADDZG01; family WHSQ01; genus JALZEG01. Next base: position 11,726 of record JALZFC010000036.1, on the reverse strand, counting down.
TCCTCAGCAGCGAGAACCAGCAGATCAACGGCGTCGTCGGCTACAGCTTCGACCTCGACCCGGCGACGGAGAAGAAGCCGTTCACGCTGGAGGTCACCGGTGGCGGGGACGACGTGGACCTGGACATCACCTTCTACACCGAGTTCGGCACGCCGGAGCAGGCGACGGACCCCGGCTACGCACCGACGAACTACACGTACGAGTCGCGCGAGGCGGGCGGCGAGGCCGGAACGGTCCCGGCGGGGATGAAGAAGGCGATCGTGTGCATGCACACCGGCATGAACGCCACGTTCACCTACACCGCGGGTAAGGGAGTCAAGCTCCCGAAGTAGCCCGGCGGCACGATCGATCCACTCTGCGAGGGGGCGGGTATCCGCCCCCTCGTTTTATGTTGGCGGCGTGACCAGCGCGATCCTCGCTTCCTTCGCAGCCGTCGCGGCTCTCGGGTTCCTCGAGGGCCTCGGCCGTTTCTATCCCGCGCGCAAGACGTGGTGGAGGCTGCGCCGCACGCGCGGGCGCAGCGCGGTCGTCCTGATGCGCGCGCGCGTCGAGCGGGCGGCGGACCCGCAGCTGTCCCGGCGCCTCGCGAGCCTCATGATGCTTCTCGTGATCGTGTGGATCGGGACTGCGAGCCTGCTCGACAAGCGCTGGCACGAGGTGCTCCTCGACGTCACGCCCTACCTGATCGTCTCGGTCGCGCTGCTGCGTACCCCGTACGTGCTGCGGGCGGTGGCGGACCGGATGAAGGAGTACGAGAAGGATGCCGGCGAGGACCCGGACGCACCGTTGCCGGGCGAGGACGGGCCGGCGGCGGTGGCGCTGTGAGCGTGCTGCGGGACGCGCGCCTGTATCTCGTCGCGGAGGGGAACGTGCGCGGCGGGAGCCTGGCGGACCTCGTCCCCGAGCTCGCCGGCGCAGGTGTGGACGTCCTCCAGCTCAGGGAGAAGGACACCGAGGCGGGGCCGCTGTTCCACGCGGCGCAGGGTCTTGCGCTCGCGTGTCGCACGGTCGGCATCCCGCTCTTCGTCAACGACCGGCCCGACCTCGCCGTCGCCGCGGGGGCGACGGGGGTGCACCTCGGCCAGGACGACCTTCCGGTCGCGGCCGCACGACGCGTCTCGCCGGGGCTCCTGACGGGGTGGTCGACGCATTCCGAAGAGCAGATCGACGCCGTCCTGGCGTGGGACGAGAGGCCCGACTACATCGCGGTCGGGCCGCTCTTCGAGACGCCGACGAAGCCCGGGCGGCCGGCGACGGGGCTCGGGCTCGTGCGATACGCGGCGGCGAACGTCCCCGACGAGCTCCCGTGGTTCGCGATCGGCGGCATCGGCCACGACAACCTGCCGGAGGTGCTCGACGCGGGAGCCCGCCGGATCGTCGTGGTCAGGGCGATCGCGGACGCGCAGGACCCGGCAGAGGCCGCGGCGCGCCTGAGGGTCGTGCTCGACGCCGTAGCCGTCTGACGCGCGGCCGTTTTCGGCCGGGCTAATCTGCCCCCCATGCTCAGGCCGCGGCTGGAGTGGCTGCTCGTGTTCGTCCCGATCGCGATCGTGCTCGAGATCGCCCACGGCGACCCGATCGCGATCTTCGTCATCTCCGGCCTCGCGATCCTCCCGCTCGCGGGGGTGATCGGCCACGCGACCGAGGACCTCGCGGCGCGGATCGGCCCCCAGAGGGGCGGGCTCCTCAACGCGACGTTCGGCAACGTCACCGAGATGATCATCGCCTTCTTCTTGATCCTCGAGGGCGAGCTCGAGGTCGTGAAGGCGTCGATCACCGGGTCGATCATCGGCAACGTCCTGCTGGTGCTGGGGCTCTCGTTCCTCGTCGGCGGGTGGAGCCGGGGCGAGCAGAGGTTCAACCGCGCCGCTTCCGGGCTGCACTCGAGCTCTCTCGTGATCGCCGTGATCGGTCTGATCATGCCGGCGCTGTTCGCGCTGACGCCGGCGGCGAGCGAGTTCCGGACCGAGGCCGTGTCGGTGGGCGTCGCGATCATCCTCATCTCGCTGTACGGCCTCGGGCTGCTGTTCTCGTTGAAGACGCACAAGTCGCTGTTCCGTTCGGAGTTCGACCACGGCCAGCCGAAGTGGACCATCGGCAAGGCGATGGGGCTGCTGGGAGGGGCCACGGTGTTCGTCGCGCTGATGTCCGAGTTCCTCGTCGGGGCGCTCGAGCCAACGGTCGAGGAGCTCGGTCTGTCGAAGCTGTTCGTGGGCCTCATCGTCGTCCCGCTCGTCGGCAACGCGGCCGAGCACTCGTCTGCGATCTTCCTCGCGGCCAAGGACAAGATGGACGTGTCGATCGAGATCGCGATCGGCTCCTCGACGCAGATCGCCCTGTTCATCGCGCCCGTGCTCGTGTTCCTCTCGCTGCTCGTCGGGGAGCCGTACCTCGACCTGATCTTCTCGAGCTTCGAGATCGCGGCCGTCGCGTTCGCGGCGATCGTGCTCGGTTTCATCGCGCTCGACGGGCGCTCCAATTGGTTCGAGGGCGCGCAGCTCGTCGGCGCCTACTGCATCATGGCCGTCTCGTTCTTCTTCCTCTAAGGAGGCCTCCTTGCCGCGCGCCATCGACTTCCACGTCCACGCCTCGACGCACGAGTGGTTGAACGGCTCGATCGGGCCGATGCTCGAGGTGACGGCGCAGTACTTCCGCAGCGAGGTGCGCGTGCGAACGGCCGAGGAGATGGCGGCGGAGTACGAGGAGTGGGACCTCCTCGGCGTGCTGCTCGCGTGGGACGCGGAGACGGCGACGGGGCTCCCGCCGCTCACGAACGACCGCGTCGCCGAGATCTGCCGGGAGTACCCGGAGCAGTTCGTCGGCTTCGCTAGCGTCGACCCGCACAAGCCGGACGCCGTCGAGGAGCTCGACCGCGCCGTCGTCGAGCTCGGCATGAAGGGCCTCAAGATCCACCCGCAGGTGCAGGCGTTCTATCCGAACGACCCCCAGTACGACCCGCTCTGGGACAAGTGCGAGGAGCACGCGCTGCCGATCGTCGTGCACGTCGGCCAGACGGGGCTCGGTGCGGGCGTGGCCGGGGGCTCCGGGATCGCGTTCGACTACGGCCGTCCGATGCTCATGGACATGGTGGCGGCCCACCATCCGGGCCTCACCGTCGTGATGGCCCACTTCGGGTACCCGTGGCACCTCGAGGTGCTCGCGAGCGCGATGCACAAGACGAACGTGTGGGTGGATCTGTCCGGGTGGAGGCCGAAGTACATCCCCGAGGAGGTCAAGCGGGACGCGCGCGGGCGGCTGTCGGACCGCTTCGTGTGGGGCAGCGACTATCCGATGCTCGATCCCGGGAGGATCCTGTCGGAGTTCGACGCCATGGGCCTCGGCGACAAGGAAGAGGACGTGCTGAAGAACAACGCCGCGCGCCTGCTCGGGATCGACCTCGGCGCGGAATAGCCCCGGCGGAGGCCCGTTACAGTAGGTACATGGCTACGAAGGAAGAGATCCGCGCCGAGGTCGTCGACGCCCTGAAGACCGTCAACGATCCCGAGCTGGGGATCGACATCTGGCACCTCGGGCTCGTCTACGCCGTCGACGTGAACGACGACAACGACGTGCGCGTCGAGTTCACGCTCACGACCATGGGCTGCCCGATCGGCCCGATGCTTGACGAGGAGATCAAGGCGGCGACCGCCTACATCGAGGGCATCGGCGAGGTCACGACCGAGATGGTCATGTACCCGCCGTGGACGCCCGAGAAGATGGACCCGCTCGCGAAATCGGCCCTCGGCCTCGTCTAGACCGATCGAGTCACGGCTCGACCATCTGGAGTGCGCCCGCTGCGGGCGCGTCCACGAGCCGGACGTCCTCCAGAACCGCTGCACGTGCGGCGGGACGCTGCTGGCGCGCTACGACCTCTCGCCGCTCTCGCTGGAGTCCGTACGCGCGCGCCCTCCGGGCATGTGGCGCTACCGCGAGCTGCTGCCGGTGCGCGGCGCGCCGGTGTCGCTCGGCGAAGGAGTCACCCCGCTGATCCCCGCGCCTCGCTTGTCGGAGCGGTTCGGCGTCGAGGTGCTCGTCAAGGACGACGGGCCGCTGCCGAGCGGGACGTTCAAGGCGCGCGGGGCGGCGGCGGGGCTGTCGCGGGCCGTCGAGCTGGGCGCGGACGCGATCGTGATGCCCAGCGCCGGGAACGCCGGCGCGGCGTGGTCGCTGTACGCGGCCCGCGCGGGCGTGACGATCATCGTGACGATGGCGCGCTCGGCCCCCGAGGAGAACAAGGAGGAGGTCCGGCTCGCGGGGGCGGAGCTGGTCGAGGTCGACGGGACGATCGCAGACGCGGCCACGGCGGCGCGCGCGCTCGCGGCGAGCACCGGCGCCTTTCTCACGGCGACGTTCGCGGAGCCGTACCGCGTCGAGGGCAAGAAGAGCGCGTGGCTCGAGTGCTTCGACCAGCTCGGCGACTCCGATTCGATGCGCTTGCCCGGCACCGTCGTCACGTCGGTCGGCGGGGGAGTCGCCGCCGTCGCCTGCGCGAAAGCCGCCCAGGAGGCGCGGGCGCTCGGCTGGACGGGCGATCCCGCGCCCGTCGTGTCCGGAGTCCAATCGGAGGAATGCCCGCCGATCGTGCGCGCGTTCGAGGCAGGAGCCGGCGCCGCCGAGCCGTGGGAGGGAGGGCTCGCGACCATTGCCGCGGGTCTGCGCGTACCCGCTCCGTCGGAGGCCGATCTCGTGCTTCAGACCGTCCGGGCCTCGGGCGGCGCGATGGTCGCGGTCTCCGAGGACGCGATCCGCGACGCCGTGGGCGACCTCGCGGGATCCGAGGGGATGCTCGTGTGTCCCGAGGGCGCGACGACGCTGGCGGCCCTGCCGCTGCTCGCGCGGCGCGGCGAGCTGCGGGAGCCGGTCGTCCTCTACAACACCGGAGGGGCCGGGAAGTACCTGCGCGCGATGATCGCCCCGTGACCGCCACCGTCGGGACCGCCGCGCCGCCGGGCGACGAGCAGCGTCCGCGCCGCGGTCCCCTCGCCGCCGAGGCCGAGGTCGATCTGGAGAACGTCGTCTTCGTCACGCACGCGGTTCCCGCCGCACGAGTCCGCAGCCTGCTCCCCCCAGGGCTCGCGCTGGAGACGTTCGAGGGGGAGGACGGGCGCGAGACCGCCCTCGTCACCACGACCTGCTTCTGCAACCGCGACGTGAGGTGGCGTCTCACGCGGCGCCCGACGCATACGTTCAACCAGATCACGTTCCGGACGTACGTCACGCACGGCGACGATCGCGGGCTCTACTTCTTCGGCGACTACGTCGACACGCTGTCGTCGTGGGCCGTGCAGGGAATGCTCGCAAAGGGGACGAAGCTGGCGAAGTTCGACCTCGACATCGAGCGCGACGGCCGCGGCTACGCCCGCTATTCGTGCGCGGCACGCTCGGGGGCCGAGGCGATCCGCTTCGTCGCGGAGACGTCCGGGGAGCCGCCCGCCGTCCATCCCTTCACGACGGGACGGCAGCACGACCAGTTCATCACCTTCCGGCTGCACGGGTTCGCCAGGAACCCGTTCGGTCTCCACAGTCACGGCCGGGTCGACCACCGGCGCTTCCGGACACTGTCCGGGCGGTTGCTCGAAGGCCGCTTCGACTTCTGGGAGAACCTCGGCATCCTCGAGCCGGGCGAGACGCTCCCGGCGTACTCGGTCCTCACCGAGCCCCACATCCGGTTCATCCTGATGCCCCCGCGGCCGGTCCGGCTGTAGCGCGATCTTTTCGGCGTGACCGCTCGCGAGCGGCGGCCGAATGTGGTTAAGATGATCGTGCCACGCAGTTACTTCGTAGCACGAGGCCCGCGATCGGCCGGCTGGGGGGCCGGCCGATCGTTGGTCCGTGACGACGCCGCCGAGGGGGCGGCGCCTAACCGGGTGAGGGGATGCAAGCCACCGATGCGCGCGTCCTGGTGCTGGGCGAGGGAGACGCCGCAAGGTCGCTCGAGGACTCCCTTCGCAGCGCCGGGTACGAAGATCTCCACGTCAGCGGCGACCTCGCGTCCTCTGCCGAGCTGTACCGGGAGCTGCGGCCGGATCTCGTCCTGATCGACCTCGCCGGGCCGGACTTCCCCGGGCTCCAGGTGTTGCGGGACGTCGACGCCTCTTCCGAGACGGCCCCTGCCCTCGCCGTCCTGTCGGCGCCGGCCGACGCCGTCGCCCGCACGGAGGCATTCGCCCTCGGCGCCCGCGACTTCATCGCGAAGCCCGTCGACGCCGAGGAGGCGCGGGTCCGGGTCGCCAACCTGCTCGAGCGGCAGACGCTCGTCCGCGCGGCGCGCCGGCAGGCGGAGGCGACCCAGGAGGAGATCCGGCGCCGCACGACCGAGCTGTGGGAGTCGCTCATGCAGCTCGAGGAGGCGCGCAAGAACCTGCGGACCGCGCAGGAGGAGACGCTCGCCAGGCTGTCGCGGGCCGCCGAGTACCGGGACGACGAGACGAGCGGTCACGTCGAGCGGATGAGCCGGTACTGCGCGTTGCTGGCGGAGGTGACGGGGGCGGACTCGGCGACGGCGGAGAGGCTCCGGCTGGCGAGCCGCCTCCACGACCTCGGCAAGATCGGCGTCTCCGATCTCATCCTGCTGAAGGAGGGGACGTTGACACCGGCCGAGCGCAAGCTGATGGAAGAGCACGTGCCGATCGGCGTAAAGCTGTTGGAGGGCTCGTCGTTCGAGGTCGTGCAGCTGGCGGCGGTGGTCGTCGCCTCGCACCACGAGCGCTGGGACGGCGGCGGCTATCCCGGGGGCCTGGCGGGCGAAGACATCCCGGTCGAGGGCCGCATAGCCGCGATAGCCGACGTCTTCGACGCGCTGACGCACACGCGGCCCTATCGTCGTGCTTTCCCCTTGGGTCACGTGCTGGACATGCTGCGGCGGGAGCCGGGGAAGCACTTCGACCCGGCGCTGCTGGAGGCGTTCCTGGGCTCGATGAACAGCGTGCTGAAGATCTACGAGGAGCACCGGGAGAGCGCCTAACAGAACCGCGTCCCGTTCCATGCCGAGCTCTCAACGGAGTCTTGACAACCGGACTTGCCGCGGCCTAGTATCGAACACACGTTCGCATCGACGGTGGCCTCTCCCCGAGCCACGGCGCAGGTTCCCCGGCCCCGCCGAACCGCCGATCGGACTACGGGACCCGAAGGGCCCTCCCCGCAAGGGGCGGGTCAGTCGGGTCCCTTGATTTCCGGCAGGGGGACTAGGCGGGCACAGAGCAGGCCGGGCCGCCTCGGCGGGACGGCGGGACGAGAAAGGCTGAGGGTGGGTGTCGAAGCGGTACGACGAGCCGATCGAGGTCACGCCGGATCCGGCCGTCGGGGGCGCGCCCCGCTCCTTTAGGTGGCGCGGCCGCCGCTACGACGTCGACCTCCCGCTGACTTCGTGGCGCGAGGCGGGGGAGTGGTGGCGGGGCTCCGGCGCCCAGGATCGGGAGTATTTCCGGGTGCTCGCCCGGCCCTCGGGGGCGACGGCGACGGGCGACCTCGATCCCGACGGATTCATGCTGTCGCCCGGCGCGGTCTACGACGTCTACCAGGACCGGACGAAGGACTCGTGGTGCCTGGCGCGGGTCTGGGACTGAGCGGCGGGTATCGTCCCGCGCATGGCGAGGACCCGGTGGGACGCGGTGCGCGCCGGCGACGTGACGCTGCCGGTGAACGAGACGCTCGGGTTCGCCGTCGACCTCGACGCCGACGGCGTCGCCTACGACTGGACGGTGCCCCCGGAGTACTGCCACGCCGAGGGCAACCTCCAGGGCGGGATGCTCGCCGCCTTCGCCGACGCGGTGCTCGGGGGCGTGGCCGCGAGCGAGCTCCCCGAGGACCGGTATCCCGTCCTCGCCGAGATGAAGATCTCGATCCTGCGCCCGGCCCCCGCGGGGGCGCGGCTCCGCGCCACCGGCCGCGTCGTGAAGGCGGGGCGGCGCGTGCTCTTCACCGAGGCCGAGATCACGGACACCTCGACCGGGAACCTCGTGGCGAAAGCGAGCGGCACCGCCCTCTCCGCCCAAGCCTGACCCGTTTATCTGTCCCTATACCTTCGCTCAGCGGGGTTCCAGGGACAAAGAAGGGGGAGCCGCCAAGTTGTCCCCCAGATCGCGGAAAGCGCGATCTCAGGGACACGAAAAGAAACCGGTCGGGGCGGCTGCCGCTTTCCGGAAGCGGGGGCGACGAGAACGAGAGGCGGGCCCCCAAGTGAGCGGGTTCGTCCATCTCCACACGCACTCGGTGTGGTCGCTGCGCGACGGCGCGATACCGGCCGAGGTCCTCCCGCACTTCGCCGCCGAGCTCGGCTACGAGGCCGTCGCCCTCACAGACCACGACTCGCTCACGGGCGCTGTGCGCTTCGCGAAGGCGTGCCGCAGCGCGGGCGTCAAGCCGATCTACGGCGCCGAGCTCACCGTCCGGCGGGAGGGCGCGGAAGACGACCGGTGGCAGGAGCTCGACCACGTCACGCTCGTCGCGCGAGACAAGACCGGCTACGCGAACCTCTGCCGCCTCGTCTCCGACGCCCACCTCGGCCACGAGCGCGACCGGCCCGAGACGACCCTCGCGAAGATCGCCGACCGCGCCGAGGGCCTCTTCGTCCTCTCCGGCTGCAACAGGGGCGAGGTCGCGCGGCTCGCGTCGAGAGGCGACATGCCGGGAGCGATCGCGGCCGCCCGGAAGTGGAAAGAGAAGGTAGGCGACGGGTACCGGCTCGAGGTCTTCGACCACCGGGGCTACGGGCACCACATGCTCCGGGACCGGCTCCTCGCGGTAGCACGAGAGAGCAACGCCACGCCCGTCGCCACGAACGACGTCCACTACGCGACCCCGCGCTACGCCGGCGTCCACGAGCTCCTCCACGCGATCAAGGAGATCGTCCCGCTCTCGCGCGCGCACTCGGTCCGCCCCAACTCCGAGTACTACCTGAAGGACCCCCGGGAGATGCGAGCGCTCTTCGCCGGCGCCCCCGAGGCCGCCGACGAGACGCTGCGGATCGCGGAGGCGTGCGAGTTCGACCTCGACCTCGGCACGTACCACTTCCCGGACTTCGCCCTCCCGGAGGGCGACCTCCCGGAGTGGGTCCTCGAACGCCGTTGCTACGAGGGCGCCTACCGCCGGTTCGACCGCATCACGGACGAGGTCGAGGACCGGCTCCAGCACGAGCTCCGCATGATCACGAAGCTCGGGTGGCCCGGCTACTTCCTCCTCGTCGCCGACATCGTCGCCCACGTGAAGAACGTCCTCGGCATCCGCTGCGCGTGCCGGGGGAGCGCGGCCGGGTCGTTCGTCTGCTACCTCCTCGGGATCTCGGACGTCGACCCGGTCCGCTACGACCTGCTGTTCGAGCGCTTCATGAACACGCGGCGGGAGGAGCTCCCCGACATCGACGTCGACGTCGAGTCGCACCGGCGCGAGGAGGTCCTCGCCCACGTCCTCGACACCTACGGCGCCGACCAGACCGCGATGTGCTGCATGGTCGACACGTTCCGCGCCCGCATGGCGATCCGCGAGGTCGGCAAGGCCCTAGGCCTCCCGCCGGAGGAGATCGACCTCGTCGCGAAGGCGTTCCCGCGCGTCCGCGCCGGCGACATCCCCCAGGCGATCGAGCGTCTCCCCGAGCTCGCCGGCAGCAACCTGGACGCCGGGCAGCTCGAGCAGCTCTTCACGCTGTGCATCGAGATCGACGGGTTCCCCCGCCACCTCGCGCTCCACCCGTCGGGCGTGATCCTGTCGTCGCGCGACCTCGCCGACCGCGTCCCGATGCAGGAGAGCTTCGGGGGCTTCACGATGCTTCAGGCCGACAAGGACGACGTCGAGGAGCTGGGCCTCGTCAAGCTCGACGTCCTCGGCGTCCGGATGCTGTCGTCGATCGCGCACGCGGTCGACGAGATCGAGCGGGCGCACGGGACGAAGGTCGACCTCGACGCGCTATCTCACGACGACGGGAGGACGTTCGAGCTCGTCAGATCGTCCCGGACGCTCGGGTGCTTCCAGATCGAGTCGCCGGGGCAGCGCGAGCTGCTCGCGCGGTTCCAGCCGGGCCGCTTCGCCGATTTGATCGTCGACATCTCGCTGTTCCGCCCCGGACCGGTGAAGTCCGACATGGTGAGCCCGTTCCTCGACCGCCGCCACGGCTTCGCCGAGACCCGTTACCCGCACCCCAGGCTCCGGCCGATCCTCGCCGAGACGAACGGCGTCGTCATCTTCCACGAGCAGGTCATCCGCGTGATCGCCGCGGCGACCGGATGCTCCCTCGACGACGCCGACTACATCCGCCGGCACCTCGACGCGGAGAGGCCGGGCGGGGTCGTATGGGAGGGCGTCGCCCAGCCGATCGAGATCAACCCTCCGGACTCGAAGATCGCATCGTGGTTCAAGGCCGCGGCGGTGCGCAACGGGTTCACCCGCCGCCAGGCGGACGACCTCTGGAAGGAGGTCTTCGCGTTCGCGTCGTTCGGGTTCTGCAAGGCGCACGCCGCCGCATTCGCGCTCCCGACGTACCTGTCGTCGTGGCTGAAGGCCCACTACCCGGCCGAGTTCCTCGCCGGCGTCCTGACGCACGACCCCGGCATGTACCCGCGCCGGCTGATCGTCGCCGACGCCCGCCACTTCGGCATACCGATCCTGCCGGTCGACGTGAACAGGTCGCATGCGACGTATCGGGTCGAGCCCGTGGGAACGAAACAGGGCATCCGGCTCGCGTTCTCCGAGGTGCGGGACATCACGGACGCCGAGATCGACTCGATCGTCGCGGCGCAGCCCTTCGAGTCGCTCGAGGACCTCTGGCGCCGGGCGTCGCTGAGCCGGCCGGTCCTCGAGAACCTCGTCCACGTCGGCGCCCTCGACACGATAAGGGGGAGCCGCTCCCGACGAGAGCTGCTGTGGCGTGCGGTCGACCTCACGACGAGGGCCCCCGCCGCACGCAAGCCCCGCAAAAGGCGCGGCCGCGTTCCTCCGTCCGATGTTCCTCAGCTCTCGTTCGACCTCGAGGAGCCGATCGCCGAGACGCTGCCCGGGCTCCCGGACTACTCGCCGATGGAGGAGACGCAGGCCGAGCTCGAGATCACCGGCATCGACGCGCGGCGCCACATGATGGACCTCTACCGGCCGCTGCTCGGCGAGATCGGGTGCGTCCCGGCGGCCGAGCTCGTGACGCAGAAGAACAACGCCCTCGTCTGGGTCGCCGGCGTGAAGGTGTCGAGCCAGACGCCGGCGATCCGCTCCGGCCAGCGCATCATCTTCGTCACGCTCGACGACGCCACCGGGCCGATGGACGTCACGGTCTTCGAGCGGGTCCAGGCCCACTGCGCCCGGACCGTCTTCCATTCGTGGCTGTTGCTCTTCAAGGGCCTCGTGCGCAAGAGGGGCGGGGCTTCTCTCGTCCACCGGACGGACCCCCGCAACGTCGGGATCACCGTCGTGGCGCAGGAGGCGTTCGACCTCGCCGAGCTCGCGTCCGACCGCGACGCCGGGCACGCGCTTGCCGCGGCCCTCGGTCGCCAGCGGAAGATCCAGGCGGCGGCGGGCCTCGGCCCCGGAACGAGCGATGCTGCCCCGGGGAGGCTGTGGCACTCGAGCGGGGGCAGCGCGGGCCGCTGAGCGGGGCTGTCCGGCCCGCTGTGTTTTCGTCAGACAAATGTCCCTTCTACGCGAAAGACGGTGGGTAATCCGCTTAGACGGCGGAGGGCCTCCCTAGCTTCTTCGGTGTCCAAACCATCGAAGAAGGGAGGCCCTCGTGGGCGATCGTATCCAGG
>JALZFC010000066.1 GCA_030861725.1 Actinomycetota bacterium | reverse complement strand
GCGCGAACTCCGGCTCGCCCGGCCGCGCGGCCCCCTGCTCGAGCGACGGCGGCGGGAGCACCGTCGCCATCCAGTCCGAGAGCCGCTCCTTCTCGTGCGTCAGCTCGCGGATGTCGTACTCGGCGTACTCGAACTCGCGGCTCCAGAACAGCGCGTCGTACGGGCACACCTCGACGCAGATGCCGCAGTACATGCAGAGCGCGTAGTCGATCGCGAACCGGTCGAGCACGTTCCTCTTGCGCTTGCGGCCGCCCTCGCGCTTCGGCGGGAGTTCCTCCTTGTGGGAGTCGATGTAGATGCACCAGTCCGGGCACTCGCGCGCGCACAGCATGCAGACGGTGCAGTTCTCCTCCTTCAGCGCGATCACGCCGCGCGTGCGCGCCGGGAGGTCCTGCTTCACGTCGGGGTACTGGATGACGGTGTTGTGCTTGAAGAGGTGCTTCAGCGTGACGGCCATGCCCTTGAGGAGGCCCAGGCCGAAGCCGGGACGCCGCGCGTGGTTCAGGTTGCCGACGGAAGAGGGATGCTCGGGGTGAAGGGCTCCCGTGCTGACGTCTGGTTCGGCAGTCCCGCCGACCCCGCCCTGGCGTTCTTCGTCGATCGCCATCTCTCTCCTACCTGATCGACTCGGGGGCGTAGAGGACCCAGGCGCCGGTCGCGAGGATCAGCGCGAGGCCGAGCGGGATCATGAACTTCCAGGCGAACTTCTGGAGCTGGTCCTCGCGCGCCCGCGGGAACGTCGGGCGTATCCACAGGAACAGGAAGATCATGAAGAACGTCTTGGCGAAGAACCAGATGATCCCCGGTACCGCCTCGAGGGGCCCCCACGGGATCGGCGACTTGTAGCCGCCGAGGAACAGCGTCGCGGCGATGCCGGCGAACGCGACCATGTGTCCCATCTCCGCGAACATGTGGGCGAAGATGTAGCGCATCCCCGAGTACTCGGTGAACGGGCCCGTGATGATCTCGGACTCCGCGACCGGCATGTCGAACGGCACGCGCGTCATCTCCGCGACGGCGCCGGTGGTGAACAGCAGGAACGCGACGAGCCCGATGCCCGGCGGCCACAGGGCGAACGGGACATCCTGCGCCTCGACGATCTGGATGATCGACAGCGACCCGGCCAGCATCGCGACCGACGCGGCGGCGAGCACGATCGGGAGCTCGTAGGCGATGAGCTGCGCGGCGGAGCGGAGCGCGCCGATCAGCGCGTACTTGTTCGCCGACGACCACCCGGCCATGAGCACGCCGATCGTCGAGACGGACCCGACGGCGAGCAGGTAGAAGATGCCGACGTCGAGATCCTCGACGATCAGGGTGCGGTCCATCGGGATGACGAGGTAGATCATGACGACCGGCACGAAGATCGCCGCCGGCGCGAGCGAGAAGACCGGCTTGTCGGCGGCCTTCGGGATGATGTCCTCCTTGTAGAGGAACTTCAGCCCGTCCGCGAGCGTGGTCGCCCACCCGTGGAACCCGCCGGGGTACATCGGGCCGAGCCGGTGCTGGAGGTGCGCCATGACCTTGTGCTCCGCGTAGCCCCCCGCGAGCGCGCCGACCGGCACGATCGTGAGGATCGCGAGCAGCTTGATCACGAGGATTTGCCAGGTGGCGAGCGTGATGTCGGGGATCACCGGTCGATGTCCCCCAGCACGAAGAAGAACGACCCGAGGATCGCGATCATGTCCGACACGAACGTGTCCTTCAGCACGTGCGGCAGCGCCGACACGTTCGAGAACGACGGCGTCCTGATCTTCAGCCGGTACGGCTTGCGGTCGCCGTCCGAGATCAGGTACATCCCGAGCTCGCCGAGCGAGTTCTCGCACCGGACGTAGATCTCGCCCTTCGGCGCCTGGATCACGCGGGGGACCTTCCCCATGACCGGGCCCGGCGGGAGCCCCTCGACGGCCTGCTCGATGATCCGCGCCGACTCGGCGACCTCGTGCAGGAGGACCCAGAAGCGGTCGAAGCAGTCGCCGTTGGGGGCCGAGATCACGTCGAAGTCGAAGTGGTCGTACGAGGAGTACGGCTCGTCCTTGCGGACGTCGAAGTGGATGTCGGAGCCGCGGGCGATGGGGCCGGAGACGCCGTAGCGGTACGCGACGTCCTTGTCGAGCACGCCGACGCCGACCGTGCGCTGCTTGAAGATCTCGTTGCCGATGAGCAGGTTCTCGTAGTCGGGCAGCCGCTCGATCGTCTGGCGCACGCCCTTCATCAGCTGCGCGAAGAACCCGCGCGGCATGTCCTCCTTCAGCCCCCCCGGACGGAAGAAGCCGAAGTGGAGGCGTCCGCCGGTCGCCATCTCCATCGCGAACTGGATGTCCTCGCGCTCGCGGAACGCGTAGAACGTCGGCGTGATCGCGCCGAGCTCGGCGCCGAACGAGGCGAAGAACATGAGGTGGTTGAGGATGCGGTTGGTCTCGCACATGATCACGCGCAGGTACTGGGCGCGCGGCGGGACCTCGATCTCCATGAGCCGCTCGACCGCGAGCGCGAGCGGCAGCTCGTTCTGGATGTTCGACAGCCAGTCCATCCGCGAGACGAGGTTCGTGATCTGCCGGTAGTCGCGGACCTCGACCAGCTTCTCGTAGCCGCGATGCATGTAGCCGATGATCGGCTCGGCCGCGACGAGCTTCTCGCCGTCGATGGTCGCGAGCAGACGGAACACGCCGTGGGTCGCAGGGTGCTGCGGACCGACGTTGAGGATCATCTCCTCCGTCGCGAGCTTGCCCGACCCGATGTCGTCGACGGCCTGCGAGACCTGGCGGATGTCCTGTTCGGTGGAAGTCACGTCTATCTCCCGCCCGCCGCGGCCTCTTCGGGGTCCTTCGCGCCCGGCCAGTCCTTGACGACCCGCGTCGAGAGCCGGAACGACTTCAGCAGGGGACGGCCCTCGAAGTCCTCGGGCAGGTACAGGTTGACGAGCCTCGGGTGGCCCTCGAAGTGGATGCCGAACATCTCGTGGGCCTCGCGCTCGTGCCAGATCGCGCCGGGGTAGATCGAGGTGATCGAGGGGCAGACGGGATGCTCGGAATCCACCGGCACGTGAACGTTGCAGTGGACTACGAAGTCGGGCGAGTAGACGTGGACGAGCACCTCGAGGCCGCGCTCCCCGTCCTGGCCCTCCTCCTCACTCTTTCCCTCCTCCGCCCCGCCGAACTCGGACCAGTCGATGCCGGACAGGAACGTGAGGAAGCGGCACTCGAGCCCCGGCGTCTCCGCGAGCGCGGTCATGACGCCCGCGAGCTGGTCCGGCGAGCACGTCAGATCGACCTGGCCGAAGTTCAGCTCGACGCGGCTCGCCCGGTCGCCGAGGGCCTGGCGGACCCTGGTGAGGGCCTCGTCCGCACCGATGTGGTCGGGCCGTACCAAGCTAGATCCCACCCGCCAGCCCGGGCTCGGGGATGTGGGGGATGTCCGCGCGGTGGCCCTTCCACTTCTCGCGCACGTCCTCCTGGGAGATCAGCTGCTGGAGCCGGATGACGCCCTGGAGCAGGGCCTCCGGGCGGGGCGGGCATCCCGGCACGTAGACGTCGACGGGGATGATCTGGTCGACGCCCTTCGTCACCGAGTACGAGTCCCAGTACGGACCTCCGCAGTTCGCGCAGGACCCCATCGAGATGACGTACTTCGGCTCGGGCATCTGGTCGTAGATCCGCTTGATCGGCGCCGCCATCTTGTCCGTGACCGTCCCCGCCACGACCATGAGGTCGGCCTGGCGCGGCGACGCGGGGAACGGGATGACTCCGAAGCGGATGATGTCGAACTTGCTGGCGATCGCGGCCCCCATCTCGATCCCGCAGCAGGCGAGGCCGAACTGGAGCATCCACAGCGAGTACCGGCGGCTCCAGTTGAGGAGCCACGACACCGGGCTCGGCAGGGCCACCTTCTCGATCACAGCCATTCGAGCACCTTCTTCTTTATGGCGTACAGGAGGGCGAAGGCCAGGATCGCGATGAAGATCAGCATCTCGATGAAGGCCTGCGTGCCGAGCCTCTCGAACACGACCGCCCACGGGAACAGGAACACCGCCTCGACGTCGAAGATCACGAACAGCAGCGCGAAGACGTAGTACCTGACGTTCGCCTGGCTCCAGCCCGTGCCGATCGGGTCGATCCCGGACTCGTAGGTCGTGTACTTCTCGGCGTGCGGGACGTTCGGCCGGACCAGGCGGGCGAGGGCGAGCGTCCCGAACACGAGGACGACGCCGACGATGGCGAAGATCCCGATGGTGACGTACTGGCCGAAGTAGGTTCCGCCCTCAGGCACCGGCGAGCGTTCTCCTCTTTTCCGGACGCGGCGAAAAACCGCGAATGTCCTGGTAGGTACGGCGAAAAACTAACACGCAGCCCCGGCGGCTCAGGCCCTTGTGCGTTCGTTCGTGAAGGCCGCGCGAGCCGCCGCGCCAGGTCGTGGGGCTCTTCGTCCGGTCCCTGAAGATGTCTTCGGCCATGCTGTGTTCTCTTCAGAATCTCTGGCTCTCCGCGCTTTAGCGGGGAAAGGCGCCGGATAGCCGAATCTCTTCTGAAGAAAACACAGCCCCCCGGCGCCGGACGCGGCGAGCCGGCGCGGCCCGCTACGGTGCGGGGGCGGGGGCGACGACGAACGTCGCCGTCACCTCGGCGGCCTCCGTCATCTCCAGGACGCACGTCCCCGTGCCCGAGCATGCTCCGGACCACCCCGCGAACGCGTGGAGCTCTTCCGGCTCGGCCGTCAGCGTGACGACGGACCCGGGCGTGTACGACTCGCTGCAGTCGGTGCCGCAGCTGATGCCCTCGGGCGACGACGTCACCGATCCCTCTCCCTCGATCACGACCGTCAGGTCGGCGACCGGATACCCGTCGTTGCGGATCACGCGCTCGTCGTTGCCGGGCCAGTCGCGGTAGGTGACGACGGCCGAGTCGTGCAGCGCGTACATCGGCCCCGGATAGGTGCGGGAGCCGCGCAGGAGCTCGTCGTAGTGGAGGTGTGGCCCTGTGGAGTCGCCGGTGTTGCCGGAGTAGCCGATGACCTGGCCCCTGGCGACCTGCTGGCCGAGCGAGACGCTCGCGCCGCCGGGCCGGAGGTGGAGATAGCGCGAGTGCCGCCCCGCCGGGTGCGCGATCTGGACGTAGTTGCCCCGCCTCCCGGAGCACCACCGGTCGCCGGGTTTGCAGTCCTCCTCGATGCCGACGACGGTGCCGGGGCCTGCGGCGTGGATAGGGGTGCCCGACGGGATACGGAAGTCGATGCCGGGGGTCTGGTGGCCTCCGTAGTGCTTGAAAGTCCGGGAGATCGAGTAGCTGCCGACGAACGGAACCCAGTTTGCCGTCTCGTTCGCGAGCGCGACCGGAGTCGCGGCAAGGTGGAGGACGACGACCAGTGCTGTGAAACGCCTCACGTTGTCCTCGTTCACCGGCCGAGGCCGCCTCACGGACAATTCGTCTTGCCGTCTCCGGAGTCTCCGACGCAGTTGTCGGACCCCTCGCCGCCGTCGATCTCGTCGTCGCCGGTGCGGTCCTTGACGTTGATGACGTCGTTCCCTGAGCCGCCGTCGACCTCGTCCGCGCCGGACGTCCCGAACAACCGGTCGTTGCCTGCGTCGCCCGTTATCGAGTCGGCTCCCGCGCCCCCGGCGACGACGTCACCGCCGGAGCCGCCGGCGACCGAGTCGTCGCCGGCGCCGGCGAAGATCACGTCGCCGGCCCCGCCGCCCATGATCGTGTCGTCGCCGTCGCCTCCGCAGATCAGGTCCGCGGCGAAGGTGCCCGTGAGGAGGTCGTCGCCCGACGTCCCGGTGAGCGTGCACACGGGCTGCCAGTCCGGGCTGTAGTCCTTGCCGGGGTGGTTCGTGAGCCGCGTCTCGCCGGAGCCGTCCGGGTTGACCGAGTAGATGTCGATGTTGCCGTTGCGAGTGCTCCAGAAGACGACCTTCGTGCCGTCGGGCGACCAGTTCGGCTCGCTGTCGTAGTAGATGTTCTCGGTCAGGCGCCGCTCGTTGGTCCCGTCGACCGTGACCGAGTAGATCTCGTGGTTGCCGTCCCTCGTGCTCGCGAAGACGAGGTGCCGTCCGTCGGAGGACCAGTTCGGGACGAAGTCGTTCGCCGGGTTGTTCGTGATCCTGCGGAGGCCCGTCCCGTTCAGCCGGCTGACGTAGATCTCTGGATTGCCGTCGCGCCGGCTCTCGAAGGCGAGCATCGACCCGTCCGGCGACCACGACGGATGCCGTGCACTCATGCCGGATGGCGTTATGCGGGTCTCGCGCCCGGTCCCGTCGGCGTTGATCACGTAGATCGCGTACTGCTTGTTGCGCTCGCTCGCGAACGCGATCTTCGTGCCGTCCGGCGACCATGTCGGAGCCCGGTCGTAGTAGTGGTTGAACGTCAGCTGCGTCTGGTCCGAGCCGTCGGCGTCCATGACGAAGATCTCACGGTCACCGTCCTCCTCGCTGCCCCACGCGATGCGGCTCCCGTCCGGCGACCACGTGGCGGCGATGTCCCACGAGTCGCTGAACGTCAGCCGCTGCTGGTTCGTCCCGTCGGCGTCCATCACGTAGATCTCGGGGTTGCCGTCCCTGCGGGCCTCGAACACGATCTTCCCGTTCCCGCCGACGTACGCGGCTTCCGCGGGGGCCGGTTGCACCGAGAGGCTGAGGGACAGGGGCGCGAGGGCCAGCAGCCCGACGAGCGGGACTGCGAACGGTGGAGCCATCGCTCGGACCCTCCTGACTGCAGATCGAAACATCACTGTATTCGCCGCCTTTCTTTCTGCGCGACCGCCCAGGCGGTCGCTGTCTGTTGCGCCGGCTTCGCCGTCGCCCGTTGCCGAGCACGTGCGCCGGTCGCCTGTCCATGGCGCGGGGGCCGGGCCGCGTGACTGGCTCTTGCGGCCCGGCCCCCGCAGGCGTGGTGCGCCGTCTAGAGGAGCGGCCCCCGGACGAAAACGTCGTACGAGCTGTTGGTGTCGTCGTCGACGAGGTTGGTCGCCGCCGATGCGAAGCAGACGAAGCTGCCGTCGGCGGTGATCGACGGGTCCTCGCCGGGGTCGTTGCTCGGCCCGTTGGCCTGCTCGTTGTCGTCGCCGACGCTGACCCGCTCGGTCTCGCCGGTGATCCGGTCGTGGCGGAAGATGTCGAGCCCGCGCGACCGGTCCGGCGCCCCGTTCGTGTCGGCGGGGACGAGGTTCTGCGCATACGACTGGAAGGCGACGTAGCGGCCGTCGGCGGAGATCGCCGGGATGATGCTGCTGCCGTCGGTCTCCGCGCCGGCCATGCCGGTGCTGACGCGCTCGGTCTCGCCCGTGCTGAGGTCGTGGACGAAGACGTCGGCCATGTCGTTATCGTCGTCCTCGACGAGGTTCGACGCAGTCGAGTGGAAGGCGACGAACCCGCCGTCGGGGGAGATCATCGGCGCCGCGCTCTCGCCGTTCGCCTGGCGGCCGTCGCTCGCGATGCTCACCCTGATCGTCTTGCGCGTCGCCCGGTTGTAGACGAAGACGTCCAGCATGCGGTTCGTGTCGCGGGGGACGAGGTTGCTCGCGTAGGAGACGAACGCCACCATGCGGCCGTCGGCCGAGATCGACGCCGAGTAGCTGGACGAGTTGCCCTCCTTCAGCTTCGAGCTGATGCTGACGCGGTTCGTCTTCACCGCCGTGCGGTCGTGGACGAAGACGTCGGCGGCCCTGTTGTTGTCGCCCTTGATCGCGAGGTTAGAGGCGGTCGACGTGAAGGCGACGAAGCGCCCGTTCCCGGAGATCGAGGGGTCGTAGCTCGTGCCGTTCGCCTCGGTCAGGTTCGAGCGGATGCTGACACGGTTGGTCTTGCCCTCGTTGCGGTCGTACACGAAGACGTCGGCCGTGCCGTTGCGGTCGCCCTTGATCGCGAGGTTGCTCGCGCTGGACGTGAACGCGACGTACCTGCCGGTGTGGGAGAGAGACGGCGCCTCGGACGACCGGTTCGCCTGCGTGCCGGTGGAGCGGATGCTCGCGAACTCCGGAGTCGTGTTGTCCCGGTTGAAGAGGAAGACGTCGGTCGCGCCGTTGCGGTCGGCGCCGATGAGGTTCGACGCTCTGGATGCGAAGCCGACGAGGTTCCCGTCTCCCGATATCGAGCACCCGAAGCTGTCGTCGTTGCCTTCGACGCCGTTCGACCGGACGCTGACGCGCTCCGTCGTCGCAGTCGGCGACTGCGCTACCGCTGCCGTGGTGGTCGCGAGGCACGTAACCGCCGCGACCAGGATCCTGATGGTCCATCTCGAGGTCACTTGAACCCTCCTTCGACGCCGTTCCGGCATTCGCCGGCTTGGGTCCCAGCATCGGAAAAGCGAGCGTGCGCGAGTACTCAGCCCTTTACGGATGCAGTGCTAAATGCTGAACATTGGCTAGGTCGCGCGACGCTCCAGCGCCGCCATGTCGCGCACCGTGATCGAGCGGCGCCTGGTCTCGATCCACCCGCGCTCGCGCAGCGCCTTCAGGGCCTGGCTGACCCCGACCCGCGAGGCTCCCGTCCAGGCCGCCAGCTCGTCCTGCGTCAGGGGAAGGGCGATCTCGACGCCGGAGGGGCCCACGCGGCCGAATCGCTCGGCCAGCTCGTAGAGCCTGCGCGCCACGCGTCCGACGGTGTCGTACGCGGAGAACTCCACGCGCTTGCGGTCGGCGTCGCGCAGCCGGGCCAGGACCATCTCGAGCAGCAGCAATGCCGTCCTCGGATGCTCGGTGACCCACGCCTTGAAGGTGTCCGCGTCGAGGACGAGCGCCTCGACCGGCTCCATCGCTATCACGTTGGCCGAACGCGGCTCGCCGTCGATGGCCGAGAACTCGCCGAGGAGGTCGCCCGGGTCGCGCACGCCGAGCATGACCTCCTTGCCGTCCTCGGTGACCGTCGCGATCTTCGCCCGGCCGCGCAGCAACAGGACGATCCGGTCGCTCACCTCGCCCTCGTGGAAGAGCGGGACGCCGCCGTCGTAGGTGCGCCGGCGGCCGCGGTCGAGCAGAGCGCGGGCCTCGTCGTCGGAGAGCCTCCCGAGGAAGCCGCCGTACTGCGCCGATCCGTTCGCAGCCATCTCCTTTACCTTATGGGCGTGAGGCGATCCGATCGCGTCGGCGGCACCGCGACGATCCTGGTCACGGATCTCGTCGGCTCGACCGCGATGTTCGACCGCCTGGGGGACGAGAGGGCGGAGCGGCTGCTGCGAGACCATCTGGGGCAGCTGCGCGACCTCGTCCGGTCGTTCGGCGGCGAGGAGGTCAAGAGCACCGGCGACGGGATCATGGCCGCGTTCCCCGCGGCGTGGCTCGCGAGCGAGTGCGCCGTGGCGATGCAGCGGACGCTGCACCTCGCGCGGGAGGACGGGGCGGAGGTCCCGCTGCACGTTCGGATAGGCCTCCACTCCGGCGACACGACCGCCGACCGTCACGACTACTACGGGATCGCGGTCGCGGTAGCGGCGCGTCTCTGCGACGCGGCTCCGGCGGACGGGATCCTGGTGTCGGGTGTGACGCGCGGCCTCGTCGGGTCCCGCGGGGGCCATTCGTTCGCCGATGCCGGGATCTCGGAGCTGAAGGGCATCGACGAGCCGGTCCGCGCCTGGACGCTCGGCTGGGGGCCGGGGCAGCTCCCGCCGGCGCCGCCGCCGGGGCTGGAGCCGCGCCGGGGCCGCCTCGTCGC
>JALZFC010000035.1 GCA_030861725.1 Actinomycetota bacterium | reverse complement strand
GGCCAGGCCAGCAGTGCCTTGAGGGCCGGGTGATCCGAATAGGAGGTGATCCGAATAGGAACTGAGGTCGACGGGTCGCTGAGGAGCCCGGCCGACCCGAAGGTCATCGCGAGCTGCCTTCCACCGCGGCTGGCAACATCGGTTTAGCGCCGGGCAAGTTTTCGGCGCCGTCGCTTTGCGATAGGTCGGAGGTCATCACACACGTCGCTAGGAGGGCCCATGAAGCGCTTGCGTCTCCTCGCGTCTTCGCCGTTGCGACGGCTTCGCTCGGCTTTGCCGCGGGCCCCGCGTCCGCGACCCCGTCGTGTGATCCCGACACGCCGTGCCCCTGCGACGGTCCCGTCCTGATCGTGCGCAGGGTCCTCGGTCTGTATCGACGGCGAGACCGTTCGAGTGATCGAGCCCGACCCGCGCGGCGGCGGGGGCGGCAGATAGGGCGGGCGTCGTGCACAGATGTGATTGGTGCCCCCGGCGAGGCACGACCCAGAAGGGAACGGGCACGACCTGTGGGAATTCGACCACCGCTGGTGGTGACGGCGACCCTCGAGATCCCTAGGTAGGTCCCTAGCGACTCTGGACTCGACCCCGCGCCCAGCAAGGCCTCGCGCCGCCAGGCGCGAGCATCCCCGTCATCACAGTCATCCGTCTGCCCGCTGCCGTCGAGAGAACGCATGTACGCGAAAAGGGATCGAGACGGCCTCCGTAGAAGCAGTCGGAAGGAACCCTTCTGAAGCATGTGTACAAGGGGGCGACATGCGAAAGACGATTGTTGCGATCGCGGCGGCGGCCGTGCTGACGGCGCCGGCTTCCTCACCGGCATCCGAAGGCGACGACCCGGAGTCGTGCCTGGCGATGAACTCCGCTCAACCGGAATGCACGTTCACGATCACGTCGCCGTCGACGAGCGACGTCGTGACGGGCGCCGTGGGCGCCGGCGACTGGACCGTCGTCGTGAAGCGCGGGAGACAGAAGCTGACGATCGAGCCGTCCTCGACCGAGCCGGAGCCGGTCCAGTTCGAGTACGAGATCGGCGACAAAGTCACGGCGACGGTGGCTAGTGCCGGCGGCTGGGTCCTCGCCGGCCACGACTGACAGGAGGGCGTCGCCTCCCGCTCGTCTATCCTCCACGTAAAGTCGCCGGCAACCGGGAAGTGACGTCCCGTACGTCGATTGCCCGGCGGGTGACCGGCGTGGGCGAGTGGGGACCGCGGTATTGGAGACCGTCAACGAGCGACCTGTGTCGATCGCTCTCCTGCAGAGCGAGAGGGAGGTCCTGCACACTCCGGGGCTCGACCTATCAGCTTTCTTGACCTCGGACCCCCGGTGGGACGCCCAACTCTTCACCGACCGGGACTTCGACGGTCTCGCCGAGACGGCGTCACAGTTCGACTGCCTCGTCTTCGGGTTCAACGTCCTCCACCTGAGCGCACGGCTGCGCGCGATGCTCGAGCTGAAGCCACCGGAGACCGGGATGGTGATCCTCCACCAGCTCACGAAGGAGGCGCTGGCGTTCCTGCCCGAGGAGCTCCGTGTCGGAGTGGTCCCGGTCGACGAGAAGAAGGACAGGGTACTCACGCCGCTCAACCGCAGGCCCGGCGACGAGATCCTCCTCAGCTGGCCCGAGGACGTCGCCGTCGAGGACGTCGCGGGCTCCGCCGGTGTGACCGGGTCGGCCCTCTGCTACCTCGATAACAGCAGCCGCGGACGGTGGCGGACCGTGTTCGAGCTCGAGCACGATACGAAGCGGCTTCCTGTCGCGGTGCGGACGACGCGGTCGGCGCCTCGTCGCGTCGTGATCTGCAACCTATGGATCGAGCCGACCCGGCCGGCCCATGCGGCGCTGCTCGGCAACATGATCCGGTTCGCCGCTCTTGGCTTCCCCGATGTCGCAGTGGTCGGGGGCGGCACGGACGACGGGATGGCACTCCTCACCCAGAAGCTCCGCGTCCAGGGGACGAAGGTCGTCGAGGTGCGCGAAGACGGCCCTGCCAGCCCCAAGTCCTTCTCCGAATGGCCGCTGCGCGACGTGAGGCGGGTGGTCGTGTCCGGAGACCAGGAGGTCCCCCCGTCGTGGATGGAGCGGGGCGGGACGGTCGTGCGGGTGGGCAGTGCCGGGGCCGTCAGCATCACCGGCGGGGCGCCCGACACCGCCTGGGTCGCGCAGCAGTGGGCCGTCTGGTTCACGTCGGTCGCTCCCGCGACGTGGCATGGCGGCACGGACGCGGCCGGAACCAAGCACGTGGGCAGCGTCTTCCAATCGCGAGCGGTACTCCGCATGCTCGAATGGATCGACCGGCATCGCGGCAGCGGTCTGAACGACCTCGAGTGCCCGCCGCCACAACGTTTTGCGCGCGAGCTCGGGGCGATGATCGCGCTGCGGATCGACCCCGACGGAAGTCTCGAGGGGACGGTGAGCGCAACTGCGGGAGCGCGCGACATCCACCTCCTTACAGGCGGAACGGCCCTGACCAAGGCGACCGCGGCGAGGCTCGACTCGTGGCTCCTCGCGGTTTTGCGCGAAGAGGCCCAGACGTCGCTTGCCGACCGGCTCGATATCGTGCGGTGTCTCGGCGATGCGGACGCGCTCCGCGCCGTGGTCGCCGATATGAGGGATTGTGCGATGCGGCTTGGGCGTCCGCTGCCCGGCACGCGCGCTGAGTCCGGCGTGATCGGACTGTCGCCGATGATCGCCTCGGCACTGCGGCACGCGTGCGCCGCTGTCTTCGCCGAGTCCGACGATGCGAGCGTCGTGTCGCTGCTCGAGGGGCTCCACGAGGACCCCGCGGGAGGCCTGAGCTCCAACCTGCTCCTTGCGGCGGACTACCTGCAAGCCGGCGCGGCGTTCACGAAGGCGTTTCCCGATGCTCCGCTCTCACTGCGCGGGGTCGACTGCACGCCGAACCTCCGCGAGTCGATCTCGGCCGTCGGCAGCTTCGGCCACGTGGTCCGCCTGGGTGAGCGTGCGGCTGAGTGGGAGAAGACGCTGAACGGCGAGGTCGTGTCCACCGAGGCCCTCGCGCTGATCGAGTACCTCGGGATGCAGACCTCACCGGGCCCCGAGACGCAGAACACCCACGTGATCGCGTCGCGGGAGCGCGGGCTGCCTCCCATCGCCGTCAACCAGCTGATCCGTGAGGTCCAGTCGACGCGCGCTCAGCTCACGACCGCCAACCGTGAGCTGCGGAAGCTGGCCCGGGCCCGGCACCTGATCGGCGCGCTGATCGTCGTGCTCTCGATCGCTCCGGTCGTGATCGCGATGCGCGAGCAATGGCTGAACGCGGAGCTGCCGTGGCTGGCCGCGGCCATCCCCGCCTTCGTCCTCCTGTGGGGGCTCGCGCGGGGGCAGGGGCTAACGCCGCCCTGGCTCGAGCGAGCGGGAGAGGCGGCAACGTCGAAAGCCCCCGCGACCGTGGGATTCGTGCTCGAATTGTTCGGCAAGCGCGACGACGAGCAGGCAACGGGAAAGGACGAAGGCCCCGAGGATGGATGACGGCTCCCGCTTCGAGATCGCGGGGACCGTCGCGCTGAACGGGCAGTTCGTCGACGCCACGATCCGCGTATCCGACGGCGTGATCGCCGGCGTCGTCGAGGGAGCCGCCGGCACGCATCGCCCGCGTGTCGAAGGCTTCGTTGCGCCTGGGCTGTGCGATCTGCAGGTCAACGGCGCAGGGGGGTTCGACCTTGCCGCAGATCCCGCGTCGATCGAGGACGTCGATCGTATCCAGCTAGCGCACGGGGTCACGACGTACCTTCCGACGCTCGTGTCGATGGAGCCCGAACGAGCAGAGAAGGCAGTGCGGGTCATCGGCGAGGTCGTACGCGGTGGGGCCTCTCCCGCCGCGGGGATCCATCTGGAGGGACCCTTCCTGAGCCCGGAATGGTCGGGGATCCATCGCAAGGAATGTCTGAAGTCGCCGGCTGCGGGCGTTCCGGTGTACTACGACCACCCGAGCATCCGCATGGTCACGATCGCTCCGGAGCTGCCCGGCGCGATCGATCTGATCGCGCGGCTCAGGGAGCGAGGGATCCTGGTCTCGATCGGACACACCGGCGCGGACGCAGGAGTGGCAGCGGAGGCAGCGGGCGCGGGCGCGGGCGCGGTGACCCACCTCTTCAACGCCATGAGGCCTTTGCACCACCGCGAGCCGAACGTGCCCGGGTGGGCGCTCACGGACGCGGCGATCATGGTCTGCGTCATCCCCGACGGCCACCACCTCCACGACGCCGTGCTCAGGCTCACTCACGCAGCGGCCCCGGAGCGCGTCGTGCTGGTCTCCGACTCGAGCTCTGCCGCGGGCGCACCCGACGGCGAGTACGTGATGGGCGGGATCGACGTATCCAAGAGCGGTGACGTTGTGCGGGATAGCAGCGGAGTGCTTGCGGGAAGCGCGCTGACGCTCGACACGGCGATGCGCCACTGGATGGCCGCGACCGGCGCGTCGCTCGCGGAGGCCGTCGAGGCTGCGTCCGTTCGTCCCGCACGCCTGCTGGGACTGGACGCCGGCCTGAAGCCGGGCGCTGCTGCGAACCTCGTGGTGTTCGACGGGGAAGGGTGGGTCCGCGGCGTCGTGTACCGCGGCCGGTGGGTCGTAGGCCCGCCGTGACCGAGGCGTTCGTCGCCGGGGTCGACGTCGGCGGCACGACCATCAAGGGTGGGGTCGTGGCAGCTAACGGCGCAACCTCGGAGCCGGTGTCGCCGTGGCGCACGGCTTCGGGGGACGCCCAGGCCGTTGCCGAGTGCATAGCGGAGTTCGTCGCGGAGCTGCGGCATGCCGAGCCGCGCGTCGCCGCGGTCGGGATCGGAGTTCCCGGGATAGTCGACGAGGCACGCGGCGTGGCGCTCTACGCCGTCAACGTGCCGCTACGGGATGTCGCGTTGCGCGACCATGTCGCGACCGAGACCGGATTGCCGGTGGTGCTCGGGCACGACGTGCGGATGGCGGCACGCGGGGAGGCCGCGTACGGCTCGGCCCGTGGCTATTCGGACTACCTCTTCGTGTCGATCGGGACCGGAGTTGGTGCGGCCGTCGTGATCCACGGGCAGCCCTACGCGGGAGCACATCACGCAGGCGGTGAGCTCGGCCACATGGTCGTGATGCCGGGGGGCCCGCGCTGTGCCTGCGGCAAGCGCGGTTGTGTCGAGGCCGTTGCGTCGGGACGCGCGCTCGAAAGCCGGTACCGAGCCGCGGGTGGATCCGCGGACGTGCTCGCGACGGACCTGCCGGCAGCCGATGACGAGCGAGCGCGAGCGGTCTGGAACGAGGGGTTGGACGCGCTGGCGCTCGCGCTCGCGAACTACGTCACGCTGCTGGACCCCCAGGCGATCGTCGTGGGTGGCGGCCTCGCGGCCGTGGGCGCGCCACTGCTAACCGGAATCTCGACGCGGTTGGGCAGCTCGTTGCTGCCGTTCCAGAAGATGCCGGCGATCACCGCTGGCGCGCTGGGCGCGGACGCGGGCTGGCGTGGCGCAGCGGCCGCCGCGTGGGACCTCCTTCGCTCGAACGGGGCTTGACCCTCTCCACGACGCGACACGTACTGGGTGCTCCCGGCGGGGGTCGTAGCACATCTGTGCAGGCACGACCTGCACCTTTGCCCCCACAACTCTCGATCTCGGGGACTGTTGTTCTCGCCTGTACGGGTGAGACAAAGCGCTGATGACGCGAAACGAGAGAGCCTTGGTTGCCCCTGCGGCTCGCGATCCGGCGCAGTCGGGCGCATCGGTCGAAATCTCTCCCTTTTCTCTCCTTCTTGGCGAAGTGGGCGGCTGTGGCACGCACATGGGCAAGAAGCCCGCGGCGCCGTTGCAGTGAAAACGCCCAGGGTGATTTTTCGCGCCTTGGACCGGAAGGCGTAGGGGAGCTGCGACCGGGGGATAACGAGGGTGACGTTCTCCGCAGTGGACGGTGACCCATCGAGACGGAATCGCTACATCGGTCGGTCGAGTGGTATCGGGGGCAGGGGTTCTTCGAGGACTGGTCGCACCTCCCGGCTGATCAGCTCGCCCTCCGCCTGTCGGACCACCACAGAGCCGCTTGGGGAGAACCCCTTCCCCCACCGGGAGGCGGATTGGCTCTGAGCGAGACGCTGCTGTTGGCGCAAGATCCGTCCCGAACGTGGTGGCTTGAGCTCGAATGCGGCGCTCTTCCGGGCAACGGCGTGTACGCGGATGCGATAGCTAGTTTGGCGAGGATCTCCCGGGACGCCTGGAAACCCACAGACGTCGAGGAGACGTGGCCGATCGAGGGCGAGCCCCGGGTGTCCTTCACGATGAACGGTGCTCGACACGAGATCCAGCTTCGCCGGCGAGGCGACTGGTTCGACGTGGCGCTGATCTCCTCCTTGAACGACCTGTTCGCGGCCGATGAAGGCCGGTTCCATGCGTTGTCGCCTCGTGACGAGACGATCATCATCTTGCAGCTCACCGAGGCGGAGCGGATGGCGTTCGCTACTCGCGGCCTCCATCCCAGGCTGATCTCGATCGAGGACGCTAGATGAAGTTTTGTCGCGACTACAAAATCCGTCCCGACACGCTGTTGGACGTTGCTGGGCAGGCGTTGGACATGCTCGGCGACGTTACGGGACGCCGGGATGGGTGCGACCGTGAGACGGCGCCCGCGAACGATGCGCTGGCCGGCGTATCGGCGGGGACGGAGTGGCAAGCCTTCCGCACGGCTCTCAAGGGGGCGCTGGAGCGACTCGCGGCGGCGCAGGTGACCTTTGCGCTCAATACCGAAGCCGCGGCAGTTGCGTACGAAGACGCCGACCTGCGGTCGATGGGTGGCGACGTGCCCCCGATCCCCCCCAGCCCGGAAGACCTGGAAAAGGCCAGGGAAGAAGCTGAGAAGTCGGCCCCTCCTTGGTACATGTCGCCGGAAGATCAGGTCGTATGAGCGGATACCCGCGCGACATGCCCGACAGCGGCGTCGTCCGGGCGGTCGCGAAGTGGTTCGGAGGGGCGGCGGCCGAGCTCGAATCGATGGCAACGCGGCTCGAACGTCTGCTCGCTGCGCCCACTTGGGAGGGCGAGGCGCGGGATCGATGGCTCGCCGAGGGGCGTAAGGGAGTCGAGCACTATCGGGCAGTAGCGCTTGCCGCCGCGAAGGCGTCACAGGCCCTTCACAAGCTCGCGACGGAGCTCGATGCCGCGAGGGACACGTACGACGCGGCGGTGTCGTCGTACGAGGACGCCAAGCGCGAGATCGTCCGCATGCAGCTGCTCGGTGCGGGCCTCGGCCCCCTGGTGCTTCTCGACGACGATCTGATCGAGGACAAGCTCCGCCAGCGCATCGAGGACTCTCGCGACGATGCGGAAGCCGCCGCCGGACGAGCCGCGACGGCACGCGACGACGCCCTCGCCGCCGGGCGCCGCGCCGGCGAGATCCTCGACCCACTCACCGAGGAGCTGAAGGGGCTGGGGACCTTTGCCGGCTCGGGACCGGGAGCGTCGGGAGCGTCGGGATTCGGTCTCCCCGAACCGGACGCGAGCTTCCTCGCCCTCCTGTTCGGCTCGGTTCGCGACAACTACTCGAGCGGACACGCCTTTCAGAAAGACGTCTTGAGCCGGCTCCAGCTCCCGGAGAACACTACGAGATATGACGCGATGGACGGCTCGCGATTCTTGCGCGTCGCTCCCGACGCGATCACGAGCGACGAGGTCTACGAGATCAAGGCAGGGCGCTACGTTTATTCGAGTAGGCAGCTCCGCGGTGAGCTCTTCAAGGCAGCCTCTTCGGGGAGGGGCTTTACCCTGGTCGTGGGGGAGAATACGCGCGTGTCGATTCCCCTCCAGGAGCAGGTTCGCAACAGTCCCTACGGCGGCGAGATCGTGAGGGCGCATCCCAAGGGCGGGTTCACCACGCTCGACGGCCGACCGGTCGAGCAAGCGGATGGCGGCGGGTGGCGCTACAGGAATCCCGACGACGCGGGGTCGCCGCCGGACCCGGATTGCGACGGGGGGCTCGGCCGCCCCCTCGGCAGGGAGGCCGAGCGTCTCACCGTCGAGGAATACAGCGAGAACCCGAGCCGGGGCATCGCTCCGTTCATGCCCCTGCCGGGTCTGCCGGTCCCCGCACCAGCGCCAGCACCGGCACCTGCGCCCATCCCTCGATTCCCGATCCTTCGGCCTCTCATAATTCCCTGATGCCTGACAACGTCGCGCTCGCGGTCTACGGCCGCGCCCATCTCGACGACCTCGTCGTGTGGAAGAAGTTGCTGTCGGCAATCGAGGCGGTGCCTGCCTTCACGCCGGAACGGTGGGGTGACGACGAAGCGTCGATGAACATGTGGGACGGGGTCGACCGTGCCGCACCGGCGGCCGCCGACGCGCTGGGCTTCTGGGGGTGGACGGCGGGTGGCGGCACGGTCCAGGTTCGCGACCGTCAGACGCGGTTCGACCTGCACAGCTGGCTCGAGATCAATGCCCCGGTGGATGCGGTCCAATCGGCGGACATCGTCCGCGCTTTTGGAGCATTCGCGACCGCGCTGGACGCGAACTACGGGCATCTTCACTTGCTCTATCCGCCTGCTTGGGGTGATTCGAACCTCCGCTACGTCAGGCGCTACGGGGAGGCGGGTGCGCGCCTCTCGATACCGCCCTGGATCCTCGAGCTCTATCTGCCCAACGTGTACTGGGGATCGATCCTCGGCCCGGACTACGTGGCGATGTTCGGACGGGACAAGATCCGGACAACCCCTTGCGCAGTCGTGGAGGAGCTCCCGGGAGGTCGGTTCTTCCTACAGGCGACCGGCGACCTGAACGACTGCAGGACGAGTCACGACGACTACGTCGACGCGGCGCGCGCGGCGATGGATCACCTCGGCCCGGATGCCTTCCTCGATCCGCGTGACTATCGGCGTCCGGGTCGCACGCCGGACTTCTCTTACCTCCGGGAGGAGGACCCGCCGCGCCCCTACGTCCCTCTCGCCCCGTAAACCCGGGAGGCCGGGACTGCATCCGGAACACTCCTTCCCCGCGAGTGGGCGGAGCAGCTCCCTTATTCGTGCGGGGTATCTTGGCGGAAGTGGAGCCGGAAGCTGCACCGGGACGAGGATGCCGAGCTCGGGGCAAGCGGAAGAACCCCGGCGGCGACGGATGACGAGACTGCCATATGACTGAAGGCCCTGTAGACGTTCCCTTCGAGCCTGCCAACGAAGTCGAGCGAGCCATGCTACGCGCTTTGAAGGATCCGCTGGCCATGGATGACTTCCTGCGGAGCCTGGCCACGGCCGAGCTGATCCTTCCGGCATTCGAACCGAAGGAGGGCGACGTCCACCCTTCGACGTTTCGCGTGGTGACGTACGAGGGCCATACGGGAGTGGCCGCCTACACCTCGCGACAGCAACTCGTCGTCGCGATGAAAGGCCGGTCGACGCTCCCGTGCGTGTCGCTGACGGGGTCTCGCCTGGCGACGGGCTGGGATCGGAAGACGTCCTTGTTGCTGAATCCTGGTGGCGTCCTGGGGCTCGCCGTGAAGTGGCGGACTGTAGTCGGGTGGGGAGGCGATCACGTCCGGACGTAGATCGGTTCGTCCGCCGCGGCGATCGCTTCGCCAACTTCCCCCTTGCCCATCACGATGAACTGCGCGCCTTCGTAGGCTCCGGCCGGGAGGAGCCCGACTACCTGTCTCGCGACACCTCGGACAACCGATCGCGGGTCGAATCGACCTGCACCGACGAACACTCCGAGCAGAAGCACCTCGTGCTCGTCCACCGTGGTCTCCGCAACCCATACCTTCTCGACCGCGGCAGCGGCGTCGAAGCGGGTTCGTAGCCGGTCCAGGACCTCGTCGTGGAGCGGACCGGCGAGGGCTCGCACGGCCGGGCGCGTGGAGTCGCCCGTGGCCGATGGCCGTAGATCGATCCTGGTCCGAACGGGTCCTGCGATGTTCTGCACGATCTCGGACGCGCCCAGGCGGCCGGCGACTACCGGGACTTCATCGAGCGTCGCGGTGAAGAATTGCGCTACCGGCCTCCAGCGCCTCGACGCCTCGACGTCGGTGAACGTCAGGAGCCGGCCGTGCTCGACCACCGGGACGACGGGGTCGTCGCTACCACCCCGAAGAGCGGTGAGGTCGAGGCCCGGAGGGGGACGGCGCCGTGCGTCGGCGCCCCGGATGGGGATGAGCACTTTTGGGCCGAGGTTCAGAGCAGTCGTGGCGGGCCTCCCGGGGAAATGTTCCCCCCCCGACCGAGTGGAAAACCGGCTCGACCGGGTAAAAACGGATGGGCACGAGAGAAAGGGGAATGGGTGTGCCGCGCTTGGAGGTTCAACCGGCTCGGCTCGGGTCTGCGAGAGCGGTGCTGGTTGCCGCGGTGGATCGCGTCCTGGAGGTTAGAGCAGGCCTGCGGGCCGGCGCCGAGACCGCGAGGACGGCGGTCGGCGCGGGTCCGTGCTCCGCTTCCCTGGGCGGCGCGCTGTGGGTATGGGACCGGGAGCTTGCCGATGTTGCGGCCCGGCTCGCTGCCCTCGGCGCGGCGGCCGGCCAAGCCGGCGAACGGTACGAGGGCGTAGACGCTGCTGCGTTCGCGGTGCCGGGGTCGAGTGACATGGGTAGGGGCAAAAGCCCGGCTTCGGTCAGGTGTGGAGAAGGCACACGGTAGATGGACGGGCTCGACGGCACCCTGCCGCTACCTCTAGTAAAGATCGCATCGGAACCGCCCGGTGACTCGGACTCGTCCGGCGACAAATTGGACGAAGCCGCCTCCGACGCAGGGCAGCGGGCCGACGCCCTCCGAGACGAGGTCGACAGAGTGCGCGCCGCGGAGTCCGCCGTAACGACCAACTCGTGGTTCGGACCCGCCGCCTTCAGCTTCCAGACGGGCGCGAGGGCACTCGCCGATGATCTGACGACCGCGGTAACCGCGCTGGAGCTCATGGCGACGGCGTATAGGCGGCTCGCGGGGCACTTCCGTCACGCGTACTCCATCGGCGTGGGACTCCAGCGCCGCGCTCAGGACCTGAATGACAGCATCGGGCAGACGAACAACGCCTACGAAGCTGCGAAGGCCCGAGGCCTCACGGACGAGGAGGCAGGGTGGTTCCTCGACCGTGCCACCGAGCTGCGGGCGGAGTCCGAGCAACTTGCACGAGACGATGCGCGGGCCCTCGAGCTAGCAGAGGGCGCACGAGCAGAGGCAACGAAGGCGTTCGATCGTGTGACGGCGATGGCCCCTTCCCTCCAGCGCCGCCGCGCCCTGCAGCAGGCCGCCGCCGCAGCCGCCCACGACGAGGACGCAGAGCCGGGAGGGCCTCTCGGGGTTCTCCACGACGTAGCCAAGCCCTTCCGCTGGGCGGGCGACAAGGGAGAAGACCTCGGTCGCGGCGTCTGGAACGGCGTAGCCGAGCCCGTTGCGATGATCGTCGACCTCGTGAACCCCATGGATGCCGACGGTTTCGTGACCGATTGGTCGAACCTGGGTGCGGGGGTCTGGCATGGCGTTACGCACCCCGCAGACTTCGCCAAGGCCGTTGCCGGGGTCGAGACGTGGCGCGAAGAGGGCGTCGCCTACTGGCTCGGGAGCATCGTTCCCGAGGCCGCCGTCGCGTTCGTATCGGGTGGTGGGAGCGTGGCGCTGAAAGGGTCGTCGTCGGCGGCGAAGATCACTCGCGGGATGGACAGCGTCGCCGACGCAGCACGGGCGGCGGACAAGGCCGACGACGCGGCCGGAGCCGCGGCGCGCACGAGCAAGGCCGATGACGCCGGAGCACCGCCTCGTCCGGACGAAGTCGCCGACAGCACCCGGTCTCCCGTGCTCGAGACAACCGACGAAGTCGCAAGGCCCGTGAACGGCAGCGACGACCCTCTCACCCCTACGGCGGCGCGCGATGGCGATGCCGTTGCCGCAGGCGGGGACGACGAGGCGTCATCCGCGGATGACGGCTCGATGGTCGAGCGAAGGGTCACGAGCGATGATCTGGACCAATGGATCGACAAACGAGTCGTCGAGGACAGAGCCTCGGCCGCGGAGCGCGAGGTTTACGTAGACGATCTGAAGCGCGAGGTCGAGGAGAATTTCGTTGACGGCGCTGCTACGTTGAGGTCCGGCCGGCTCGACGAGGACCTGGTCGTCGCCCAAGTCGTCCGTGACGGCGAGGGCGGGACGATGAAGTACTGGACTTCGCAGGATGAGTTAAGAGCGGCGATAGATCATGAGAAGCTCATGGACCGGCTGGCGCTTATCCCCGAGTGGGGAGAGCGTGTCGCCGTGCGCGAAGCCCGGATTCCGAAAGGGACCGACATCACATTCCTTCATGGACGTGTGAAAGAGCAGCATTCCGAAGGGCTCCGAAGGGACTTCCTGGGCGGCGGCGAGCAGTGGCGCTTCTTGGATTTCGACCCAGATTGGATCGTCTCCAAGCGTCCCCTGCCGTGAGGGACGGGGACGCTCCAAGATTCGTTCCAGAGAACCCACTCGAAGACGCTCTTATCGCGGCCGGTGACGACCAAGAGCGCCGTCGCCGCGTCTACGAGGCGCTCTTCGGAGCCGAAGTGTTGCTCCCCGCTGCGGGGCCCCCTCCGAGTGAGGATCGCCTGTGGAGCGCCCCTCCTGGGTCGGAGATCGATCTTCCCGTCATCGAGCACGACGGATTGACGATCGTGCCCGCGTTCTCATCGTTGACCCAGCTGTCCAGGTACGCGGGCGAGGGGGCCGGGTACTTGAAGATCGAAGTCAGGGAGCTCATGAGGATCTGGCACGACGATCTCTGGCTCGGCCTGAACCCGCACGGCCCCGGGATACTGCTGTCGCCCGAAGAGGTCCATGGTCTGCCGCGTCCCGACCTGAGACGACCTCCGTCGGCGGACACCGACTACATGCTGGGCGTACCAAAGGTGGAGCCCACGGGATTACTCGATGCGATCCGCTCGTACGCGGAGCGTTCGGGCAAGATCGTCGCCGCATATCGGGCGATCATGCTGATGGCAGAGCCCGACGCGACGTCGCGCATCGTCATCGGACTGGAGATGACGGAGGGATCCGACGGTCGTGACGTCTTTGCCGAAGTGATCGAGGCAGTACGCGTCGGAGAAGACGTGGACGACTTCTTGCTGGTTCCGGTGGGTGTACCGAACGCCGGCCCGGTCGCACGGTTTCTCGTCGAGCAAACCGAACCCTTTTACGGACGCAGCCGGTGAAGAGGCTCGGCGTCGCGTTCGTCGTGGCGGGAATGCTCGTGGTCGAAGCTCCGTCGATTCAGGCTCAACCCGCAATAGATGAAAGTCCCGCGCTTCTGATCATCCTGGATGCGTCCGAATCGATGCGCACCAAACTCGGGTCCGCGACGCGCATAGCGGCCGCGAAGCAGGCTCTCCGGGATCTGGTGGGGGAGCTGCCCGGGGAGACGCTGGTCGGGCTACGCGTCTTCGGTCACGGTCTTTCGACGGCGAACAAGAGGCGAGGGTGCACGGATACACGACTCGAAGCGCCGGTGCGCCCGTTGGCTCCAGCGCGTCTGCGTGCACGGATCAACGGGATCAGGGCGCGGGGCTTGTCGCCGATCGGACTCGCGTTGCGACAGGGGCTTCGCGACCTGCCACCCGAGGGCGACAGGACGATCGTCGTCGTTGCGGACGGCGAAGAGACGTGCGCACCGCCCATCCCGTGTGAGGTTGCGCGGAAAGCGCGAGAGGCCGCCGTCCGTGTCGACGTCGTCGGATTCCGGGTCCGGCCGGGCGCTCGCCGTGCGCTCCGGTGCACCGCGCTCGCCGGAGGCGGCAGCTACCTGGAGGCGCGCTCCGAGGCCGAACTCACGGCGAGGCTGCGGAGGCTCTCGTTGAGGCCGTTTCGCGGCTTCGAGGTCGAGGGCAGCCGAGTTCGTGGCAGCGAGTTCTCGCCCGCCGCGCCACAGGTGGCGCCGGGAACCTGGTCGGACACGATCGCACCGGGAGAAGACCGCTGGTACAGGCTAAGGGTGGAGGACGGTCAGACCCTTTCCGCGTCGGCGACCATTGGCTCATCGATCGAGGGATCGACGCCTTTCGGCCTCTTTGCGGTCCGGATCTATGGGAGCGACCTCTACTCGCCGACCTCTGCGCGGGGGCTTGCAGAGTTCAGCGGGCTGAGATCGGTTTCCGTGACGGCGACCTCGCCGCGCATCGGAGACGAAGACGGGTTCCGGAACGCAGGGAGCTACCTCGTCCGGCTGACTCTGTTCGACGCCCCCCGGCTCACCGGTGAGCTTCCGGTGCAACTGGATTTCGTGGTCGAAGGAAGACCACGGCCGCGCACTGAAAGGCCGAGATCCCGGTCCGACGGTAGCTGGATGGTCTTCACGGCGCTTCTGGCGATCGCAGGCGCGTCGATCGGTGCCGGACTGGTGTGGACGTTCCGTCGTGTGGTGTCGACATGACACGAGCTCTCTTCGTGGTCGCGTTCGCCGCTACGGTGATGACCTTGGAGGCAGGGGCACAGGTCGCGGTGAAGGGCGGCGCGGGATTCGTCGATGCCCCCGACCTCGGCACCGGCGAGCACCGCGACACGATCCGGCCCGGCGAGACGCTGTACTACGGCGTCGAGGTTCCCGAGGGGATGGTCTTGAAGGTGCGGGCGATCCTGGATAGCCGCGATCGCCTTCAACCTTTGGAGACGCGCCTTCAGCTCTACAATGCCCGCCGGGTGGCGGATCCCTTCGCACGGGATGGCGGTTTCATCCGGCCCCCGCGCGGGCTGGGGTTGTTCGTTCGCTCCGGTCGCGTGGGAGCTCCGAGCCCGGACTACCCGGTTTCGGGGACGCACTACTTCTCGGTCTCGGTTGCAGCCCCCCGTAACGGCGTTCCGGCCGAGCTCAGCTTGGTGCTTGGCGTCAACGTGAAGCCGGCGCCCCCGCGCCCGACTCCCGCGCCAATGGCCCCGCCGCTCGAGCCGCCTCCGCCGGTCGGACGCGGCCCGACCTATGCGTTCGCGGCAGTTGGAGGCCTCCTCCTGGGCGGCGTGGCCGCGTTCGTGGCCTCGAAGCTCAAGGAGCCGCCTCCCGGATTTCGGCGTCGCCTCTAGGACGCGAGCCGACGAGGCACCAGCCTGGGGGCCGGCTCGGGATAGCTCGCCCGGCCCCCACTAGAGGTGACGGATCAGACGTTGTTGAAGAGCGAGACGTTCGACTGCTCGGTCTGGTCGTAGTTCGCCGCCGCCTGCGCCATCAGCTGCGCTATTCCGTTCAGGGCGTCGTTCAGACCCCGGGCGTTGCGCTGATACTGAGCCCACAGCTCTTGGAACCGTGCCTGCGCCATTCCGGCCCAGTCCGATCCCAGCGGGGCGACGTTCGAGGTCAATTGGGCGAGAGTTCCGTCGACGTTCGCCGCTCCCGCCCGAAGTTGCCCGGAGACTTGCTGGAGTTGTTCGGGAGTGACCCTGATCAAACCCTGTGCCATCGGCTTTCCTCCTTGCTGGGGCCGTCGGCCCCCTTCAGTGCCATCTGAGTGATACCCACAAATCGGGCCGAATCTGCCTGGACGCGAGGAATTTCCAGCCGCCAGGGCGTCCGCCGGGTGCTCATAGCGTCAGCCCGAGTCGTGACCAGTCCTTGACCAGGACGGTACCCAGTTCTGCGGCCGATCTCCTCCAGGTCTTCGGAGCAGGCCTGCCCCAGGAGAACTCCCCCAGGACGATTCGGGCCGCGGCCTTTGGCTCGTTGGGGAACACGACGACCCCCCTTGCAGAGGGGATGTGCAACGCGAGCTTGTCGACGTCCAGCGGCGACCTCTTGCCGGAGACTTCGTTGACGACGATCGTGACCGGTCGAGCGGTTTCGAGTACTTCCGGACCAGCGTTGGCGACGAGGCTTGCGGCGGTGGGCTCCGCATCCGTGACGAGAACGAGCTGATCCGCGGCTTCGATCGCTGCTGCCTCGAACGGGTTGTGCAAGCCCTTACCGCAGTCGAGCAGGAGGACCCCAGCGTAATCCTTCATACGCATCAGGATCTTCAGATACGCCTCGGTGTCGAGACGGGACCTCCTCCCTCCATCCCTCGGGGCACCGAGCACTCGGAGCCCGTCCGAGGTGCTCCCGAACAGCGCCGTTACCTCCGTGACGGCAAGATTCCGCTCCTCGAAGCGCGCTCCTAGGTCGTCGACGAACAGTTGATGGTCTGGGACGAGTACGGACGCGAGCGCACCGGATGCGGAATCAGTATCGATCGCGAAGATCCCGTCGTGCCTCAACAGGGACAAGGCCGAGCCGAGCAGCGCCGTCACCGTAGTCTTGCCGACGCCACCCTTCGGCGATATGACTGCGATCGTGGCGCACCGTCGAAGGGACGGAGATCGGATCGAGCCGCTGAGCCTGTTGACGTAGTTGCTCGCGTTCCAGGCCGCATTGGCTCGGTCGAGCGCCCCTGCCCTACGCGGCACCGCGAAGCTACGCGGGGTCGCTTCGTCGAGGCCTTCGCTCGTTTCCCGCGGTCGTGGTGGCGCCTCTTCGGTTCGGCCGAAGAGAGCGCGCACAGTGAGGGCAATCCGTCGCTTCGCCGGAAGGTACTCAGGCAGGGCTCTTGCGGTGCGCTGAGACGGTGTCAGATGATCGTCCGCCAAGAGCGGGACAAACGTCGCAGAGGGCGTCTCCCTCGGTCCCGTCCGATCGAGATGAAGGACGTGCCCGTCGAGGATGCCGCCCCCCTCGAGCGTGTCGTCGTGCGCAAGCATCTCACCGGTCTCGGAGGAGAGAGTCCAGAAGTCGGGGTTCGGCGGTCCCTGCCCGTTGATATTGCCGGTGATCTCGATGAGCGGTGGGAGCAGGTCACGCACCGGTGCATCCGCGGGTAGCGACAAGTCGCGTCGTCCCCCGGGCCCTACGACCGTCACCAGCAGGGTCTTCGAGGTCAAGGCGCCTCCCCGGAACGCTCGGCGCCGTCCTCGTCGGGGGCAAGGATCGTCTGTACGAGGGCGGTCCGCCCACGCGCAACGAAGTTCCCACGGCCGGGAGGAAGCGGTTGAGCCTTGACGCCGGCAAGAAGCGGTCCCTCATTCGGATCACCGTTCATGATCAGGCCGGGCGTCCCCAACTCCACGAGCGTTTGGAACAACGGCTCGTACGAGCTCCGCACCGTACCCCCGATGCGCCGCGTCAACACGATGTGGAAACCGATGTCGCGACCCTGCGCGACTAGGTCGACGAGTGGGGCCAGAGGGTTGGATCCCGTCGAGGCAACGAGGTCGTAGTCGTCCACGACGAGGTACAGATGGGGGCCGCGCCACGGCTCGGCGTGGAAAGCCGCGTCTCCGTCGGGGAGGCGGCCCGCCAGCTCGCTGCTCAGCACCGATGCGAGGTCCGCGGCCATGCTAGCGTTGGCCGCGACAGATGTGATCTGCGGGGTCGAGCGAATCCTCTGCAGCAGTTGCCTTCGATAGTCGACCACGGCAATGCTCACCATCTCCTCGTCGAAGGCGCTTCCCAGACCTCGAACGAGCGCGTGGAGCAGGTTCGTCTTGCCGCACCCGCTATCGCCCAGTACCAGCAGGTGCGGCTGAGCGTCGTCGGGAGCAATCACTACGGGCTCGAGGCGGAACTCCTCGATACCGATTGCGGCGCCTTGACCGCGGTAATCGACATCCTTCGACGAGAGGAGTTCCGGCAGCATCTTGATCCGCGGTGCAGGAGGGGACGTTGCCCACCGGAAGCCCACCTGCTTCGTCACTTGTTCGAGCGCGAGAGCGAGCCCACTTATGTCGGCTTGCGCGTCCATCCGCGGCAAGGCGATCTGTACCTGCTCGCCCGAGGTGCTGATGCCTCGTCCGGGAAGGTCTTGGGGCAGCGCCTTGGCCGCCGCCCGATCGATCTCCGATTCGATTGGGTCGTTTAGCCGCAGCTCTAGACGGCCTCCGATGTTGTCCCTCACGCTGAGGCGGATATC
Source organism: Actinomycetota bacterium (assembly GCA_030861725.1). Taxonomy (GTDB): domain Bacteria; phylum Actinomycetota; class CADDZG01; order CADDZG01; family WHSQ01; genus JALZEG01. Next base: position 19,122 of record JALZFC010000035.1, on the reverse strand, counting down.
GTGCCATCGGTTGCTGGTGAGAACGATGTGGACGCCGAAATGGAGGCCGCCGGCCACGAGATCCGTTACCGCCGGGTGGACGTCTTCGAGCTCTTGCACGAGAAGCGCCCAATTGTCGACGATCAGGAAAACCTCGCCGTAATCGTCGTCGGGCACGACCCCCTCTCGTCGAGCTCGGTGGTATTGCTCGATCCCGCCGATCCCGAACTCGCGGAAGACGTGCGCACGTCGCGCGAGAAGAGAGCCGAGCTCCCGGACGAGTCTGCGAATCCCGTTGGCGTCAGATCTTCCGTAGACCTCGCCGACGTTTGGCAGGTCGCGCAGCATGTGCAGTGCGCCTCCGCCCAGGTCGATCGCGTAGACCTGGACGTCGGCCGGATCATGTGTGAGAGCCAGAGACGTCGCCAACGTCTGCAGAAGCGTCGACTTGCCCGATCGTGGCGCGCCGACGACAGCGAGATGGCCGGCGCTCCCGGCGAAGGACAACGCTAGAGGACGCTGATCCTGGTCGCGTGGCCGGTCCGCGACCCCGATCGGGACCTGCAGCCAGTTCTCCTCCCCGGGTGCGGCCGTCTTCTCCCAGGCCTCTGACAAGTAGTCCAGAGTTAGTGCCGCAGGCAGTGGAGGGAGCCAAACCTGCCTTGCTCGCGGTTCCTCGGACGCGTCTGCTAGCCGCTCGACGGCCATCTGCATCTCGCTTTGCAACGGTCTTCGCTGGGGGGGCGAGGGCTCGGCTTCGATCGACCCCCGCGGTTCGTCCAAGACGACCTCGAGCGTCTCGCCGTTCTTGACGAAATCGAACCCGCGAACGAGACGCGCCGGACGGGGATCCAGGCTCTTGTGCTCGCGGTATGGCCGACTTGCCAGCGCAGCTTTGAAGTGCTGGAGAGTTCCGTCGACGCGCAGGTACCCGAGCCCGGGTAACGGTGGCATCTCGAAGGCGTCCCGGGTACCAAGCGCGATCATCGACTCCTCTGCGCTGAACGTCCGCAGGCAGATGCGATAGCGAAGATGTCCCTCGAGCCCTCGGATACGCCCCTCATCGAGTCTCTGCGTCGAAAGCAGGAGATGGACTCCCAGACTTCGGCCGGTGCGTCCGATGGAGACAAAGAGCTCGAGGAAATCCGGCCGGCGCGTAAGAAGCTCCCCGAACTCATCCACGACGACCAGCAGGGAGGGGAGTGCGGGCAGATCTTGCCCGGGATGACGAGCCCAATGCTCCTGGTAGTCCCGCGCTCGATCGAATCTTCCGGCCGCTTGCAGGAGGCGCTGCCTCCGCTCGAGCTCGCCGAATAGCGCTTCATGCATCCGGTCGACGAGCGTCAGGTCTCGCTCGATATTGGTGATCATCCCCGCTGAATGGGGGATGCGCGCCAGTTCAGCGAAGGTGGCACCACCCTTGTAGTCGACGAAGACGAACGAGAGCTCTTCCGGAGAATGCGTTAGCGCCAGTCCGGTCACCAGGGTGCGCAGCAGCTCGCTCTTACCCGACCCGGTGGCACCGACGATGAGTCCGTGTGGGCCCATGCCGTCCTCCGCCGACTCCTTCAAGTCGAGTCGCACCTCGGATCCATCCTCGGCAATCCCTATCGGTGTGCTCAGCAGGTGCGGCGGTGCCTTCGGCCCCCACAGGACATCCGGATCCACGTCGCGTAGCTCCATGTCGAGAAGGTCCAAGAGGCTTCGGCTCTCGAGCTTCCTCACCTGATCTTCTCTGAACCGCAGGCGCAGGGGCGTGAGATCGTGAGCGATTTTCTCGCAGATCTCCACCGTGGCCAGATCCGCGTGCACGCCGGTGACTCGCTCTCCGTCTTGGCCCGACCACGTCAGCGTCACCGCTCCACTTTCAGAAACGTCGATTCGCGCCCCGAGGGTGGACGGCACCCGACGAGCGTTGCTGACTAGGACCACGGCGAGAACGCCGATGTCGGTCGCTCGTTTAAGCAACTCCTCGCAGACATCGAGACTCCCGGTGACGGATTGCTCACAATCGTCCACGAGGACGAACAGTTGCTGGAAGGTGGGCGGCTCGGAGCCGGGGATGCTTCGCAGACGCTCTAGGTGTTCGATGCGCGGACGCACGATCTGCGAGAGGAGTACCTCGAAGTCTGCCGCGTCGATGGCTAGATCGGCGGAATACGCATCGTCTCGGTTGTCGGCCGACTGCCGCGCGTGCGGAAGCCATTTCAACCACTCCCACTCGCCAACGGCATCGGGAGGCACCGACGCCACGAATCGAAGATCGTCCGGAGCGTGAACCACGGCCGCCTCTGCCACCATTGCGCGCGCGAGATTCCGTACCGGTCGCTCCGGGCCCACGACCGCAACGACGCCGACGTCTGCAAAGGTAGCGGTTACCGGCGCCCTCGGAAGACACTTGAACGTTTCAACCAGATCCAATGCCTCTTGGAGAAGATCGGCTTCATATTCGACGATGGGATCGCTGCCTAGATCGAAGTCGACGGGTGCATGCGCTTCGACCTCTCCGAGGCCAACCCTCAACCGGAGGAAGTCAGGATCGTTTCGACGACGCTCCCACACCTGTTGCGACCGCGAACTCGTGATCGCTCTGAGCCCGAGGGGGCCTGGATGCACGTGTTCCAGCGCATCTCGGTGACGCTTGGCAGCGAACTCGAGCTCGCTCCGCTTCTCTTCGAGATGCTGACGGTAGCGCCCCGCTTGGCGGGCCCGCGTTCGGGCACGAGCACGTTTCTGTTGGACGCGGAGTCCGATCGACATCGTCACCATCAAGCCTGCGACGACTCCCGCGATGATCAGGAACAGGACGTTTCGATAGATGAACGCGAAACCGAGCATCCCCAGACTCCCGACGAGCGGAAACAGGAACTGGAAGAAGCCCCCCGTACCCGGATCCTGGATCCTGGGCGGTGCGGCGACGCTTATCCGCTCGCGGGGTAGCGGCTCGGGGAAGATGCGAGCGGGACGGTGGATCACCTTCTTTCCGGGCGGGATCGCGCTCGGTTCCCACGCCCGCCCGTGCTCGCTGCTGTCCATCCGGCTTTCCTAGGTCGATTGCCTTCCTACCCGCCAGTATTGCCCGCTCTGGGTGTTCCTTACCCTCCCGGGCCGTACCGGGCGACGAGATCTCGAGAGGAACGATTGCTGAGACCAAGGACCTGGCCCGCGGGTTTCTGCCCACTTCGGAGCCAGCTTGAGCCAACCCTTTGACTGGGGGTTCCTGAAGAACTCGAAAGCAACGGTCGCTCAACCTGGACTGTCTGAGGGTGCTTAGACCGGGTTCGGTTCACGCGCACGTCACGGCGGGGTCGGCTGGCGACTGAAAGGGACCCGATCGTGCTGCGGGTCGGGGAACGGCACTCCCGGATCATCGATCGAGGCGGGCGACCGCTCCGAGAGTTCGAGCTCCGGAGCCGGCCTTGCGCAGGCTATTCGAGTCGTTTCGCCTCCAGATCAGATACGACAAGCACTCGAACGCCGCTCTCTGCCGCGTGACGATCAGGGACGACGGCGGGATCGCCGACTGCTTGACCGCCGAGGGAGAGAACGGAGAGAGAGCGCAAGACGGCAACGGAACGCGGTGTTCCCTTCTGGTGGGTGCCCCCGGCAGGATTCGAACCTGCGCACCGCGCTCCGGAGGCGCGTGCTCTATCCCCTGAGCTACGGGGGCCCCTGGTGCGGCCACCTTAGAGCATGCAAGCCGTGTCGCTCGGCGTCCGGGGGCCCCCGACGGGGGGGCGCAAGTTTCTTGCTTTAGGCTGATCCCTCCATGCCGAACGCGACCAAGCGCGTCCTCATCTGCGACGACGACCCCGTCATCTTGCGCCTGCTCGAGGTCAACCTCGAGCTCGAGGGCTACGACGTCCTGACGGCCCACCACGGCGAGGAGGCGTTCGAGATCGCGAGCCGGGAGCTCCCCGACCTCGTGATCCTCGACATCATGATGCCGCGCCTCGACGGGTATCAGACGTGCCAGAAGCTGAAGGAGCAGCCCTCGACGGAGTCGATCCCGATCGTGTTCCTGTCGGCCAAGGCGCAGCAGTCCGACATCGAGAAGGGCAAGAGCTTCGGCGTCTCGGACTACCTCACGAAGCCGTTCGATCCCAACGACCTCCTGGACGTCGTCGAGCGGCTCGTCGGGTGACCCCGCGGTGATCGCGGACCACCTCGCCGAGCTCCTGGCGGCTGCACTCGGCGCGGACGGAGCGGACACGTGGGAGGGCAACATCCACTTCGAGCGCCCGCGGCGGCGCGAGCACGGCGACTGGTCGACGAACGTCGCGCTCGCCGCTGCCCGGCAACGAGGGGCGAACCCCCGCGAGCTCGCGCAGGCGATCGTGGAGCGCATCCCGCCCTCGGCTTTCGTGACGAAGGTCGAGGTCGCGGGTCCCGGCTTCCTCAACTTCCACCTCTCTCCGGAGTGGCTCCACGACGTCGTGCGGCGGGCGGCCGACCCCGCGGCGCGCTACGGGCGGAGCGACGCGGCGGGCGGGAAGAAGGTCAACGTCGAGTTCGTGTCTGCGAACCCCACCGGCCCCGTAAACGTCGTGAGCGGGCGCCATGCCGCGGTCGGCGACGCGATCGCTCGGCTGCTCGAGGCGACCGGGCACCAGGTGACCCGGGAGTTCTACGTCAACGACGCCGGCCGCCAGCTCCTGCTCTTCGGCGAGTCCATCGCGGCTCACTACCTCCGTCACTTCGGGGTGCCGGCGGAGCTCCCGGAGGAGGGATACAGGGGCGACTACGTCGCCGGTCTCGCGCGGGAGCTCGCGGCCGAGCTCGGGGATCGCCTGGTGGACGCGGATCCGGAGGAGCGCGCGGCAAAGCTGCGCGACGCGGGGCTGCTGCGGATGCAGCAGGAGATGCGCGTCTCGCTCGAGCGCTTCGGCACCCGTTACGACGTCTGGTTCTCCGAACAGACGCTCCACGAGTCGGGGAGCGTCACGTCGACGCTGGACGACCTCCGGGCGAAGGGCCTGGCGGAGGAGCGCGAAGGCGCGCTGTGGTTCCTCTCGACGAAGTTCGGCGACGACAAGGACCGGGTCCTCGTGCGCGCGAACGGGACGCCGACCTACCTGGCGGCCGACGCGGCGTACTTGAGGGACAAGTTCGGGCGAGGCTTCGACCACCTGATCTACCTGTGGGGCGCCGACCACCACGGCACGGTCACGCGGCTGAAGGCGATGGCGGAAGCGCTCGGGCACGAGCGCGACGAGGTCGAGGTGAGGCTCGTGCAGGTCGTGACGCTCTCGGCCGAGGGCCAGGCGGTGAAGGGGTCGAAGCGTGCGGGGGTGTTCGTGACGCTCGACGAGCTCGTCGACCAGGTCGGCGTCGACGCGGCCCGCTACACGTTCCTGACCCGCGGCATCGACGCGCCGCTGCACTTCGACATAGAGGCGGCGCGCGAGCAGGCCCCCGAGAATCCCGTCTACTACGTGCAGTACGCGCACGCGCGGATCTGCTCGATCCTGCGCAAGGCCGCCGAGGCGGGGCACGAGCCGGACGTGCCGGCGGCGCCAATCGGGCGGCTGGGGCACCCGAGCGAGGACTCATTGATGCGCAAGCTCGCGTCGTTCGAAGAGGTCGTCGCCGAGGCGGCGGCGCAGCGGGCGCCGCAGAAGGTCACGCGCTACGTCGAGGAGCTCGCGTCGGAGTTCTCCTCTTTCTACAGGGACTGCAAGGTCGTGAGCGAGGACGCGGAGCTGACGGCGGCGCGCCTCGCCCTGTGCACCGCGACGAAGTCCGTGATCGCGGAGGGACTGGGGCTCGTGGGGGTCTCGGCCCCCGAACGGATGTAGCACCGGGGATACTGGCGGCATGGAATTCGTCATGGTCTCGGTCTTCACCGGTGGCGACCCGTTCCGCGGCGGGAACCCCCTCGCCGTGTTCCCGGACGCCGGCGCGCTCGACCCGTCGCAGATGCAGGCGATCGCGGCGACCTTCAACCTGTCGGAGACCGCGTTCGTCACCGGCGGCGACGCGGCGTCGTACGACCTGCGCATCTTCACCCCGCGCAAGGAGCTCCCCTTCGCCGGGCACCCGACGATCGGCACCGCGTGGACGCTGCGCCACCTCGGCCGCCTGAGCGGCGACGCCTTCGTCCAGCGATCGGCGGCGGGCGAAACCGCCGTGACGCTCGCCGGCGACATGTTGCAGTTCGAGAGGAGCGGGAAGGTATCAGCGGACATGGAGGCCAGAGACGTCCGCGCCCACGAGAAGATCGCGCGCGCCCTCGGCATAGAGGAGCGCGACGTCACCATGGAGGCGTACGAGCTGGGGCGCAGCGGTGTGCTGCGGCCCGCGCTCTCCGACGCCGGGCTCGAGCACTTCATCGTCCCGTTGCGCAACCTCGACGCGCTGGGGCGTGTGCAGGTGGACGCGGCCGCGCTGGCGGAGCTGAGCCCCTTCGGCGTCTACTGCTTCACGGCGGTCGCCGCAGGACGGATACGTGCGCGTGGCCTCTTCCCCTCGGTGGGTATCGAGGAGGACGCGGCCACCGGATCCGCCGCTGCGTGTCTCGGCGTATACCTCGCGGACCGCGTCGGCCCCATCGAGCTGCAGGTCGACCAGGGAGTCGAGCTGGGGCGGCCGTCGCAGATGAAGGTGTCCGCGGGAGCCACGGCCGTCCGGGTGGGCGGTCGCTGCGAGCTGCTCCTCGCGGGGAAGCTCGAACGGCTCCCCTGATGGTCCTCCGGGTCTTCCCCGACACGGCAGAGGTCGCGGCGGACGGGCATCTCGTCGTCGGAGGTTGCGACGTCGCTTCGCTCGCCGACCGCTTCGGGAGCCCGGTCATCGTGCTCGACCGCACGACGTTCGAACGTCGTGCGGCGCGCTTTGCGGCCGTCGCCGGCCCCGCGAACGTGATCTATGCAGGAAAGGCCCTCTGTTGCGTCGCTGTGTGCGAGATCCTGCGCGACCTCGGGCTGGGGCTCGACGTCTGCTCCGGCGGCGAGATGGTGACGGCATGGGCGGCCGGGTTCCCGCCCGGGCGGGTCGTCTTCCACGGGAACAACAAGTCGCCCGTGGAGCTCGAGATGGCGCTCCAGGCCGGTGTGGGGCGCGTGGTCGCGGACTCGTTCGAGGAGATCGAGCGGCTGGCCCGCATCCAGTGGCGCACGAAGGTCCTCCTGCGCGTGACACCGGGCGTCGAGGCGCACACGCACGAGTACGTGCAGACGGGACACGAGGATTCGAAGTTCGGATTCACGCTCGCGGACGGGATCGCGCTGGACGGGCTGAGGCGAGCGGTCGGCGCAAAGCTCGACGTCGCGGGCCTCCATGCCCACATCGGCTCGCAGATCTTCGAGAAGGAGGGGTTCGAGCTCGCGGCGGCGCGCCTCGCCGATCTTGCCGGTGAGGCACGGGACGAGCTGGGGCTCGAGGTGCGGGAGCTCGACCTCGGCGGGGGGCTCGGAATCGCGTACACGCGCGACGACGAAGCCCCCGACCCCGGTGAGCTCGTCGCTGCGATCGCAGAAGTGGCGCGCGGCGCGTTCGAGAGCCGTGGCCTGGCCGTCCCGGAGATCCTGTTCGAGCCCGGCCGGGCGATCGCCGGCCCCGCGGGCGTGACCGTGTACCGCGTGGGAACGGTCAAGCGGATCCCGCGCGCGCGCGGGCACGCCGACCAGTACGACCGCGTCTACGTGTCGGTCGACGGGGGCATGAGCGACAACCCTCGGTACGCGCTGTACCGCGCGACGTACGAGGCGGTCCTCGCCAACCGGATGAACGACCCGGCCGAGCTGTGGTGCTCCGTCGCCGGCAAGCACTGCGAGTCGGGCGACATCCTCGTGAAGGACGTGAGGCTCCCGGCCGACGTCGCGGCCGGCGACCTCCTCTGCCTTCCTGCGACGGGCGCGTATACGTACTCGATGGCGTCGAACTACAACAGGGTGCCGCGGCCCCCGGTGGTGCTCGTCCACGACGGCGAGGTGCGCGAGATCGTCCGGCGCGAGACCTACGACGACCTCTTGCGCCTGGACGTCGGCCTCGGCTGAGCGCGGCTACTTCAGGAACTGCGACAGCACCCTGTCCGCGAGGATCTTCCCGCCGGTCTGGCAGCGCGGGCAGTAGACGACCTCGCGCGACTCGTACACGACGTGCCGGAGCGCGTCGCCGCAGCGCGGGCACGGCTTGCCGAAGCCGTTGTGGATCGTGAAGCGGTCGCCCATCTTCGCCGGGAGCCCTCCGGTCCGCGCCCGCTCGCGCTCGGTCGCCTCCGCGAGCACGGCCCGGGCCGCGTCGAGCAGCGCGGCACGCTCTTCGGGCGCCAGCGACGCCACCTTGCGCAGCGGCGAGAGGCGCGCCGCGTGCAGGACGTCGTCGGCGAAGCCGCGGCCGATGCCGGCGACGACCTTCTGGTCGCGGAGCCACGTGTGCAGCTGCCGGCGGTCCTCCGTCGTCTGGAGGACGGTCGCGAACGCGTCGTCGAAGGGTTCCGGGCCGAGCCCTGCGAGCGGACCCTCGTCGGCTTTTTCGAGCACCCACCATGCCGCCTTCCGTTCGGTGCCGAACTCCTTGACGAGCAGGGAAGGGCCGGTCTCGAAGACGAAGCGGGCGACCGCCCCGCGCGGCTTCGTCGACTTCGGTGGGTCCTCGACGTCCAGGCGGCCCCCCTGCGAGAGGTGGACCAGCACGCGGACGGCGTCGAAGTCGAAGACGAGGTACTTCCCGCGGCGGCCGACGCCTTCCAGCGCCGACCCCGCCACGTCACCCGGAGAGGGGGCGACGGTCTTCAGCGCCGAGAACTGGAACGCGTCGATGCGCCGGAGGACGTTGCCGCCGAAGGCGCTCGTGAGGCGCTCGGCCACCGCTTGGAGCTCGGGCAGCTCGGGCATCTGACGACTCTAGGAGATCGCGGGATGATCGAGGCATGGAGATGGCGCGGCGGCTGGGCATCAAGGAAGGCGACGCGATCGCGGTGGTGAACGAGCCGCCGGACTTCTGGGAGGTCGTCGAGCCGCTGCCGAAGGGGGTCGAGGTCTTCGAGCGCGCGAGCCGCCCGCTGGACGTGATCGTCTACTTCTCGGACGAGCTCGAGAACATCGAGCGGCGCGTTCCCGCGTTCGCGGAGATGGTCGCGCCCGGCGGGACGGTCTGGGTGGGCCACCAGCGCGCGAAGGTCGCGACGGTGCAGGTCGACCGCATCGGCGCTCGCGCCGGTCTCCCGACGGCGGAGCTGATCGAGGCGGGCGGCGGCTGGCTGATGAGGCGCTTCACCAAGCGCTAGCGGAGCGGCGGCCCGCCGACCAGGCGGCCGATCACAGCCAGGCTGCCGTCGTTCGTCCCTGCCGACGCGCAGACGGAGCCGCACGGGTCGACGAACGCGCCCCACGGTGTGCCGTCCGGCGCGATCTCCACGTCGATGAAGTCCAGGATCGGCGAGCACCGGTTCGAGAAGTCGCACCGCCCGATGTAGAGCGGGTCGTTCTTCGCGTTGACCGTGCCGCTGTAGAAGAGCGGCTCGCGGGCGAGCGCGTTCGCCGTCATCGTGATGTACCCGTTCCACGTGACGCCGTTGTAGTCCGCGTCGGAGCAATCCGGCTTGCACCGGGCGAACCTGGAGTTCTCGCTGCCCATGTAAGCGATCGCGACCTTGCCCGGGTCGCCCACGTCGAGCGTCGGGAGCGTGACCTCCTTGACCCCGGGTGCTCCCACCATCATCGGCTTGCTCCAGCGCTCGCCGCCGTCCTTCGACGTCACGAGGAAGAGCTTCTGGTTCTCCGTCTCGTACGCGTAGTAGACGTTGCCCTTCGCGTCGACGGCCACCGACGTGTCCGAGCCGAGGCGTTCCGTCGTGTTGCCGGCGACCTGAACGCGCGTCCACGTGGCGCCCTCGTCCTTGCTGATGCCGAGCCACGGCTGGCCGCAGTACTCCTTCGGGAGGTAGACGGTCCCGTCCTTGCCCACGACCCCGTGCCCGTGGAACCCGCCGCAACGGTCGCCCGGGCGCTCTTCGCTGTTGAGGTCGATCCCGGCGAAAGCAGGCGAGCCCGTCGGCGACCACGTGATGCCGCCGTCGAGCGACTTCGAGCACGACGACCCGGCGCTGAAGTCGTTCCAGCAGTAGTAGACGACCTCCGGGAACACCGTCGTGGGGCTTAGCGCGGGCGGTCCCGAGAACAACGTCTGGTGGTCGTTGACCGGACGGCCGCACGCGAGCGGGTTCGTCGTCCACGTCTCGCCGTTGTCGTCGCTGAACGACAGGTTCGAGCACGCGACGTAGAGGTCGATGTTGAAGATGCGCCCGGTGGACTCGTCGACGTAGATGTACGGGTCGAGCGTCAGGGGATGGGTCTTGTGCCCGGTCGGGGTCCGCGGCGACGTGTTCTCCCACGTCGCTCCGTCGTCGGTGGAGCGCAGGACGTCGACGCCCGTGACGCCCGACGAGGCGGTGTAGAAGATGTCGCCCTTCTTCGTGATGCCGATCGTGGGCTCGATCGCCCGCTCGGCGACCTGGTAGATGCGGCCGTCGGGCGCGTTCGGGGCGTTGACGACCTTTCCGCCGGCACGGTGCGCGATCGCCCGGCCCCCGGAGCCCTCCTGTCCGTCCTGGGGCGCTGCGGCCTCGGCCGCGAGCTGGAACAGCGCGGCGGCGAGGAGCGCGGGCACCGCCAGGATCGCCGTAAGCCGCCGCGTCGAGCCGGTTCCGATGCGCATGGTTTCCACCCTCCAGAGACCCATCCGGCCGCCCGTGCCTGATGCTTGGAGCATCGCCGGGGCGATGCTTCGCTCCCTGACGTGATTCGCCCCGTTTGCGCCGATTACCTGCCGGAACGCCGGGCCCGGCCCGGCCGGCTTGATAATTTTCCCTCATGACCCGGCCGCCCCTGGAAGGCCCGATCCGGATCGGCCTCCTCGGGCTCGGGGTGGTCGGAGGCGCCACTGCGTCGATCCTCCTGCGCGACGCCGGCGAGCTCGCGCGGCGGACGGGGGTAGAGCTCCGCCTCGTGAAGGTCGCCGTCCGCACGGCGTCGAAGGCGCGCTCGGTCGACCTCCCGCCGGATCTCGTGACGACCGACCCCTGGGAGGTCGTGAAGGACCCGGCGATCCACCTCGTCGTCGAGACCATCGGAGGGATCGACCCGGCACGCGAGCTGGTGCTCGCGGCGCTGGCCGCGGGCAAGCACGTCGTCACCGCGAACAAGGAGCTGGTCGCCGCCCACGGACGCGAGCTGCTGCGGACGGCGACCGAGAACGGGGTCGAGCTCCTGTTCGAGGCGTCGGTCGGCGGCGGGATCCCCGTCGTGCGGCCGATGAAGGAGTCGCTCGCGGGGGATCGCCTCGTGCGCGTGATGGGGATCGTCAACGGCACGACGAACTTCATCCTCACGCGCATGAGCGAGGAGGGCATGTCGTTCGGCGACGCCCTCGCGGAAGCGACCGCGCTCGGCTACGCCGAGGCGGACCCGACGGCGGACGTGGAGGGCTACGACGCGGCGTCGAAGCTCGCGATCCTCGCCTCCCTCGCGTTCGGCGCGCGGGTGGCGTCCTCCGACGTCCAGCGTCAGGGGATCACGGCTGTTACGGCGGAGGACGTCGCGGCGGCGCACGACCTGGGATACGAGGTGAAGCTCCTCGCGGTCGCGGAGCTCGAGGACGGACAGGTCGCGGCGCGCGTCCACCCCGCGATGCTCCCGAAGACGCATCCGCTCGCCGCCGTGCGAGAGGCCTTCAACGCGGTGTTCGTCGAGGGCGAGCAGGTGGGGGAGCTGATGCTGCTCGGCCGCGGCGCGGGAGGCGGCCCGACGGCGTCGGCGATCGTCGGCGACGTCGTGGAGATCGCGCGGGCGCTGGCGGCCGGCGCGCGGCCGCACGCGTGGACGTACTTCGAGACCGACGCGCGCATCCGGCCGCCGGAGGACGCCGCCGTCCGCTACTACGCCGTGTTGTCGGTCGTCGACCAGTCGGGAGTGCTCGCGTCCGTCGCCGGCGTGTTCGCACGGCACGACGTCTCGATCGCGAGCGTGCGTCAGGAAGGATCGGGCGACGAGGCGACGCTCGTGCTCATCACGCACACCTCGACGGAAGGACGTCACCAGGCGACCTTCCGCGACCTCGCCCGCCTCGACGTGGTGAAGGACGTCCGGTCGACCATCCGCGTCGAGGGGGCGTACGAACGATGACGGCGCCGCTCGCCGTCGAGGGCCGCAAGGGGATCATCCACCGGTGGTCCGGCCACCTCCCGGTGTCCGAGGCGACACCGGTCGTGACCTTGGGCGAAGGCGGGACCCCGCTCGTCCATTCGGAGCGCCTGTCGGAGGAGACCGGAGCCGACGTGTGGCTGAAGCACGAGGGGCTGAACCCGACGGGATCGTTCAAGGACCGCGGGATGACGCTTGCGATCTCGAAGGCGCTCGAGGAAGGGTCCTCCGCCGTCGTGTGCGCGTCGACCGGGAACACGAGCGCGTCGGCCGCGGCGTACGCGGGCCGCGCGGGGATGACGTGCGCGGTCCTCATCCCGAGCGGGAACGTCGCTCTCGGGAAGCTGGCGCAGGCGCTCGTCCACGGCGCGCGCGTGCTCGAGATCGACGGCAACTTCGACCAGGCCCTCACGCTCACGCGCGAGATGGCGGAGCGGTGGCCGGTCACGCTCGTGAACTCGGTGAACCCCTTCCGGATCGAAGGCCAGAAGACGGGAGCGTTCGAGGTCGTCGAGGCGCTGGGGCGGGCCCCGGACCTCCACGTGATGCCCGTCGGCAACGCCGGCAACATCACCGCCTACTGGAGGGGCTACCGCGAGGCGGCGGACGCGGGGTGGTGCAACGACCTGCCGCGCATGCACGGCTTCCAGGCGGAGGGCGCGAACCCGATCGTCAGGGGCCACGCCGTCGACGACCCCGTGACGATCGCGACCGCGATCAGGATCGGCAACCCGGCCTCGTGGCAGGGGGCCGAGGACGCCGCCGCGGCGTCGGGCGGCGCGATCGGCTCCGTCAGGGACAAGGAGATCCTCGAGGCCTATCGCGACCTCGCGCGCGAGGGCATGTTCGTCGAGCTCGCGTCCGCGGCGTCGGTCGCGGGCCTGCGCGAGATGGCGCGGCGCGGAGAGGTGGAGCGCGACGCGGTCGTGGTTTGCGTCCTCACCGGGCACGGCCTGAAGGACCCGGAATGGGCGATCGCCGGAGCCCCCCTCCCGAAGAAGGTCGCGCCGACGATCGAGCGGATTGCCGCGGAGCTCGATCTGGCATGATGCGCTGCGAACAAAACCTGGCTTTGCGCAGACCGCGTGGATAACGTGGGACCGGCAGCGACCCAAAGCCAGGTTTTAAACCTGGCTTTGGGCAGGACGTGTGGATAACGTGGGACCGGCGGCGACCCAAAGCCAGGTTTAGAGAAAGGGCCGAGCACATGCCTGCTGCGGTAAAGGTTCGTGTCCCCGCCACCGTCGCGAACCTCGGCCCGGGATACGACTCGCTGGGCGCAGCGATCCGCATGCACCTCGAGATCGAGATCGAGCCGCGGCGGGACTCGGTCGAGATCCTCGTCGAGGGCGAGGGTGCGGAGCAGCTCCCGGCGGACGAGACCAACCTCGTGATCCGCTCGATGAACGCGTTCTTCGACCACGTCGGGCGCCGGCCGTCGGGTTTCGCCGTGCGCGTGCGCAACCCGATCCCTCTTGCCAGCGGCCTCGGCTCGTCGGCGGCCGCGACCGTCGGCGGGCTCTTCGCGGCGCGCGCGCTGACCGGACGCACCGTCCCTCAGATCGAGATGATCCAGCTCGCGACCGCGATCGAGGGCCACGCCGACAACGTCATGCCGGCGCTGATCGGCGGCCTCGTGGTCTGCTACCGCGGCGACGACGACAAGGACATCCGGTACTTCCGCGTCGAGCCGAGCGACCGCCTCGTGCCGATCGTCGCGGTGCCGGCGGAGGGCTTCCCCACCGCGACCGCGCGCAAGGTGCTCCCGAGCCAGGTCGATTTCGGCGACGCGCAGTTCACCGCGTCGCGCGCCGCGCTGCTCGTCGCGGCGATGTCCGCGGGCGCAGGTGCGGACGTCCTCGCCGACGCGATGAACGACCGGCTGCACGAGCCGCACCGCCTGAAGCTGATGCCGGAGACCGCCGCGGTGTACGAGGAGATCCAGGCGGCGGGGCTCCCGGTCGCCCTTGCCGGCGCGGGTCCCTCGCTGCTGATCGTCGTGCCCCGGCCCGAGTCCGCGACGAGGGCCGAGCAGGTCAGGCGCGTCTGCAGGGAGCGGCGCGCGGGCTGGCGCGTGTTCGTGAGCGACTGGGAGCCGGAGGGGGCCAAGTCGCACCCGTAGCCGTGGCTATTCGGTGATCTCGAGCCGGCCTTCCATGCCGAAGTGGATAGTGCAGAAGTACGCGTAGACGCCCGGCTTCAGGTGCGAGGTGCGCATCAGCGTGCTGCCGGGCCCGGCGACGGTGTCGGACTGGAAGAGCGGGGCGCCGGAGCGCTTCTTGGTCTGCTTCGAGACGATCCGGTGGCTGTTCGCGACGGCCGCGGAGTCGAGGTTGTAGAAGCGGATGTCGCTGCCCTGGGCGACCGCGTAGGGCTCGCCGTAGCAGTACAAGCCCGCGCACACGGACGTGCCCGGGAAGAAGATGCCGTTCGAGACGGGGGTGCCGCCGGCGGCGAAGAGGGGGGCTTCGGCCGCGCCGAGCGGAGGCAGCGCAGGCAGCGACGCCCCAGTCCCCGCGTGGGCGGACGGAAGGAGTGCCATGGCGGCGGCTGCGACGAGGAGCGAAAGCTTGCGCACGTTACCTAGGTTATCCAGGGGCGGGTCCAATCCTGCGCCGGGGAGAACGACCCCGGACGCGCAGCGGGAGCGCCTCCTCTCAAGCCGGGCCTCCCCCTCGGAGGACCGGCGGCACAGGCGCCCCCGGTGCGGGTCTGGATCCGCTCGCCGTCGGTTATTCCCGCCGGCCCGAGCTCGTAACCCCGCGCTCTCCGTGACTCCCCTCGCGCAGGTCGATGGTCTCGGACTTCGGGGCCCGCTCGCCGGAGCCGTCGGCGCCATGTGCCGCGGCGGCCGCAGGTGCCCCCGGCGCGCGCTGGTCTTGCTCCTGGACCGTCCGGCGCTCCAGCTTCGCGTGCCACCGCGACCCCATCGACCCGCCCAGGATCGCCCCCAGGAACATCGCCGCGAGGGCTCCCACCGCCAGTCCGGTGCCCCACCGGAGCACCTCGCCGTCGGCGGGCAGCTGGCTGGAGTTGAACGGCGTCCTGATGTCCTCCGTGGCGCCGATCCCGGCAGCGATCGCGCCGACCGCCACGCCCACGACGAGAGCGAGCAGTGCGACGAGCGCCCCGTTCGCGGCGCCGGCTCCGCGGCTCATCCGCCCGGCGGCGTACCCACCCCACATGTAGGAGAGGAGCTGCGCGGCGACGAGGCCGATCCCGGTGGCGATGCCGACGTCCGCCTGCTCGCCGGGCGTCAGGTTCTCGCTCAGCCCCAGCGCGACGAGGATCCCCGAGATAAGGGCGGTGAGGACGAACATCGCGCCGAACGCGACGACGACCCCGGTGAGGATCGCTCCGAACGAGACGCCCCCGCGCGCGGCGAAGGGGAGGACGCGGCCCGTGTCGTGGCGGCCGGTCGTGCGGGTCTCTGATCTGTCTCGACCGAACATGGTGACCTCCGAAAAGACGACGGTGGTCACATAGGGTTACCCGTGGGGGACTCTCCGTAAGCCTGCGCTTTCAGCCGGCATATCCAAGATCTCGGAGGAATCGCCATGCGTTATCTCGCCGTCGTCGACGGGGAGCACTACCCACCCGTGGTCGAGTCGGCCCTGCGGGGGCTCGCGGCCGAAGGCCACGAGGTGGTCGCGGCATTGCTCGTCGGGGGCCGCGAGAAGCTGCCCGCGGACGGCGTCCAGGCGTACGGCGACGTCACGGTGGTCCTCGGCGAGGACCCCCGCGCCGAGCTCGACCGCTTCCTCGCGGGCAACGACGTCGACGCCGTCGTGGACCTGTCGGACGAGCCCGTGCTCGACTACCGGAAGCGGCACGCCCTTGCCAGCGTCGCCCTCTACCGCGGTGTGGCCTATCGGGGCGCCGACTTCGCCTTCGTGCCGCCGCCGCGGCCGCGGCTCTGCCGCAAGCCGTCGCTCGCGCTCATCGGGACAGGGAAACGCACCGGCAAGACCGCGGTCGCCGGGTTCACCGCCCGCACGCTGACGGATGCCGGGCGGCATCCTGTCATCGTCGCCATGGGACGCGGTGGGCCCCCGGAGCCGGAGGTGCTGCGCGGGGACGAGATCGCGCTCGAGCCGAAGGACCTGCTCGAGATGGCCGATTCCGGGAAGCACGCGGCCTCCGATTACGTTGAGGATGCATTGCTGGGGCGCGTGCCGACCGTGGGGTGCAGGCGGTGCGGCGGCGGGCTCGCAGGAGGCGTCGAGATATCGAACGTCGCCGCCGGGATCGAGCTCGCGAATGAGCTGCCCGGGGACCTCGTCCTGCTGGAGGGGTCCGGCTCCTCCATACCCCCCTGCCACGCGGACGCGAGCGTGCTCGTCGTCCCGGCGTCGATCCCCGAGGAGTACCTCAGCGGCTACATGGGGCCGTACAGGTTGTTGCTTGCGGACTGCGTGGTCGTTACTATGTGCGAAGAGCCGTTCGGTTCTCTCTCTCAGGTCTCCCGCACAACCTCCCTCATTCGAGACTCGTTCCGCTCGAACGGGAAGACCGCCCAGGGGTCTGCGGGACCCAAGCATGAGATCGAGCTGGTTCGAACCGTCTTCCGTCCCGCTCCGACTCGCTCGGTCGAGGGAGCACAGGTGGTCGTCGCGACTACGGCCCCCGAAGCAGCGGGGGCATCGATCAAGCGCCATCTCGAAGCGGAGCACGGTTGCACGGTGGTCGGCATCAGCCATTCGCTGTCCGACCGGGGCAGGCTGAAAGAGGAGTTGCGTCAGGCCGGTACGGCCGATGTCCTTTTGTGCGAGATCAAGGCGGCCGGCATCGACGTGGCTACGAGAGAGGCCCTCGCCGCGGGGATGGGCGTCGTCTACATGGACAACGTCCCGGTCCCGGTCGACGGCGGCGACCTGGAGGCGATGCTCGTACGGGCGGCGACGCTCGCCGAGGAGAGGTACCGAGAAGGGGCTCGTGAACGAAAAGAGACGTAAGCACATCTTCATCACCGAGAGCGAACGCGGGCTTCCCTACTCGAAGGGGCTCACGGCTTCCTCGCTGATGGCCACCGGGCTCGGCCCCGGCCGCGCCTACGCGGTCGCCAACAAGGTCGAGCAGGAGCTGCGCGACTCCGGATCGCCCTACGTGACGGAGGAGGCGCTGCACGATCTCACCGTCGAGGTCCTGCGGCGCGAGGCGGGCGAGACGTACGCGCAGGCCTTCGTGAAGTGGCAGTCGGTGGCCGAGCTCGACATCCCGCTGATCATCCTGCTCGGCGGTGCGACGGGCGTCGGCAAGTCGACGATCGCGACGCAGCTCGCCAGCCGCCTCGGTATCACGCGCGTCGTCTCGACCGACGCGGTGAGAGAGGTCCTGCGAAGCGCGTTGACCGAGGAGATGTTCCCCACGCTCTACGCGTCGTCGTTCGAGGCCGACAACGCGGTGCGACAGCCGATCCCGCACTCGGGCGACAAGCTCATCATCGGCTTCCGCGAGCAGGCGGCGGCGGTGGCCGTCGGCGCGCAGGCGCTCATCGACCGCGCGATCCAGGAGGGGACCGACATGATCCTCGAGGGCGCGCACCTCGTCCCGGGGTTCCTCCAGAGCGTCGAGAGCGACAAAGCGATCATCGTCCCGCTGCTGATCATGATCGACGACGAGGACCTGCACCGCAGCCATTTCTTCCGGCGCGGCCGCGACTCGAACGGCCGGAGCGGCCAGAGGTACCTGAACGCGTTCAAGAAGATCCGCCGTCTGCAGAAGTACATGGCGTCGTCGTCGCTGATGCGCGGCGTGCCGATGATCTCGCACTACGACCTCGACGCGACGCTGTCGGAGGTCATCGACCACGTCATCAACAAGGCGCTCGACTCCGTAGAGAAGGGCGTCGCCGTCGGCGGGACGGACGAGAAGCTGATCGAGAAGGCCGTAGAAGCAGTAGGGCGGACGAAGCCGCAAGACCACGTGGACGTGGACGAAGGAGGCGCACGTGAAGTTGTTTCTTGACACCGCGAGCCTGGACGAGATCCGGGAGGGCGTGAGGTGGGGTGTTCTGCGCGGTGTGACGACGAATCCCAGCCTCATCGCGAAGGAGCAGAAGGGGTTCCTGCCGCTCGTGCGCGAGATCCTCTCTCTCGTCGACGGCGACGTCTCGATCGAGACCGCCTCCGACGACACCGACGTGCTCGTGCGCCAGGGGCACGAGATCGCCAAGATGGCCGACAACGCGGTCGTGAAGGTCGCGCTGACGCCGAACGGGCTGGCGGCGACGCGGCAGCTCGCGAACGACGGCATCAAGGTGAACGTGACGCTCGCGTTCACGCCCGCACAGGCGCTTCTGGCGGCCGAGGCAGGGGCTTACATAGTGAGCCCGTTTGTGGGTAGGCTTGACGACGTCGCCACGGACGGCCTCCGGTTGATCTCCGACATCTGCGAGATATACGGCGTCCAGGGCTACGACACCCAGGTGCTGGCAGCGAGCTTGAGGCACCCCATCCACGTGACTGAGGCGGCGCGCCTG
Source organism: Actinomycetota bacterium (assembly GCA_030861725.1). GTDB lineage: Bacteria > Actinomycetota > CADDZG01 > CADDZG01 > WHSQ01 > JALZEG01. The sequence continues at coordinate 519 of JALZFC010000035.1, read as the reverse complement.
GGGGCTGACATAGCGACGATGCCTTTCAAGGTCTTCGAGTCACTCGTGAGGCATCCGCTGACCGACTCGGGTTTCAAACGATTCACCGACGATTGGGAGCAGGCGAAACCCCATATGGGCGAGCTTCCTCCCTCGATGCAAGAGGGGTAGGACGAGCCAGTGGCAGACACAGTCGACCGTTCGGTCCTCGAGGCCAAGGCGGTCTCGGAGCTGAAGCAGATCGCAAAATCCATGGACCTGAAGGTCACCGGCCTGAAGAAGGCCGAGATCGTGGACCGGATCGCGGGAGGGTCGCGCAACGGCGGCGGCTCCGCGCCCGGACACGCGCCTCAGCGCAAGCCGCGCGAGAAGGCTCCCGTCGCGCCCCCGGGTGCACGCGAGCAGCAGTCGGCCGTCCCGGCCGGCAACCCTGCGAGCACCCCGTCCCCTGCTCCACCGGACGCTCCGGCGGCGGGCGCTCCCGACGCGGCGTCCGCAGGGGCTCCGGCGGCCGTCCGCGACGACGGCGCGGTCGACGAG
>JALZFC010000065.1 GCA_030861725.1 Actinomycetota bacterium | reverse complement strand
GACCGCGGCCGGCCGCTCGCCGGTCGCCAGGCCCCACAGCACCGGCACGCCCGCGGCCTCCACGGCGGTGATCGGCGCGACCACGCTCATGCTGCCCGCCGCCAGCCCCTTGTAGAGGAACAGGACGCCGGTCGCACCGGCGGCTCCGCTGCCCGCGCCCCAGGCCAGCGACGACGTGCTGGGGCCGGGGTCGAGGAAGAACGGGAGCGCCGCGAGAAGGAGCGCGGTGCCGGCGATCTGCGACAGCAACACGACCGAGAGGAGCGGCGCCTTGCGGCTCGCCAGCCCGCCCACGAAGTCGGCCGCGCCGTACGTGAGGGCCGCGGCCAGCCCGAGGACGATCGCCATGCGCCGCATGTTCGCACGGCCCCCCGAGGCTCCGTGTGGCCGGGTGTTCAGGATGCCCTCTCGGGGGCCGATAAGGCCGTAGCGACTTAATTGGGACGCGTAGTGGGTGGAGGGCTATGGCCGTGAAAGCCGGTCGCCTCTTCGGAGGGGCGGCTTCCGATGCCGTCCGGGTGAGACCCGGGCAGCGCGTCGCGACCGGGATCGGCGTGATCCTGCCGGTCCTCGTCGTCCTGACGGCCGGGTTCGGGATCATCACCATCCGCCAGAGGGCAGACGAGCGCCGCGAGGCTCAGGTCATGCTCGGCCGGATCGAGGCGGCGACGAACCGGCAGCGCGTCCTCGAGTCGAACGCCCTGGAGCTCGGTCTCGTGGCCGAGGGCCGGGCGAACGCCACCCTCGAGCGTGAGCTGGCACGGCTCCCGGCGGAGATCGACAGGCTCGGGATCGAGGTCGGCGAGGCGTTGTCGAAGCTGCGGGCGCTGACGCCCGACGGCGCCGAGACCGAGGCGCTGCACGAGGCGGCACACCGCTACGACTCGACGCTCGACGCCCAGGTGCTGCTGCTGGCAGGACGCCGGTTCGACGAGTCCTACGGGTATCACCGGTCGCGCGTCGACCACGCCTACCAGGCCCTCGGCAACGCGCTCGGCGAGCAGGACGCGCGCTTCGTCGCCCTGACCGAGGACGCGGGACGCATCGCCGACTTCGGCACGCTCGGGATCCTGGGGTTCGCGCTGATCCTCCTGGCGTTCCTGCAGTTCGACCGGGCGCGCCGCTCGGCCGCGCTGGTCGAGGCGCAGAGGGCGGTGCTGGAGGAGAGCGAGGCGCGGTTCCGGTCGCTGGTGCAGAACTCCGGCGACGTCATCTGCATCATCGACGAGCGCTGCCGCGCCCTCTATGCCAGCCCGGCCGTCGCCGAGGTGTTCGGCCTGAACGCGGAGGAGGTGCGGGGCGACTACCTGCTCGACCTAGTCCACCCGGACGAGCGGACGACGGTCCAGGACGCGCTCGCGGGGGTCGCGGGCAGTCCCCGCGGCATGTCGGTGAAGCTCGAGTGCCGGGTCCGGCACCGTAGCGGCGCGTTCAAGGACCTCGAGGTCGCCGCGACGAACCTCCTCGACGACCCGAACGTCTCGGGGATAGTCCTCAACGCGCGCGACATCTCGCAGCGCAAGCTCGCGGAGCGGGACAACGAGGCGCTCCAGGAGCAGCTCGCCCACCAGGCTTTCCACGATCCTCTTACGGGCCTTGCCAACCGCGCGCTGCTCAGGGAACGGTTGCAGCACGCGCTGGCGCGGGTCGCGCGTTCGCGTGAGCCGCTCGCGGTGATGTTCATCGACCTCGACGAGTTCAAGGCCGTCAACGATTCGATGGGGCACGACGCGGGCGACGAGCTGCTGAAGGCGGTCGCCGCGCGTCTGCGTGAGTCCGTGAGGCCCGCCGACACGATCGCGCGGCTGGGCGGCGACGAGTTCGCGATCCTGCTCGAGGGCATGCTCAGCGCGTCGGAGGGCCCCCGCGTCGCCGAGCGCATCATCCGGACGTTCACGACGCCGTTCGAGCTCGACGGCCACCCCGTCTCCATCGGCGCGAGCATCGGCCTCGCGCTGAAGGACGGGAAAGAGGGCACCGAGGAGCTCCTGGGCAACGCCGACGTCGCGATGTACGCGGCGAAGGCGCGCGGGCGGGGCTGCTACGAGGTCTACCGGCCCGAGCTGAGGCTCGCACGCACCGCCCGGATCAGGCAGGAGCTGGACCTCCAGACCGCGGTCGCGCGCGGCGAGTTCGTCGTCCAGTACCAGCCGATCGTCGATATGGCCACCGGCCGCCTCTCGGGAGCCGAGGCGCTCCTCCGGTGGTCGCACCCGGTCAAGGGCCTCGTCCCGCCTTCGGACTTCGTGGAGCTCGCGGAGGAGACCGGCCTGATCGTCCCGCTCGGGCGCTGGATCCTGCAGCGGGCGTGCCGCGACGGCGCCGCGTGGAAGGCGGCCCATCCCGCCGCCGCCGACATGAAGGTCAGCGTCAACCTCTCGGTGAGGCAGTTCCAGGAGCCCGACCTCGTCCAGCAGGTCGCCGAGGCGCTCGCCGTAGCCGGGTTCCCCGCTCCGTCGCTCGTCCTCGAGATCACCGAGAGCGTCTTCCTCAACGACTCGGCCGCGACCATCGAGACGCTTCGGGGGCTGAAGGAGCTCGGCGTCCTCGTCGCCATCGACGACTTCGGCACCGGCTACTCGTCGCTCAGCTACCTGCGGCGCTTCCCGATCGACATCCTGAAGATCGACCGCTCGTTCATCGACGGGATCGACAGGGGAGTCGAGGACGCCGCGCTGGCGCGGGCGATCGTCCAGATCGGCGAGAACCTCAACCTCAGGATCGTCGCGGAGGGCATCGAGACGCCGGAGCAGCTGAACGAGGTGCGGCGCCTCGGGTGCCACGAGGGACAGGGCTTCTACCTCGGCGTGCCGGTGGAGCCGGCCGAGATGGGGGCGCAGGTGGCGGAGGACCGCGTCCCGGCGGCGTGGGGCGTTCCCGCACCGCTGGAGGAGGTCGGCTAGGAGGTCGCGTCGGCGTGGCATTGTTGCCGGATGGCGATGGTGCCGGTGGATCCCGACCTCGAGGAGCTCCGCTCGACCGCCGCGACTTGCACCGCGTGCCCTCTCTACCGCGACGCGTCGCAGACCGTCTTCGGCAAGGGGTTGACGCGCTCCCAGGTGATGCTCGTCGGCGAGCAGCCGGGCGACAAGGAGGACCGCGCCGGCGAGCCGTTCGTGGGGCCCGCGGGGCGCCTGCTCGACGAGGCGCTCGAGGCGGCGGGGATCGACCGCGACAGCGCGTACGTGACGAACGTCGTGAAGCACTTCAAGTTCGAGCAGCGCGGCAAGAGACGGATCCACAAGAAGCCGAACATGTCCGAGATCGCCGCGTGCCGGCCGTGGCTCGACGCGGAGATCGAGGTGGTGCAGCCGAAGGCGCTCGTCTGCCTCGGCGCCACCGCGGCGCAGGCGCTGCTCGGGCGTTCGTTCCGCGTCACGCAGCACCGCGGCGAGTTCGTGGAGTCCGAGCTCGCGCCGCTCGTCACGGCGACCATCCACCCGTCGGCGATCCTGCGCGCGGCCGACGAGCGCGAGACGGAGATGCGGGGGCTGATCGAGGACCTCACGCGCGTTCGTGCGGCGCTGACTACTGTAGGGAGATGAGCGAACCCGAAAGGGGGCACCCGGTGTCCATCTACTGTCCCTCCTGCCGCCTGGAGCAGCCCGTCGCGCACAGCTTCTGCGTGCGTTGCGGCACGACTCTCCCGGTCGACCTCCTCGAGCGCGACCCCGCGAAGAGCGCGCGCTTCTTCGCCGGCGTCAGGGTGGACGGCGACGACCCCGAGAACGCCTTCCTGCGGGTCACGAGCTACCACCACCGGCAGGTGATCGAGGCCCCCGAGGGATCGGTAGAGATCGCGGGCGACCACGTGCGGTTCAGCGTGTGGGTCGAGGACCGGGCGCGCTGCGTGATCTCGATCCCGGAGTCGGAGGCGCGCGAGCTCGTGACGTTCCTGGCGGGGGAGCTGCGCGCGCGCCAGACGGTCTGACGCTACGACTGGGGACGAACATGCCGTCGCGCCGGGTAAGGACGCGACCGGCACCTCCTCCGCGAGGCCGGCTGGTGGCGCCGCGGGATTAGGCTCTGCGGCGTGATGGATAAGGCGCGCGACCGCATGCGGCGTACCCGGGAGTCGCCGCGGGGCGCGGGGGGCTCGAAGCCCGTGCCCCCGCGGGGCGGCGAGGGGGCCCCCGAGCAGCAGCGCTGGGTCACGGTCGCGTGGATCGTCGGAGGGCTCGTCCTCCTCACGCTCTTCCAGAGCGTCTTCGCCCCCCGCACCGAGGAGATCACGTTCACTCGCCTCTTCGAGCTCGCCGAGGACGGCGACATCGTCGAGGCGAACATCTCCGAGAGCTCCGTCAGCGGGACCATGAAGGAGCGAGGCGAGGACGGTGAGGAAGACGTCGCCTTCACGACGACGATCCCACCGAACTTCGAGACGAACGAGATATACCGGCGGCTCGAGCGCGCGAAGGTCGACGTGACCGGCTCGCAGCCGAGCGCGTGGACCGCCTTCTTCTTCGCATGGATCGTCCCGTTCGCCCTCATCGGTGGCCTCTACTTCCTCTTCATGCGGCGGCTCCGGCGGCAGATGGGCGGAGGCGCCGGGGGCCCGCTCTCGCTCGGCAAGAACAAGGCGAAGCTCTACGACCGGACCGACCTGAAGACGACGTTCGAGGACGTCGCGGGCGTCGACGAGGTCGAGACCGAGCTCGTGGAGCTCGTGGACTACCTGAAGAACCCCGGCCGTTACGAGAAGATCGGCGCGCGCATCCCGAAGGGCGTCCTCCTCGTCGGGCCGCCCGGGACCGGCAAGACGCTGCTCGCACGGGCGGTCGCGGGCGAGGCAGAGGTCCCGTTCTTCTACATCTCGGCGTCGGAGTTCATCGAGATGTTCGTCGGGCTCGGCGCGGCCCGCGTGCGCGACCTGTTCGAGCAGGCGCGGGGACGCGCGCCCGCGATCATCTTCATCGACGAGATCGACGCCATCGGCCAGTCGCGCTCCGGGGCCGCCGGCAACCAGCTCGGAGCGCACCAGGAGCAGGAGCAGACGCTCCAGCAGCTGCTCACCGAGATGGACGGGTTCGAGCCCAACAGCGGCGTGATCATCGTCGCGGCGTCGAACCGTCCGGAGGTCCTCGACCAGGCGCTGCTCCGCCCGGGCCGGTTCGACCGCCAGATCCAGGTCAACCTCCCCGATATCGGCGGCCGCCGCGAGATCCTCGAGATCCACGCGAAGAGGGTTCGGCTCGCGCCCGACGCCGACCTGCGGGTCCTGGCGCGCCGTACGCCCGGCTTCTCCGGAGCGCAGCTGGCGAACGTCATCAACGAAGGAGCGTTGCTGGCCGCGCGCCGCGGCCGCGACGTCGTCGACATGCGCGACCTCGAGGAGGCCGTCGACCGCGTGGTCGCGGGCCTCGAGCGGCGTTCGCAGGTCCTCACCGACAACGAACGGCGGCTGGTCGCGTACCACGAGCTGGGCCACGCAGTCGTCGCGCGCTTCGTCGACCACTCCGACCCGGTGCACCGCGTGTCGATCATCCCGCGGGGGATCGGTGCGCTCGGCTACACGCAGCAGCTCCCGGACGAGGAGCGCTACCTCATGTCCGAGCCGGAGCTGCGCGACCGCATCGCGGTGCTCCTGGGGGGCCGCAGCGCGGAGGAGCTCGTGTTCGGCTACGCGACGACGGGCGCGCAGGACGACCTCAAGAAGGCGACCGAGATCGCGCGCCGCATGGTCATGGAGTTCGGCATGTCCGACAAGGTCGGCCCGGTCAACCTCGCCGGCGACGGCGCCCGTTTCCTGTCGCCCGCGTTCCGCCGCTCCGACGACGTCTCGGACGAGACCGAGGTCGCGATCGACCGCGAGGTGAAGGCGATCCTGGTGGAGGGGCGCGACAAGGCGAGCGCGATCCTCGGCGAGCACCGCCACGACCTGGACGTGCTGGCGGAGGTCCTTCTGGAGAAGGAGAGCCTCGACCGCCGGGACCTCGACAGCCACTTTGCGCCGACGCGCCCGGTGGACCTCCGCGACGCCTCGCGGGAGCCGACGGCCGAGCTCGACGGCCCCCGCCACCCGCTTCCGTAGCCCGCCTTTCCGGGAATCCTCCACCCGCCCCCAAAGTTGAATCTATGGCACTCAACTTTTATCGTTGCACGAGGATCATCTCGCGGAGGAAGCCACGGATATGGACCACGACAAGCTGACGATCAAGACCCAGCAGGCGCTCGTCGCGGCGCAGAAGCTCGCGGCGGACGCGAACCACCAGCAGGTGGCGCCCGTCCACGTGATGGCGGCCCTCCTCGGCGACCCCGAGGGCGTCGTGTACCCGCTGCTGCACAAGCTCGGGGTCTCGCCGCGCTCGCTTGCGGCTCGGCTCGAGGCCGCGCTCGACAAGCTGCCGAAGGTGTACGGGGGCTCGCAGCCCTACCTCTCCCAGGAGGTGGTGGGCCTGCTCGACCGCGCCGCGGAGGAGGCGAGCGCCCTCGGCGACGCGTACGTGTCGACCGAGCACGTGCTCCTCGCGTTCCTCGACTCGCCCGACGAGGCCGGACGCGCCCTCGCGGAGGCGGGAGTGGACCGCGCGCAGGTGCTCGCGGGGCTGAAGGAGATCCGCGGCTCCCAGCGGGTCACGGACCAGAACCCCGAGGAGAAGTACCAGGCGCTCGAGCGCTTCGGCCGCGACCTCACCGAGGCCGCGCGGCGCGGGAAGCTCGACCCCGTCGTCGGGCGCGACGAGGAGATCCGCCGCGTGATCCAGGTGCTCTCGCGCCGCACGAAGAACAACCCGGTCCTGATCGGCGAGCCCGGCGTCGGCAAGACCGCGATCGTCGAGGGTCTCGCCAACCGCATCGTCGCCGGCGACGTCCCGGAGTCGTTGAAGGACAAGCGGCTCGTGTCGCTCGACATCGGGTCGATGGTCGCCGGGTCGAAGTACCGGGGCGAGTTCGAGGAGCGGCTGAAGGCCGTGCTGAAGGAGATCGCCGACTCCGGGGGCGAGGTCGTCACGTTCGTCGACGAGCTGCACACGGTCGTCGGCGCGGGCGCGGCCGAGGGGGCCGTCGACGCGGGGAACATGATCAAGCCGATGCTGGCGCGCGGCGAGCTGCGGATGGTGGGCGCGACGACGCTCGACGAGTACCGCAAGCACGTCGAGAAGGACCCCGCGCTCGAGCGGCGGTTCCAGCCGGTGCTCGTGGGCGAGCCCAGCGTGCCGGACACGATCGCGATCCTGCGGGGGCTGAAGGAGCGCTACGAGGTGCACCACGGTGTCCGCATCCAGGACGCGGCGCTCGTCGCCGCGGCGGTCCTGTCGGACCGTTACGTCACCGGACGCTTCCTCCCCGACAAAGCGATCGACCTCGTCGACGAGTCCGCGTCGCGCCTTCGCATCGAGATCGACTCGATGCCGACGGAGATCGACGTTCTCGACCGCCGGGCGAAGCAGCTCGAGATCGAGAAGGCCGCGATGGCGAAGGAGACCGACGACGCCTCGCGTGAGCGGCTCGCGCGGATCGAGGAGGAGCTCGCGTCTCTCCACGAAGAGATGGACGGCATGAAGGCCCACTGGGGCGAGGAGAAGGTCGCGATCGACGGCATCCGCGCGCTGAAGGCCGAGATGGAGCAGGTGCGCGGGGAGGCCGAGAGGGCCGAGCGCGACGGAGACCTCGGGCGGGCCGCCGAGCTCCGCTACGGCCGGCTGGTCGAGCTCGAGCGCCGGCTCGCGGAGTCGAACGAGAGCCTCGCCGGGCTCCAGGCCGACCGGAAGTTCCTGAAGGAGGAGGTCGACGAGGAGGACATCGCCGAGGTCGTATCCCGCTGGACGGGCGTCCCGGTCGCGAAGCTCATGGAGGGCGAGGTGGCGAAGCTCGTCGCGATGGAGGAGAACCTCCACGCCCGCGTGGTCGGACAGGACGAGGCCGTCGCCGCCGTCTCCAACGCGATCCGCCGCGCACGCTCCGGTCTCGGGGACCCGAACCGCCCCGTCGGCTCGTTCATCTTCCTCGGCCCGACCGGCGTCGGGAAGACCGAGCTCGCGCGCTCTCTCGCGGAGTTCCTGTTCGACGACGAGCGGGCGATGGTGCGGCTCGACATGAGCGAGTACATGGAGAAGCACACGGTGTCGCGGCTCGTCGGCGCTCCACCGGGATACGTCGGCTACGACGAGGGTGGCCAGCTGACGGAGGCCGTGCGCCGGCGCCCGTACTCGGTGCTGCTGCTCGACGAGATCGAGAAGGCGCACCCGGACGTGTTCAACGTGTTGCTGCAGATCCTCGACGACGGCCGCCTGACCGACGGCCAGGGCCGCACGGTCGACTTCAAGAACACCGTGATCATCATGACGTCGAACCTCGGGTCGCAGTGGATCCTGTCCGCCGACGAGACCGACGAGACGATGTCCGAGAAGGTCCTCACGACCGTGCGCGACCACTTCAAGCCGGAGTTCCTGAACCGCGTGGACGAGATCATCGTGTTCCACCGCCTCGACCGGAGCCACCTCGCGCAGATCGTCGACTTCCAGCTCGCGCACCTCGAGCGCCGCCTCGCGGAGCGCGACGTCGAGCTGCGGCTCACTCCCGCGGCGCGCGACTACCTCGCCGACAAGGGCTACGACCCGGCGTACGGCGCCCGCCCGCTGAAGCGGCTGATCCAGCGCGAGATCGAGAACGAGCTGGCGCTGCGGCTGCTCGACGGGACCTTCCGGGACGGGGACACGATCACGGTCGACGCGGCCGGCGGGGGCCTCGGCTTCACTCGCTCGGAGTAGCCCGGCGCGCTAGCCTCGGGGGATGAACGAAGAGGGGTTTCGCGTCCTGCGGTGTGAGGACTGCGGCGACACGTTCCCGGCCCAGGGGGACGTCGTCCCCGCCACCTGCCCCACCTGCGGCAGCGGCCGCGTGATCCCGGCCGACGAGCCGCTGCTGTGACCGTCCGCGTCGCGCTGTGGCCGGCCGCGCTGCCGGTGCTGGAGGAGGCGGTCGCGGCCGGCGGGGGAGCCGTCGCGCCCGTCGAGGAGGCCGACGCCCTCGTGTGGACCGACCCGTGGGACCCGGAGGGCCTCCGCAAGACGCTGGACGGGTCGCCGATCTCGTGGGTGCAGCTCCCCTTCGCGGGGATCGAGGAGTTCGTCGCGGCCGGCGTAATCGACCCGGCGCTGACGTGGACGTGCACGAAGGGCGTGTACGGGCGCGCCGCGGCGGAGCACGCGCTCGCGCTCATGCTGGCGGCGGCGCGCAGGCTGCACGTGCACGCGCGTGCGACGCAGTGGGAGCAGGTGGCGAGCCCGTTCGACCGTGCCGAGCGCACCCTGGACGGCGCCCGCGTCCTGCTGGTGGGTACCGGGGGCATAGGCCGTGCGCTGGTCGAGATGCTCGGCCCCCTCGGCAGCGACGTGACCGCGGTGAATCGCTCCGGCCGCCCGCTCGCAGGGGCGGCAACCACGTTCCCCGTGTCGGAGCTTCCGAAGCTGTGGCCGGACGCGACGTTCGTAGTCCTCGCGGCCGCTCTGACGGAGGCCACGCGGCACCTTGTGGACGCCCGCGCGCTCGCGCTGATGGGCCGCGAGGCGTGGCTCGTGAACGTCGCGCGCGGGGGCCTCGTCGACACGGACGCGCTCGTGCGCGCGCTGCGGGACCGGTCGATCGGAGGCGCGGCCCTCGACGTGACCGAGCCGGAGCCGTTGCCGCCGGCACACCCTCTGTGGGAGCTGCCGAACGCGCTCGTCACGCCGCACGTGGCGAACACGTGGCCGATGGCGGTGCCGGAGCTGGCGGGGATGGTGCGGCGCAACGTCGCGCACTTCGCGGCGGGGGAGCCGCTGGAGGGCGTCGTCGATCCGGCTCTCGGGTACTGAATCGCGGATGAAGCGTCGCCTGAC